>NZ_JABAIG010000004.1:0-493404 GCF_012641385.1 Rhizobium sp. P28RR-XV
GCATGTGTTAAGCCTGCCGCCAGCGTTCGTTCTGAGCCAGGATCAAACTCTCATGTTGAGAATTCAATCTCGACTAAATCACGTCATTCTGAATCGACGAGAACTCACACCCATCATCATCCGCATCACTGCGATAATAATGAGGTGTATTCTCTTGTTCAAAACGTAACCGTCGAAGTCTATTCCAAGGACCCAGATCGCTCCAGGTCCCGCAAGCTTCGCCGCCCACGTTTCTCTTTCTTCTCATCTTCAATTGTCAAATAACCGACCAGTCAAACCAGTCAAAAACCTTATTCCCGCAATCCCAGGACATAACCCAGAACCACCAATCAGCATCGCAGCCAATCAAGGAAACACTAGAGCGAAAGTCGTCGTCGCCAGCAGCGCCGCCGCCCTCGTTCAGTGATCGGGCTTATAGACCCTACCTCCGAACCAAGTCAACTATCGATTTTGAAAAAAATCAAAAAACAAATAACCGATTGATTCTTATGAGAGATTTATGAACATCCCTGTGGGCGCCGTGATTGCGCTGCAAAACGCCCGCAGATATCCCCACGGAAGCGCAAGGTCCGGTGCCGAAATCACGAAACAGGCTATGAACCGGCAGCTTTGCGCATCGGACCGGGCCGGCGCCCCTGGTATTTTATAGGGAAACAGGGTCCCGAGCGCTGCGAAAAACGGCCGCTCGATTTGACACTCCTGTCATAAATATGCACATCTTCGCCCCCAAGCCTGCGGCTCGCATAAAGGAAGCGGATCTCGATTGGCATGATGACGGACAAGATGATGCTCCGATCGCTCGGTAACGAGCCGCCAATCCTGGCCGATGGCAGGCGGGCGCCGGACCGGCGCGAAGTCTCGCTGCGATGGCTTTCCGGCACCTTCCTGACGGGCCTCACCTCAAGCATCCTGATGGGCGTCGCGCTGTTTGCCGCACTTGACGGCCGTCAGCAGCTGGCCATTCCGGCGGAAGCCTATGCGACAACGGACAGCCACGACGCTTCCGACGATCAGGTCATCCGCGGCGCCCGCCTGATTTCCACCGCGATCGCCTCGAAGCCGTCCGACCGCAACATTCTCGAAGTATCGACGGTCGTGCGCGACGGCGACAAGGAGGTAGTGCGTCGCCAACCCTTCGCCCATGTGAAGATCGCGCTCGCCACCAACCGCATCGCCAGCGAAAACTACCCGCCCTTCGATCCGCTGGCGATCTTTGCCGCCGATGAGAACATACCGCCGCCGGCCAACAAGACCGGCGCCATCTACGGATCGGACGTGGAATCCGAGGTCAGCCTGAAGACGGTGCCCTTTCCCGCCAAGGATATTCCCTTCCAGCTCGCCGGTTCCATGTCGCTTGAAGAGGTGGAGGAGAATGTCCGCTCCAACGGCTCGGTTCTGGCCGATGGCAATACCCAGCTTTCAGCACTCTATTATGTCGACCCTCGCCGTTTCGCCAATGACGATTCCGATGTCGATCTGACGGCGGGTCTTGCCGCGCGCATCGTCGAGGAAAACATGTCCGTCTCGGCGCCGGAAGCGGTCACCGCGCAGACGGAAGAATTCGCCGACGATATCATACCGGTTCGCGAAAATATGCCGATCGCCACGGCGCTGACCAATGCCGGCTACCTCAAGGCCGACGCGGACGACATCACGGCAAAGATCCAGCCGCTCTTCGGCTCGGCCAATGTTTCCACGGGCGACGTATTGCGCATCGGCATCCTTCAGAAGGGTGAGCAGGCCAAGATCATCCGCGCCAGCCTCTATCGCGGCACGAAACATCTTCTCACCATCGCCCAGAACGATCGTGGCGAATTCGTCGCCGGCAGCGCGCCGCCGATGCTGGATGCCATCGCCACCGCTTTCGACAATGATGCGCCCACGCTCACAGCCGGACGCGATCTGCCGAGCGTCTACGACGGCATCTATCGCGCGGCCCTCTCCTACGGCATGACCAAGGAGATGGTGGCGCAGGTCGTCAAGCTGCTTGCCAGCAATGTCGATTTCCAGGCACAGCTGAAGCCGACGGATTCCCTGGAAGCCTTCTTCTCGGTCACCGACGACAAGGGGCAGGCGACGGCCGATTCCGAGCTGCTCTATGTCAATGCCAAGTTCGGCGATACGGTCACGCGCTTCTATCGCTTCGAGGATCCGGCCGATCATTCGATCGACTATTTCGACGAAAACGGCAAGAGCATCCGGCAATTCCTGCTGCGCAACCCCGTTCCGACAGGTGTCTTCAAATCAGGCTTCGGCATGCGCCGCCACCCGATCCTCGGCTTCGCGCGCATGCATACCGGTGTCGATTGGGCCGCACCCCGCGGCACGCCGATCATCGCGGCCGGCAACGGCGTCGTCGAAAAGGCGAGCTGGGATTCCAGCGGCTTCGGCAATCAGACCCTTATTCGCCATGCGAATGGCTACGTCTCCTCCTACAATCACCAGAGCGCCATCGCCAAGGGTATCGTGCCGGGCGCGAAAGTGGTGCAGGGCCAGGTGATCGGCTTTATCGGCTCGACGGGTCTCGCGACCGGGCCTCACCTCCACTACGAGCTGATCGTCAACGGCACGAAGGTCGATCCGCTGCGCATTCGCCTGCCCGGCGGCAAGTCGCTGGAAGGCGATGCGCTCGCCAAATTCCAGGAAGAACGCAAGCGCATCGATACGCTGCTCAGCGACGACAAGTCGAAGCAGATCGCCAGCAAGTAACCGAGCGGCTACCCTCTCCCATTTGCGGTTGGGGCCGATAGCAAAATGGCGGCCCGAAGACCGCCATCTGCATTTTTCTTCAACCAGTGCCGCTTAAGCCGCTTCATTCACGGCCTGGCGCGGACGGAATAACAGCCGGTCCGAACCGCTGGTGACCTTGACGAGCGAACCATCCGGAATCTGACCGGACAAGATCTGTTCGGCGAGCGGATCCTGAACATATTTCTGGATCACCCGCTTCAGCGGCCTTGCGCCATAGACCGGATCGTAACCCTTGTTGGCAAGCCAGTGACGGGCGTCGTCGTCGAGCTCGAGGGTGATCTTGCGCTCCGACAATAGCTTCAACAGCCGCTCCAGCTGGATATCGACGATGGCACCCATCTCATCGCGCTTGAGGCGATGGAACAGGATGATCTCGTCGATACGGTTCAGGAATTCGGGCCGGAAATGCGACCGGACCACATCCATCACCTGTTCGCGCACCAGATCGCTGTCATCGCCTTCTTTCAACTGGGTCAGATATTCGGCACCCAGATTGGAAGTCATGATGATCATCGTGTTGCGGAAGTCGACCGTGCGGCCCTGCCCGTCCGTCAAGCGTCCATCATCCAGAACCTGGAGCAGGATGTTGAAGACATCGGGATGCGCCTTCTCGATCTCGTCGAACAGCACGACCTGATAGGGCCGCCGGCGGACGGCTTCGGTGAGCGCCCCACCTTCCTCGTAACCGACATAGCCGGGAGGAGCGCCGATCAGCCGGGCAACGGAGTGCTTCTCCATGTATTCCGACATATCCATGCGCACCATCGCCGTCTCGTCATCGAAAAGGAAGCGGGCGAGCGCCTTGGTGAGTTCGGTCTTGCCGACGCCGGTCGGGCCGAGGAAGATGAACGAGCCGATCGGGCGGTTCGGATCCTGCAAGCCGGCACGCGAACGGCGAACGGCGCGCGACACTGCCTGAACGGCATCGCCCTGTCCGACGACCCACTTGGCAAGTTCGTCTTCCATCCGAAGCAGCTTGTCCCGTTCGCCTTCGAGCATCTTGTCCACGGGAATCCCGGTCCAACGGGAGACGATATGGGCGATATTGTCGGCGGTGACGACTTCCTGCACCATGGAATCGCGACCGCCATCCTGCTCCTCGGCAGCCTGGAGATCCTTCTCCAGGTTCGGGATCACGCCATAGGCAAGCTCGCCGGCGCGCTGGAATTCACCCTTGCGCTGGGCGATCGCCAGTTCGTTACGGGCTTCGTCGAGCTTTTTCTTCAGATCGGCGGCAAGACCGAGCTTCTGCTTTTCGGCCTGCCACCGCGCGGTCAGCGCATCGGCTTCCTCTTCCAGAGAAGCAAGATCCGTTTCCAGCCGTTTCAGCCGGTCAGCCGAGGCCTGGTCGGTCTCCTTCTTCAACGCTTCGCGTTCGATCTTCAGCTGGATGATGCGGCGATCAAGCTCGTCGAGCTCTTCCGGCTTGGAATCCACCTGCATGCGCAGACGCGCCGCAGCCTCGTCCATCAGGTCGATGGCCTTGTCGGGCAGGAAGCGGTCGGTGATGTAGCGGTTCGACAAGGTCGCGGCGGCCACCAGGGCGGCATCGGCGATGCGGACCTTGTGATGCTGCTCGTATTTTTCCTTCAAGCCGCGCAGGATCGAGATCGTGTCCTCGACCGTCGGCTCTTCGACCATGACGGGCTGGAAGCGGCGGGCAAGAGCCGGATCCTTCTCGACGTGCTTGCGATATTCATCGAGCGTGGTCGCACCGACGCAATGCAGCTCGCCGCGCGCAAGCGCCGGCTTCAAGAGGTTGGACGCATCCATGGCACCATCGGCCTTGCCGGCACCGACCAGCGTGTGCATTTCGTCGATGAACAGGATGATCTCGCCGTTTTCCGACTGCACTTCGTTGAGCACGGCCTTCAGCCGCTCTTCGAACTCGCCGCGAAACTTCGCGCCTGCAATCAGCGCGCCCATGTCGAGCGCCATCAGCTTCTTGTCCTTCAGCGATTCCGGCACGTCGCCATTGACGATGCGCAGCGCCAGGCCTTCGACGATGGCCGTCTTGCCGACGCCGGGCTCGCCGATGAGCACGGGATTGTTTTTGGTGCGGCGGGACAGGACCTGGATCGTGCGGCGGATTTCGTCGTCGCGGCCGATCACCGGATCGAGCTTGCCTTCGCGCGCCTCGGAGGTGAGGTCACGGGCATATTTCTTCAAGGAATCGAAGCCTTGCTCCGCATTAGCGGAGTCGGCGGTGCGGCCCTTGCGGATATCGTTGATGACCTGATTGAGCGCGACAGGCGTGATGCCAGCCTTCTTCAAGCTTTCCGACGTCGAGGCCGTCGGCTCGATCGCCAGGGCCTGCAGCAGACGCTCGACGGTAACGAAACTGTCGCCGGCCTTCTTCGCGGCTTCCTCGGCGGCTGCAAAGACCTTGGCGAGCGGCTGCGAGAGATAGATCTGGCCATCGCCGCCGGAAACCTTCGGCAGCTTGGCAAGAACCGCATCATTGGCAAGGCGCGCGGCCTTGGCGTCGCCGCCGGCGCGCTCGATCAACGAGGCAGCCATGCCCTGATCGTCGTCCAGAAGCACCTTCAACACATGTTCGGGAGCAAACTGCTGGTTACCCTGCGCAAGCGCATAGGTCTGGGCGGATTGCAGGAAACCACGCACCCGCTCGGAGTATTTTTCAATATTCATATGAGACCTCCATGAATCGCTCTGCCCTGACCGGCGCAGACCGATGATTGAGATTGAGCCCCCTTAAGAGGCGGGCCCCGCCTTTCCGCCATTGAGATTTGCGGCAAGGCAACTGAGGAGAATATGGGAGGATATTTGAAGAGTTTAAAGGGTCGCGGAATGGAAAAACCGCCCGGAGTTGTTCCATACGCTTCTGCAATTGAAGAAGCGCCGATCGCCCCCGAAAGAGAGCTCTCCGCCCGTACAAAAGGAAATGGCGGCTTCCGCCGCCATTCCCGCTTCATTCATCTAGTTCGCTCCAGGGAGCGACTTATTCCGAGGTAGCATCCGCCATAGCCGGAGCTTCGCCCGACCCGGCTTCACCCTGGTCATCGCCCTCGGCTGCAGCACCGCGGCGCGGCTGGCGGCGCGGACGATTGCCGCCCGTACTGCGGCGGCGCGGCTGGCGCTCGGTGGCGGCCACCGCCGGAGTTTCCTCCTCGATCGCCACTTCGGCCGGGATGCCTTCGATTACCGGCTGCGGACCAGTGCCGTTGATGGCTTCCGGCTCGGGAGCCGGAGCTGCGGCAGCCGGAGCAGCCTGGTGCTGACGAGCCGGAGGCGGCGCCATCTGCGGCTGGTCATCGATCTCGTTTGCATCGATATCATCGATGTCACGGTCGGCTGCATCGCGGTCATTGTAATTGTGCTGATCGTCGCGCTGATAGCGCTCCTGCATCTGCGCCTGGGCGCTGGCAATGATCCGATTGTAGTGTTCGGCATGCTGCAGGTAGTTTTCAGCCATAACGCGGTCGCCGGAGCTCTGGGCATCGCGAGCCAAGGCCGAGTATTTCTCGGCGATATGCTGTGCGGTTCCGCGGATCTTCACATCGGGACCGGAGCTGTCGTAAGTTCTGGTCAGCGGGTTCGAGCCCTTGCGGTTGAAATTGTTGTTGTTATTTCCGCCGCCACCGTTGTTGTTGTTACCACGCCCCCGACCGCGCTTGTTCTGCTGTCCTGGCCTCATAGATCCTTCACCTGAATTCTCTTCGTTGGGATAAAATCATACACGACACCTGCCGCCGCGGTTCGGACATTCCCGAACCAGGGCCTGCGTGCCGCAAGCAAACTGCGCTTTAGCGCCGGTCTGCCGCTCGACTACGTCAGATTAAACTGATCACGCATTGGGTTATCTTCAACCTTTGACACTCTTACCAAAGAGCGGATCCCCGAGGCTGTCCAAGATAAGCGAATCGTCTCGCTTATTCCCAGCCGCCCAACGCGTGAGCGCAACCTATATTGCTTCCTCAGGAAATCCAAGCTTTTTCTTTGCGATAGCAATAGCGGTTCCACAAATCCGCTGCAAAACGTTGCGTTAATGTTGAAATTCAAACACAAGAACCCGGTCGTTCTGGCCGTAGTCACGAGCCGCTTCGACAAGGGAAAATCCTGCTCCTTCAAAAATTGAAGTCACCGTTTCACGCTGATCGTAACCGATCTCTACCCCAATCATGCCATCCGGGAGTAGAAACCGCGCCGCATCCTTTGCGATCGCCCTATATGCATCCAGCCCATCAAGGCCCCCGTCAAGGGCCGCAGGAGGATCGAAATCCTTTACTTCTGGAGCGAGAGTGGAAATGACACTGGACGCAATATAGGGCGGATTTGAGACAATCACGTGAAAACATTCGTGGATGGCGTCAAACCAGCTTCCATGCACGGTTTCAAACCGCGCCGCCAGGCCATTCTGCTCAGCGTTCCCGCGAGCGGTTTCCAGCGCCTCGCTGGAAATATCGGAACCAACACCCGTCGCTTTGGGGCATTCGTGAAGCAGAGCCAGACAGATGGCTCCCGTCCCCGTTCCGATATCCAATATATGGACATTGCCGACCTTGAATTCAAGACGCCGCACATATGGCAGCATCGTATCGACGAGAATTTCGGTATCGGGCCGCGGTTCGAGCGTTGCCGCCGAGAGCCGCAGGGAGAGGCCATAGAATTCCCGTTCCCCAAGAATTCGATGGACCGGCTCGTGGTTGAGCCGGCGGGCAATCGCCGCCCGCACCGCCGCCGCATCCTTCGCAGGTATGGCCTCGGAGCCGCGCGTCACCAGTTCAGTGGCGGCAAGATGAAGAAGGCCGCCGACAAGGATGCGCGCTTCCGTGGCGGGATCATCGAGATCGGCCTCCGCAAAGCGGGCACGCACCTCCTGCAGGAGTCCGGAAACGGTCGGCCCCTGCCCGCTGCTCATGCCTGTTCACCGAGCTGGGCGAGCTGGCTCGCCTGGTAGTCCGCCAGCAGCGCGTCGACCACCTCGTCGATCTCGCCGACCATCATCCGGTCGAGCTTGTAGAGCGTCAGGTTGATGCGATGATCGGTGACGCGTCCCTGCGGGAAATTGTAGGTGCGGATGCGTTCGGATCGGTCGCCGGAACCGACCTGGCTCTTGCGGTCGGCGGAACGCTCGCTGTCGGCGCGCTGGCGCTCCATGTCGAACAGGCGCGACCGCAGCACCTGCATCGCCTTGGCGCGGTTCTGGTGCTGCGACTTTTCCGAGCTCGTGACGACGATGCCCGAGGGAAGATGTGTGATGCGCACGGCCGAGTCGGTCGTATTGACGTGCTGCCCGCCGGCGCCCGACGAGCGCATGGTGTCGATACGGATATCCTCGGGCCGGATTTCGATATCGACTTCCTCGGCTTCCGGCAGCACGGCGACGGTCGCCGCCGAGGTATGAATGCGGCCGCTGGCTTCTGTTTCCGGCACGCGCTGGACGCGATGGACGCCGGATTCGAACTTTAGCCGCGAGAACACACCCTTGCCGCTGATCGTGGCGATGATTTCCTTGTAGCCGCCTGCTTCGCCATCGCTCGAGGAAAGAATTTCCACCTTCCAGCCATTGGTAGCAGCAAAGCGCTCATACATACGGAAGAGATCGCCGGCGAAAAGAGCTGCTTCTGAGCCGCCGGTACCGGCGCGGATTTCCAGAATGGCGCTCTTCTCGTCGGCGGCATCCTTCGGCAACAGCAGAACCTGGATTTCCTTCTCCAGCGCCTCGATCCGCTCCTTGACCTCGGGCAGCTCCGTTTCGGCAAGGTCGCGCATCTCGCGATCGACTGATTTGTCGGAGAGCATGGCCTCGAGATCGGCAACCTCGGCGATAGCGCGCTCATAATCGCGGGTCTTTGTGACGACCGGCTGCAGTTCGGAATATTCGGAAGCAAGCTTCACATAGACATCCGCGGCCGGGCCGGCGGACATGCGCGCCTCGATCTCACCGAAACGGCGTTCCAATTCGCGCATTTTTTCAACGGGGAGCTTCGCCACCCTCTACTCCAATTCTTCTTATTATCTCTGCTTTGATGTGGTGTGCATGATCCTGCCTGGAAACCGCTTCGTGTCTTTCAGGATCACGCGCTAAAGCGGAATATTGTGGCTCTCGGCGAAGCGCGCAAGGATATCCCGCATGGAACTTGTCGGCTGCCTGTCATCGAGCGCGGTCTCCATGACATCAGACAAAGCCTTGAGGTCGAGCCCAAGCAGCATCGCCTTGACCGGGCCGATCGAGGCAGGCGACATCGAAACCGAGCGGAGGCCGAGGCCGAGCAGGGCCATCGCCGAAATCGTCTTGCCGGCCAACTCGCCGCACAGCGTCACAGGCGTCTTGTTGCGCTCACCGGCGCGCACGATATCGCGCAGGATACGCAGGAACGGCCGCTCGAGCGGGTCGAAGCGGTCCGACACGCGCGCATTGCCGCGATCCACGGCCATCGCGAACTGGAACAGATCGTTGGAGCCGATCGAGACGAAATCGACTTCCGCCATCAGCTCATCCAACTGCCACAGCAGCGCCGGCACTTCCAGCATGGCGCCGAACTGCAGCTTGCGCGGCAGGCTGTGGCCGAAGCGCGAGAGGTGCTGCACTTCCTTCTGCAGGAGCTCGCGCACCGCCCTGATCTCGGAGACTTCCGTGACCATAGGCACCATCATCTTCAGCTCGTTGTCGGCCGCGGCCTTCAGCATGGCTCTGAGCTGCGTGCGCAGCAGGCCGGGGCGGTCGAGCGAGAGACGGATGGCGCGCCAGCCGAGCGCCGGGTTTTCCTCCTCATGCGCCCGGAAATAGGGAACGACCTTGTCGCCGCCGATATCAAGCGTCCGGAACGTCACGACGTGACCGCCCGCCTGCTTCATCACATTGCGATAGAAGGCTTCCTGCTCCTCCGCTTTCGGCATGGTCGAGGCGATCATGAACTGCAGCTCGGTGCGGAACAGGCCGATGCCCTCGGCGCCGGATTCGGCAAGCTGCGGCAGATCGACCAGCAGGCCGGCATTCATCAGCAGCGAAATGCGCTGCCCGTCCTTGGTGACCGGCTCGACGGAACGCAGGGCACGGAACTGCTCCTGCCGGCGGGCACGGAACCGCACCTTCTCTTCATAGGAACGCTGATGATCCGCCATCGGACGCAGATGGACATGACCGCCATCGCCATCGATGATGACCGGATCGCCGTTTTCCGCCAGCGCGACGACACCGGCCGCCTGCCCGACGACAGGAATGCCCATGGCGCGCGCGACGATGACGACATGGCTCGTCACCGCGCCCTCTTCCAGCACCAGGCCGCGAATGTTGGCGCGGGGATAATCGAGCAGTTCCGCCGCACCCATGGCGCGCGCGAAAATGATCGCGTCGTTTGGAAAGCCCTCGGCACTGGTACGGCCCGAATGGCCGATGAGCTGCCGGAGCAACCGGTTCGCCAGATCCTCGAAATCGTGCATGCGCTCGCGAAGATAGGGATCGGTCAGGCGCATCATGCGCGCCTTCGTATCGCTCTGCACCTTTTCGACCGCGGCTTCGGCGGTCAGGCCGTTGCGGACGGCTTCCTCGAGTTTGCGCACCCAGCCCTGGTCGTGTGCGAACATGCGGTAGGTTTCAAGCACCTCGCGATGCTCGCCCTCCATCGAGACGTCGCGGCGCGACAGCATGTCGTCGATCGAGATGCGCAGCGAGCCGAGCGCTTCGGCCAGGCGGCCGATTTCCTTGTCAGCATCGTCGTTCAGCAGGTTGGTGACGACGATACGCGGCTCGTGCAGGACGACATAGCCGAGGCCGATGCCTTCATTGTAGCTGTCGCCGTCGATAGTGACCGAACGCGTAAGATCGAGTTCAAGGCCGGGCTTGGTGATCTTCTTCAGCTCGCCGGTCGCGATCATCTCGGCCAGCACCATGGCCGTCGTTTCGAGCGCCTCCAGCTCTTCCTCACGATAGGTGCGGCTCGCCTTGTTCTGAACGACAAGAACGCCGAGCGATCGCCCGGTGCGCAGGATCGGCACGCCGAGGAAGGAGTGGTAGATCTCTTCGCCGGTTTCCGGCAGGTAGCGGTAGGCCGGATGCGATTGCGCGTCCGAAAGGTTCAGCGGCTGGGCGGAGGCGGCAATCGTACCGACAAGGCCCTGCCCCATCTTCAGTTGTGAAAGGTGGACGGCCTCTTTGTTCAGACCCTCGGTGGCATAGAGCTCGAGCACGCCATCCGCGCGCAGCACATAGACCGAGCAGACCTCGGCGACCATGTTGCTGGCAATCTGGCTGACGATCCGGTCAAGGCGCTCCTGCGGCTCCAGCGGCTCCGCCATCAACTCGCGTAGCCGCTTGAGCAGAACGCGTGGACCGCCGGAAAGGTCTCTCATTGCGCCACTAGCTCCCGAATCAAGATGTCATGCCTGTGTTGCCCACATCAGGGCCGGCCGAAACTCGCCTCCGTCACGGTCCGTTGTCAGCAATCCTGAATCAACTCTTATCCAGACCGTAGCAGGAATGCAAAGTCCTGACTGCGAGTTCTGCGTAAGGACCATCAATCAGGATGGAAATCTTGATTTCTGACGTCGTAATGGCCTTGATGTTGATACCTTTTTCGGCAAGTGCCCGGAAAGCGGTCGCGGCAACGCCAGCATGCGAGCGCATGCCGATGCCGATGACCGATACCTTGACCAGACCTGATTCGCTCTGGACGACGTCGTAGCCGATCTTTTCCTTGTTTTCGCCAAGGACGCGAAGCGCCTTGTCGACATCGCCGGAGGGGACGGTGAAGGTCATGTCGGTCTTGGAGCCGTCCTCGGAAATATTCTGGACGATCATGTCGACATTGATGTGGTTTTCGGCCAGCGGCCCGAAGATCGCGGCGGAAACGCCCGGCCGGTCGGCAAGACGGCGCAGCGAGATCTGAGCCTCATCCTTGGCATAGGCAATGCCGGTGACTACTTCCTGTTCCACGATTTCATCCTCGTCACAAATCAGCGTTCCGGGCGGGTTGAGCAGATCGCCCATGCCCGGAGCATCGGGATCCTCGAAAGAAGAGCGCACGAAGGTGCGGACCTTAAAGACCATGGCCAGTTCGACCGAGCGCACCTGCAGCACCTTGGCGCCGAGAGAGGCCATTTCGAGCATTTCCTCGAAGGCGATCTTCTTCAGGCGGCGGGCCTTCGGCTCGATACGCGGATCGGTCGTATAAACGCCGTCGACGTCGGTATAGATGTCGCAGCGGTCGGCCTTGACCGCAGCGGCGATCGCCACCGCCGACGTATCGGAACCACCGCGACCGAGCGTCGACAGGCGGTTGTCCGGGCCAAGACCCTGGAAGCCGGCAACGACAGCCACCTGGCCTTCCCCCATGCGGCGGATCATCTCACCGCCGTCGATTTCGAGAATGCGGGCCGCACCGTGGGCATTGTCGGTGCGGATCGGTATCTGCCAGCCCTGCCAGGAGCGGGCGTTGATGCCCATGGCCTGCAGCGCAATCGCCAAAAGGCCCGATGTCACCTGCTCGCCAGACGCCACGATCGCATCATATTCGCGCGCATCGTAGATGGAATGATCGGCGCCGGCGACCTTCGGCATGTTCTGGACCCAGCCGACCAGCTCGTTGGTCTTGCCGGACATGGCGGAAACGACGACAGCCACCTCATGGCCGGCATCGACCTCGCGTTTCACATGGCGCGCGACGTTCTTGATACGGTCCAGATCCGCGACGGAGGTTCCGCCGAATTTCATCACGATGCGTGCCATGTGCCTCTACCAGTACCCTGCGCCGGGCGGCCGAATGCGAGGAGCCCGACATGCAAAATCGCCCCTCCGGTTCGGTAGCCGGAAAAGCGTGATCTCAATGGGGCCGTCTCTTAGCGAGTTTGTCGGGCGCGTGCAATAGCGTGGCGCACCCGGCGCGACAAAAACTATACTTTAATAATCAACTTTTAAAGTCGACCAGAGCTTGTCGAGAATTCCACCTTCCTTGTCGATATTATCCTTGTTGAGGAAGGTGGCGACGAGTATGCCGCCTTCCGGCCGGCCCGTCGCGACGATCTCATATTCCATGACATCGTCATCCGTGATGGTTTCTGCCTTCACGCCCTTCAGCACGCTACCGTTCGGGAGCGTGCGTTGCGTGCCCTGCTTGCTTATCTTTGCGCCGCCGTTGAGGCTCTCCTGCACCATCTGCTGCAGCACGACATCGGTATTGCCCGACGGATCGAGGCCTTTGTACAGCTGCACGATGATGCCGGTGCCGATCGGCGTCATCAGCGCATATTGCTGCACGCCATCGCCGAGATCCGTCTTTGCTACGGTGAGCTTGCCATCGTGATCGAAGGAGAACTTGCCGCCCGTGAACGTCACCGTATCGCTGCGCTGCAGCTCCACCGGGACCTTGCGGCCATCCTTCATGGTGACTTCGAACGTATCACCGGGATTGATGCCCACCACGACACCATCGATCGTCAGGCGAAACCCCTTGCTGTCCCCGGCATTTGCGTGGCCGACAGCAAGGCAACCCATGGCGATAGCCGTCGCGAGACGGAATGGTCTCATGAGGAACTCCTCTATAAGCCAGTCGATCGGAATCGATCCCAGTTCTGAAAGTCCATTTCACAGCCCGGCGATTGATCGGCCATAAGATACCTCCATGTCAACCTCGGGACCGCAATTCGCTGCCGCCGATCGACACACCCCACAGGCGATCGACGGCCGCAGCCCTTGACATCGCGCATCGATCGTCCGACTTCACACGGGGAAATATTGTTGCTTGCGTTCGCCCGGAACATGGGCACGGCGCAGATCACGGAGTGAACCATGAGCGAAACGGCAAAGAGCACGATCGACCAGAGCGAAGTGGACCGTTTCTCCGCCATGGCGGCCGAGTGGTGGAGCCCCACCGGCAAGTTCAAGCCATTGCACAAGTTCAATCCGGTGCGCCTGGCCTACATTCGCGATCGCGCCTGCGAGAGTTTCGGCCGGGATCCGAAGAGCAGCCGGCCGCTGGAAGGTTTGCGCGTTCTCGACATCGGCTGCGGCGGCGGCCTGCTGTCCGAACCCATGGCGCGCATGGGTGCCGCGGTCATCGGCGCCGACCCCTCGGAAAAGAACATCGGCATTGCCTCGACGCATGCAAAAGCCTCGGGCGTTCCGGTCGATTATCGCGCCGTCACCGCCGAGCAGCTGGCCGAGGCCGGCGAGACCTTCGATATCGTGCTCAACATGGAAGTGGTCGAGCATGTCGCAGACGTCGAATTCTTCCTGTCGACCTGCGCGAAAATGGTCCGCCCCGGCGGCCTGATGTTCGTGGCGACCATCAACCGCACCATGAAGGCGGCTGCCCTTGCCATTTTCGCGGCGGAAAACCTGCTGCGCTGGCTGCCGCGCGGCACCCATCAATATGAGAAGCTTGTGCGTCCGGAAGAAATCGAAAAGCCGCTGGTCGCCGATGGATTGGAAATCATCGCCCGCACCGGCGTCTTCTATTCGCCGCTGCAGGACCGTTGGAACCTCTCGAAGGATATGGACGTCAACTACATGCTGCTGGCAAAGCGGGCGAACTTGCGCTGATCGCCGGCCGGCGAACCGGCTTCAAACCTTCAATGTCATGACATGCGTCAGCAGCTCGCTTTGCGTGGCGGCGTTGAGCGCAACGATGTCCTTGACGCAAAGACGGTTGATTTCACCAGGCTGACCATCGGCTCCATAGGGCTGCTTGAATGAGAAAGCCGCTGGACTCGCCCCATGATCGTGAAGATATTCCAGCCGCTCGACGCCGTCTTTCCACTCCGGAACAACCCCGGCATCCACCCACCAAAGAACAAGCGGCGGCCAGCTCTGCCTGACATTCCAATGCCGCGCGTGCTTCAAGGCGTCGGCATGCACGCCGCTGTAGGTAAATGCCATCAGCGACTCGATATCGGCCCAGAGCGATAGCGATGAGGGCGCCGTGGTAAAACCGCTGCCTTCGATGAAACGCGGAAAGGCCTGCTCGCCCCAGCAGGACGGGTCTTGTTCACCAGGATAGCCGGACCGGCCGATGAAGCCGCTCGCGCGGGTGGCGGCCTCGAAATTTGCCGCTTCACGCAGGCGAAATCCTTCGACGGCAGGGCTTTCATAGGCCGAGACATGCAGTCCGAAATTATACATGGCAAGATGTTTGTCGCCGGCCGCCGGCATCAATTGACGTCGTCGGGCAGTACGGGGATGGCGGCGATCTCGATGCCTTCCTCGACAAGAGCCTGCGCCTCGTCCGGCGTCGCCTTGCCGATGATCCCGCGCGCATCCGCCTCGCCATAGTGAATCTTGCGGGCTTCTTCCGGGAATTTTGTGCCGACGTCCTCGGCATTCGCCTTGATGGCGTCGACCGCTTCCTTCAGCTTGACCATCGCCTGCTTGCGGGCAGCATCCATGGCAAGCGTCTGCATCTCGTCTTTCTTGCGCGCCGTCGAAACCGAAGGCGCCATCAAAAGCTTGGAGATCGCAGCCGAATTGCAGACAGGACAGGTGAGGAACCCGCTTGCGAGCTGACGCTCGAAATCGGCACTTTCGGAAAACCAGCCCTCGAACTCGTGGGCTTTATCACAGCTGAGCGAATAACGGATCAAGCAGCGACGCCTCCAGCCGCCGGCGTCGCGATCTTCTCCAACGAAAATTCGCGCGCATTCTTCAGGTTCGGTATCTTGTCGCGGGCCGATTTCACCGCACTGACATCGATCTCGGCGATGACGACGGCCTCGCCGGTACCGCCGGCAGACGCCAGCACCTTGCCCCAGGGATCGATGATCATCGAATGGCCAAAGGTTTCCCGGCCGTCCTCATGCTTGCCGGCCTGGGCGGCGGCAATGACGAACATGCCGTTTTCGATAGCGCGGGCGCGCAGCAGGATTTCCCAATGCGCCTTGCCCGTCTGCCTGGTGAAGGCGGCAGGCACTGTCATCACCTCGGCGCCGGCAACGGCCTGGGCGCGGAAGAGCTGCGGAAAGCGCACGTCGTAGCAGATGGAAAAGCCGAGCTCGGCGAAGGGCAGCGATGCGATGCGCGCTTCCGATCCGGGACGGTAGACGGCACTTTCGCGCCAGCTCTCGCCATTGTCCAGATCGACATCGAACATGTGGATCTTGTCGTAACGGTTGATGAGCTTGCCGTCGGGACCGAAGAGGAAGCCGCGATTGGCGATCTTGTCGTCATCGAGCGCAATCGCCGTGGAGCCGATATGCAGGTGGATGCCAAGCTCCTTCGCCAGCTCGGACGCCGTCTTGACGATGATATCGTTCGGCTCGTCGCGCAGCACGGCTCGCATGGCCGGCCGATCCTTCTGCACCGCGCCGGTCATCTCCGGCGTCTGCACGTAGATCGCGCCCTGCGAGGCGGCTTCACGCACGAGACGCGCCATGTCGGCCGCGTTCTTCACCGGATCGACGCCGGAACACATCTGAATGGCAGCGGCCTTGAAGCTCATCGTTTTCTCCCTCGTCGGAACAGGTCAGGCAGCCAGCATCGGGTCGAGCTTGCCGGCTTGGTCAAGCGCGTGAATATCATCGCAGCCGCCGACATGCTCGCCATTGATGAAGATCTGCGGGAAGGTCGATCGGCCGTTTGCCTTGCCGATCATCTCCTGCCGCATCTCGGGCGAATAGGTGGCGTTGTGCTCGACATAGTCGACGCCCTTGGATTCGAGCAGCGATTTCGCACGGGCGCAATAGCCGCAAAACTCACGCGTATAAATAACGACGGATGCCATGATCCACTCCGGAAAAGCTTAGCTTGACTGTCATATAAGATGGCCGACGACCCTTGCAAAGGTCAAAACCGTGACATCGGCCGCGCCTGCTTTCTTCAGGGCGCGCGTCGCCGCCGCCACCGTCGCGCCGGTGGTGTAGACGTCGTCGACGAGAACGATGCGCCGCCCGAATATATCGGCGGCCCGGTGCTCGGACACGGCGAAAGCGCCACGCACATTGTCCTGCCGTGCCTTGGCCCCGAGGCCGACCTGCTGGCTCGTGCGCTTGACGCGCAGAAGTGTCGTGGCGAGCAGCGGCTTGCCCGAAAGGCGGGCAATGTGACGGGCGAGTTCGGCGGCCTAGTTATACTTGCGGGCAAACAGCCGCGCCCGGTGCAGCGGCACTGGAATGATCGCATCGCAGGCGGCAACCGATCCGTCGCTGGCGCGCAGCATCCAGCTCGCCATCAACGGCGCCAGATCGGTGCGATCGCGATATTTCAAACTGAGAATGAGATCGCGCACGATGCCGTCATGGACGGCGGCGGACCGCAGGCGATCGAAGACGGGCGGATCGGCAATCGCCTCGGCGCTGAGAATGCCGGCACCGAGATCATGGGAAAACGGGCTGCCCAGAACCTCGCAATAAGGGCGCTCGATGAAGCGAATATCCGACCAGCATGCCGGGCAGAGGCCTCGATGCGCCCCGACCGAGACGCCACAGCCCGGACAGGCAGGCGGATAGACGAGATCGGCGAGTGCCACCCAGGGCTTTTTCAGCCCGGCACCCAGCATAGAAAAGGTGATTTCGCGTCCCATCATCCCCATATGATCGAGACTAGCAATTCCAGGAAAAGTGTATAGCGGTTTTCTATCCGGAATTGCTTGAGCGCAAAGGACTGGAGAATAGTTCAGCGATTCCGTGAAGCGTCGAACTCGTCTCTAGCTTTTTCCCGCGGGCTTTGCGAAGGGAAACCGCGCGTGCCCGCCACGCCCTACCGAATTGATGATATTGCAGGAAACCGCCATGGAAATCGTGTTCGACCAATCGCTGCTTTCGGCCCGCAAACGCCGGGCGCTGAGACAAGGCGACCCGAAAGCGGCCTTCCTGCTTGATATCGCCGCCGGCGAACTGGCGGAGCGGCTTGGTGTCACGGAGCGCCATTTCGACGAGGCGGTCGAGCTGCACGGTGCGACCGGCATTGCCGCGCGCCTGGCTCTGGCGACCGGCAAGATCGGACATCTGAAAAGGATCGAAAACGAGGTGGGCTTTGCCGCCCCCGGCGAGACCCTTGTCGAAGCACCGCTGGAAGAACCGGCGCTAGAGGCGGAATCGGTCAATCTCGTGCTTTCGCCGCTCAGCCTGCACGTCACCAACGACACGCCCGGCGTCTTCATCCAGATACGCCGGGCTCTCAAGGCCGACGGCCTTTTCCTGGCGGCGATCCCCGGTTCCGGCACTCTGCAGGAACTGCGCGACGTGCTGCTCGCCACCGAGATCGAGCTTACGGGCGGCGCGAGCCCGCGCGTCATTCCCTTTGCCGATGTCCGCGATGTCGGCGGTCTCTTGCAGCGTGCCGGCTTTACCCTGCCCGTCATCGATGCCGAGACCTATACGGTGCGCTACGACAACCTGTTTGCCCTGATGCGCGACCTGCGGGCCATGGGCATGACCAATCCGCTTGTCGATCGCAGCCGCAAGCCGCTGACGCGCGCCTTCTTCCTGCGCGCGGCCGAACTTTATGCCGAACGCTATTCTGATCCGGACGGCCGGATCAGGGCGACATTCTCGATCATCTATGTCTCAGGCTGGACGCCGCACGAAAGCCAGCAGAAGCCGCTGCGGCCGGGTTCCGCCAAGGCGCGCTTGGCGGATGCGCTCAAGGTCGAAGAGCACAAGCTGAAGCAATAGCCAACGGGCCAAGGCTGCCCTGGTCGCAAATCAATGTCGCAAACCGACTCAGTTTTGTGAGGCGATCGAATTCTGCAACGTATTGGAGAGCGTGTTGAACACGCCCGAGAGGCTGCCGCCGAACGCACCGACGCCGCTGATGATCGCCGCCGACATCAGTGCGGCAATCAGACCGTATTCGATGACCGTCGCACCGGTCTTGTCGTTGAAAATACGCCGTACGGAACGCATAAGCTCGGGACTCCCAGCATTGGACAATAGATGAATCCGATGCTCGTCATGGCATCCGGCAGGCTATGCTCATGCTCTATAGCATTTCCGCTTTTCTTCGATGCGCGAAAACGCTCTATCTTTTGTGTCCTTACGCATTCCGGACGGAAAACCGCTGCGCACTTTTCCTGGAAATGCTCTACTGGCAGCCGCCGTCGGCGCCATAACCCTGGACGATGCAGACCGAACCCGGCTCCTGCTGCAGAACGCTGCGACGGATCGTATAACGCTTGCCGTTTTCTGTCTGCGGGATCGAACCCGTGGTAACATTGTCAATATCCGGCGCGCTTGCAAGCACGCGTGACTTCGATTTGTCGGAGAGCATCGGCGTAAGGATGAGCGAAAGCGCAACCGCCGCCGTTCCGAACAGCAGAGCGATATTCAACGCGCCCGTCTTGCGCGACGTGGAATAGGACTGCTCTTTTTCCTGAACAGCTTTCCAGAAATCGTCGTCCATTATGTCAAGCCTTCTTTAACGCACCCAACAACCGCTTGATTGAGAGAATTCAATGCCAGAAGGTCATAAACGATCCCTTAATATCCACATGCAAATTAAAGAGACGTAAAATTCCGGGACAGTGCCTGATTCGGCCTAGAAGGCTGATATTGCATGGCTAATTTTCGTTAACCATATTTGCGATGCGCCGTCCTCTGACGCGTCGAAGGGCTTCGGAAACAGTTAAAAAATCCTTTTCTCCGGCTGCGTCATCGAAAACCGCGCCCGGAACACAGCCCCAAGTAAAGACAGCCGGATTTACAATTATAAATTGCATCCACAATAGACACAGATCAGCGTGACCGGATGGGAGAGCGTCAGAGGCGAACAGCCTCGATGAACTCACCAAGTCGAACTTTCGATTCAAGCATATCTGAGACCGGCGGAGCTCCCTCAAAGAGCGGAACTGTTCCCAACCGGAATTGCCAAAACCCTAAAGCAGGTCCTGCAGGAAGGGGATCAGGGGCTCATCGGCCGGCGGCATCGGGTAATCGCGCAGGGCCATCGGCCGCACCCATTTGATCGCCTGCCCTTCCCGGCCATGCGGGATACCCTCGTAACGCCGGCAAATATAAAGCGGCATTAGCAGATGGAAGGTTTCATAAGTATGGCTGGCGAAGGTCAGCGGCGCGAGGCAGGCGATTTTCGTCTGGATGCCGAGCTCTTCCTCAAGCTCACGCACCAGCGTCTCCTCCGGCGTTTCACCGGCCTCGACCTTACCGCCGGGAAATTCCCAGAGACCGGCGAGCGATTTGCCTTCGGGACGTTGCGCCAGCAGAATGCGGCCATCGGTATCGATGAGCGCACAAGCGGCAACGAGAACGATCTTGCGGCCTGCTTCGCTCATGCGTCCACCGGCGGCTGCCAATAGTAATAACGATAGGCCTCGCGGAAGCCGAAACGGGCATAGAGCGTCAAGGCCGGCGCGTTGTCGGCGCTGACCTGGAGCCAGGCAGTCTTGGCGCTGCGCATCCGCGCCCAACGCAATGCAGACGTCAGGATCTCGGCTCCCAGCCCCTTGCGCCGGTGCTGTGGCGCGACGGCAACCGACATGATGCCGGCAAGGTCATTGTCCTGCACGCAGAGCGTTGTCGCCACCGGCCCGGCATCGTCATTCTCGATGACGAAAAGACCGGAGGGCGGCTTGATGCTGCTCACCACCTCCGCCAGCGCGGGCTTCAGGGCAGGATCAGCCCCATCAACCAGCAGGCTGGCATCGACATAGCGGCCGACATCGTGGCTCGGCAGATGATCGAGCATGTCAGGCAGTTCGAGATCGACGAGATCGGCGATCATCACGATCGTCTCGTCGAACCGTGTCCAACCGCGCTTACGCAGGAGATCGATGAGCTGTGGCGAGGCAAGCGGCGTTTCGCGCACAACCATCGGCCGGCCATAGGCCTCGAACTTGCGCTGCGCCTTCGCCAGGCGGATCTCGAGATCGCGGTGATCGGAGGGATCGAGCGGCACGACCGAATTCAACCGCTTCGACGGATGACCCGCCGTCAGCCGGACCTGCCAGCTGCCGTCATACTGCACCGACGACGCAGGCCAGGCCCGGAAGCCGACGGCTTCGAGCCTGCGCACCAAAGGCAGCTTGTTTATCGTGGACTGCGCATGCATCAGCGAAATATCAGCTCCGGTAGTCGCCATTGATGGCAACATATTCCTTCGTCAGGTCACAGGTCCAGACCGTTGCGCGACCATTGCCGAGACCGAGATCGACCTTCACGGGAATATCCTGCTGCTTCATGACGTTCGAGGCGGCTTCCTCGGAATAGGAAGCATCACGCTCGCCGTTGACGGCGACGCGGACATCGCCGAACCAGATAGCAAGCTTGTCGCGATCCGCCATTTCGCCGGCCTTGCCGACGGCCATGACGACACGGCCCCAATTGGCGTCCTCGCCCGCCGCCGCGGTCTTGACCAGTGGCGAGTTGGCGATCGAAAGCGCGATGCGCTTGGCGGCAGCGTCATTTTCAGCGCCGGTCACGGTGATTTCGAGCATCTTGGTTGCGCCTTCGCCGTCGCGAACGACCTGAATGGCGAGATCCTTGAGCAGCTCGTTGAGTGCCGCGCGGAAAGCGGAAAGCTTGGGATCGTCGGCGCGATCGATATGCGGCTGCCCGTCAGCCGCGGCGGCACCCGTCGCAAACAGCATCAGCGTGTCCGAGGTCGAGGTGTCGCTATCAACGGTCATGGAATTGAAGCTCGGGCCGACACCGTCGGAAAGCAGCGTCTGCAGCGCGGCGGAGGAAATGTCGGCGTCGGTGGCGACGAAGGACAGCATGGTCGCCATGTCGGGCGCAATCATGCCGGCACCCTTGGCGATGCCGTTGATGGTAACCTTGACGCCACCGATCTCCGCGGTACGGGTCGCGACCTTCGGATAGGTATCCGTGGTCATGATCGCCTTGGCGGCTTCGAACCAGAAATCGCTGACGGCATCCTTCGCCATCGTGTCGAGCACGCCGGCGAACTTGGTGGCGTCAAGCGGTTCGCCGATGACGCCGGTGGAGGCAAGATAGACTTCGTTTTCACCGCAGCCGACAGCCGCGGCTGCGGACTTGGCGGTCAGCTCCGTCGCCTGACGGCCCTTCAGGCCGGTGAAGGCATTGGCATTGCCGGAATTGACGACGACGGCGCGGGCGCTGCCATGCGCGAGGTTCTGACGGCAGAAATCGACCGGAGCCGATGGGCACTTCGAACGGGTGAAGACACCGGCGACGGCCGCCGGCTTGTCGAAGACCATCAGCAGGACGTCAGTCCGGTTCTTGTACTTGATACCGGCGGACGCCGTGGTCATGCGCACGCCGCGAAGGGCCGGCATGGCGGTGAAGGCTTTGGGAGCGAGCGGAGAGACGGAACCGGACATGAGAGCCACCTGAACGAGCATGATGCCGAAAAGTGTAGGCGGTTTTCGGATGCTCTGCTTCTTCGATTCTGGAGCGGATTCAGATTTTAGGTCGATACGACCTAGAATCATCCGGCTCCACTGAAAGGCCCGGAAAATCCGGGCCCTGATTGTTTGACTGCTGCGACTTACTGCTGCGGCTGGGCGTCGGGCGCTGCCGCACCATCGGCAGGAGCGACGGCGTCATCGGCCGGTGCTGCGTCCTGCTGCTTCTGTGCATCGTCATAGGCCTTGCTGAGCGCCGGATCGTTGATGACGACCTTGGTGTCCGTCTTGGCCTTGTTCAGAAGTTCAAGATACTTGTCGCGCATGACCAGCTGACGAACCTGGTCCTTGACCTGGTCGAACGGCGGAGGAGGAGCATTGCGCTTGTCTTCGACCTTGATGACGTGCCAGCCGAAATCGGACTTGACCGGCGTCTTCGTGTAGGTGCCGACCGGGAGGGCGAAAGCCGCCTCCTCGAATTCCTTGACCATGCGGCCATGGCCGAAATAGCCGAGATCGCCGCCGTCGGCCTTGTTCGGGTCGGTCGACTTTTCCTTGGCAAGCGCGGCGAAATCCTTGCCGGCGTCGAGTTCCTTGATGATTGCCTTGGCCTCGTCCTCGGTCTTTACGAGGATATGGCGGGCATGAACTTCTTCCTGCTTCGGCAGGGCTGCGACTTCCTTGTCGTAGCGGGCCTTGACTTCGTCATCGGTGATCTTGTCGGCGACATGGGCCTTGAAGAAGGCATTGTGCAGCTCGCGGTCGCGCAGATAGGCCATGTGGGCCTGGAAGTCCGGCGTCTGATCGAGCTTTTCGGCAGCGGCCTGCTGCGACAGCAGCTTCACGTCGATCGAAGCCGAGAGCGCGGCGACCTTCTTCTGGTCGTCCGGAAGCTGGCCGAGCTGCGGATCGAGGTTGGCGATCGCCAGATTGAGTTCGGACTGATGGATCTCGACATCGCCGACCTTGGCAACAACGGGGTCCTTGGCGTCAGCAGCGAAGGCCGGAGCCTGGAAGGTAACGATTGTTGCGAAAGCAACCGCAGCAAGCTTGTTATACTTCAACATAAAATAACCCTTCGGTGATCTCGACCGGCTCGACAGATGTGGATCCGGCGTGAAAAAGCCTTCAGCAGGAGAATGTGGCCTTTCTGTATCGGCCAAATCCCGTTGACATCAATCGACCCCCCTCTTATCTGTCACGCAACCTCGCGTCCAGAACAGTTTCCGGCCGTTTTGTGCTATACTCCCGTTTTTTTCGGGATTGGAGAAAGCAGGAAACGGCGGGATGAAATTTCAGAAAGGACCAGTCACATGGTCAGCCTAGGTGGAATTGCCCGCAAGTTGTTCGGCTCGTCCAACGACCGCAGGGTCAAATCGTTCCAGCCGCAAGTAGCCGCAATCAATGAGCTCGAGCAACAGATGCGCGCGCTGTCCGATGAAGCTCTGGCCGCCAAGACGGTTGAGTTCCGCCAGCAGCTCGCAGACGGCAAGAAGCTCGACGATCTTCTTGTGCCCGCCTTCGCCGTTGCCCGCGAAGCGTCGCGCCGCGTTCTCGGCATGCGACCTTTTGACGTGCAGCTGGTCGGCGGCATGATCCTTCATTCCAACGCCATCGCCGAAATGAAGACCGGTGAAGGCAAAACCCTCGTCGCGACATTGCCGGTCTATCTGAACGCGCTGGCTGGCAAGGGCGTGCACGTCGTCACGGTCAACGACTATCTGGCGCAGCGCGACAGCGGCACCATGGGTCGTCTCTACAGCTTCCTCGGCCTGACCACGGGTGTCATCATCCACGGCCTGTCGGACGAAGAGCGCCATAATGCCTATGCCTGCGACATCACCTACGCCACCAACAACGAGCTCGGCTTCGACTATCTGCGCGACAATATGAAGTATGAACGCGCCCAGATGGTGCAGCGCGGCCATAGCTTCGCGATCGTCGACGAAGTGGACTCGATCCTCGTCGACGAAGCGCGCACGCCGCTGATCATTTCAGGCCCGCTCGACGACCGCTCCGATCTTTACATAACGATCGACGCCTTCATCCCGCGCCTTTCGAAGGACGATTACGAGATCGATGAAAAGCAGCGCTCGGCCAACTTCTCCGAAGAGGGCACCGAGAAGCTGGAAAACATGCTGCGCGAAGCCGGCCTGTTGAAGGGCGAATCGCTCTACGACATCGAAAACGTCGCGATCGTCCACCACATCAACAACGCGCTCAAGGCGCACAAGCTGTTCCAGCGCGACAAGGACTATATCGTCCGCAACGGCGAAGTCGTCATCATCGACGAATTCACCGGCCGCATGATGCCGGGCCGCCGCTATTCCGACGGCCAGCATCAGGCCCTGGAAGCCAAGGAACACGTACAGATCCAGCCGGAAAACCAGACCCTGGCGCAGATTACCTTCCAGAACTATTTCCGCATGTACGATAAGCTTGCCGGCATGACCGGTACGGCGGCGACGGAAGCGGAAGAATTCGGAAACATCTACGGCCTCGACGTGATCGAAGTGCCGACCAACCTGCCGATTCAGCGTATCGACGAGGACGATGAGGTCTATCGTACGCATGAAGAGAAATACAAGGCAATCATCGCTGAGATTCTCGAGGCTCATAAGCGCGACCAGCCGGTGCTGGTCGGCACGACCTCCATCGAGAAATCGGAACTCCTTGCCGATCTCATGCGCAAGCAGGGCTTCAACAACTTCCAGGTTCTGAACGCCCGCTACCATGAGCAGGAAGCCTATATCGTCGCGCAGGCCGGCGTTCCCGGCGCGGTGACGATCGCCACGAATATGGCCGGCCGCGGCACCGACATTCAGCTTGGCGGCAACCTCGAAATGCGGGTGGAGCGCGACCTGCACGAAATGGAACACGGCCCGGAGCGCGACGCCGCCATTGCCCGCATCGCCGAGGAGATCAAGGAACTGAAGCAGCGATCCATCGCTGCCGGCGGTCTCTACGTCATTGCATCCGAGCGCCATGAAAGCCGCCGTATCGACAATCAGCTTCGCGGCCGTTCCGGCCGTCAGGGCGACCCCGGCCGCTCGAAATTCTACCTGTCGCTTCAGGACGATCTGATGCGCATCTTCGGCTCCGACCGCATGGACGGCATGCTGCAGAAACTGGGTCTCAAGGAAGGCGAAGCTATCGTCCATCCCTGGATCAACAAGGCAGTGGAACGGGCGCAGAAGAAGGTCGAAGCCCGCAACTTCGACATCCGTAAGAACGTTCTGAAATATGACGACGTGCTGAATGATCAGCGCAAGGTGATCTTTGACCAGCGCGTCGAGCTGATGGAATCAAACGACCTCTCCGAATTCGTCGGCGATATGCGCCATGACGTCATCGAGGACCTCGTTTCAAGACATATCCCCGAGCGCGCCTACGCGGAACGGTGGGATGCCGACGGCCTGAAGACGGCTGTCGCCAACTTCTTCGACCTCGACATGCCGATCCATGACTGGGTCAAGGAAGAGGGCATTGCCGAAGACGATATCCGCGCCCGCCTGACGGAAGCGGTCGAAAAGGCCGCGGCCGAAAAAGCCGAGCGCTTCGGCCCCGAAATCACGACCTATGTCGAGCGCTCCATCGTACTGCAGACGCTGGACAATCTCTGGCGCGAGCACATCGTCAATCTCGACCACCTGCGTTCGGTCATCGGTTTCCGCGGCTACGCCCAGCGCGATCCGCTGCAGGAATACAAGGCCGAGGCTTTCGAGCTGTTCCAGGCACTGTTGAACAATCTGCGCCAAGCCGTGACAGCCCAGCTCTCTCGCGTCGAACTCGTGCAGCAGCCGGCCGAGCTGGAAACGCCGCCGATGCAGGCCCGTCATATCGACGCGACGACCGGCGAGGACGAATTCTCGCCGTTCGCTCTCGCAAGCGAAAGCTCCGTAGCGCCGGAAAATCGCGATCCGCGCAATCCGGCGACCTGGGGCCGCGTCGGCCGCAACGAGGCATGCCCCTGCGGCTCCGGCAAGAAGTACAAGCACTGCCACGGCGCCTTCGAAAGCAGCGAAGTAGTCTGAACCTCATCGGCTGACAACAACGACAAAATGCCGCCCGTTTGGCGGCATTTTTGTTTTGCAACGATCACGGATCGCGCGCCAAGCCGATGGGCGACCTGACGACTGGAAGCGGCGAGGCAGGCCATCGTGCTCAGATGGCGGAATGCGGATCTTCATCGTAGAGATGGATCGGATAACCGGGGCCGATCACATCAAGTACCCGATCGAGCCAAGCGGTGAACGCGGGATAATCGGCAAGATCGAAGCCACAATCCGCGGCCCGATGGGCATAGGCATAGACCGCTATATCCGCGATCGAAAACTCCTCGCCGGTGAGAAATGGCGTGGTCTTCAGTCCGCGCTCCAGCGCCGCAAGCGCACGAAGGCTGCCGGCGCGTTTGGCTTCCGCCATGACGGCATTGAGCTCGAGCCGCCCCGTCAAGGTCCAGAAGCGCAGCGTGCCGATGACCGGCTCGACGTGATATTGCTCGAAGAACAGCCACTGCATGACCTTGGCGCGCTGATAGCGGTCCGCCGGAAGAAATCGCGTGCCTTCGGCGACATAGGTGAGGATCGCGTTCGATTCCGCGATCGTGCGCCCATCCTCCAGTTCGAGAACGGGAATGCCGCCTGCGGGATTGAGAGCGAGAAAGGCATTCGTACGCCCCTCGCCTTCGAAAATCGACACCAGTCGGGTCTGGTACGGGATATCAAGCAGCCCGAACAGTACCCTGGCCTTCCAGCCATTCTGCGACGGCAGATAATCGTAGAGCGTGAGCATGGGATCCTCCATTGGCACGCGATCGATTCTACATGTCGCCCGAATGTCCGCCACCCGTTTCCCGCAGCGGGAGTGCGGTATCACGACCATGAGGCCTGCCGCACCCCAAGGTTGCCTCGAATTCCCTGAGCGGACAATTCTTCGCAGCCTACGGATGATTTTTGCATGCCGAAAGAACCGTTTCTTAATCCTCCTCTGCCAAGACTGCCGCGAGGTTGGGATCATACTTAAAGTATTGCGTATCGATCATGGCGGTCTTTCAAACAGCGGAGAGAATGTTGCCGTCCGCATTGCGGACCGCGCTATCGCCGTATCTGCGCAAACTCGCTGCTCTGTTTGCCGGTCAGGACGAAAAGGCCGTTTCTCAGCGCATGGCGCTGATCGCCTTCACGATCCGCATCGCGGGTGCCGCCCTCGCCTTCCTGTCGCAGATCATCCTTGCCCGCCTGATGGGCCGGTTTGAATACGGCGTCTTCGTCTTCGTCTGGGTGCTGATGATCCTTTTCGGCAATCTTGCCTGTCTCGGCTTCCCCACCGCCATCATCCGCTTCCTGCCGCAGTACGATGCCGGCGGCAACCACGATGCCGTTCGCGGCCTGAACACCGCGGCGCGCCTGTTCGTGGTCGCCGTCTCGGGCACGCTGGCGCTGATCGGCGCATTGCTGATCTATGCCTTCCGCGGCATGATCGAACATTATTACGTCCTGCCGATCTTCCTCGGGCTCATCGCCGTGCCGATGATCGCGCTGGGCGATGTTCTCGACGGGACGGCGCGTGCCAAGCACTGGCCGATCATGGCTCTGAGCCCGACCTTCCTGATCCGTCCGACGCTGATATTGCTTTTCATGGTCGGCGCCGTCCTTGCCGGAGCGCCGCGCGATGCGGTCACGGCCATGACGGCAGCCCTGGCCGGCGCCTTTACCAGCGTCCTGCTGCAATATCTGGTCGTGACCCTCCGTCTGCGCCGCCATTATCCCGGCGGGCCGAAAGCCATGGAATTCAACGCGTGGTTCGCCGTCGCCTTTCCGATCTTTCTTGTCGAAGGCGTAGGTTACCTCCTCACCAATTCCGACGTCGTGGTGGTCGGGATCTTCCTCGATCCGGATCAGGTCGCCGTCTATTTTGCCGCCGCCAAAACCATGGCGCTGGTTCACTTCGTCTATTTCGCCGTCAAGGCCGCGATCGGCCCGCGCTTTGCCGCCATCCTGGCGGAAGGTGACCGAAGCAAGCTTGCCGCCTTCGCCGCCGATGCAACGCGTTGGACCTTCTTTCCCGCGCTTGCCGTCGGTCTTGTGGTCCTGGCCGCGGGCCAATTCCTGCTGTCACTCTTCGGCGCCGCCTTCACCGACGGTCAGATCGTCATGGCGATCCTGCTTGCCGGCATCCTCGCGAGGGCATTGGTCGGTCCAGCCGAAGTGCTCCTGACCATGGCGGACAAGCAGATGCTCTGCGTCTACCTCTACGCAGCCGCGCTCGTTGCCAATATCGGCCTGAACGTCATTCTCATCCCGCATCTCGGCATCGAAGGGGCAGCCATTGCCGGCACCGCGGCCATGGCGATCGAGGCCCTGCTTCTGCACATCGCGGTCCGCCACGCGCTCGGCATCACCCTGTTCGCCCTTATCCGGCGCCCCGCAACGCCACCGGCAACGAGGGCTCTCTGATCATGGCACGTCCTCCCTATACCCAAAGCACCGACAGCCAAGTGAATGCCCTGACGCACACGCTCGCGGCACTGCACTTCGAAACGCCGAAGGCGGAAGCCCGGGTCGAGATCGGTCGCGCCGGCCGCGAACTCTGCCTCTACCCCGGCAAGCTCGGCTATGAGCTGCAGGACGAGCTGGACTTCCTGTCCAACCGCGCCATGGAGCCGAACATCTTCTTTTCCGGCCGCTTCCTGGCACCCGCCATGCCGCGGCTGGAGGACCGGCAGGTGCGCCTGGCGCTGATGCGCGACAACAGCAGCACGCGCAGCCGCATCCGCCTGCTGATGCCTTTTACCGTGGACAAGCCGGGCTTTGCGATCGGCCCCTCCATCATCCGCGTCTGGTCGAATTCCTTCGGCCCGCTCGGCACGCCGCTGCTCGATGCCGAGGATGCCGGCGAGACGCTCGATAATCTTTTCGAAGCGTTCTCTCGGCAGGAACTGCGTCTGCCGACGACGCTCGTGCTGCCGGATGTGCGCCTGAACGGCCGCTTGGTTCAGATGGCGAAAGTCATCGCTATCGGCCGCAACCTGCCGATAGCGGTTGCCAATCCTTTCCAGCGCCCAATGCTTGAGAGCAACGACGATGCGCTCGCCTATCTCAAGCGGACGATCTCCAACGCGCATTTGCGCGAAATGCGCCGGCAATGGCGGCTATTGGAAAATCAGGGCGAGGTCAGCTACAACGTCGCGCGCCAGCCGGCAGACGTGCACGTGCGCATGGAAGAATTCCTGGCGATCGAAGCGAGCGGCTGGAAGGGCAAGAAGCGGTCGGCTCTCGTCACCGATCGCCATCATGCCGCCTTCGCCCGCGAAGCGATCTCCAATCTCGCAGCCATCGACGCGGTGCGCATCCACACCATCGACCTCGACGGCAAGGCCATCGCCTCGATGATCGTGCTGATGATGGGTGGCGAAGCCTACACGTGGAAAACCGCCTATGACGAGGCCTATGCCCGCTTTTCGCCGGGCAAGCTGCTGATGGGCGAACTGACGGAATGGCATCTCGACGACGCCAACGTCGTGCGCTCCGATTCCTGCGCCGTGTCAGACCATCCGGTCATGAGCCGCTTCTGGCACGAGCGCGAAGACATGGGCACGCTGATCGTCGGCCTGACGCCGAATGGCGACCGCGATGTCCGCCAGGTGACCGCGCAACTGCATATGTACCGCAGCACCCGCAACATGGCGAAGCTGCTGCGCGAAAAGATCCTGTCGCTTACGAAGCGCTAACTTCAGCCATCGCCCGATCGCGCAGCAGGCGGCGGATCACCTTGCCTGACGTCGTCAGTGGCAGCGCATCGACGAATTCGATCTCGCGCGGATATTCATGCATGGAAAGCCGGGTCTTCACCCATTCGCGGATTTCAGCCGCCAATGCTTCGCTCGGCTCGCGGCCGGGCACAAGAACGACGTAGGCCTTGACGATTTCCGTCCTGACCGCATCCGGCTTTCCCACCGCCGCGGCAAGCTGCACGGCCGGATGGCCGCCGAGGCAGTCCTCGATCTCGCTCGGGCCGATACGATAACCCGACGAGGTGATGACGTCATCGTCGCGCCCGACGAAGGAAATATAGCCATCCGCATCCCGCCGGCCGATATCGCCGGTCAGCAGCCAGTCATTGGCGAATTTCGCCTCCGTCGCCTTGTCGTTCTGCCAGTAGCCGAGAAACATCACCGGATCGGGCCGCCTGATCGCGATCTGCCCGCTCTCCCCGACCGGAACTTCGATGCCGTCGGCATCGACGATCGCGACACGATGGCCGGGCACGGGCTTGCCGGTCGCTCCGGCCTGGCTGACACCGAAGGCCTCGCTAGAAGAGAGCACGAAATTGCACTCCGTCTGGCCGAAGAATTCATTGACGCTGACACCAAGCGCGGAGCGCGCCCATTCGAAGGTTTCGCGGCCGAGCGCCTCGCCCGCCGAGCCGATGGTGCGCAGCTTGAGATCATACCGCGCCCGCGGATTTTCGACGGCTTTCAAAAGCCGCAGCGCCGTCGGCGGAATGAAGGCATTGCGCACATCCATTTCGGCCATGATGCGGAAGGCCATGTGCGGATCGAACTTCTGCGCCGGCGAGGAAACGACGGGAACGCCGAGCATCAGGCTCGGCAGCAACGCATTCAGAAGGCCGCCGGCCCAAGCCCAGTCCGATGGTGTCCACAGCCGATCACCGGCTTTTGGAAAGCCCTCATGGGCGAACTGCATGCCTGGGATATGCCCCGGCAACACGCGGTGGCCATGCAACGCACCCTTGGGCGGCCCGGTCGTGCCCGAGGTGAAGATCATCAAGGCCGGATCATCCGGGCCGGTTCCCGCCACCTCGAACAAAGGCGGATGCGCCGCGACCACTTCGGCAAAGCCGGCAACGCCCTCCTCGGCGCCGTCGATACTGATCACTTGCGCGAGTTCGGGCAGCCGGTCCCTGATCGGACGCAGCCGCTCGAGGCCGAACCGGTTGGTCACGATTGCCGATGCACCCGACGCCTTCAGCCGGTATTCCAGCGCCTCGGCACCGAACAGCAAAGCCAGCGGCAGGGCGATCGCACCTATCTTGTAGATTGCCACATGCGCCACGACCGTCTCGAAGCTCTGCGGCAACAGCAGCGCCACCCGATCTCCCCGCTGCACGCCAAGCGCGGCAAGCGCATTGGCGAAGGAGGCGGACCGATCGCGCAACTCACCATAGGTCATGGAAAAGTGATTGCCGTCAGGATTGAAATGCTGGAGGCAGACCCGATCGGGCTCGCGCTCGGCCAATGCATCGCAAACAGCATGTCCTATGTTGAATTTCGCCGGAATCTCCCAACGAAAGTCACAATAGAGGGCATCATAAGTATCACGCGGGGGCAATTTCATGCAGAATTCCAAAAATGGTGCGGTGCAGCTAACACCTGTCGCCCGCAGGGTTCAAGGAAACATTTGAGATTGCCGTCTTCCCTGCCAAACGATTTGCCTTATTTATTGAAGAATACTTCGAAGCTCTTCACGAACTGACCCACCGATCGGCGGCAACCTGGCCGCCGGATTAATTTGGTGACGCACGCTTTCCGCCGCCCACGGGGCGGCGGGCCTTTTTGCGCCGGATAATCGAATGGACGGAGAATATCGATGGAATACGTAAAGCTTGGCAGGACTGGTCTGGAGGTTTCACGCATCTGCCTGGGTTGCATGACCTATGGCGATCCCAACAAGGGTACGCATGCCTGGTCGTTGAAGGAGGAGGATAGTCGCCCGCTGCTGCGCCAGGCGATCGAGGCCGGCGTCAACTTCCTCGATACGGCCAATACCTATTCCAACGGCTCCTCGGAGGAGATCGTCGGCCGCGCCATCAAGGATTTCTCTCATCGAGAGGACATCGTGCTCGCCACCAAGGTCTTCAACCGCATGCGCCCCGGCCCGAATGGCGCCGGCCTGTCGCGGAAGGCGATCTTCGACGAGATCGACAACAGCCTGCGTCGCCTCGGCACCGATTATGTGGATCTCTACCAGATCCATCGCTGGGACTATACGACGCCGATCGAGGAGACGCTGGAGGCGCTGCATGATGTCGTCAAAGCCGGCAAGGCCCGCTACATCGGCGCCTCCTCCATGTATGCCTGGCAATTCGCCAAGGCGATCTACACGTCCCGCCTCAACGGCTGGACCGAGTTCGTCAGCATGCAGGACCATCTGAACCTGCTCTACCGCGAGGAGGAGCGCGAGATGCTGCCCTTCTGCGAAGACCAGAAGATCGCCGTCATCCCGTGGAGCCCGCTCGCCCGCGGCCGCCTGACCCGCGATTGGGATGAAGCGACGGCCCGCACGCAATCCGACGAATTCGGCAAGACGCTCTACACGCAGGCGCTCGAAGCCGACCGCAAGATCGTCGACGCCGTCGGCACTGTCGCCAAGGCACGCGGCATCCCGCGCGCGCAGGTGGCGACCGCCTGGATCCTACAAAAGAGCGCCGTCACCGCGCCGATCGTCGGCGCCTCCAAGCCCGGCCACATCACCGATGCCGTCGCGGCCCTGGAGGTCAAATTGACGCCGGAGGAAATCGAGGCGCTGGAGAGCCCCTACGTCCCGCACGGGGTTGCCGGGTTCAAGTGATCGAGGATTCGGGACTGGTCAGACGAGGCCAATGATGCCCCACGTGGCTGCCTGGCCCCTCACCCCAACCCTCTCCCCGCATATGCGGGGCGAGGGGTTCGACAGTGCCGCAAGCTCCTTCTCCCCTCGGGAAGGTGGCCCGCCCTTCGACAAACTCAGGGGATCGAATGAGGGGGCTTACAAATTTGAATGTGGGGATTTTCGTGCTCTTGAGCCCCCCTCATCCGCCTGTCGGCACCTTCTCCCCGAGGGGAGAAGGGGTTCGTGGCGAAGTTCACGAACCCGTCACAGTTGAGGCTTAACAGGTCGTGGTTCCTTACCCCCGAGGATAGCAATCCATGATCACAGTTCCCTTCGAAGCGCGGCGCTTTCAATCGACCGCGGCTTATTACCTGCGTTATCGCATCCCCTATCCGGACAGGCTGATTGAACGCGTTGCCGAGCGCAGCGGCCTGGAGCCCGGCGATCATGTGCTGGATCTCGGCTGCGGCCCCGGCCAGCTCGGCATCGCGTTTGCGCGGCTGCAGGGCGCGGCCGTCACCGCCATGGATCCGGAGCCGGAAATGCTCGTCGAAGTCGAGGCCGGCGCGAGGAAGGCCGGCGTCGATGTTGCCATCCGTCAGGGCTCCTCCTATGATCTCGGCGACGACATCGGTAAGCTGCACCTCTGCATCATGGGCCGCTCCTTCCACTGGATGGACAGGCGCGCAACCCTCGAAGCGCTCGATAAGCTGATCGAGCCCGGCGGCGCCGTCGTCCTCTTCCACGATAAAGGCATCTCGGCGGAACCGAATTGGCGCGGGATCCTTGAGCCGTTGATGGAAACCTATTCGCCCGAGCGCAGCGCTGAGCGGCAGATACGCAGGGGCAAGGAATGGGCGCCGCATGAAGCCATGCTGCTCGCCTCCCCCTTCCGCAATCTCGAACGCATCGGCATCGTCTCGGAATATACGAGGGATATCGAAGAGATCGTCGGCCGCATCTTCTCGATGTCGTCGAGCTCGCCACAGGCGCTCGGCGATAAGGCAGCCGATTTCGAAGCGGCCCTGCGCGCGGAACTGCTTGCGGTTGCGCCTGACGGCAAGTTCAAGGAAATCGTCGAGGCGAACGGTCTGCTTGCCTTCCGGGACTAGATCAACTTTTTTCGCCACCCGGCAGCGGCGTCAGCTCCTGCCGGGTCGCCGACAGGAATTCCTGCGACAGTTCGGAATTGTCCATCGCCCGCGCCAGGATGACGGCGCCGACCATGGCCGAGAGGCTGGCAAAAGCCCTACGGCGGCGATCCTCCGGCGTTTCGCCGGGAACGATCTCTTCCAGCACCTCGACCAGCCCCATCAGCCCTCCGGTGAAGGTGGACTGCATCTTAGGGCCATGGCGGCTGACCTCCTGCGTCAGCGCGGCGAAGACGCAGCCGGTCGCGTGCCCGACCACGTTGCGATGCGAGAGATAATGGGCAAGCAGGGCCTCCAGCGGCTGGTCGGGCGAACTTGCCGCCACTTGCTTCCAGCGTTCCAGCGAGCGCGCCACCAGCGCCTTGCTCGCCTCGCAGGCGAGCTCGTCCTTTGAATCGAAATGACCGTAGAAACCGCCATGGGTGAGCCCGGCCGCCTTCATGATCTCGGCGACGCCGATGCCGTCGAAACCCTTCTCGCGAAAGAGCTCGCCCGCCACGGCAAGGATCTTCTCGCGATTCTCGGCGAATTTCTCCCGGCTCACTCTCATCAAAAAACTCCATCAGAGCATCAATAAATCTGCATTGACAATTTATATGATGACCATCATCAATACGCAACAAATATGATAGAAATCATGTAAATGCCTTTACACAAACGTTCAAGCCAAGAGAGCGGCATGGCGCTAGAAGCGGATACGGTACCCCTGGCCGTCCGCGATCGAGCGTTTTCTCAAGCTCTCCCGATCCCGACGCCAAGACACGCAACCCTATTGGAACGCCCCTCATGGTCTCAACTGCCCTTGCTTCGACGCTCGCCCGGCGCAACATCCATTACGGATGGGTCGTCGTCGGCGCCACCTTCCTCACCATGCTGGTCACGGCTGGCGCCATGGGCGCGCCCGGCGTGCTCATCAAGCCGCTGGAGGACGAGTTCGGCTGGAGCACCTCGTCCATCTCTTCGGCGCTTGCCGTCCGCCTGCTGTTGTTCGGCCTCATGGGTCCCTTTGCCGCCGCCTTCATGAACCATTTCGGCGTGCGCAAGGTCATCGTCTTCGCGCTGGCGACCATTACCGTCGGCTTCATCGGCTCGCTGTTCATGACCGAGGTCTGGCAGCTGCTCTTGTGCTGGGGCGTCATCATCGGCTTCGGCACCGGTCTCACAGCCATGGTGCTCGCCGCAACCGTTTCGACGCGCTGGTTCACCAAGCATCGCGGCCTCGTCATCGGCATGCTGTCCGCCAGCTCGGCGACGGGACAGCTCGTCTTCCTGCCGCTGATGGCGGAACTGACGACGCGCTATGGCTGGCGCACCACGGTGCTCTTCGTCTGCGGCATGATCGTCGTCGCCGCCCTCATCGTGCTGCTCCTGATGCGCGACCGCCCCTCGGACGTCAACCTGCCGCTGGTCGGCGAAATCCACATCACGCCGCCGCCGCCGGCCACCAGGAACCTGAAGGCCGCGCTCGCCTCGCCCCTGTCGATTCTGCGCGAGGTATCCACGACCTCGACCTTCTGGATCCTGTTTGCCACCTTCTTCATCTGCGGCCTGTCGACCAACGGCCTGATCCAGACCCATTTCGTCACCCTCTGCGGCGATTTCGGCATCGTGCCGGTAGCGGCCGCCAGCGTGCTCGCCGTCATGGGCATCTTCGATTTCTTCGGCACGATCGGCTCCGGCTGGCTCTCCGACCGTTTCGACAATCGCTGGCTGCTCTTCTGGTATTACGGCCTGCGCGGCCTGTCGCTGGTCTACCTGCCCTTCAGCAACTTCACCTTCTACGGCCTGTCGATCTTCGCCGTCTTCTATGGCCTCGACTGGATCGCCACCGTGCCGCCGACCGTCAAGATCGCCGCCGACCGCTTCGGCCGCGAAAAGGCCGGCCTCGTCTTCGGATGGGTGTTCGCCGGCCATCAGCTCGGTGCGGCGACCGCCGCTTATGGCGCCGGCCTCACCCGCACGGAGCTCAACACCTACCTGCCCGCCTTCTTCGTCGCCGGCGCCTTCTGCCTGCTCGCCGCGATCCTGGCGATCACGCTGCAAAAGTCCGGCTCCGCCACCAAAGGCCCGGCGATGGCTCACTAAAGCCAGCCCGAAAAGAGCAAAAAACCCATGGCGTCCACCGACGCCATGGGCCAAACCGCAACCCTGCGGAAACACTCGCAATATCTGCCGCCCCCGGCTTGCGCGCCCCGCCGGTCACATGCTAGACAGCCGCCTCGTCAGTACCCCGTTGCCCCATTGGCGGAATTGGTAGACGCGCTCGACTCAAAATCGAGTTTCGAAAGAAGTGCTGGTTCGACTCCGGCATGGGGCACCATCAGACAGGCAAATTACTGTCTTTTTTGCAATATTAGCTCCATATAAGTTTAAGGACCCATCTTTGTTTTCGATGGCGGCCGATTTTTACCAATCTTTTAAGCAAATGCGTCGCGCTCTTATGCCTACGCACCCTAGATTGCGTTATTCGAAGTCCATGCCGAGCCACCCTTTGTACTCATCGAAAGTGAGCGGCTCATAGGCTGGCATAAAGCCGTGCGGACGCAAAAAAGCTCTTTCCCTTCACCCTGTGATGAAGGCAAATTCGGTTTGAAATGCTGCTCGAAGACGTCGTTGTAGATGATCGCACGTAGACTGGCATCCTTCCGGAACCGCCGGTTTCTAAACCAGTCCCGCACGCCGCTATAACCAGTCTGGGCGCTCGGCAGAATCATAATGAATTTGGGGCAAGATAGACAAACAATACGAAATTACATCACATTAAAAGCTCTAAACTCCAAACACTCAGCAATTGCTATAGGCGCTTGCGTTGCAAGAAAAACGCTCTCTCAGCAATTTTCAGCGCCGATGCGCAAGTGCCAAAATGTTGGTTGACTTAAGACGCACCACAATCAACTCTACCGCGAGAGAGTTTGAGGGTCATTAACATGTTTAAAATTGTTGCCGCGGTAGGCCTCTGCCTGCTCGCTGCGGGCTGCGCACGTTCCAGTGCGATGCGAGTTTCGCAAAACAAGGAATCATAAGCACGAGCGCCGCGCCGGTTTGCGGAGATGAGGGCGCAATGAAGGTCGCCGAAAAACAAGCGGCGATCGAAACAATCAAGGCAGGCTATGATCGCTATATAATAGTCGGTCAGCAGGGGCAGGACACGACACATCTGGTTCAGATGCCGGGATCTTACTCCACGACCGGCACTGCGACTTTCTCAGGCAACACCGGTTTTTACCAAGCCAACACCGTCTATCAGCCTGGACCTATGTTCGTCGCTGGCCGTCATAATCAGAAGCTGTCGGTATATATGTTTAAGAACGGTGAGCCTGGGGGTCAAAATGCGCTTTCTGCGAAAGAAACACTTGGAACTAAATGGGCTGACATCGTTAGAGACGGCGTGATGACCTGTACCAGCTAGAGCCTTGGCACCTGATCAGCGGGCGAAGTCCCAGCTTCGAAAGCCCTACACCATCACGAAAAATTTTGCCTTTCCGCCACTTCCGTCACTCCCCGACCATTTACAGCCATAATCCTGCCCCCTAAAGGTTTGCAACGCAGCAAAAAGGGGCCTTCATGCTTCGTAGACTTTACGACTGGACCATGTCGCTTGCCGGCCGCAAATCGGCGGAAATCTGGTTGGCCGTTATCGCCTTCGTCGAGAGCTCCATCTTTCTGGTTCCGGCGGACGTGCTTTTCCTGCCGATGTCGCTTGCCAAGCCCGAGCGCGCCTGGCGCTATGCGCTGACGGCAACGGTTGCCTCTGTGCTTGGCGGCATCGCCGGCTGGATGCTCGGCTATTACGCCTTCGAGACCCTCGCCAAGCCGATCCTCGAATTCTACGGCAAGCTCGACGCCTTCAACCAGATGAGCGCCGGCATCACCTATGAATGGGTGCTCCTGCTGCTGGTCACGTCGGGCCTGGCGCATCTGCCGCCGATCAAGGTGGTGACGATCCTCTCCGGCGTCGCCCATATCGATCTCGGCCTGTTCATCGTCTCGGCCATCGTCGCGCGCGGCGCGCGCTTCTTCTTCCTGGCCTTCCTGCTGCGCCGCTATGGCGAATCCATCCGTCATTTCATCGAGAAGCGCCTCGGCCAGATCACCATGATCGCAGCCGCCATTCTCATCGCCCTCTATGGCATCTTCCATTTTGCCCTGGCGAGCTGACCAAGGAGCCCTCAACGCATGTCCATGACTTCGCCTTCCCCCCGCGCCGGCCTCGGCTATGGCCTATTGCTGACGATCGGCATGATCGTCGTCATCGGCTCGGCGCTCGGCTCCCAATATATCGGCGGCTATATCCCCTGCGCGCTCTGCCTGGAGCAGCGCCAGCCCTATTATTACGGCATCCCGGTTGCCATTATCGCCGTCTTGACGGCGGTCGCCGGCCTGCCCTCCTGGATCACGCGCGGGCTGCTGATCATCGCCGGCCTGATGATGGTGGTCGGCGGCGGTATCGGCGTCTATCACGCCGGCGTCGAATGGCACTTCTGGGAAGGCCCGACCACCTGCTCCACCTCGGCTGCCAGCGTCACGCAGAATGCTGGCGACCTGCTCGGCCAGCTGAACACCATCAAGGGCCCATCCTGCACGGAAGCGGCACTGCGCGTCCTCGGCCTGTCGATGGCCGGCTGGAACGTGATCGCCAGCGTGATCCTGGCGGCAATTGCTTTTGTGGGTGCCAAGAAGGCGGGTTGATTGAACTGAGGCCCGTCAGGCTAGCGAGCGGCAAAGCGAAGCTCGCTCGACTAGAAACACAATCTTACGGCTGCAGTTCCGAATCCCAGTAGAGATAGTCGAGCCAGCTGTCGTGCAGGTAGTTCGGCGGGAACAGCCGGCCGTTGTTGTGCAGGTCCTGCACGGTCGGCTGATAGGGCTTCTGCGCCGGGAACATGGCGGCCTGCTTCGGCAGCTTGCTGCCCTTGCGCAGGTTGCACGGCGAGCAGGCGGCCACCACGTTTTCCCAGGTCGTCTCGCCGCCATGGGCGCGCGGGATGACGTGGTCGAAGGTCAGGTCGTCATGGGAGCCGCAATACTGGCATTCGAACCGGTCTCGCAGGAAGACGTTGAAGCGGGTGAAGGCGGGATTGCGGGACGGCTGCACATAGGTCTTCAGGCATACGACACTCGGCAGCCGCATCGAGAAGCTCGGTGACGACACGCACTGATCATACTCAGCGATGATGTTCACACGGTCAAGGAAAACCGCCTTGATCGCGTCCTGCCAGGACCAGAGCGACAAGGGATAGTAACTCAGCGGTCTGTAGTCGGCGTTCAGCACGAGCGCCGGCAAGGACTGCGGGGAAACTGCAATCGTCAAGGAACCCTCCTGATCGATTCGGCATCTGCACCTGTATATTAGGCCGGTTGTTACAGGATTGTGAAGTCCAATAAATTCAGTGCAAAGAGGCGAATTCGGGAGATGGCCGATTAAACTATAGGCAGCGCATCCCGCCGCGTTTTCACGGCATAATACGCCCAGAAAAGCCGGGCCGCGACTGAGCGCCAGGGCGCCCAAACCGCCGCTTCCCGGGCAACGGCCTTGGCCAAGGGCCTGACTTCATGGCCGAAAGCCATGCCGACGGCCGCCTGCAGCGCCACGTCGCCGGCCGGAAACACATCTGCGTGACCGCCGCAGAACATCAGGTAAACTTCAGCCGTCCAGGGGCCGATTCCCTTGATCGAAGTCAGCTCGGACAACGCCATTTCAGGTGATTCGGCACTGAGCGCATGCAGATCGAGGCTGCCGCCGGCAACGGCCTCAGCCACGCGCGCCAGCGTCTCGTGCTTGATTCGCGACAGACCGAAGCTTCGCCATGTCTCCGGCTCCAGGCCGGCATAGCCCTTAGCGGTCACCTGCCCCATCCCGGCGATCATCTTCCCCCAGATCGCATCGGCGCTGGCGCGCGAGACGACCTGTGAAACGATGATATGGGCAAGCCCCTCGAAGCCCGGCTCGCGCAGCCGCAAGGGCAAGGTGCCGGCCTCTGCGGCAACGGGCCGCAGGCGCGGATCGTGCTCCAATAGCGCAGCCAGCCCCCGTTCGATGTCGCGCTCGTTGCGAATGATCTGCATGGCGTCTCGTAGTCCCCGGTTCAAATTCGTGGCAGAAGAAAGCATGATCGAGATTCCCCGTCAAAAGCCAAGATTCCGTTTCGCCCCGAGCCCCAACGGCCCCCTGCATCTCGGCCATGCGCTGTCGGCCATTCTCAATCACGACATGGCGGCGGAAGCCGGCGGCGATTTCCTGCTGCGCATCGAAGACATAGATCAGACCCGCTGCACACCCGATTTCGAAGCCGCCATTTATGCTGATCTTTCCTGGCTCGGCCTGCGCTGGCAGGAGCCCGTGCGCCGGCAGTCCGAACATTTTCCTGCCTATCAGGAGGCCTTGCAGACGCTTATCGAGCGCGGCCTCGTCTATCCCGCCTTCCTGACGCGCGGCGAGGTCAAGGCCCGGGTCGCCGCCTTCGAAACAGAGGGCAGTTCCCGGCCGCGTGATCCGGACGGCACGCCGCTCTATCCGCCCGACGATCGCGAGCGCGGCGATACCGAGCGGCAGCGCCTGCTGGCATCGGGCAGGAAGCACGCCTGGCGTCTCGACATGGAAAAGGCGCTGGCCGCAGCGGGCGGACCGCTTCACTGGCAGGAAAGCGGTGACGGTGAGACAGGCACCATTCCGGCCGACCCCGCCGTCTGGGGCGATGTCGTGCTGTCGCGCTCCGATGCGCCCTCGAGCTACCATCTTTCCGTTGTCGTCGACGACGCCGTGCAGGGCATCACCCATGTCGTGCGCGGGCTCGATCTCTTCCACGCCACCTCGATCCATCGCCTGCTGCAGAGACTGCTTGCCTTGCCGGAACCGCTCTATCACCATCACCGTCTCCTTCTCGGCAACGATGGCAAAAAGCTTTCCAAGAGCATGGGCGATACCGGCATTGCCGAATGGCGCCAGCGGGGTCTCTCACCGGTGGAGCTTCGCCGCCGCATCGGCCGCTGATTTGGCTCCTGGTTCGGCCTTTGGTTCGGCCCCTGATTCGGAACGTATCTTTTCCGACGGCAGCTCGACGGCAGCGCGGCTCGCCACCTTGCCGAACAGCAGCCGCCGCACGCGGAACTTCATCAGCGCCGCATTGATCTCCGCCCCCATGATGAAGATCACCGCCAGCATGTAGAGGAAGATCAGCACGATCATCACCGAGGCCAGACCGGCATAGGTGGCGGTGTAATTGGCGAAGGTCGAGAGATAATAGGCAAAAAGCAACGCGCCGATCGACCAGAAGACCAAGGTCAGCAGCACGCCGGGAATGACGTCGAAGATCCGCCTGTGGCCGGCCGCCAGCCAAAGATGCAGGATCATCAGGCCGGCGAGCAGCAGGAAGATCGTCCCGTAGATCCGCCAGCTGAAGACGATCTCGAGAATATCGGCGAGCCGCGGCAGCCATTGCCGGGTGTAATTCAGCGCCAGCGGCACGGCGACGAGCAGGATGCTGAGGATCGCGAAGATCAATACCGCTATCAGCACATAGCCGAGACTGGCGAGGCGATTGAAATACCAGGGCCGGGTTTCGAGGACGCGATAGGCGCGGTTAAGGGATATGCGCAGCGCCTCGACACCGTTCGAGGCGAAATAGGCGGCGGCAAGCACGGAGATCGTCAAAAGGCCGCCGCGCGGAATGGTCAGCACCTGCACCACTTGATCGGCGAGCGGCTTGGCGATCGCCTCCGGCCAGGTGTCGAAGATCAGATGCACCGCAGTCGACGAAAACTGGCTGGCGCCTAGAAAGCTTGCCAGCGCCGTGCCGAAGATCAGGAAAGGAAAAACCGCCAGCAGCGTTGAAAGCGCCACATGGCTTGCCATGGCAAACCCGTCATCCTCGACGAAATGGAACACTGCGTCGTAGATCACCTTGTAAATCGTGCGCAGGGCTGTCGGCATTCCATCTCCGCTTGACGTCGGCATTTCACCCGACCGACACCGCCGGTTGTCGATTGTATCGGGTCCCTGAATATGGGAAACGAGTTCCGGTTTGTACAGGAATCATCTTTCCATGGCGGAACAACGCATCATCCTGCTGACTGGTTGCTCCTCCGGGATCGGCGCGCATTGCGCCCGGGCGTTACGCGATGATGGATGGCGCGTTTTCGCGACCGTGCGCAACGAAGCCGATCTCGCGCCGCTTGCAGCCGACGGCATCGAAGCACTTCTTCTCGATTATAGCAGCCCCGAGACGATTTCCGCTGCGGTTGTGACGGTTAGGGAGCGCACGGGCGACCGCATCGATGCTCTTTTCAACAATGGTGCCTATGGACAGCCGGGCGCCGTCGAGGACCTCACGACCGATGTGCTGCGCGAACAGTTCGAGACGAATTTCTTCGGCTGGCATGAACTGACACGCCAAATCCTGCCGCTGATGCGCAGCCAAGGCCATGGCCGCATCGTCAATTGCTCGTCCATCCTCGGGCTGGTCCCCTATCGCTTCCGCGGCGCCTACACAGCCTCGAAATTCGCGCTCGAAGGGCTGACGATCACGCTCAGGATGGAACTGCAGGGCAGCGGCATCCATGTGAGCCTCATCGAGCCAGGCCCGATCGCGACGCGCTTCACCGCCAATGCGCTCGCCAAGATCCGCGAACATATCGACCTTGAGGGGTCCGCCCATGCGGTGGAATACCGCAGGCAACTCAGGCGGCTGGACGGCTCTGGCCCGATCAACAAGCATAAATTGGGCCCCGAAGCGGTCTATGATGTGCTAAAATTGGCTTTGAATGTGAGGGATCCGCGCCCACATTATCTGGTAACGACGCCCGCCAAGCAGGGCGTCCTCTTGAAAAGGCTATTGCCGGCTAACCTTTTCTATCGTCTGATGCGCCGGCTGGACTAGAGCAATCCCAGGAAAAGTGCGCAGCAGTTTTCCATTCGGGAATTGCGTTGGGAATCGATGAGACTGAGAGGCTCAGAGATTCCCGGAAAGTCTGAACCGCTCTGAAGACAAGGATGGAGGAGCCATGTCGACCGTTACCTATATCGCCGCCATCATTGTCATGGGGCTTGTCGCGATCGTTCTCGTTCGCGGCCTGTGGAACATGATGAAAGGCGACAATCCGAACCTTTCGAACCGGCTGATGCAATTGCGTGTTCTGCTGCAGGCAGTCGCGGTCATTCTGATCATGCTGACCCTCTGGCTGACCGGCGGCGGCCGCCCGGCCTGACGACAGGAACACGATGGTCAAGCTCAACAAGATCTACACCAAGACCGGCGATGACGGCACCACGGGCCTCGTCGCCGGCCCGAGGCGGCTGAAGCACGACCTGCGCGTCGAAAGCTACGGCACCGTCGACGAAACCAATTCCGCCATCGGCGTCGCCCGGCTGCATACTATTGAGCTGCCCGATCTCGACGCCATGCTGATGCGCATCCAGAATGATCTCTTCGATCTCGGCGCCGATCTTTCCACGCCTGAAACCGACGAACCGCCCGCCTATGAGCCCCTGCGCATTATCGACCATCAGGTCGAACGCCTCGAGCGCGATATCGACCTGCTCAATGCCGATCTCGAGCCGTTGAGATCCTTCGTTCTGCCGGCCGGCAGCCCCACCTCCGCCCATCTGCACCTCGCCCGCACGATTGCCAGGCGTGCCGAGCGCCTCATGGTGGCGCTGTCGCGTGAGCAAGGCGAACGCGTCAGCCCGACGGCGCTGAAATATGTCAATCGCCTTTCCGACTTTCTCTTCGTCGCCGCGCGGCATGCCAATGATCGCGGCCGCGCCGATGTGCTCTGGGTTCCCGGCAAGAACCGATAGCGGCGCCAACCAATCACCGGAGGTCCATATTGACGTTGACGTAAACGTTATTTATGCCTCTAAAGCAATTCGTCGCTCGGCGGCCCGGAAGCGTTGTAATTGGGGGAAAAACGCGTATCCATGTCGCCATTCGACAAATGGAATGGCGCTGAACAGCGCATGTTCTCGGGCGGTCATGTTGAAGGAAGGATTCCATGAAGATTCTCGTTCCCGTTAAGCGGGTCGTTGACTACAACGTCAAGATTCGCGTGAAGCCGGATGGTTCCGGCGTTGAGCTATCGAACGTGAAGATGTCGATGAACCCGTTCGACGAGATCTCGGTCGAAGAGGCGCTACGGCTGAAGGAAGCCGGCAAGGCCGAGGAAGTCGTGGTCGTATCGATCGGACCTGCCAAGGCCGAGGAGACGCTGCGCACCGCGCTTGCCATGGGCGCGGATCGCGCCATCCTGGTCGAGACAGACGATCAAGTCGAGCCGCTGGCGGTGGCGAAGATCCTGAAGGGTGTCGCGGAAGCCGAACAGCCGGGCCTGATCATCGTCGGCAAGCAGGCGATCGATGACGATTCGAACCAGACCGGCCAGATGCTGGCGGCCTTGCTCGGCACGGCCCAGGCAACCTTTGCCTCGAAGATCGAGATGAGCGACGGCAAGGCACAGGTCACCCGCGAAGTCGATGGCGGCCTGCAGACGATCGAGGTCAAGCTCCCGGCTGTGGTTACCACCGACCTGCGCTTGAACGAGCCGCGCTATGCCTCACTGCCGAACATCATGAAGGCCAAGAAGAAGCCGCTCGACAAGAAGAGCCCGGCCGATTTCGGCGTGTCGACCGAGCCGCGGCTGAAGGTCCTGAAGACCGAAGAGCCTGGCGGCCGCAAGGCGGGCGTCAAGGTCAAGTCGGTTGCCGAGCTGATCGAAAAGCTGAAAACCGAAGCCGGCGTGCTCTGAGGATAGGAAAGGGAGAACTTCATCATGGCCATTCTTCTTCTGGCTGATCACGACAATGCCCACCTCTCCGACCAGACCGCCAAGGCGCTGACGGCTGCCACCAAGATTGGCGGCGACGTCCATGTGCTCGTCGCGGGTACGGGTGCAAAAGCTGCCGCTGAGCAGGCTGCCAAGCTTGCCGGCGTCTCCAAGGTGCTGGTGGCCGAGGACGCAAGCCTTGCCAACAATCTCGCCGAACCGCTTTCGGCGCTGATCGTATCGCTGGCCGGTTCTTACGACACCATCATCGGTGCCGCCACTTCTGTCGGCAAGAACGTGCTGCCGCGCGTTGCAGCCCTGCTCGATGTCGCCCAGGTCTCTGAGATCATCGAAGTCGTCTCGGCCGACACCTTCAAGCGGCCGATCTATGCCGGCAATGCCATCCAGACGGTGCAATCGACCGATGCGAAGAAGGTGATCACCGTGCGCACGGCCTCGTTCGCTTCCGCCTCCGAAGGCGGTTCGGCTGCGATAGAGACGGTCTCGGCTGCCGCCGATCCGGCGCTGTCCTCCTTCGTCGGTGATGCGCTGTCTTCTTCGGATCGTCCGGAGCTGACCTCTGCCAAGATCATCATCTCCGGTGGCCGTGCACTCGGCTCGGCGGAGAAGTTCAAGGAAGTGATCCTTCCCGTCGCCGACAAGCTCGGTGCCGCCGTCGGCGCATCGCGTGCCGCCGTCGATGCCGGCTATGCGCCGAACGACTGGCAAGTGGGGCAGACCGGCAAGGTGGTGGCGCCGCAGCTCTATATCGCCTGCGGCATTTCAGGCGCCATCCAGCATCTGGCCGGCATGAAGGACAGTAAGGTCATCGTCGCGATCAATAAGGACGAGGAAGCCCCGATCTTCCAGATCGCAGATTACGGCCTCGTCGCTGACCTCTTCGAAGCGCTGCCGGAACTCGAAAAGGCGCTGTGATCGCGCCGATTGATTTTCTCGCAGTTGCGAGAGACTGGAAAATCGTCTCTTATAGGTCTATCAATCTTTGCCGGGCTAGAAATCGCCCGGCAAATTTGTGGTTAAGAGCATAGCGCACCGCCAAGAGCGCGCCGCCGGGGAGTTGGCAATGAGTTCGCTGAAGACGATCGGTATTATCGGCGCGGGCCAGATGGGCTGCGGCATCGCCCATGTATCCGCCATGGCCGGCTACAAGGTCCATATCTACGATTTGGCGCAGGATCGCATCGAAAGCGGGCTTGCCACCATCAACGGCAACCTCGCGCGCCAGGTCTCCTCCGGCAAGACGACCGACGAGGAACGCAAGGCAGCTCTTGCGCGCATCACTGGCTCTTCCGATCTGAACGATCTTGCTCAGGTCGATCTCGCCATCGAAGCCGCCACGGAAGACGAAAGCGTCAAGCGCAAGATCTATGCGCAGGTGTGTCCCGTCCTGAAGCCGGAGGCGCTGCTGGCCACCAACACGTCGTCGCTGTCGATCACCCGCCTCGCTTCCGCCACCGACCGTCCCGAACGCTTCATGGGCATTCACTTCATGAACCCGGTTCCGGTGATGAAGCTGGTGGAGCTGGTGCGCGGCATCGCCACCGACGAATCGACCTTCTCCACCGCCAAGGATTACGTCACCTCGCTGGAAAAGACGATCACCGTCGCCGAGGACTTCCCCGCCTTCATCGTCAACCGCATCCTGCTGCCGATGATCAACGAGGCGATTTACACGCTCTATGAAGGCGTGGGCACCGTCGATGCCATCGACACCGCCATGCGGCTCGGCGCCAACCATCCGATGGGACCGCTGCAGCTTGCCGATTTCATCGGCCTCGATACCTGCCTGTCAATCATGCAGGTGCTGCATGACGGGCTCGCCGATTCCAAGTATCGTCCCTGCCCGCTCTTGGTAAAATACGTCGAAGCCGGCTGGCTCGGCCGCAAATCCGGTCGCGGCTTCTACGATTATCGCGGCGAAGTGCCGGTCCCGACCCGGTAAGCCTCTCGGCAGCCTCGGGGCCGACCCTCCTGGCTCGAGGCTCCGGCCTTCGGGCTCCGCGCCTCACCATGGGGCGGAACGAAATTGCCCGGCGACCACTGAACAGATGTGGCGAAAATGGCGGAAGTTGCAGCGAACGCAATAGATTAGTCCTCACCCTGAGGTGGGTGCGCAAGCGACCCTCGAAGGGCGAGGGCGGGTGATAGAACACCCAAACCACTCAAATCCCGGCAGCCGCCTTCACCAGCTTCTTCGCATCATCACTATCCCAGGCGGCCGGCCCGTTCATGGCTGACAGCAGGCAGCCCTTGTCGTCGATCAGAAGCGTCACCGGCAGGCCGAAGGCGAGACCCTGCTTCTTCAGTACATTGAACACGCCCATGGTGTTGTCCCGGTAGTAGCCGAGCTTGTCGATGGCATATTCGGCGCGGAAAGCCTTCGTTTTTTCCTCGTCGCCCGTGTCGATGTTGATGGCAACCACCTCGAACTTGTCGTTGCCGACGCTCTTTTCGAGCGCGTTCAGCGCCGGCATTTCCTCTCGGCACGGGACGCACCACGTTGCCCAGACGTTCAGCAGCACCGTCTTGCCCGAGAAATTGCCGATCGACAGCGGCTGGCCCTCGGCGCCCTTGAAGGAGACATCCTTCAGCGAGATCGGCGCCGGCGGCACGCTCATGGCGGCGACCTGGCCCTTGGTGAAGGGTGTCAATGCTGCAGCGCGATCCCTTGCCGACCCGCATTGATCGGCCGAGGCCGTTTCACCAACGCCATTGCCATACCCCGCCTCCTTCACGTATACCGCTGCCGCGCCGGCAATAACCCCAGCGACGGCGGCGAGCAGAACGAGTTTCATGGACGGCAGACCGAACGGCTTCTTTGCTGTCATTACATTCTCCAGGTGGGCATCTCATGACTGACGGCACGGACACCAAATCCTCCAACCAGATGTGGGGCGGGCGTTTCGCTTCCGGCCCCGCGGCGATCATGGAGGAGATAAATGCCTCGATCGATTTCGACAAGAAGCTGTTTGCACAGGATATCCGCGGCTCAATCGCGCATGCCGGCATGCTCGCCCATCAAGGCATCATTTCAGCCGAGGATAAAGACAAGATCGTTCACGGCCTGAACACGATCCTGTCAGAGATCGAGAGCGGCAATTTCGAGTTCTCCCGCCGCCTCGAAGACATCCACATGAACGTCGAGGCGCGGCTTGCGACCCTGATCGGCCCGGCTGCCGGACGTCTTCATACGGCCCGCTCGCGCAACGACCAGGTCGCGCTCGATTTTCGCCTCTGGGTCAAGGAAGAGCTGCAGAAATGCGAGCAGGCGCTGACCGAGCTGATCTCTGCCTTCCTCGACCGGGCCGAGGAACATGCCGACAGCGTCATGCCCGGCTTCACGCATCTGCAGACGGCGCAGCCCGTCACCTTCGGCCACCATTGCATGGCCTATGTCGAGATGTTCGGCCGCGACCGCTCGCGCGTGCGCCATGCCATCGAGCACATGGACGAATCGCCGATCGGCGCCGCAGCCCTTGCCGGCACCGGCTTCCCGATCGACCGCCACATGACGGCCAAGGCGCTCGGCTTCCGCGAGCCGACGCGCAATTCGATCGACACCGTCTCCGACCGCGATTTCGCCCTTGAATTCCTGTCGATCGCCGCCATCGCCGGCATGCATCTGTCGCGGCTGGCCGAAGAGATCGTCATCTGGTCGACGCCGCAATTCGGCTTCGTGCGCCTGTCCGACGCCTTCTCCACCGGCTCCTCCATCATGCCGCAGAAGAAGAACCCGGATGCGGCCGAGCTCGTTCGCGCCAAGACCGGCCGCATCAACGGCTCGCTGGTGGCGCTGCTGACGATCATGAAGGGCCTGCCGCTCGCCTATTCCAAGGACATGCAGGAAGACAAGGAACAGGTGTTCGACGCCGCCGAAAGCCTGGAACTGGCGATTGCCGCCATGACCGGCATGATGCGCGATATGACGATCAACACCGCCCGCATGAAGGCCGCCGCCGGCTCCGGTTATTCCACCGCCACCGACCTTGCCGACTGGCTGGTGCGCGAGGCGGGCCTGCCGTTCCGCGACGCCCATCACGTGACGGGACGCGCCGTGGCGCTTGCCGAAAGCAAATCATGCGAGCTGGCGGAATTGTCGCTGCAGGATCTGCAGGCGATTCACCCTGATATCACCGACAAGATCTTCGATGTTCTGACGGTCGAAGCCTCCGTTGCCAGTCGCAAGAGCTTCGGCGGCACGGCACCTTCGGAGGTGCGCAAGCAGATCGCCTTCTGGCGCGCCCGCAACTGAAAAGACTGACGAAAACGGGACTTACACAATCGGGGTGCACAAGCGCAGGAAACTTCGCTAAGAAGAGTGACTTTCGCGCTTGAGCCGGATGATTTTCGGTCGTTTCGACCGAAAATCATCCGGCTTTAAAACCAAAGAAATAGAGCATGATGTTGTCCGAAAACCGCTCACACTTTTCGGCATCATGCGCTAGTCGCCCAAGAGGATTTCGATGCAGATCAACATGCCGCACATCATCCGCCTGACCGTCGTGCTTTCGGTCGTCGGCCTTGCCGTCGTCGGATGTGGCCGCAAAGGCCCTCTCGATCCTCCGAGTGCTCATGCGACCAAAGGCGGTGACGTCTCCAAGCCGACAAAGGAGCCAGGCGCCGAAGACAAGAAGTTCCTCCTCGATCCGCTTCTCTGATTAGGCAGCGACCGTGAACCATTTTCAGTATCGCGACGGCATCCTCTACGCCGAGGATGTTCCGGTTCCCGAGATCGCCAAGGCGGTCGGCACGCCCTTCTACGTCTATTCGACGGCCACCCTGGAGCGCCATTATCGCGTCTTCGCGGAAGCCTTCGGCGATGTCGATGCCATGGTGTGCTATGCCGTGAAGGCCAATTCCAACCAGGCGGTGCTGAAGACGCTCGGCCGGCTGGGCGCCGGCGTCGACGTCGTCTCCGTCGGCGAGCTGCGCCGCGCGCTCGCCGCGGGAATTCCGGCAAGCCGCATCATGTTCTCCGGCGTCGGCAAGACGGCGCAGGAAATGGACGTCGCGCTCGAAGCCGGCATCTACTGCTTCAACGTCGAATCCGAGCCGGAACTGGAAGTGCTGAACCAGCGCGCCGTCCGCACTGGCAAGGTGGCGCCCGTTTCCTTCCGCATCAATCCGGATGTCGATGCCCGCACGCATGCGAAGATTTCGACCGGCAAGAAGGAAAACAAGTTCGGCATTTCCTGGGAGCGCGCCCGCACTGTCTATGACCGCGCCGCCAGCCTGCCTGGTATCAATGCTACCGGCATCGACATGCATATCGGCAGCCAGATCACCGAGCTGCAGCCCTTCGACGACGCCTTCAAGCTGCTGCGCGATCTCGTGGAAACGTTGCGCGGCGACGGCCACGCCATTCACCATGTCGATATCGGCGGCGGCCTCGGCATTCCCTACCGCGACGACAACAATCCTCCGCCCCTGCCCGATGCCTATGCCCAGATCGTCAAGAACCAGCTGCGCGGCCTCAACTGCAGGATCGTCACCGAACCCGGTCGCCTGATCGTCGGCAATGCCGGCATACTGGTGACGGAAGTCATCTACGTGAAGGATGGCGGCAGCAAGAGCTTCGTCATTGTCGACGGCGCGATGAACGACCTGATCCGCCCGACGCTCTACGAGGCCTATCACGAGATCCGGCCGGTTGCGATCGCCGCCGCCGATACCGCGCGCATCAAGGCCGATGTCGTCGGCCCGGTCTGCGAAACGGGCGATTATCTGGCGCTCGACCGCGACATGGCGCAGCCCAAGCCCGGCGATCTCCTCGCCATCGGTTCCGCCGGCGCCTACGGCGCCGTGCAGGCCGGCACCTACAACAGCCGGCTTCTGGTTCCGGAAGTGCTGGTCAAGGGCAATGAATTCCATGTCGTCCGCCCGCGTGGAACCTATGAGGAGCTGATCGGCCTGGATTCGATCCCCGCTTGGCTCGAGGGATAATCGGTTTCGATTCATGAATTTCGGGCAGGATAACCCAAATATCCGTCCTGCCCGATCGATCACGTTTCAGCGAAGTTCGATGAAAAAACAGCCTTTCGAGCCCATTGCCCTCGTCTTCGCCACAAAGAATGTTATCTTTGATTGATTGGCGTCTGCCGGGCGCCGCGCGGGCGTGTGGGACGCCACGCCATCGCCAAAGGGCTACTAGAGCCGGATGATTTTAGGTCTGTTGGACCCAAAATCTGAATCTGCTCTAGGATCAAAGAAGTAGAGCATGATGTCGCCCGAAAACCGATCACACTTTTCGGCATCATGCTCTAGCCATCAACGTCAGATCGGGAGAAGACCGGACCGATGACCAGTCCCAGCAACCCTAAGAAGGGCGCTTTCGCCACCCGCCCGGCGCTGGCGCGCATGGTCGCGGTCAAGCGTCTCTTTGCTCGGATCGTGCTGGTTTCGGAGCAACTGCTGCCGCGGCTCCTGCTGCCGGCATCCACTCTTGCCCTGTTCCTGTCCGCCGCCTGGTTCGGCATTTTCCGCATTGCGCCGGATATTCTCCGCTTCCTGATGCTTGCCGTCTTTGCCGTCGGCTTCGCCGTATCTCTTTATCCGCTGAGGCGCCTGCGCTGGCCGAATACCACCGAAGCCGACCGCCTGCTGGAAGAACGCAACGGCCTCGCCCACCAGCCCGTCACGGTGCAGGAGGATGAGCCGGCGCTCGACACCCCCTTTGCGCGTGCGCTCTGGCGCGAGCACCAGACCCGCATGGCGGAACGCATCGCCGCATTGGATGCCGGTCTGCCCCGGCCGGATATCGCCCGTTACGACCGCTTTGCATTGCGCGCCATCCCGGCATTGCTGCTGGTGACGGCCTTCAGCTTTTCCATGTCCAACAGCGGCGGCTCGCTGGGCGACGCCTTCACGGCGTCTCCTTCCACATCGAGCAATCCGGATGTTCGCGTCGATGCCTGGGTTACCCCGCCCTATTATACGGGCGAAGCGCCTGTTTATCTGACCGGCAATGTCGCCAATACCGGCAATAGCTTGAACGTGCCGCAATTTTCCGAGCTCACGGTGCGTGTGACGGGCGCGTCGGCGGATGAAAAGGTGCTGTTCCGGTCAGCCGGCAGCGACAAGGGCGCCGAAATTCCCGAACAGTCCGCCGATGCCGACAAGCAAGGCCCGGCGGGTGCCAAACTGCCAGCAATCCCAGCGGCGCAACCGGCAGCCAGCGGCAATACCAATACGCCCGCCGCGGCCAATACCCCCACTGCGGATGGAATGATTGCCCGCACCCATGTCCTCAAGCTTGAAAAAGACGGCGAGCTGACGGTTAACGGCAAGTCCTGGTCGTTCAACGTCGTGGTCGACAAGCCACCGGAAATCACGTTCGACGGCATCCCGCACGCAACGGCCAACGGCGCATTGGAGCTCGGCTTCAGGGTCAAGGACGACTACGGCGTCGAGGAAGCCCACGCGGAGATCGTGCCGGTCGAATCCGATCCCGCGGCAACTCCACTTTACGGCCCGCCGGAATACAAGCTGGAGCTTCCGCGTCGCGACCGCCGCAACGGCAAGGCTCTGGCAAGCCATGATCTGACGCAGGATCCGCTCGCCGGCAAGCGCGTCCGCATCACTTTGGTTGCCAAGGACGGTGGGGGCCAGACCGGCCGCAGCCCACCCTACGAGATGGTGCTGCCGTCACGCAATTTCAGCCAGCCGCTTGCCGCGGCCGTGGCGGAAGAGCGCCAGGTCTTCGCGCTCGATACCCGCAAGATGCCGGAGGCGATCGAGCTCAACAAATCGCTGACTATCCGGCCTGAAGAAGCGATTCCCGATCTCGGCAATTATCTTGCGATCAAATCCGCTTTGACGCGCATGAAGCTCGCAAGCGGCGAAGCGTCCTTGAAGGATACGGCCGACTATCTCTGGCAGATCGCGCTCGGCATGGAGGACGCGCAGCTGACCGATGCGGAGAAGGCCCTGCGCGACGCCCAGCAGAAGCTTTCCGATGCCCTGCAGCGCAATGCCTCCGACGCAGAGATCAAGAAGCTGACCGACGAGCTTCGCAAGGCGATGGACGCCTATATGAAGGAGCTTGCCGAGCGCATGCGCAACATGCCGGCGCAGCCCAACCAACGCTCCGCCAATATCCTGCGCCAGCAGGACCTGCAGCGGATGATGGATCAGATCGAGAATCTGGCCCGCTCCGGCAATCGCCAGGCCGCGCAGCAGATGCTCTCGGAGCTGCAGCAGCTGATGAACAGCCTCCAGGCCGGACGGCCGCAGCGCGGGCAACAGCAACAGCAAGGCGAAGCCAACGACAAGATGCGCGAGCAGATGGACAAGCTCGGCCGCATCATGCGCGACCAGCAGAAGCTGATGGATCAGACCTTCAAGTTCGATCAGGCCATGCGCGACCGCATGCAACGCGGCGATCCCAACGAGGATGGCGACGGCTTCATGGACCAGCCGCTGCCCGGCCTCAACGATCGGATGCGCCCGGATATGGGTCAGCGCAGCCAGGACCAGCAGGATCAGCAGCAAGGCCAGAATCAGCAGGGCCAAAATCAGCAAGGCCAAAATCAGCAAGGTCAGAAGGGCAACGACCCAACCGAAGGCATGACGGCCGATCAGCTGCGCGACGCGTTGAAAGAACTGCGCAAGCAGCAGGACGATCTCGGCAAGCAGCTCGGCGAGCTGCAGAAAGACCTGGGCTCGCTGGGCATGAAGCCGAACCAGAATTACGGCAAGGCGCAGCAGGAGATGAAGGGCGCGTCAGGCCGGCTTTCTGAAGGCAATGGCGAAGGCGCCGTGCAGGGCCAGGGGCGCGCGCTCGACGCCTTGCGCAAGGGCACGCGCGAGATGATGAACCAGCTGATGGCGCAGATGCAGCAACAGGGGCAAGGCCAGGGTCAAGGGCAGATGCCCGGACAAATGGGCCAGGGCAATCAGAATGGCCGCGATCCGCTTGGCAGATCGCGCGATACCGGCGGCTTCATGGATAGCGCAAATGAAAACATGGTGCCGAAGATCATCGATGCCCAGCGCGCCCGCGAAATTCTCGATGCCATTCGCGAGCGGCTGAGCAACAATCCGTCCTTGAGCGAAGAGCGGCGCTATCTGGAGCGGCTGCTGAACCTCGGGCAGTAGGGCCATTTCGGGTCCATCCGCAATGGCCAGGAGAAAGTCAGCACAAACCCTTTGCGCTGGCCAGCGGTGATCTTCAGGCAGCCAGTGCGCGCGCAACCGCCTTACGAATATCCGGCAACGCAAAGGGCTTGGCGACCACGTCGACGATCTTTTCCATGAGGTCGTCGGCACGCTCGCGCTGCTCGGCATAGCCGGTCATCAGCAGGATCTTCATGCCCGGGCAGGTCGAATGCGCCTGATGCGCAAGCTCGATGCCGTCCATCACGGGCATGCGGATATCCGACAGCAGGAGGTCATAGCCGCCCTGCTTCAGTTTCTCCAAACCTTCCGCGCCGTCAGCCGCCTCCTCGGTCTCGTGACCGTCCAAGCGCAACGCGCGGGCGACGAAGGTGCGAAGCGAGTCTTCGTCTTCCGTGATCAGAATTTTTGCCATGGTCCGTGCTCCTGGTCCGTCATGTTCCGCGACCGAAATCACCAGAATTCCGTTTGCGATAGGTAAACGACGGATAGGCGATCGGGCTCCGTGGTTAATGAGTCGTCATCGCCGGAGCAGAATGGGACAGGCGGACGCGCCGCCTGCATTAACTTGGAATCAGGCCTCGGCGTCGCCTGTGACGACGCCCACAAAGGGCAGTTCGCGAAAAGCGTAGGCGACATCCATGCCGTAGCCGACGACGAAATAATCGGGGCATTCGAAGCCGACATAATCGGCTTCCAGCTCTTCCTGCCGCTTGACGGTCTTGTCGAGCAAGACCGCCAGAGTGACGTTGCGGGCACCGCGCTCGTAGAGCAGCTCCTTGGCAAAACGCAGCGTACGGCCCGATTCCAGAATATCGTCGATCAGCAGGACGTCGCGGTCCTTAACATCGCTGTCGATATCCTTGACGATGCGCACACCTTGGGAAACCGTGCCGGCGCCGTAGCTCGAAAGGGTGATGAATTCCACTTCCGGTGCCAGTCCCGTGTCGTGCAGTGCGCGCAGCAGGTCCGCCGCGAAGATGAACGAACCTTTGAGGATGGCGATAACGAGGAGATCTTTCGTCGGCCCGCTGGCAATTTCCTTCGCCATGGCATGATTGCGCTCGGCAATCTGCTCAGCAGTGAAAAGCGGCTCGATATTCTTCCCGCGTACGACAGGCATTGCTTGGCATGCTCCATGGCTGCGCGGCCCTCGGCCGCCGATCAAGCCTTAGCCCGTAGCACAATCAGCAGGCCCGACACACCCCCTAAGGCATGAAGGAAAGCCGAACATCCGGCGTTTTTCCACCGGGATGCTGCAATCGCGTCGAAAATCCGTGGCTTTCATGCGGTCCGAGACGATCGATCGGCGTATCCACGACGATGCTCCTGACCAGCTGATCGCCGGCGAAAAGATCGGCACGCACCTGCGGTACCGAAAGCGTGGCGCCGCTGGCATTTTCGATGATGCCGTTCAATTTCAGCACCTGCAGCCCGTTCTCGTCACGCGGCGTCAATGTCACATGCGAGAATTGAAGCGGTTCGGCCACTCCCTCGGCGGCCGCACCGGACAGACCCGAAAAACCGCCTGAAAGGCCGAAGATCAATATGGCGAGAGAGACGATGAGCGCCATGAAACTGCGACGCGACGCTTGCTGCAGGACCTCTTCCGCGCCACGCAGGACGGATAGGATGCGCGAGAGAGCATTCTTGCGGGTCGCTGGCTGTGGCCGCGTTTGCGAACGGCCGCCATAGCGCATGTTGACGCCCGATGCGGCTTTCCCGCGCGCGCCGGAGACGGTCACGAATTCGGCATCGACGATATCGGGCTTCGGCATGAAGCGATGCGCCTGGCCGGATCCCGATCCGCGTTCGGGCGGAATGAGGTCATAAACCATCCCCGCCTGCTGTTGACGGTAGCGAAAAGCGCCCATGATGACCTCCCTTTGCGGTGATCCACATGGTTTCGACGCCCATTACCAATCTGGGCATTGAAACGAATCCGGCCCAGTCGTAAATTTTAATGGTTAATGCTTCGCAAAGATCGCCATGAATAGGGCGCCTTTCCAGAAAAGTTTACCGGCTGTTAACGCCGTTGGTTAACAAGTCGCCTGATTGAACCCTGCGGAAGACTGGACTGCCCGTTGATTCACTTTGAGAACGTCGGTTTGCGCTACGGCATGGGTCCGGAAATCCTCCGCGACCTGAGCTTCGACATACCGAAGAAATCGTTCCAGTTCCTGACCGGCCCCTCCGGCGCCGGCAAGACGACCCTGCTGCGGCTGCTCTTCATGTCGCTGCAGCCGACGCGTGGCCTGATCCGCATGTTCGACCGGGAGATTTCCTCGATCCCGCGCAGTGAATTGCCGCTGCTGCGCCGTCGTGTCGGTATCGTCTTTCAGGATTTCCGGCTGCTGGAACATCTCACAACCTATGAAAACGTCGCCCTGCCCCTGCGCGTGCGCGGCAAGGATGAAAGCTCCTATCGCACCGACGTATTGGAACTGCTGAAATGGGTCGGCTTGGGCGAGCGCATCAATGTGCTGCCGCCGGTTCTGTCGGGCGGTGAGAAACAGCGCGCAGCGATCGCGCGCGCCCTCATCGACCGCCCGGAAATCCTGCTCGCCGACGAACCCACGGGCAATGTCGACCCGCCGATGGCGCGCCGCCTGCTCAACCTGTTTCTGGAGCTTAACCGCCTCGGCACCGCCGTCGTCATTGCCACGCACGATCTCGCCCTGATGGATCAGATCGAGGCCAGGCGCATGATCCTATCGGGGGGGCATCTCGATATCTATGACTGAGCCCGCTCCCCGTAGAAAAGCGCAAGGCACCAGCGCTCCGCAGACGCGGCAAGCGCCCGGCACACCGCCTGTGGAACGCAAGCGTCCGGAGATGCGCGTGCGCCCGACCGGACCGATCGTGCCGTCCTCCAATATTCAGGGCAACGCGCTGATCGTTGTCATCGCCATTATGGCCTTTCTTGCCTGCCTGACGCTCGGCGCCGTCAGCATGGTGCGCTCGACGGCGGCAAGCTGGGAGAGCCAGATTTCCCGCGAGATCACCATCCAGATCAAGCCGGACGACAATCTCGACATGGAAAAGACGCTAGCAAACGCCCGCGATATCGCGCTGAGCTTCGTCGGCACGAAGTCTGGCCAGATCGTCGACGAGGCGGCAACGGCGCGCCTACTCGAGCCGTGGCTCGGCGCCGGTCTCGATATCAAGGAACTGCCCGTTCCACGCCTCGTCATCATCACCATCGACGAGACGCATCCTCCTGATTTCGAGGCGATGCGCAGCCTGCTCAAGGCACAGATCCCGCAGGCGACTCTGGATGACCATCGCACCTGGGTCGACCGGCTGGTGTCCATGGCGCATACGACCGTCCTCATCGGCACTGGCGTTCTGCTGCTGGTCTTCACCGCCATGGTGCTGACGGTGGTCTTCGCCACGCGCGGCGCGCTGTCAGGCAATCGCCACATCGTCGAAGTGCTGCATTTCGTCGGCGCCGAAAGCACCTTCGTCGCCAACGAATTCCAGAAGCATTTCCTGAAGATCAGCCTGAAAGGGTCTGCGGCCGGCAGCGCGCTCGCCGCCCTGTTCTTTGCCACCGCCGGCCTCCTGCAGAGCCATACCATAGCCACGCCGCAGACCGATCAGGCGACCGCGCTTTTCGGGACGTTCTCCGTCGGTGCGCTTGGCTACATCGGCATTCTCGCCACCATGATCATCATCGCATTGCTGACGACGCTGACCGCACGTTTCACCGTCATGCGCACGATCTACGAAATCGATTTGATCCGTTCCGACCCCGGAAGGACGGATAGTGTCCAGAATTGACGCTTTGGCGGTGTTTTTTTACCATTCGCCAGCCCGTTCCTTGCCGCAATTGGCGTATAGTACCGAATCATGAGCATGGATCTGACGACTCGCAAGACCGTGAGTTCGCAGCCGTTGCAGGAGCAATCCCGCAGCGGTAGGCCTGTGCGACGCAGCTTGGTTCGCCGTCTCCTACGCTGGGGCGGCTTTGCTTTCATTTTCCTCGTCGCCATCGTTTTCGGCGGGTTCCTGCATTTCGCCGATTCGATCACCACCCTGAGGCCGCCGCCGGATCCGAAGGCCGATGCCATCGTCGTGCTGACCGGCGGCTATCAACGGATCGATCAGGCCGTGGAATTGCTGCGCACCGGCGCGGGCAACCGGCTGCTGATATCGGGCGCGCATCCGACCACGACGCCGTCGCAGATCCGCAAGCTGACGCAAAGCTCCGTCAACCTGTTCAACTGCTGCGTCGATATCGGCTATGATGCCCTCGATACCATCGGCAATGCGCGCGAAGCGGCAAAATGGATTCATGCCAGGGGTTATAAAAGCGTTCTTGTGGTGACGAACAACTACCACATGCCGCGCAGCCTCGCGGAGCTGAAATATGTCGATCCGTCGACCGATTTCATCGCCTATCCGGTGGTCAACTCCGATCTCAAGACCAAGAACTGGTTCACGGATCCGAATGCGCTGCGCACGATGATCGCCGAATATGCCAAGGTGCTGCTCGCCGGAGCCCGCAACATCACGGGCCTCGGACGCCCGGTCGGCTTGCGGTCACGCCAACCGCTCGATGACGACGACTAAGGTCTGGATCAGTCAGACCCGCCTGAAAGATCGCAACACGCTTTAAGGCGCGAAACTAAGCACCGACTTTTTATTGACGCCGTAATCGTGTAGGCAGACCTTCGAATGCCGGTGCCAAGCCGGTGCGCTGGGAAAGCCTCGATGATTATCTTGCGTTCGGTCCTGTTCAATACCGTCTTCTATGCCAATCTGATCATTCGCATGATCGTGCTGACGCCGTTCTATTTCCTGATGCCGCGCAAGGCGGCCTACGCAATTCCCAAGGCATGGGCGCAATCGAGCACATGGCTGATGGAAAAGATCGTCGGCACCACCTTCGAGATCGAGGGCCTGGAGAACATTCCGAAGGGCAGCTATATCTTTGCGCCCAAGCACCAGTCCTTCTGGGATACCTTTGCGCTGCTGCCCTATCTCGACGATCCGGTCTATATCCTGAAGCGCGAGCTGATGTGGATTCCGCTCTTCGGCTGGTATGCGAAGAAGCAGCGCATGATCCCGGTGGATCGCAGCGCGCGCGGCAAGGTGATGTTCGACGTCTTGAAGCGCACCCGTGAAGAGCTCGCCACCGGCCGCCAGCTCATCATCTATCCCGAGGGAACCCGCCGGGCGCCGGGCGCCGAGCCCGTCTACAAATACGGCATCGCCCGCATGTATCGCGACCTTGGAATACCCGTCGTCGCCGTTGCCATGCATCCCGGCCTGTTCTGGCCGCGCCGGACCTTCCGCAAATATCCGGGCCACTTCAAGGTGCGCATCCTGCCGCCGATCGAGCCCGGATTGGATCCGGATGCCTTTTTCGCGCGTTTGATGGAAGAAACTGAAAAGGCGAGCGACGAACTGCTGGTCGAAACGATCGCCGAAAACCCGCATCTCCCCATTCCGCCAACCGCGGCCCAGCGCCTGGCGGAACTCGGCAAGGCAAAGCAGGTGACCGCAGCGGTTTGAGCTACCGCGATGGCTCGCGAGGGAAGACATGGCTAGGAAGCTTTTCGCATCCGCTCCACTTCCGCAACGACATGTTCAAGCCAGTGATCGCGGATGCCCATGTCGCGCAGATGCGTCAGCGTATTGAAGACATAGGCATCGTTCGGCCCGGAGCGCCCGCTGGCGGCTTCCACCACATGGGCCGCCTCGACCGCATCCAATGCGCCGGCATATTGCCTGTGCGCGCGGTCGACGACATAGGTGACGGCGATGACGCGCCGTCCGTCGGCGAGCCGGATCGGCAGCGTCTTTTCGAGATAGACGTTGGTGACGAGTTCGCGCTCGCGCAGATAGGCCAGCACCTCGTCCCAATCAGAGGTCGGGACACGGAAGGCCATGCCGCGGCAGGAACCGCCGCGATCGAGGCCGAGGACCAGGCCGGGGCTCGCCTCTGTGCCGCGATGGACCCAGGAACGGACGCAGAGCGAGCGACGATAACCGAAAATAAGGGCCTCGGCCCGCGCGTCATAACCAAAGCCCGGATTCCACATGAGGGATCCGTAGCCAAACACCCAAAATTCGTCCATATCCAACGCCAAATCACTGTGAAGCTTCAGTCCAACCATTGGAGAACAACATGGCAGCGTCAAGCCAGAGCGTAACGACCGGTCGAGGCAAGCGTCTGTGGCTTATCCTGCTGGGGCTGGTGGTGGTGCTGGCCGGCCTCTACACCGGCGGCTGGTACTATGCGACCGGTTTCGTCAGGGCCAATGTCCTGAAGGCGCTCGGCCAACAGAACAGCGCCGGCGTTGCCGGCAAATGCGAAAACATGGCCTTCAACGGCTTCCCCTTCTCCATCGGTCTGACCTGCGACACGGTGACGGTCGACAATCAGACGCGGGGCGTTTCGGCCAATTTCCATGCGCTCAGCGCATCGGGACCGGTCTTCCAGCCCAACCATGTCAGCTGGAGCCTGAAATCTCCCGCCGAATTGCGCACGACCGCCGGCCTGACCGTTTCGGCGGAATGGACCGACCTGCAATCGAACCTCGTCGCCAAAGGCCGCGGCGTCGGGCAAACCCAGACCGTCATCGAAGGGTTGAAGGCCGGTATCGTCTCCTCCTTCACCGGGCAGAGCGTGAATGTCACCGCCGCCCATACCGAGATGCATGCCAGCCAGAACGGCGGCGATCTGGATTTCGCCATCGGCGTCGAAAACGCCAATGCCGTCATCAAGGACTTTCCGCAGACCCTGCCGACCGCATCGACGAGCGCCAACGTGACGCTATCAGGTAAGGCCGGCCTGCTCGACGGCAGCGACCGGGAGGGGCTTCGCGGCACTGCGGGCGTGCTGCATCAGGCGGTCATCGATATTGGCGACGGCCGCATCATGACGCTTTCAGGCCCCTTCAATTTCGACGACGAAGGCTTCCTGTCCGGCCAGTTCAAGCTGGAGATCAATCAGATCGGCCCGTGGGGCGATAGCCTGACCGCGGCGCTCCCCGCTGCCAAGAACATCATCAAGACGGCGACGAAGATGCTGAAGGCGCTTGCCAACGGTGCCGACAAGGTCTCCGTTGATCTCACCGCCGATCGCGGCCGCCTCTCGCTCAGCGGCTTCATTCCGCTCGGCAAGATTCCGCCGATCTGAGGCGCTATCCCTTACCTGCGCCGGAGATATCCTTCACAAAGAATATCTCCGGGCTCGGCTGGACGATGCGAAGGTCGATGCTGCCCACTGCCTTGAAGCCGTTGCGGCGATGCCACGCCTGCGGTTCAGCTTCCGCCCATTCGCTTGAGGTCATCAAATGCTGGGCGCCCTCTTCGATCATGGCGCTTTCCCAGGCATGGAACAGAGCCGTTCCAACGCCCTCGCGTCGGTATGACGGCAGCACGCGGATCATATCCATATAGGGTATCTTGCCCCAGAAACGGCTGAAGCGCAGGAAGCCGACAAGCTCGCCATTCTGCACGGCGACAAAATATTCGCCAAACTCAATGCAACGCTTGATCCAAGCCTCGCTCGCGTCATCATGCTCAAAGAGCCAGGGCAAATCTTCGGAGCGCCCGCGTCTGACGATCATGAACGCCCCTCCCTTGCGTCTGGATGCCTATTCCTTCGCATCCAGCGCATGACGGCCGAAATCCGGCACGTCGACATCCTGGCCGGCTTCGACGATCGAACGGCGAATGGCGCGCGTACGGGTGAAAAGTTCGAAGATCTTGTCGCCGTCCCCCCACCGGATGGCGCGCTGCAGCGATGCCAGATCCTCCGAGAAGCGCGACAGCATTTCCAGGATGGCATCACGATTGTGCAGGCAGACGTCGCGCCACATGGTCGGATCGGACGCGGCAAGGCGCGTGAAGTCGCGAAAGCCGGAAGCCGAATATTTGATGACTTCCGATTCGGTCACCGTCTCCAGATCGTCGGCGGTTCCGACGATGTTGTAGGCAATCAGATGCGGCAGGTGCGAGACGATCGCCAGCACCTTGTCATGATGCTCCGGATCCATCTCGTCGACGCGTGAGCCCAGCGTTTCCCAAAAGGTGCGAAGTGTCCTGATCGCGGCTTCGTCAGTACCGGGAACCGGCGTGAAGATGCACCAGCGTCCCTTGAACAGCCCCGGGAAACCCGCATCCGGCCCGGATTTCTCCGTACCTGCCAACGGATGGCCCGGAATGAAATGCACGTTGGAGGGCATATGCGGCTGCATCTGCGCGATGACCGAAGCCTTGGTCGAGCCGACATCGGTGACGATGGCGCCCGGCTTCAGATGCGCAGCGATTTCCTTGGCAACGCTCTCCGAGGCTCCGACAGGCACGGAGACGATGACGAGATCCGCCTTCTTGGCCGCCTCGGCCGAGGACGGCGTATAGCGATCACCAAGCTTCAGTTCCTGGGCGCGCTTCAGTGTCTCGGCGCTGCGCGTTGAAATCACCACTTCCTTGGCAAGGCCCAGCCGCTTGATGTCATAGGCGATGGAAGAACCGATCAGGCCGATGCCGATCAGCGCGATGCGGTCGAACTGGATCGTGCTCATACCTTGCGTCCCATAAATTCGGTCAGAGTATCGATAACGCCGAGATTGGCCTCTTCGGTACCGATGCTCATGCGCAGAGAATTCGGAAAGCCATAGGCGCGCACGGCCCGGACGATGTAACCGCGGCTCGTGAGGAAATCATCGGCCTCCACAGCGCGCTTGCCGTCGCTGTCGGGGAAATGGATCAGAACGAAATTCGCAACCGACGGAGTCACCTTGAGGCCGAGGGCCTCGAGTGCCGCCGTCATCTTTTCGAGCCACAGCGTGTTATGCGCGACGGCCTTCTCGGTGAAAGCCTGGTCACGGATGGCGGCCGCACCCGCGGCGATGGCGGCGGCACTGATGTTGAACGGCATGCGCACCCGGTTGAGAGCATCCACGATATCGACAGGCCCGTACATCCAGCCGATACGAAGCGCGGCCAGGCCATAGATCTTCGAGAAGGTACGGGTCATGACGACATTCTGGTTGGCCGAAACGAGCTCGAGACCCGCCTCATAGTCGTTGCGGCGGACATATTCGGCATAGGCGGCGTCGAGCACGAGGATGACATGCTTCGGCAGGCTCGCCTGCAGGCGGCGGATCTCGCTGACAGGGACGTAGGTGCCGGTCGGGTTGCCCGGATTGGCGACGAAGACCATCTTGGTCTTCTGCGTGACGGCCGCAAGGATAGCGTCGACATCGACGGTGCAATCCTTCTCCTTGACCGTCACCGGCGTCGCGCCGGCGGCCATGATCTGGATCTTGTAGACCAGGAAACCGTGCTCTGTGATAACGCCTTCATCGCCTGCCCCGAGATAGGTGTGGCAGAGCAGGCTGAGCAATTCGTCGGAGCCGTTGCCGCAGAGAATATTGGCCACATTCAGCCCGTGGACGTCGGCGATCGCCTGGCGCAGCTCCTTGGCCTGCCCGTCGGGATAGCGCTCCAGATGCCCGGCAGCACCGCGGAAGGCTTCGATGGCCTTCGGGCTGGCGCCAAGCGGCGTCTCGTTGGAGGAGAGCTTGAACACGCGCGCAACGCCCGGCGCATGCTCCTTGCCCGGCACATAGGCAGCGATATCGAGAGTGCCGGGACGCGGGACGGGCTTGCTCATTTCCATGCTCATGGGATCGACCTTGGGAAAGACCGGAAAATTCCGGTTTATGACACCCCGTCGCATTAATGCGGATTGACAAATTTGTCGAGTGTGACGCTACGGCGAAAGCGTCACGGACCGTCGCGCGTCGTCGGTATGCCGCGTGGCGCAAGCACCGGCACGAAGACACGGCGCGAAGCGCGAACGGCAACCGGCAGTCCCTGATAGAGTCGCTTCTGCGCCTCGACGATGATGACGCCGGAGAAAGCGGGCCAAAGGGCACGGCCGACCCGCTCGAAAGCGCGGCGCAACCGCAGCACCGCGCGAAGCTTGGAGGGCGGGAAGAACAGCGCCTCGGCCGTCGCACCCGGTGTGAAATTGGTTTCGCGCAGCAGCGACGTGAGCTGGCCGCGCGAATAGGGCCGGCCGGAGCCGAACGGCGTGTGCTCCATTCGTGCCCAGACGCCACGGCGGTTCGGCACGGCAATCACAAGCCGCCCGCCCGGCGCCAGTACCCGCCAAAGCTCCTTCAAGGTTTCGCGCGGGCTTTCGGCGAATTCCAGCGAATGCACCATCAATACGCGGTCGATCGAACTATCGGGCAATGGAAGTTCTTCGTCGAAGATCAGCGCCGTCGATGATGCCGATCCCATCGGCCAGTTCACCGCGCCCTGCCCCGCCGGCATGAAGGCAAAGGTGCGCTCGGTATCGGCGCGGAAACGATCGAGGTAGGGGACGGCATAGCCGAGACCGACAAGCCGTTCCTCCGGCATACGCGACCAGATGGAGGAAAGCGCCATGGCAATCGACTGCTCCGCCAAGCGACCGAGCTCGGAATGATAAAACTGGCGGAGATCAACGATATCGGTATGCATCGAAACAAATGTTATCAGCCGAACGTTGGACTTCAAGGCCGATCGGCTTACATTCTTTACTAACGGAAAAGACGAGGACGATTTTGATCATGAAACCATTGGAATTAGAGATATTTATCTGCCGTTCCGACAATTACGGTGTCTTGGTCCACGATCCCGAAACCGGATTGACGGCATCGATCGACGCTCCGGAGGCGAATGCGATCCTGAAGGCGGCCGAGCGGCGCGGCTGGACGATCAGCCATATTCTGACGACCCATCATCACACCGATCACGTCGAGGGCAATCTGGCGCTGAAGGAGCAGTTCGGCTGCGAGATCATCGGTCCGATCAACGAGGCCGTCGCCATTCCCGGCCTCGATCGCGCCGTCGCCGACGGCGATACGTTCGAGTTCGCCGGCCACACGGTCAATGTCATCGAAACCCCCGGCCACACCGCCGGCCATGTCTGCTATCACTTTGCCGACGACAAGCTGCTCTTTGCCGCCGACACGCTGTTTGCGCTGGGTTGCGGCCGCCTGTTCGAACGGCCGGCAATGGATATGTGGGCCTCCCTGCAGAAGCTTGCGGTTCTGCCGGACGAAACAGCCGTCTATTTCGGCCATGAATATACGCTCTCCAATGCCCGCTTCGCGCTGACCATCGACCCCACCAACGAGCGGCTGAAGAGACGTGTAACCGATATCGAGGCGTTGAGGGCGGAAGGCAAGTTCACCATTCCGACGACGCTGGCATTGGAGAAGGAAACGAACCCGTTCCTGCGTGCCGCCGATCCCGCGATCCGCCGCCACCTTTTGATGGAAAGCCGCAGCAACGACGAGGTCTTTGCCGAAATCCGCAAGCGCAAGGACAATTTCTGATGCAGGCAAAAGAGATCATCGAAACGCTTTCCATGCAGCGGCATCCGGAAGGCGGCTGGTACGTGCAGACTTTTCGCGACGAGAACGGCGGCGCGCGCGGCCACTCCACCGCGATCTACTATCTGCTTGAGGCCGGCGAACGCTCGCATTGGCATCGGGTGCATGATGCGGCCGAGGTCTGGCACTACTATGCCGGCGCACCGCTCGCCCTGCATCGCTCGGCCGACGGCAAGACCAGCGAAAGGCTCCTTCTCGGCATCGACCTGGCAAAGGGCGAGCGCCCGCAGGCGATCATTCCGGCCAACTGGTGGCAATCGGCCGAAAGCCTCGGGCAATTCACGCTTGTCGGCTGCACGGTCGCACCCGGCTTCGAATTTTCAAGTTTCGAGATGGCCCCTCCCGACTGGAAACCCGCCTCGAGTTGAACCTCCTTTACGTTTCATTGACATCACGCGGGAGACGGCGCGGAGCGGCAGCCTTGAAAAAGCGTCGCGCTGTGTCAGCTTTACACCGGGAGAGAGAATATTGATTCAACTGGAGGAGGTTTTTTCGTGCGTTTATTGTTTCCTTTGCTCGTCGCGGCAGGCTGCATCATGAGCGTCCCCGCCCTTGCCCTCGATGCGCCGGCTTCGCCGCCGGCCGGCCAGCCCCTGAAAAACTTCGTGACCTCGGTCGAAAAGGACGGCTCGATCACCTTCCGCCTTTATGCACCCTCCGCAAAGGCCGTCTCCGTCGTCCTCGGCTCACATGATCCGATTGCCATGCAACGCGGCGACGATGGTACTTTTAGCGTTAAGTCCGAGGTGCTGAAGCCCGATCTCTATGAGTATTATTTCAACGTCGACGGTTTCCGCAGCATCGATACCGGCACCAATGCGCCGAAGCCGCAGCGGCAGGTCAATACCAGCCTGATCCTGGTGCCCGGCAGCATTCTCGATATCCGCAAAGTGCCGCATGGCGACCTGCGGCTGGTGACCCTGCATTCCAAGGCGCTGGATTCGGAACGGCAGATGTATGTCTACACGCCGCCCGGCTATACCGATTCCTCCAAGCCGCTGCCCGTGCTCTACCTCTATCACGGCTTCGGCGATACGGTAGGTTCCTGGGTTCTTCAGGGCCGCGCACCGCAGATCCTCGACAATCTGCTTGCCGAGAAGAAGATCGAGCCGATGATCGTCGTCATCCCCGATACGGAAACCGACGTGTCGAATGCAATCGCCGAGAACTTCCCCGCCGCCGATCGCCGCGCGAATTTCTATCCGGCGAATGCCGAGGCGGCCGACCGCGAACTGACCGAAGACCTCATTCCGTACATGAAAAAGCATTACCGGGTGCGGAACGACACCGAAGGCCGGGCCGTTGCCGGCCTGTCACAGGGCGGATATCAGGCTCTCGTATCAGGCCTTTCTCATCTTGACACCTTCGGCTGGGTCGCGACCTTCAGCGGCGTCAGCACGACCACCGTTCCGAACAAGGCGGTCGATGCGGTGCTGAACGAGCCGGAGAAGATCAACAAGGCCTTGCACAACTTCACCGTAACGGTCGGCAGCAAGGACCAGGTGGTCGGCAAGGATGTCGCCGGCCTCAAGGCGACGCTCGAAGAGAAGAAGATCAAGCACGAGTATCACGAATATCCAGACCTCCAGCACGAAATGGATGTCTGGCGGCCCTCGCTCGTGGCCTTTCTGGAAAAGGTCTTCAGGAAATAACCTCCAGATTTGAGCGGTTCAGCGATTCCGTGAAAAGCTGAACCGCTCTAAATCGCAACCAGCGAATCTGAACGATCGCGACACGCCTTAGACACCACCTCGGGGATTGGAAACATGGCACTCAAGCGGATGGACAACGTCGGAATCGTCGTCGAAGACCTCGAAGGGACGATCGATTTCTTTCGCGAACTTGGCCTCGAGCTCGAAGGGCGGGCCACGATCGAAGGAGAATGGGCCGGGCGTATCACTGGACTGGGCGATCAGCGTGTCGAGATTGCCATGATGCGCACGCCGGACGGCCACGGCCGGCTCGAGCTCTCCCGCTTCCTCACGCCGCCTGTCGTCGCCGATCACCGCAATGCCCCGGTCAACGCTCTGGGCTATCTCCGCGTCATGTTCGCGGTTGACGACGTTGACGAAACGCTTGAAAGGCTCCGCACGCGTGGCGCGCAGCTCGTGGGCGAAGTGGTCCAATATAAAGATGCATATCGGCTCTGCTACATCCGCGGGCCTGAAGGGCTTCTCATCGGACTCGCCCAAGAACTCGGCTGAGCGCGATACGACGAGAACGCGGAAGGAACCGGCAGCGATTGCGACGGAGCTATTCTGCCGCTTCCGCCTGCGCGCCTTCAGCACGATCTTGGCGCAGGATCATACGATGCGCGGCCAGCACGGCACCGCCGGTCACGAGCAGGCAGGCAAGCGCAATGCCCCAACTCGGTTCTGCAAAGCCGAAAAGCGTCAGGATCAACGTCGACAGCAACGGTGCGGCATAACTCGCCGCGCCAAGGATCTGGATATCGCCGTTCTTGATGCCGTAGTCCCAGGCATAGAAGGCCGCGCCGACGGGAAAGAGGCCCAATCCGAGGATCGCAATCCACTGCGCCGAGCTCTCCGGCCAGATGGTCTCCTCCAGGCCAAGGTGGCAGAAAAGGGAAAGAATCGCCGTCACCAAGCAGAATAGAGTAACGACGTCGGTGGAAACGGCTTCGAAGCGGCGCGTGATCAGCGAATAGCCGGACCAGGTGAAGGCACAGAGCAAAGCCGCGCCATAGCCGACCGCGTAGGCGCCTTCGAAACGAAAACCGTTGCGGCCGACGATCAGAACCGTACCCGCCAGCCCCATCAGCGCACCGACCATATGATACCAGCGAAGCCGCTCGCTGGGCAGCAGCGCCGAGCCGACAACGATCAGCAGCGGCCAAAGGTAGGCAATCAGTCCCGCCTCCACCGCCGGCGCATGGCGCAATGCCGTGAAATAGAGGAAATGATAGCCGAACAGGCCGGCAATGCCTGTGATCCAGACCTTAGCAGGCTGGCGCAGAAGCTGCAGGCGTTCCGGCTTCAGCAAGAGCACGACGATGCCGGGGATGCTGCCGATGGCAAAGCAGATGGCGAGCAGCTGAAAGGGCTGCATCTTGCCCGAAGCCACCGTCAAAAGTGCCAGAAACGACCACATCACGATGGCCGAGAAGCCCGTCAATGTCGCACGAAATTTCATCGCTGCCCCCAGCTCATCGTCGCGGACGTCCCCAATCCGCCAAAGCAATTCTAGGAAAAACGTTCGGCGGTTTTCCGTCCGGAATTGCGTAGAAATTAGTAGCTAGACCGACCAGACGCTTCCGTAAAGCGTTTGGTCGTCCTAGCTGCCGTATTTTACGGCTGTAATCGTCACCGTTCCGTATTGTGTGGGTATGCGGACATAGACCGGAGCGTAGACATTCATGGTATCGGCCTTGGCAAACCAGATCTCCATATCGTCGCTCTTGGCGAGATAGAGGTAGTCCTTGCGTGTGCTCTTGTAGCCGCCCTTCGGCGTGAAGCGCACGCCGCAGACAACCGTCTTGCCCTTGAAGCCCTCCGTCGAGAAGGGATGAGATCCTTTCGGCGACAGCTTCAGATCCATCCGCATCTCGCCGTCGAAGACGGCCAGCGTCTGATTGCATAGGTTGAGGCTGGGCGTGATCGGAAAGATCATGCCTGAAATCGGATCGAGCACGGATTTCAAGTCGCCTTCCGTGATGGGAACCCAGGTGTCCGGCCGTTTCGGTTCGGGCGTGATCGTGTTCGACATCACGTTGCCGCCGGCATAGGCGACATCGTAGGTGCGCTCCCTCTTCCCGCTCTTGTAGAAGAGCGTGTAGTGCGTTGCCTGCAACTTCGTATCGTTGACGACGCCGGTCACATCCGTCCTGGCATCGATGGAGGTGACAAGATCGGCAAGGCCCGCGGAGGTGATATCGCCGCGGATGGTGAACTGCTTGCCGGTGACTTCCGTTTTGAAATCCGCCCTGGCGATCGGCAGGCCGGCCAAAGAAACGCGATAGCGCGTTTCATGCCGCAGCACGTCGGCCGATGCCATCGACGGCATCGACGCAACGATCGCTGAAATGAGAAGCCACTTCCGAATTTGAACCATGATCAAGGCCTTCAACGAGGATCAGGCAAGTTATATAGTTGCTTTGCTCGCCTGCTGCGAGCGCCAGACAACAGCAGCTTTTTGACGGAATTGCGGGAAAAGACAAGGTTTGGCTTGACGCGGCCGGCCTGTCTGACTATAGAACCGCAACTTTCCAATTATGGCCTGTTGGATTGCGCGCGGGGCTTTGCCCGGGATGTCTATCCGATGGCCGAGAAAAACAAAAGTAGGTGTACCATGTCCCGCATGTGCGAATTGACCGGCAAGGCCGTCCTCGTGGGCAACAATGTCAGCCACGCCAACAACAAGACCAAGCGTCGGTTCCTGCCGAACCTCTGCCAGGTCACGCTGATCTCCGACGTTCTCGGCCAGCGCTACCGCCTGCGCGTTTCCGCTGCAGCGCTCCGCTCGGTCGAGCATCGCGGTGGTCTGGACGCTTTCCTTATCAAGGCAAGCGAAAACGAACTCAGCATGCGCGCTCGCCTGCTGCGTCGCCAGATCGTCAAGAAGTCCGCTGAAGCTGCAGTCGCTGCCTAAGCAGCACGAGCACTTCACGATTTCATACCGGTTAAGAGGCTTGAACGGATCATCTCCGGACAAGCCTTTTTCCATGTCCGGTTTCTTTCAACTGGTGGTATCTCCCAGGATAAAAAAATGCTGACGGCACGCTATACCATTATCTACGTTCTGCTGATGACGCTGGTCGTCGTCGCCTCCAACATCCTTGTGCAGTATCCGCTGCAGGCCACATTCGCCGGCATCAATCTCGCGGACATCCTCACCTGGGGTGCCTTCACCTATCCGGTCGCCTTCCTCATCACCGATCTGACCAACCGCCAGTTCGGCCCGAAGGCCGCGCGGAAGGTGGTGCTTGCCGGCTTCGTCGTTGGTGTCGCCCTGTCGTTCTATACCGCGCAGCCGCGCATCGCGATCGCTTCCGGTTCGGCCTATCTCGCCGGCCAGCTGCTCGATATCTCGGTCTTCAACCGCCTTCGCCGCTTGGCCTGGTGGCGCGCGCCGCTGTTCGGCTCGCTCATCGGCTCACTGCTCGATACGCTGATCTTCTTCTCCTTCGCCTTCGCGCCCTTCTTCGTTTTCTTCGGACCGAACGATCCCTTCGCGATCGAATGGGCTCCGGTCCTCGGCGCATTTTCCTCGTCGGCGCCGCGCTGGATCTCCTGGGCCATCGGCGATTTCTCGGTCAAGACCACGGTCGGCCTCGTCATGCTGCTGCCCTACGGCGCGCTGATGAATGTGCTGAAGCCGATGTCGCAGGCGCCCACCGCCTGACAGCGATGATTCGAAGCGTGCCGCATCGGCGCGCGACATGCTTCAGTTCTGGCTGAGAAGGTTTTCGTCGTGCAGGCGAAATTCCAGCATCAGGCTGCGCTGCAGGATCGAATGATTATCATCCGAAACCAGGATCAGGTGGAGGGAACCGTCGGCGGCACGGAAGACGTCTATGCCCTCCATATTGTCGATCTGATCTCTGGTCCCGGCCTCGAAGATCACCTTGCCGTCCACGACGGCACCCGGCTTGATATCCGCACCCGCAATGCGGCGGATGCGCACGCCAAGGCCGTGTATCAGCCCGAAGCGCCGCTCCAGCAGCAATAGATCGCCGTCGGGCAAAAAGACACCGTCGCTGACGCCGAAGCCGCCATAATGCCGAACGGTAAAGCGGCCCTGGAGCGGCCCATCCAGAACGGCGGCCAGTATATTGCCCTGATCGTCCAGACTGTCTTCGGCGACGATGACGGCACCACCCGCAAGCGGGCTTGACCGTGGCGCGATCATCAGCGCCTCGAGGCTGCGATTGGCGCGCAGCCGCCGCCTTGGAATAAGGATGGGAATGGTGCCGTCCGGCGGGGAAGTCTCGAAACCGGGATCGGGATAGGTATCGACGCGATGATACTGTTCGTAGCTGACGAGGACATGATCGCCGCGCAACGCCAATCCTTCGGCATCCATCTCGCCCTTACCGGCATCGGTGCCGCCGTCGCGGTCCATGATCGGCGAGATCCGCGCATCGCTGATACCCTTCAACCGGCCCGCCTCGTCACGCTCGATGGCGCCGGTGAGCCAGTGGCCGGTATCGAGCACCGAGACGAAATGCCGTTGGTCGGCGCGAAAGCGAATGGCCGAGATGGCGCCGAGAAGCGAATTGCCCGAGCTGAGCTCAAGGCCGCCGAGAAACTCCAGAGCGCCGAAGCGCAATTGATCGGAGCCGGACCTGAAAGTGGAAATTGCCCTTGCCTGAATGGCAGCAGGGCCAGCCTCGTCGGGATCATTTGCGGAACCGCAGCCTGCAAGCAGGCCGGCAAGCACGGCTATCACGCACGCGCATCTTCCAGCAGCCGGCCAGCTCCAGGAACCGGCGGCACCGGTTGGAAAGGACACCGGCCTCAAGGCCGATGCCACCGGACGCCGCAGCGGGCTCAGCTGGCGCGGCGCATGCGCGAGCGCGGCATGCTCGTCTGATCTTCGAACAGCGAGGCAAGCTGCTCCGTCATCGCTCCAGCCAACTCGTCGGCATCGACGATGGTGACGGCGCGACGATAGTAGCGTGTCACATCGTGGCCGATGCCGATCGCCAGCAATTCCACGGGCGAACGCGTCTCGATCTGATCGATCACGGCGCGCAGATGCCGCTCCAGATAGTTGCCCGGATTGACCGACAGCGTGGAGTCATCGACCGGAGCACCGTCCGAGATCATCATCAGGATACGGCGCTGCTCGCGGCGTCCAAGCAGGCGGTTATGCGCCCAGATCAGCGCCTCGCCATCGATATTCTCCTTGAGCAAGCCTTCGCGCATCATCAGCCCGAGATTGCTGCGTGCCCGTCTATAAGGCTCGTCCGCGGACTTATAGATGATGTGGCGCAGGTCGTTCAGCCGGCCCGGCGTCTGCGGCTTGCCGCCGGCAAGCCACTTCTCGCGCGCCTGTCCGCCCTTCCAGGCCTTGGTGGTGAAGCCGAGGATCTCGACCTTGACGCCGCAGCGCTCCAGCGTGCGTGCCAGAATGTCGGCGCAGGAGGCGGCAACCGTGATCGGACGGCCGCGCATCGAGCCGGAATTGTCGATCAGCAGGGTCACGACCGTATCGCGGAACTGCGTATCGCGTTCCATCTTGAAGGACAGCGCCTGCGTCGGGTCTATGATCAGGCGCGGCAGGCGTGCCGGATCGAGATAGCCCTCCTCCAGATCAAAGTCCCAGGAGCGATTCTGCTGCGCCATCAGGCGACGCTGCAAGCGGTTGGCCAGCCGTCCCACAGCACCCTGCAGATGCGCGAGCTGCTTGTCGAGGAAAGCGCGCAGGCGCTCGAGCTCGGCCACGTCGCACAGCTCCTGTGCCGTCGTGGTTTCGTCGAACTCTTCCGTATAGACGTGATAATCGACCTTCTCGTTGAAGTCGGCGAAGGGCGTATTCGGACGGCGGGTCTCACCCGGCGTTTCCGAATCTTCCTCGCCTTCCTCGCTCATATCGTCGTCGGAAATCTCGCCGCCGTCCTCGGTCGCGCCGTCGTCCATCTGCTCGTCGGAGGCTTCGCTGTCCTCCGCCGGCGCGGCGTCGGCACCTTCGTCTTCCTTGACGTCGTCGTTATCCTGGTCCTCGCCGTTCGGCTTGTCCTCTTCGCTCTGCTGGTCGTCGCTATCGGGCTCCGATTGCTCGTCGCCATATTCCTCGGCCATCTCCATGGCCGTCAGCATGTTGCGCACGATGCGGGCGAAACTCTGCTGATCGTTGATGGACGAGAGTAGGCTATCGAGATCGCCGCCGGTCTTTTCTTCGATGAAGGGACGCCAGAGATCGAGCACCTTGCCGGCGCTTTCCGGTGGTTTCTGGCCGGTCAGCTTCTCGCGCACGATCATCGCCATGGCTTCGCCGACCGGCGCATCCTCGCGCCGTTCGATGCCGGAGAAATTCGCCTTGGCGTATTTCTCCGTATTCATCGAATTGATGTTGGCGGCAACGCCGCTCATGCGCAGCGAGCCGATCGATTCGACGCGCGCCTGCTCGACAGCATCGAAGATGCTGCGGGCGTCGGCACCTTGTGGCGCCATGACGGCATGGACGCGGGCATCGTGGCAGGCGAGCCGCAAAGCCATCGAATCGCCGAGGCCCCGCGTCACCGCAAGCTCATGCGCTGTCGGCCGTTTCGAAAGCTCCGGCAAGCGGATGCGCTCGCCCGTCATGCCCGGGCGTTCATTGGCAAAGGCCACCTCGACCTCGGCATCGCCGGCGATCGAGCGGACGCAGCCGGTGATCGCCCGGCGCAACGGCTCCATGTCCACCGGGGCACCCGGCTTCGCTTTGGAATTATCTCCGCGACCTGACATGATGTATCGGCTTTTCCCTAAAGCAATTCCAGGAAAAATGCATAACAGTTTTCTATCCGGAATTGCGTCAAAACAAAAAGATAGAACGTTTTCGCGATTCGAAGAAAAGCGGAAATGTTCTAGGCTTCGAGCACGATGTTGGCCGCACTTTCCTTCAGCTCGACACCGAAGGCCCGCTGATAGTGCTCGGCGACCAGCGGCCGCTCCAGCTCGTCGCACTTGTTGAGGAAGGTGACGCGGAAGGCAAAGGCGACATCGCCGAAGATCTCCGCATTCTCAGCCCAGGTGATGACGGTACGCGGGCTCATGACGGTCGACAGGTCGCCGTTCATGAAGGCCGCGCGCGTCAGGTCGGCGACGCGCACCATTTTGGAGACGGTATCGCGGCCCTTGTCGGTGCGGAAGGACTTCACCTTCGCCAGCACGATATCGACTTCGTTGTTATGCGGCAGATAGTTCAGCGTCGTCACGATCGACCAGCGGTCCATCTGTGCCTGGTTGATCTGCTGCGTGCCGTGATAGAGGCCGGTCGTGTCGCCGAGGCCGATGGTGTTGGCGGTCGCAAACAGGCGGAACGCCGGATGAGGACGGATGACGCGGCTCTGGTCGAGGAGCGTCAGGCGGCCCGAGGATTCCAGGACGCGCTGGATGACGAACATCACGTCCGGACGGCCGGCATCATATTCGTCGAAGACGAGCGCGACATTGTGCTGATAGGCCCAGGGCAGGATGCCGTCCTTGAATTCGGTAACCTGCAGGCCGTCCTTGACGACGATCGCATCCTTGCCGACGAGATCGATACGGCTGACATGGCTGTCGAGGTTGATACGCACGCAAGGCCAGTTGAGGCGCGCGGCGACCTGCTCGATATGCGAGGACTTGCCGGTGCCGTGATAGCCTGAGATCATCACGCGGCGGTTATGAGCGAAGCCCGCGAGAATGGCGAGCGTGGTCTCGCGGTCGAAGAGGTAGTCCGTATCCAGGTCGGGCACGTAGGCGCCGCCCTTGCTGTAGGCCGGGACGCGGATGTCGGAATCAATGCCGAAAACCTCACGGACCGAAACGGTGGTGTCGGGGATCTCGGAAATATCAAGGTCAATCTTGCTCATCATGTCTCCAGGGCGGGTGGCTCTCACCCAGCCATATCAATCTCAGCCGTTTTGTCCGAAACGCCGCAGCTTTGTTGCCCGCATCCGTTCGGTCGGAACAGCGGCGATACTTCTCCGGGACTAAAGCAAAATCTCGGCGCGATGAAATGATCGCTTGCGAGCATCCTTGAACAGAGTCCCGGACAAGAAACGCCGCGTCCGGAAAGTTGACCGAGGTGCAGCCAGCCAAATGCGCACCCTGCCGCGGTTGCCTGCGGCTTCAGCCGATTTGGACCATACCTGATTGAAGGCGGAGAGCAAGGACAGGAATTAACAAAAACCGTTCTGCTTCAATAATTGATAGGCCTGAATGACCGCGCGAAAGCGCTCTTCGGAACCGCGATCACCGCCATTGGCATCGGGGTGGTGCATTTTCACCAATTCCTTGTAGCGGCGCTTGATCTCCGGCGCCGTGGCGGTGGCGCCAAGCCCCATCGTATCGAACGCCTTCGCCTCCAGCGTTTTCAGCTTGCGCTGCTGTGGGAAGCGCGGGCCGGTGCCGCGGCCATCATTGTCCTTGACGAACCCAAAGGGATCGCGAACCCGTGTATAGGCGCCGGAGCGGATTTCCGACTGCAAGGGACTGTTCTTCGCCGCCTTGTTGACGCCGACGGTCCAGGTCGGACGATGGCCGGTGATGGCTTCCTTCTGGTAGCGCGCAATCTCCCCGTCCGAGAGGCCGGAGAAATAATTGTAGCCCTTGTTGTATTCCTTGACGTGCTCGAAGCAGAACAAAAAGAACTGCCCTTCCGCATTGCGCCCGACCGGGGCGCGATGCGTGCCGTGCTTGTCGCAGCCGTCCCACTGGCATGTCGGCGGGCCTTGCTCAGGCTCCTGCGCGCGCTTGCGGCGGGTGCGGATGCGATCGAAATATTTTGAATCAAGTCTCATGGCGCCCTAATTATGGGGCCTCGGTTACCCCACAACAAGAATTGACAAACAGGAATGTTATAGGCTTTGTGGGGGCTTTTTCGCGAGCGAGGTCGAGGCGGGAATATGGAAACGACACTGCAATCCCGCATTGAGCGGAAGCTCAGCGACGCTTTCGCGCCCGAGCGCCTCGCCGTCATCAATGAAAGCCACCTGCATGCCGGCCATCAGCCCGACATGACGGGAACCGGCGAGACGCATATAAGAATTCGCATCGTTTCCGCCAAGTTCGCCGGCATGCCGCGCCTTGCCCGCCACAGAGCGATCAACGAATTGCTGAAGCCGGAACTGGATGCCGGCCTGCACGCATTGGCCGTGGAGCCGGCCGCACCCGGCGAAGCGGTGCGCTGGTAGCCTCAGAAGGTCGCTTCAGTTCGGCTTCACCTCTTCCGCCTCGGCGGGGCGGATGCGCAGCTTGGTGATGCGGTTCTTTTCACGCTTCATGACGATGAAGCGCTTGCCGTAGAAGGTGAAGGCCTGACGCTCTTCCGGGATGGTCATCGATTCGTGGATGACGAGGCCGGCGATCGTCGTCGCCTCCTCGTCAGGCAAATGCCAGTCGAGCGCCCGATTGAGATCGCGAATCGGCACGACGCCGTCGACGACGATCGAGCCGTCGGCCTCCTGACGGACGCCCTGGATGTCAAGGTCGTGCTCATCGGCGATATCGCCGACGATCTCCTCCAGAATGTCTTCCAGGGTGACGATGCCCTGCACCTCGCCATACTCGTCGACGACGACGGCGAAATGCTGCTTGCGGCGCAAAAAGGCATTGAGCTGATCTTCGAGATTGGTGCTGTCGGGCACGAACCAGGGCTTCTGCGCGATCTTGACGATGTCGAGATTCTCCGGCTCGACATTTCGTTCCGCCAGCGCCCGCAGCAGATCCTTGGCATGCACGACGCCGATGATGTTGTCGATCGTGCCGCGCCAGAGCGGCATGCGCGTATAGGGACTGTCGAGAATGGCGCGCACCACCACCTCGGGCGGATCATCGGCATTGATGGCGCGCATCGCCGTACGGTGCACCATGATATCGGACAGCTCCAGCTCGCCGAGATCGAGCACGCCGCCCAGACGGTCGCGGTCGGCCTTGACCACCGACCCCTCTCGATGCAGCAGGTCCACGGCGCCGCGCAGCTCCTCATGCGCCGACAGCATCGACACTTCCTTGGAAAGGTTGATGCCGAAAATGCCGAGAATCCAGCGGACGATGGCATTGACGAAGCTCGATACCGGACCGACGACAGCGACAAACAGCCGCACCGGCGCAGCCACATTGAGCGCAAAGCGATCCGGCGTCGAAATCGCCCAGCTTTTCGGCAGCACTTCGGCGAAGATGACGAGGATCACAGTCATCGCGGCCGTCGCCAGCGCTACGCCGGAATTGCCGAACAGGCCGAGGAACACGCTGGTCGCCAATGACGACGACAGGATGTTCGCGAGATTGTTGCCGATCAGCAAGGTGCCGATCAGGCGGTCACGGCGCTCGATGAGGCGGCGCACGATGCCGGCGCGCTCGTCGCCATTGGCCTCCAATGTGTGGATTCGACTCCTGGAGACCGCAGTCAGTGCCGTTTCCGAACCGGAAAAGAATGCCGACAGCAGCACGAGCACGACGATCGAGGCGATCTCGGGCCAATATTCGAACAATGCAGCCAGCGTGCCTTCGACCGTCATCAGGGATGTTTTTCCTTCAGGAAGCTCAAGACCTCCGAGAACGGCACATCGTCCGCAACGAAGGCCTGGCCGATGCCGTGGGTGAGGATGAAGGTAAGCTTGCCGCTCTTGACCTTCTTGTCCTGCGCGATCGCATCCATCAGCGTCTCAGTCGGCGGCAGTTCGCCGGGGATATCACCCATCCGGGTCGGCAGGCCGACGGCCTTCAGATGCGCCTCGACGCGCTTTGCGTCATCGGGACTTGCCAGATTGAGGCGCGCGGAAAACTCATGCGCCAGCACCATGCCGATCGCGACGCCTTCGCCATGCACCAGCCGGCGGCTGTCGTAGGCGGTGGCCGCTTCGAGCGCGTGTCCGAAGGTGTGGCCGAGATTGAGCAGGGCGCGAGGCCCATTTTCGCGCTCGTCGGCGACCACGACATCGGATTTCGCCTGGCAGCTCGCGGCAATCGCTTCGATGCGGGCGGCACCGCCGGCAAAGACTTGCCTCCAGTTAGCCTCGAGCCAGGCGAAGAAATCCGGCTTGTCGATCAGGCCGTATTTGGCGACCTCGGCGTAACCGGCGCGGAACTCGCGCTCACTCAGCGTATTCAGCACATCGGTATCGGCAAGCACGAGATCCGGCTGATGGAAGACGCCGACAAGATTCTTGCCATGATGGGTGTTGAGGCCGGTCTTGCCGCCGACCGACGAATCCACCTGCGACAGCAGCGATGTCGGAATCTGGACAAACCGAACGCCGCGGCGCACGATGCCGGCGGCAAAGCCGGCGAGATCGCCGATGACGCCGCCGCCGAGCGCGATCACCGCATCGTTGCGCTCCACGCGCGCGGTCAGCACCGCGTCGCAAACGGTCATGAGATGCTCGAAGCTCTTGGTCTTTTCGCCGGCCGGCAAGACGAGACTGGAGGCCTGGATGCCCGCGGCCTCGAGGCTGGCGATCAACGCATCGAGGTAATGGGGCGCGACGTTTTCATCCGTGATCACGGCGGCCTTGCGGCCTTTGAGCCGCGTGGCGATCTCATGCCCCGCACGGCCGATCAGGCCGGGACCGATCAGGATGTCATAGGCGCGCTCGCCGAGAGGCACGCGCACGAGACGCTCTGCGGAAGCCGCTGTGATCGCATTCATGGCATTTTGCTTTCTGCTGTCTTTCCCTCGGCAATGGCGGCAAGGACCTCCTTGACCATGATTTCCTTGCTCACATCGCGGGACAGAACCGTGAGATCGGCTTCCGCATAGATCGGGTAGCGCGCATTCATCAGGTTCTCGAGGGTCTGTTTCGGATTCTCGGTCTTGAGCAACGGCCGTGTGTCGCGCTTGTTGACGCGGTCCCATAATACGTCGAGATCGGCCTTCAGCCAGACGGAAAGGCTGCCGCGCTTGATATGCAGGCGCGTGCTCTCATTGATGAAGGCGCCGCCACCCGTCGAAACGACACGCGGTCCGCCCTTGAGGAGCCGCTTGATGACGCGCGTTTCCAGCGCTCGGAACTCCAGCTCGCCATAGGCGGCAAACAGTTCGGTGATCGTCATGCGCGAGACGCGCTCGATCTCGACATCGGTATCGACGAAGGGGATGCCGAGCTGCTGCGCCAAAAGCCTGCCGACCGAGGACTTGCCCGCACCCATCAATCCCACGAGGACAAGATTACGCTGACCCAGCGCTGCGCGCGCCCTGTCTTTGAGGCTTTCGGCAAGGGTCAGGACTTGTTCACTCATCGGCCCATTCACAATTTCTTTGGAAACGGTATCGTCAAATGCGCCGGTAGCGTCAAGACGCCGCTATCGTAAACATGTCTGCAATATCCTTCAGCTAACGCTTGGCGGACATAATTATTGCTCATCGCCGGGCCAATGAAGGCGAGAAGGAGAGTTTTCGAATGCCAACCCTGTTTCGCTTCCTTGTCATCTGCGCGGTCATCGCCGGATCGATATATGGAGCGATGTGGGCACTCGTGCTCTTTGTCGATCCGCAGCCGCGCGATGTGACGATCCGCATTCCGCCGGAGCGCCTCAACCCGCCGACGACGGGCTCGCTGAAGCCATGAGTGCACCGGCCATGAACTCAAAAACCGGCGCGCGCGATCTGGGGCGGGTGCACTTGGAAGCCTTCCTGGAGATGATGAGCGCCGAGCGCGGCGCGGCGCTCAACACGCTGCAGTCCTATCAGCGCGACCTTGACGATCTCCATTCCTTTCTGTCCGGGCGGGGTGTCCGCCTGACGGAAGCCGGCGCCGATGATCTCGGTGCCTATCTTTCCAGCCTGTCGAGCCAGGGCTTCAAACCCTCGTCCCAGGCGCGCCGCCTCTCCGCCATGCGGCAGTTCTATAAGTTCCTTTATGCCGAAGGACTGCGCACGGACGACCCGACGGGAATTCTCGATGCGCCCAAGAAAGGCCGCGCCCTTCCGAAGACCATGGGCGTCGACGAGGTGACACGGCTTCTGACCCAGGCCGAGCAGGAAGCAGCCGTCGAAGGACCAGACCGGCTACTGCGCCTGCGCATGCTGGTACTTCTGGAAATGCTCTACGCGACCGGGATGCGCGTCAGTGAGCTCGTCTCTCTGCCGGCAAAGGTGCTGGATCAGGAGGGGCGCTTCCTGATGATCCGCGGCAAGGGAAACAAGGAACGGCTGGTGCCGCTGTCGCAATCCGCCATTTCGGCCTTGAAGACCTATGGACGGCTGCAGGCGGAGATTGCGGCAAATGCCAAGCAGCCCGCGCCGGAGAGCCCTTGGCTCTTTCCAGCGGCCTCCCGACAAGGCTATCTGCCGCGCCAGGTTTTCGCGCGCGATCTCAAGGATCTTGCCATTCGGGCAGGCCTGACACCCTCGATGATTTCGCCGCATGTGATGCGCCATGCCTTCGCGAGCCATCTTCTGGCCAATGGCGCGGACCTGCGCGTGGTGCAGGAACTTCTCGGCCACTCGGATATTTCAACCACGCAAATCTACACACATGTGCTGGAAGAACGTCTTCATCAGCTTGTGCAAACGCATCACCCCCTTGCCAAACAGGCAAAAAAACAGGATTAGGACCGGCATACAGGCTAAAGCCGCCGTCTCTCGTCACGGGCAAAAGGATCGGAAACGCACCTCATGCACAATTATCTGGACTTCGAAAAACCCATCTCGGATCTCGAAGGCAAGATTCACGAGCTCAAGAAACTGGCGAGCGAAGACGAAAGCATCGACACATCGGACGAAGTCGGGCGGCTTGAAATCCGTGTCCGCGAGGCAATGGCCGATATCTATTCCAAGCTCAATGCCTGGCAGAAGACGCAGGTCGCCCGCCATCCGCAGCGCCCGCATTTCGTCGATTACGCCAGCACCCTCTTCACGGAATTCACGCCGCTGGCCGGCGACCGCAAATTCTCCGAGGATGCCGCCATTCAGGCCGGCTTCGCCCGCTTCCGCGGACAGCCGGTTGCCCTTATCGGCCAGGAAAAAGGCAACGACACCAAGAGCCGCCTGAAGCACAATTTCGGCAGCGCCCGGCCGGAAGGCTATCGCAAGGCGATCCGCGTCCTGGAAATGGCCGACCGCTTCCAGCTTCCGGTCATCACGCTCGTCGATACGGCCGGCGCCTATCCCGGCGTCGGTGCGGAAGAGCGCGGCCAGGCAGAGGCGATCGCACGCTCCACCGAGATGTGTCTCGGCGTGAAAGTGCCGATCGTCTCCATCGTCATCGGCGAAGGCGGTTCCGGCGGCGCGATCGCGATTGCCGTCGGCAACCGCGTCTACATGCTCGAACATTCGATCTACAGCGTGATTTCGCCCGAAGGCGCGGCATCGATCCTGTGGCGCGATTCAACGCGCGCAAAGGAAGCCGCGACCAACATGAAGATCACGGCCGAAGACCTGAAGGGCCTCGGCATCGTCGACGGCATCATCCCCGAGCCGCTCGGTGGCGCACACCGCGATCCCACTACGGTGATAGCCTCGGCCGGCGATACGATTGCGAACGCGCTCGGCGAGCTTTCCAGCCGTTCGGGCGAACAGCTGCGCAACGACCGGCGCCAGAAATTCCTTTCCATGGGCCGCAATCTCTAACCGTTTTCGGAAAAAGTGATCGCTAAAAACGCGAATGAGGCCAAACCTTGGCCACATTTCCGTTATCGAAGCTGTTATGGCAAAGAAAAGCTTGCCGACGCGCTGCGGGCAGGTCATAGGCTGGTAAGGAATTTTCAAGTATAAGCCGTCTATGATTCCGTTTCATGCTTCGAGGGGAGTGGCGAAACAGATCAAGCTGCCGCTCTTCGCATTTATGGGCTAAGTCAGAATGCGCATCCGTCACCTTGCCTATGTATCCCTGATGGCGCTGGCGCTCGCCGGCTGCAACGACGCGCTGGACACGGCGTCGGTCGACCTTTCCACGGTGAAGAACAAGGTCGAACAGCCGCTGCCCAGCCATATCCTTGCGGACATGGCGAAAAAGAACATGGACCGCAACTCGCCGATCATGATCCGCATCTTCAAGGAAGAGGGTGCGATGGAGATCCTGAAGGCGAACCAGAACAATCGCTTCGAAGTCATCGCGGATTACAAGATCTGCGCCTGGTCCGGGCGGCTGGGTCCGAAGGTGAAGGAAGGCGACCGGCAGGCGCCGGAAGGCTTCTACATGCTGACGCCGGCCAACCTGAACCCGAATTCGAAATACTACCTCGCCATCAACACCGGTTTCCCGAACCGCTACGACGCCGCCAATGGCCGTACCGGCGCCAATCTGATGATCCATGGCGCCTGCTCTTCGTCCGGCTGCTATTCGATGACCGACCAGCAGGTGCTGGAAATCTACGCCTTCGCGCGCGACGCCTTCAAGGGCGGCCAGAAGGCAATCCAGCTCGAAGCCTTCCCTTTCCGCATGACGGCGGAGAACATGTGGAAGCATCGTCTGAGCCCCAATATCGACTTCTGGAAGATGCTGAAGGTCGGCTACGACAATTTCGAAGTCACCAAGCGGCCGCCTGAGGTCGAGGTCTGCGAGAAGAAATACGTCTTCAATCAGCAGGCCAGCGAACCGTTCAATGCCGGTGGCAAATGCCCGGTCATGACCACGCCGCCAGCCCTGCAGGTGGCGCTTGCGGCCTACGACAAGCAATACAAGGCCGATTATGCCGTCGCCACGAAGAAGTATGACGGCATGGCCTGGTACGATCCGACCGAAGCCGAGCGCAAGGCCGTCGTCGCCAAGCAGCGCAAGGGTCACGATCTTGCTTATGCGCCGACTGGCACCGCGCTTGCCGCCGGCAAGATGATGAAGGTTGCCGATCTCGAATCGATGGCATCCAACCAATCGGCACAGCAGATCGCGCGCGGCGGCACGGTGGCGAGCCCGACGGCCAATCCGTCGACTGCAAGCATCCGCGTGGCGACAGCAGCTCCCGAGACGGCCGCGCAGCAGCCCAGCGGCCCCATGGTAGCAGCCAATGTTCCGGCTAATGTACCGATTCCGATGGCGAACCCGATGAACCCGGCCGTCAATCCGCTCGCCTATGCGCCGCCTCCGCCCGTCGAGACCGCGCAGACCGAGGCCAAGAAGCCGCCTTTCTGGAAGTTCTGGGCCAAGAGTGAATAGCTCGGATAACGGGATCTATGATCTGCGCGGGCTGAAATGCCCCTACCCGGCGATCAAGACGGAAAAGCGCCTGCGCGGCATGGAAAGCGGCGCGACGTTGACCGTCGAGACGACCGACCCGCTTGCCGCCATCGATATCCCGCATCTCTGCAATGAGAAAGGCCACACGCTCCTCACGAGCGAGAAGACGGAAAGCGGCCATCGCTTCGTGATCCGGAGAGGCTGACGGTCGGGCCATCCTCGTGGTTCGAGGGTCGCTTCGCTCCCGCCTCACCATGAGGATGGAGCGAATTCGCCCGATGCAATCGTCAGGAACTGGTGGCGATGTACAGAGATCTTTCTCTGAAGCGGGCCGTAAAAGTGGACGGCTAACTTATAGCTCCTCCCTTTCTCCCCAGCGGGAAGAAGGTAGAAACCTTAGAACCGCATCCCCGGCACCGCGAGCGGATTGTCCTGTAGCGCCGCCCTGTCCGGCGTATCGACGCGCGGCTTGCTAAGGAAGGCATCGAACAGGCCCTTCACGAAATCCTCCGGCAAGTCCTTGGTGATGATCACCATGCGCGTGCGCCGGTCTTCGGGATCGGGCCAGGCCGGCAGTCGCACCGGCGGATGGAAGATGTTCTGCACGCCATGCAGTACGACGGGACGCTCCGGCCGGTCCGACACGGCAACGATCGCCTTCATGCGCAGCAGCTTTTCGCCATGCGCCGAACGAAGGAGATCGATGAACATCTCGAGTGCCGTCGGATCGATCGGCTGCGTCTCGACGATCGAGAACGACCGGATAGACCCGTCATGACGGGTGACGTCATGGGCGTGCTGATGCCGGTGGCCATGGTGATGCCCATGATGGTGATGGTGGTGTCCATGATCGCCATGACGGTGGTCATGATCATGGTCATAATGATCATGGTCATAATGATCGTGGTCATCATGGTGATGATGATCGTCGTCCGCCTCTAGCTCGTCCCGCAGCCAGCGGCCGACATCGGCGATCTTCGAAGCCGGATCGTAAAGGCCGTTGACGAGAATGGCGGCGCGCCCTGCCTCGTCGCTATCGGCATTCAGGATCTGCGCCCGGGGATTGAGCGCCCTCAGCCGGCTCTCCAGCTGGCCTTCGGGCACCGCGCCGGCAATTCCGGTCTTGGAAACGATCAGACGGTCTGCAACCGCTACCTGTTTGCGCGCTTCTTCATGATTGTCGAGCGTCTGCAGGCCGTTGACCGCGTCGACGACGGTGATGACGCCATCCAGGTCGAAATTGGTGGCGATGATCGGATTGCCCACGATCGACTGCATGACGGGAGCCGGATCGGCAAGACCGGTCGTTTCGATGACGACGCGCTTCAGCGGCCGGATGCGGCCGGTCTGCATGGCGTCCATCAGGTTCGCCAGCGTATCCACCAGTTCACCGCGCACCGTGCAGCACAGGCAGCCATCGGAAAGTTCGATGATGGAATCGCCGGAGCTTTCCACCAGCAGATGATCGATGCCGACATCGCCGAACTCGTTGATGATGACGGCGGCATCACGCATGGCCTCGTCCTTGAGGATGCGGTTGAGCAGGGTCGATTTACCCGCTCCGAGAAAGCCGGTCAGGATGGCAACCGGTACTCTTTGCTGCGAAACGCTCATGGGGGATATCCGATATCAGAAAGTGGGACGCGGCATCGGGATCGGCACACCGGACGCACCGCCGGAAATGGCGATTTTATTGTCCCTGGTCGCCTTGTCGCCTCTGGCCGTCACATCGTCCTTGTCGCCCTTGGCGGCCGTCGCGACATCCTGGCCGCCGATCAGGCCGGCATAGACGAAATTCGGCTCGTGATCCATTTCATGGATATAGGGCGACTGCACCTTGGTGCGGCCGAACGGATCGCGGGTCTCGCTGCGCGCCTGTGCGCCCTTGGTGCTGCAGATGTCGGCGGTGACATCGGCGACCTCCTCCGCGAGCGGCGCGTCGGGTCTGAGCGTCGCCAGCGTGTCGCGGGTAGACAGCTGGTTCTGGAAACCTTTTTCCAGGAAATTGGCGGAATCGTCGGCGCGCGCCGCCAGGCTGTCGGTTCCAAGAACGACCGAGATCAGCGTGCGGCCGTTGCGGGTGGCCGATGCGATCTGGTTGAAGCCGGCGGCGCAGATGAAGCCTGTCTTCATGCCGTCGGCGCCTTCAAAGCGGCCGATGAGCATATTGATGTTCGGCACCTGCTTGACGCCGTTGGTGAAGCCCTCCAGCGAGAAATAGCCGGCATATTGCGGAAACTCGCGGCGCAGCGCGACGCTTAAGATGGCGAGATCGCGCGCCGTCGTATATTGCCCCTTGCCGGGAAGGCCGTTCGGATTGATGAAATGCGAGTCGCGCATGCCGAGGCGGGCGGCTTCTGCATTCATCCGCGCCACGAAGCCCTGCTGCGAGCCGCCGACGGTCTCGGCGACCGCCATGGCGAGATCGTTGGCTGATTTGACCAGCATCATCTTCATGGCATTGTCGAGCGTCATCTTCTGGCCCGGCTTGAAATACATCTTCGCCGGCGGCTGTGCCGCTGCAAGCTTCGACATGACGACCGGCGTATCGAGCCTGACCTGACCGGATTGGATGGCCCGGAAGGTCACATAGGTCGTCATCAGCTTGGTGAGCGAAGCGGGATACCAGCGGCGAAACGCCTCCTGCTGGTCGAGAACGCGTCCGGTGCCGACATCGACGAGAATATGCGGATTGGCTGCGGCCGTCTGCGCGGTCGACAGGAAAAGCATGGATGCTGCTGCGGCCATTGGAGCGAGCCGCAGGGCGGCATACAAACGATTCTGCTTCGTCGGCACGATCTATCCTTCAGAAGTCCGGAATTTTCTCGAAAGCTTCGTCTATTTAACCTATATGGCTAGGAGAAGGCAAAGGCGATTGACGACTTTATTTCCCGTCAGCACATCGCAAAGGCCCCGATGCGCGGGCCAAAGCCGTGCGACGGATCCGTGAGTTGAACCAGAATCGATATTGAGCAGCAGGAAAATCAGCATGCCGATCTTGAACAGGGCCGCAGAACTCCAGGGCGAAGTGACCGAGTGGCGCCGCCATATCCATGCACATCCGGAACTCCTCTATGCCGTTGAGAACACGGCCGCCTTCGTGGCCGAGAAACTGCGCTCCTTCGGCGTCGACGAGGTGGTGACCGGCATTGGCCGCACCGGCGTCGTCGGCCTGATCCGCGGCAAGGGCGCAGGGCGCACTGTCGGCCTGCGCGCCGATATGGACGCCCTGCCGCTGACCGAGATCACCGGCAAGCCCTATGCTTCCGAAACGCCCGGCAAGATGCATGCCTGCGGCCATGACGGCCACACGGCCATGCTGCTGGGTGCTGCGAAATACCTCGCCGAGAACCGGAATTTCAACGGCAATGTCGCCGTCATCTTCCAGCCGGCAGAAGAAGGCGGCGCCGGCGGCGACGCCATGGTCAAGGACGGCATGATGGAGCGCTTCGAAATCGCCGAAGTCTATGGCATGCACAATATGCCCGGCCTGCCCGTTGGCCATTTCGCCATCCGCAAGGGCGCGATCATGGCGGCGACCGATGAATTCACCGTCTCGATCAAGGGTGTCGGCGGCCATGCCGCCATGCCGCACAAGACGATCGACCCGATCGCCATCGGCGCGCAGATCGTTTCCAATTTGCAGCTCATCGCCTCGCGCAGCGCCGATCCGCTGAAATCGGTCGTCGTCTCCGTCACCAAGTTCAATGCCGGCAATGCGCATAACGTCATCCCGAACGATGCGAGCCTTGACGGCACGGTGCGCACGCTCGATCCAGAGATGCGCGACCTGGCCGAACAGCGCTTCAAGCAGATCGTGACGGGCATTGCCGCCACCCACGGCGCCGAAGCCGAGATCGAGTTCCATCGCAACTATCCGGTCACCTTCAACCACGCCGACGAGACCGATCATGCGATTGCCATCGCCGAGGAAATCGCCGGCGCGGGCAATGTGATCCCGGATATCGATCCGATGATGGGCGGAGAGGATTTCTCCTACATGCTGCTCGCCCGCCCCGGCGCCTTCATCTTCGTCGGCAACGGCGACAGCGCCGGCCTGCACAACCCGGCCTACGACTTCAACGATGAAGCCATCGCCCACGGCATTTCCTATTGGGTGCGCCTCGCCGAACAGCGCCTCAGCGCCTGAGACGCCGCCACCATTTTCCGTGCGCCTCACCCGGGCGCACGGCCCCGCAAAAGCGAATTGTCCCTGGGACGTAAAAGGGCTTGGCTTCGGGCCTTTGCTTTTGTATGGATCATGCCGAGTGGTCTCGTAGCTCAGCAGGATAGAGCACCAGATTCCTAATCTGGGGGTCACGCGTTCGAATCGCGTCGAGATCACCATTTTCCATCCTCACTGATGACCGCGTGATCGAGATTGGAAGAACATCAGACTTCAACGCGTGCAGACGATCTAACCCTTGTTGAGCCAAGTCTGCTCAATCTACAGGGTTTTGAACAAGCGCTCATGCGCGGTTGGTCGCCAGATCCCCGGCGCCAGCATGACAAGTCGTTTATCGAGACTGAACTGACAGCACTCAGGAAAGACAGATCGGCTTTCCTCGCCCGTACTAGATCGAATGAAATCGTTGCCACAGCGGTATCGAATCGGGAACCTCAGTGCCTTATCGCCCGCCCATTCTGGATCTGGGATGGGGGCTTTTGTGGCTACATTACATTGCGCTATTTGGCCGGAACGACCCAACTGCCCCTACATGTCCCAGGTCATGTGGGCTATTCAGTCGTCCCTTGGAAACAAGGTCGAGGGTACGCAACGCAAGCGCTGCGGCTTCTATTGCCGGTTGCAAAGGCGGTTGGCTTTACCAATATCAGCATCGTCTGCAACGAAGATAACCTCGCCTCGAAGCGCGTTATCGAGAAAGCGGGAGGCGTGCTTGACCGGACAAGCATCCATGCGTCGGATTCTCCAACCGTATCGAAACTATTTTTCGATCTGCCGACCTACTTATAATTGAACGGGTCCGGATGGTTCCCGAAGCTGCCGGTCAGCGCCGTATAGAAGATAGTCCTGCCATCGATCGATTCGCTGGCGGGACGATGTTCAGCCAGGTCAGCCTTTCCGCTGTGGTCTCAGCCCCTCATCCGACCCTTCGGACCACCTTCTCCCTAAGGGGAGAAGGAGCTGCGCTGATATGCGATCGCTTTGCCGTGAGGCCATCGGGCGCGGGATGAACGAAAGCTGAAAACCCGCAGATCACCCCACCGCGATCCTGTTCCTGACCAGCCGGACGCCGGGAATGGATTCCGCGACCGCCGTTGCGCGCCGCACCTCCTGCTGTGTTGCGACCGAGCCGTCCAGGCGGATTTCCTGCCCCGCCGCGGTCACCGTGACATCGGAAGCATCGATTCCGCCGGCAACGGCGAGCGCATTGGCAACCGTGGATTCCAGGGCCGAGCGCCTGGCTTGTTCGTTTTCCAAATAGAGCTCCATGCCATGAAACGTTGCTGCCTTGAAAACCATTCGTCACTCTCCGCATTCGAGTGGTCGGAAAACGCAGCACTTTGCAATTGGTTCAACGGAACCTGAAAAAATATTACTAAATCGGTGATTTCGCCTTTTGCGTGCACCAACAGCAGAACCGTTGCATCGCTGCAGACTTGCCGCTCCAGGCAATCCCCTGTAGAGCCTTGGGGGAACAGCAGCAAATGCGGATACCTGAATGAACACCGGCAGCAAGACGCGTCGCCGCCTGACGATATTGGGTTCGACCGGCTCCATCGGCCAGAATACGCTTGACGTCATTGCCCAGCTGGGCGGGCGCGACGCCTTCGACATCGCCGCCATTACCGGGCATGACAATATCGGCCTATTGGCCGAGCAGGCCAAGGCCTGCGGCGCCGCTTTCGCGGTGACCGCCAATGAAGAGCGTTATCAGGATCTGAAGGATGCCCTGGCCGGATCGGGCATCGCCGTCGGCGCGGGCAGGAGTGCCCTGATGGAAGCCGCCTCCATGCCTTCGGATTGGGTGATGGCGGCGATCGTCGGCACGGCCGGCCTTGCCCCGACGCTGGCGGCCGCGCGGCGCGGCGCTGATATCGCGCTCGCCAACAAGGAATGCCTCGTCTCCGCCGGCGACCTTTTCGTGCGCGCCGTAACCGAAGGCGGCGGCCGGCTGATCCCGGTCGACAGCGAGCACAGCGCCATTTTCCAGGCGCTGGAAGAAGACCAGCAGCATGCGGTGGAGCGCATCATCATCACCGCGTCCGGCGGCCCCTTCCGCACCTGGACGCGCGAGCAGATGGCCAATGTCACGCCGGCGATCGCCCGCGCCCATCCCAATTGGTCGATGGGCTTCAAGATCTCCATCGGCAGCGCCTCGATGTTCAACAAGGCGCTTGAGATGATCGAGGCCAAGCACTTGTTCAACGTGCGCCCCGATCAGATCGAGGTCGTGGTCCATCCGCAATCCGTCATTCACTCGATGGTCGGCTATACGGACGGGTCGGTGCTGGCGCAGCTCGGCTGTCCCGATATGCGGACCGCCATCGGTTACGCGCTGACTTACCCCGCCCGCACCAAGCTCAGCGTCGAGCGGCTGGATTTCGCCAAGCTCGCGCGGCTGGATTTCGAGGCGCCGGACGAGGTTCGCTTCCCGGCATTGCGCCTTGCCCGCACGGCGCTGGAGCGCGGCGGCCTGCAGGGTGCGATCATGAATGCGGCCGAAGAGATCGCCTTCCACGCCTTCGTGGATGGCCGCATCGGCTTCCTGGAAATGGCCGATATCGCCGAAGCCGTCATGGACGAGATGATCGCGACCGGCAGCGCCGAAACCATGGATGCCGTCTTTGCGGCCGACGCCGAGGCGCGCAGCCGCGCAGCCGTGCTCGTCGCCCAGCGGGAAAAGGCTGCGTAAGTAAACTCCTACGATAAATCGAAGCTTTCCGCATTCGCTACGCAACTGCATATCCGGCGGTTGCCATTCCCGACAATGATGCTAGAGAGAAATTCCGGCTTCACTTTCAAGGGAATCACGATGCCGGACTTCTCCACGATCATTCTGTTCGCCGCCGCCGCGCTGGTGCTCACCGCTACGCCCGGTCCCGACATGCTTCTCATTGCCTCACGCAGTGTCAGCCAGGGCCGCACCGCCGGCTTGCTCACCTATGCCGGCATTGCGCTCGGCACCTATTGCCACGCCATGGCAGCAGCCCTCGGACTGTCACGACTCTTCCTCACCGTGCCTGTCGCTTATGAGACCGTGCGTTGGGCAGGCTGCGCCTATCTGCTCTATCTGGCCGTCAAGACGCTCCGCTCACAGGGTTCTGCGTTCACACCGTCAGCCGGACTCAAGCGTCTTTCGGGTAAGCGCATCTTCGTCGAGGGCCTGGCGACCAATATTCTTAATCCGAAGATGGCACTGTTCGTGCTTGCGCTCTTCCCGCAATTCGTCGATCCCAACGGCTCGATGATCCTGCAGATGGCACTGCTCGCCACCATTCTCAACGGAATCGGCTTTCTCGTGAACGGCTCCGTCATCCTTCTCGGCAGCCATATCCGCGGCCGGCTTTCGGCGATCAGGCACTTTCCGAAGCTGCCGCAATATCTGCTGGCGACGGTATTTGCCGGCCTCGCCTGCCGCCTGGCTTTGGGAAGCCGCGGCTAACGCCCGCACAAATAATCATTGCGGAAAACGGCATCACACCGATATTCCGCAATGAAGCACATTTCAGGCCGAAGCCGTCTTTTACGCGACGGCCCTTGCCAGCGCACAGCGCGACCACAGCGCATGCAGCGCACCGACCAGCTGCTCGATATCGCCATCCGAATGCAGTGGCGTCGGCGTGATGCGCAGGCGCTCGGTCTTCTTCGGCACGGTGGGATAGTTGATCGGCTGGACATAGACGCCGGCGTCGAGCAGCAGATCCGAAATCCACTTGCACTTGGCAGCATCGCCGACCATGACCGGCACGACATGGCTCGGGTTCGGCATATGCGGAATACCGGCCGCATCGAGCTGGGCACGCAGCTTGCGCACGCGATCCTGATGGCGCATGCGTTCGAACTGGCTGACCTTCAGATGCTGGATAGAAGCGACAGCGCCCGCGGCCAGAGCCGGGGGCAGCGAGGTGGTGAAGATGAAGCCTGACGCAAACGACCGGATGAAATCACAGAGCGCGGTCGAAGCGGCGATATAGCCGCCCATGACGCCGAAGGCCTTGCCGAGCGTGCCTTCGATGACGGTCAGACGATCCATCAATCCTTCGCGCTCGGCAATGCCGCCGCCGCGCGGGCCGTACATGCCGACGGCATGCACTTCGTCGAGATAGGTCATCGCGCCATACTTGTCCGCGAGATCACAGATCTCCTTGATGGGGGCGATGTCACCATCCATGGAATAGACGGATTCAAACGCGATCAGCTTCGGCGCCTTGGGATCGGCCGCCTTCAGCTTGGCTTCAAGATCGTGCAGGTCGTTATGCTTCCAGATGACCTTGTCGCACTTCGCATAGCGAATGCCTTCGATCATCGATGCATGGTTGAGCGCATCCGAGAAGATGATGAGGCCGGGGATGCGCGCGCCGAGCGTGCCGAGCGTCGCCCAGTTGGAGATATAGCCCGACGTGAAGATCAGCGCCGATTCCTTACCATGCAGATCGGCGAGTTCCTGTTCGAGCAGGACGTGATAGTGGTTGGTGCCAGAAATATTCCGGGTGCCTCCCGCACCCGCGCCACAGTGATCGATGGCCTCTTTCATCGCCTCGATCACTTTCGGATGCTGGCCCATGCCGAGATAGTCGTTGGAGCACCAGACAGTCACTTCCTGAGGGCCATTGGCCGTATGCCGGATTGCGCGCGGGAAATTGCCGCGGCGGCGTTCCAGATCTGCGAAGATCCGGTAGCGGCCTTCCTTGTGAAGACCTTCCAGCTCGCCCTTAAAAAATGCTTCGAAATCCATCATCTGCTCCAGTACCGTGCGACCGTTTTCGAGAATGCCGGTTCGCACGTCAACCCCTCCGCATTGCTTTCGCGCCCGCTGCGGCAAATGGCCCTTAATTTTGAACAATTCCAGACAAGAATAGCCAATCACATCAATTTGACAATCGAAACCATGCTGGAAACACTCTCTCTGGAGCGGAGGGTAAACTCCGCCGCTCCGGGCTCGTTCATGGTGAATCTAGGCGGCAGCCACGGCGCGCTTGGCCATGACCTTAACCAGGTTGGCGCGATATTCCGCCGTTGCATGCAGGTCGGAAAGCAACGATGACGGATCGATCGTCAGCCCCGCAACCGCTTCCGGCAGCCAATTCGCCGCAAGCGCCTGCTCCATATCACCCTGGCGGAAGACGCCGTCCGCACCGGCACCGGTGACGGCGACGCGCACGCCGCCTGCCCCCTTGGCGACGAAGACGCCCGTCATCGCATAGCGCGAGGCCGGATTGGGGAACTTGGCATAACCTGCCCTTTCCGGCGCGTCGAAAGCGATCGACGTGATCAGCTCGGCACCTTCCAGCGCTGTCTCGAACAGGCCCTGGAAGAAGTCGTCGGCCGCGATCTGGCGCCGATCGGTGACGATGGTGGCATTCAGCGCCAGTATCGCCGAGGGATAATCCGCCGCCGGGTCGTTATTGGCGACGGACCCGCCGATCGTACCCATGTGCCGGACATGCGGATCGCCGATCATGCCGGCAAGCTCGCAGAGCGCCGGACAGACCGCGCGGATCGCCGCCGAGGAGGCAACCTCCGCATGGGTGGTCGCCGCCCCGATCGTGACCCTGCGGCCATCGACGCGAATCCCCTTGATGGAGGGGATATGCCTGAGATCGACGAGATCGCTCGGCGATGCCAGGCGCTGTTTCATGGTGGCGATCAGCGTCATGCCGCCGGAGACGTATTTACCCTCGTCCGCGTTCGACAGCAGCTTGACGGCTTCGTCGACCGAAGAGGCACGATGGTAATTCGTTGCATACATTGTCCTATCCTCCTCTCGTCTCAGGCCGTGGCCCGCGCCGCTTCCCACACCTTGAGCGGGGTGGCCGGCATGGTCAGCGTATTATTGCCGATCGCATCGGTGATGGCGTTCATCAGTGCCGGCGGCGAGCCGATGGCGCCCGCCTCGCCGCATCCCTTCACACCCAGCGGATTGTTCGGGCAAGGCGTGTTCTGGTGCGAAAGCTGGAACGATGGCAGATCGTCGGCGCGCGGCATGGTGTAATCCATGAAGCTCGCCGTCAGCAGCTGGCCGCTCTCGTCATAATACACGCCCTCCAGCAGCGCCTGGCCGATCCCTTGCGCGATGCCGCCATGCACCTGCCCCTCGACGATCATCGGGTTGATGATGTTGCCGAAGTCGTCGGCGGCGACGAACTGCACGATCTCAGTCTTACCCGTTTCCGGATCAACCTCGACCTCGCAGATGTAGCAGCCGGCCGGGAAGGTGAAGTTCGCCGGATCGTAGAAGGCGGTTTCCTTCAGGCCCGGCTCCATGCCGGCGGGCAGATTGTGCGCGGTGTAGGATGCCAGCGCCACCTGGAACCAGGGCAGCGATTTGTCGGTGCCCGCCACCTTCACTTCACCGTTCTCGATGACGATATCGCTTTCGTCGGCCTCCATCAGGTGCGCGGCGATCTTCTTCGCCTTCGCCTCCACCTTGTCGAGCGCCTTGACCACGGCGGACATGCCGACGGCGCCCGAGCGGGAGCCATAGGTGCCCATGCCCATCTGCACCTTGTCGGTATCGCCATGGACGATGGAAACGCTGTCGATCGGCACCCCGAGCCGGTCGGCGACGAGCTGCGCGAAGGTGGTCTCATGTCCCTGCCCGTGGCTGTGCGAGCCCGTGAGCACTTCGATGGTCCCGACTGCGTTCACCCGCACCTCGGCGGATTCCCACAGGCCGACGCCGGCGCCGAGCGCGCCGACGGCCTGCGACGGTGCAAGACCGCAAGCCTCGATATAGCAGCTCATGCCGATGCCGCGCTTCATGCCGCGGGCAGCCGCCTCCGCCTTACGCGAAGGAAAACCAGCCCAATCCGCCTGCTGCATGGCGGCATTGAGCGAGGCTTCGTAATCGCCCGCGTCGTAATTCATGATGACAGGCGTCTGGTGGGGGAAGGTGCGGACAAAATTGATCCGCCGCAATTCCGCCGGCGAGACGCCGAGTTCGCGTGCTGCCGTCTCGACGGTACGCTCCAGAAGATAGGTCGCCTCCGGACGCCCCGCCCCGCGATAGGCATCGACCGGCACGGTGTTGGTATAGACCGTGCGGACGTTGGCGTGGATCGCCGGGATCGCATACTGGCCCGACAGCAGCGTCGCATAAAGGTAAGTCGGTACGCACGAGGAAAACAGCGACATATAGGCGCCGAGATTGGCGATCGTGTCGACCTTCAGCGCCGTGATGCGGTTCTCCGCATCGAAGGCCATCTTGACCTTGGAAACGTGGTCACGGCCATGCGCATCCGTCAGGAAGGCTTCGGTGCGGTCAGCCGTCCACTTGACCGGCACGCCGGTTTTCTTCGATGCCCAAAGACAGACGATTTCTTCCGGGTAGATGTAGATTTTCGAGCCGAAGCCGCCGCCGACATCAGGCGCGATGACACGCAGCTTGTTTTCCGGGGCGACATTGTAGAAGGCGCTCATGACCAGCCGCGCCACATGCGGGTTCTGGCTCGTCGTATAGCAGGTATAGTGATCTTCGGCGGCATCATAGATGCCGAGCGTGGCGCGCGGCTCCATGGCATTCGGCGAAAGCCGGTTGTTATGGAGCTCGATCTCGGTGACATGCGCGGCTTCGGCGATCGCCTTGTCGGTTGCGGCCGCATCGCCGAGCTCCCAGTCGAAAATCTGATTGTCGGGTGCTTCGGGATGGATCTGCGGCGCGCCCGCTTTCAATGCATCCACCGCCTCGACGACGGCAGGCAGCTCTTCATAGTCGACCTCTACGGCTTCCGCCGCATCGCGGGCTTCGCCGAGACTGTCGGCCACGACGATGGCGACGGCATCGCCGACATAGCGGACAGTATCGACCGCCAGAGGCCGCCAGGCGCCCATCTTCATCGGGGATCCGTCCTTTGAATGGATCATCCAGCCGCAGATCAGGTTGCCGATGCCATCATCAAGCAATTGCTTGCCGTCGAGCACGCCGATGACGCCCGGCATGGAAAGTGCCGCCGACGCATCGATACTTGTGATCTTTGCATGCGCATGCGGGCTGCGGACGAAATAGGCATATTTCATGCCCGGCGTCACCATGTCGTCGGTGTAGCGCCCCTTGCCCGTCAGAAATCGCTTATCTTCCTTGCGCGCAACACGCGCACCAATGCCTTCCACGCCCATCACATCCTCCCATCGGGGTTGCGGGCCTGGCACCACGCCAAGACGACGATCATTGGCGTCTCGCCAGACAGTCTCGGTGAAACTCTATTCAGCCGCCTGTTTGGCGGCATTCATCTCGGCATTGGCTGAAAGCACCGCCTTGACGATGTTGTGATAGCCGGTGCACCGACAGATATTGCCTTCGAGCTCGCTGCGAACAATCTTTTCGTCCAGCTTGCCGCCATGACGGTTGATCATGTCGACCGATGCCATCACCATGCCCGGCGTGCAGAAGCCGCATTGCAGGCCGTGATGCTCCTTGAAGGCGGCCTGGACCGGATGCAGCTCGCCATTGGCGGCCAGACCCTCGATGGTAGTGATCTTGGAGCCGGAAGCCTGAACGGCCAGGATCGAACAGCTCTTCACCGACTTACCATCCATGTGGATGACACAGGCACCGCACTGGCTGGTATCGCAGCCGACATGGGTTCCGGTCAGGCCGAGTTTTTCCCTAATGAAATGGACAAGCAGCGTGCGATCCTCGCACTCGCCGCTGACCGAACGGCCGTTCACCGTCAAAGTCACCTTTGCCATATTTTCCTCCTCGCCTCTCCTCCAGAGGCAAGGAGCATCATTTGACTTTTTTGCAGTCCAATCAACCTCTACTTTAGAACGGTCGCGGATTTTCTGCTTCGCGCCCGTCGTTTTACTCTCCGAATGCGAAGCTGCCTTTGTTCGGCAACAAAAAAACTATTGCCAGCCAATGGACAATCATATTTTGCACGATATTTTTCATCATTGCAGGACTGAAAGACAGCCCATCGTGGTGGAGCTGAAGAATGGGACGACGTTGGCCGGGTTCGGCTTAACTAACGTTGGAGAGAGTAAATGAAAAAAGTTCTTATGCTCGCATTGGTCGGCTTGTCTATCGCAAGCTGCACGCCGACTGAACAGGGCGCAGGCATCGGTGCAGCATCCGGCGCCATTATCGGCGGCGCAGTCACCGGCAACGTCCGCGGCGCCGCGGTCGGCGCAGCCATCGGCGGCGTTTCCGGCGCCGTCATCGGCAGCGTCCGGGAGCAGCCCGGCCAGTGCTACTACCGCGACCGCTACGGTCGTCGCTACATCGACGATTGCCCGCGCGGCGGCTACGGCGGCTACTGATCGATCCCAGCACGAAGCTTTCGAAAGTCCCGGACGCAAGTCCGGGACTTTTTGATTCCGGCCGATAAATGGCTGTGGCGCCGGCACCAAACCCGCCTGCCGCATGGCCTGGACAACCCGTGGACGCTGTTTTTCAGGTTGCTCGAATATGTCGGAACTGTGCCGAAAACGTCGGCATTTCAGCCATTAAGGGGCATTTTTCCACGTTTTTGACTCCAAAAAGGTACACCTGAACGACTTTTGCCTCTATGGTGGCCGCGCGTTAACTCCCGGGAAACGTCAAACTGAGTAAGTTCTCATGTAACCGTAAAGCGGCGTATGCATAAAAGAACTGAACCGAGAAAGAGTATTGCGTATCGGCGGGCAGGAACCGTGGCAGCGGTTGCGGCAGTGCTTGCGCTCGGTCCGATGTATGCCGGAAACGCCTTTGCGTTTAAACTCTTCGGCATAAAGCTCTGGGGCGAGGATGAAACGGCGGACCAGGTTTCCGATCCCGTTCGCTACACGGTCGATTTCAAGGCCGACAATCTCGACAAGGATCTGAAGGAATCGTTGAACGACAGCTCGATGCTGATTGCCGACGAGAAAAAGCCCGTATCCGGCGATCTCGGCGTTGTCGTCAAGGCGCGCGACGATCGTGACAGGCTGATTGCTAGCCTCTATGAAAAGGCGCACTACGGCGGCGTGGTCACCATTACCATCAATGGCACCCCGCTCGACGCATTGCCGCCGACGCCGACCTTCAGCCGCGCCAAGCCAGTTGCCGTCACTATCAGCGTTGATCCCGGTCCTGTCTTCAAACTCGGCAGAATCAACCTCCAGGGCGACGCCGCCAGGCTGGACCCGGCGAATTATGGGCTCGTGCGTGGCGGCGATGCCGGTTCCCTGACGATCCTGAAGGCCGGCGACAAGATGGTCGCCGATTTCAAGAACGAGGGACATCCGCTTGCCAGGCTCGACAAGCGCGATGTCATCGCCGACCATGCGAGCGACACGGTCGACGTCTCGCTGAAAGTCGAAAGCGGCCCCATCGCTCCCTTCGGCAATGTCGGTGTCACCGGCCAGAAATCGGTCGATCCGGATTTCATCAAGCGCTATGCCCGCATTAATGAAGGCAAGCCTTACTCTCCCGACGAATTGAAGAAAGCGTCGGACCGCTTGAGAAAACTCGGCGTCTTTTCCAGCGTCACCATCCGCGAGGCCGACAAGCTGGCGCCTGATGGCAGCATCCCGACGACCATTGAAGTCTCGGAAGGCAAGCAGCGCTTCTTCGGCGTCGGCGCGCAATATTCCACCATCGACGGCTTCGGCCTGCAGGGCTATTGGGGACACCGTAATCTGACCGGCCGCGCGGATTCGCTGCGCATCGAGGGCTCCATCTCCCGCATCGGCGAGACGACCGATGTCGGCCAGTTCGATTACACGGCCGGCATCACCTATGTCAGGCCCGCGACTTTCTATCCTTCGGCAACCTTCACGGCCGGCCTCAAGATGCAGAGCCTGCATCCGGACGCCTACGACGCCAATACCGCGACGGCAAGCAGCAGTCTTGCTTACGAAATCAACGATCAGGATACCGTCTCCGCTGGCGGCGAGATATCCTATGAACAGGATACCACCGACGCCTTCGGCAAGCACAACTATCTGACGGTCGCGATCCCGCTCGAATATGTCAGAGACACGCGCGACAACAAGCTGGACCCGACCGAGGGCTACCGCGCTTCGATCGGCGCCAAGCCGAGCTATGAGGCGATGGGCGGCACGATCTTCAGCTCGCTCGAGGGCTCGATCACCGGCTACAAGGGCATCGGCGCCAACAATAACGTCGTCTTTGCCGGCAAGCTTGCCGCCGGCTCGCTGCTGGGCGCAAACAATATCGAGGATATTCCAGCCACCCGGCGCTTCTATGCCGGCGGCGGCGGCTCGGTGCGTGGCTACGGCTATCAGGAGATCTCGCCCTACAATTCCAACGGCGACGAAACCGGCGGACGCTCCTATGTGACCGCCTCCTTCGAAGCCCGCGTGAAGATCACCGATACGATCGGCATCGTCCCCTTCGTCGACATGGGTAGCGTTACCGACACCACCTTCCCGGACTTGTCCGATCTGCGCATTGGCGCAGGCGTCGGCCTGCGCTACGCTACGCCCTTCGGTCCGATCAGGCTCGATGTCGCCGTTCCATTGAAGAAATATGACGACGGCACATCTTATGGCATCTATGCCGGCATTGGTCAGGCCTTCTGACAAGCCGTATAGTTGTCGCAGGCGTTTCAGCACACGGTTAGAAAATTGGGGTTACTGTCGCTTTCATGAGCATATTGATTCGAATCCTCGGGAGATTGGTGCGCTGGATCGCCTATGCGGTCGTGGCAATCCTTTTGCTCGTGATCGTGGCTGTGCTCGTTGTCGGCCTTGTCCCCTCCGCAACCACCTATGCCGTCGACCAGGTGGCGAAGATCGCCTCGACGCCGGATCGCACCATCGCCATCGCCGCGCCCTCCGGACTGCTGAACGGCAATCTGAGGGTCGGTTCGATCACCATATCCGACACCAAAGGCCCCTATGCCAAGGTGCAGAACCTTGCCATCGACTGGTCTCCGCTATCTTTGCTAACCGGCACCTTCCATGCCGATCGCATCGCAGCCGATATCGTCGATTTTGAACGGCTGCCGATTTCGACGGCCGCGCCCACGCCGGAAACGCAGGCGACGCAGGGCAGCGGCGGTTTTTCACTACCCATCGCTATCGATATCGGCACCATCGCCCTGCCCGATCTTCGCATTGGACAGGCGGTCGCCGGACAGGATTTTATTCTGGCCGCCGACGGCAGCGTCAAGGCAAACAGCAGCAGCATGGGTCTCATGCTGAATGCCAGCCGCCACGATGTGCCCGATGCCAAGCTTTCCGCCGATATCGCCTTCGCGCCGGCCGAAAACCAGCTGAAGCTGAAGACGCAGATTTCCGAGCCGCGCGACGGAATGTTGGCTGGCCTCCTGCACCTGCCAGGCGGCCCGGCGATTAATATCGACCTTTCCGGCGACGGTCCTCTCTCCAATTGGGCCGGGAAGCTGCAGGCAGCGCTCGACGGCAAGCCGACGGTCGCCATCAGCGGCCATCACAGCCTCTCGGCCGACGGCCTGCACCACATCGACGTCAAGGGCGGTGGCGACGTCGACTCGCTGCTCCCACCGACCATGCGGCCGCTCTTTGCCGGCCAGACGACTATCGATGTCTCCGCAACCTTCGACGGCAAGGGCAAGATCGACATCCAGACCGGCAATCTTGCCACCGGCAGTGCGGTGCTTGCCGCATCCGGCACGCTGGATCCCAACGGCAACAACAGCCTCAATGCCAATCTGCTCGGCACCTCCGGCCCCGTCGACTTCCGCTGGCCGATGGAGGACGGCGAGGTCCGGGCCCTGATTTCCCGCGTCGATATCGCGCTGACGGGCGCTGCCCAATTGGTGAAGATCGATGCGAAAGCCGCACTCGACAGCGCCAGCACGCCGCAGGGGCAAATCGGGCAAATCAATCTGAGCGCCAGAAGCGACGCCTTCAATCTGGCCGCCATGTCCGGCCCATTGCAGCTCCGCTTGGTCGTCGGCCAGACGGCCTTTCTCAATGCCGATCTCAATCGTCTGATCCGGGCGCCGATCGCGCTGACCGCGCCCTTGCAGCTCTCGCCCGACACGATCGGCTTCAACAATACGACGCTGGAAAGCGCCAGCATCGGCGGCACGGTCAACGGCAAATATACGCTGTCTTCGAAGGCGCTGACGGGCAATTTCAAGCTTTTCGCTTTGCCTGGCGTGCTGCCGGACGGCGTCTCGGACAAGTTCGAAGGCACGCTTTCTCTGGAAGGGCAGGTCGCCGGCACGGTGCCGACCAAGATGTCGCTCTCCAACCTTGCGGTGAAATCCAGCGTCGCCGAGATCACCGGCAATGTCGCGCTCAACGACCAGTCGCTAACCTCCGATCTATCGGGCAAGCTACTCGACCTTTCCAAGCTGATACCAAACGCCGAAGGACAGGCCGATATCGGCCTCAAGGCCAAGGGACCGCTGACCGCGCTCGGCATCGACGCGACCGCCAAGGCCGTCAACGTCAAGCTGGCGGGACGGCTGCTGGATACGCTCGACATCGGCGTAACGGGAACCGCGGATCCAAAGGCCCCGCAGGCGAAAGTGCAAGCGAGCGGAGCGATTGACGGCAAGCCGATCCGTATCACCGCCGACGCCGTTTCAAAGGATGGCCGCACCAGCATCCCGTCCCTATCGGCCGAGATCGGCACGAACAAGCTGCAAGGCAAGCTGGACCTGTCGCCGAGCTTCGAACCGTCAGGCGCGTTGACATTCGATCTGCCGGATCTGAGCCTCCTTGCGGCCCTCGCCGGGCAGAAGGCCGAGGGCGACCTCAAGGGCTCGCTCGATATCGCCAGCGCCAATGGCAAGACCAGCCTGAAGGTCAATGCCAGTGGCAATGGTATCCGCCGAGACGATCTCGTCATCGGCACGCCGGCCGTCGCGCTCACCGTCGACGACCTCAAGGCCTTCTCCGCCAATGGCAGCATCCGTGCGGATACCATCGCCTCCGGCGCCAACCGCATCACCGGTCTCGGCCTGACCTTCACCCAGCAGGGCAGCCGCACAGACTTCGATCTGAAGTCCACATATGACAACGCGCCGCTAACGACGCGTGGCGGCGTCGAGACATCGGGTGGCCAGACAACGGTGAGCATCGACGCATTTGCGGGTGCTCCGCGGACGATACCGGTCAAGCTGGCATCGCCGACCAAGATCGTCATCAAGGATGGGACAGCGTCGCTGAATGGCCTGACCCTTCAGACGGGCGGCGGCTCGGTGACCGTCGATGGCACCGCCGGTCAGACATTGAACATCAATGCCAAGATCGCCAACCTGCCGGCAAGCCTCGCCAATGTCTTTGCGCCGACGCTCGCGGCCGAAGGCGTCATTTCCGGCACGGTAACGGTCACCGGCAAGGCAACCGCGCCCACCGTCGTGTTCCAGACAAACTGGTCGGGCGCGGCGACGAGCCAGACGAAATCCGCCGGTCTCGCCGCGCTCGGCATCAAGGCGGACGGCAAATTCGCCGACAATGTCGTGACTATCAACACCAACCTGACCGGCCAGAGCGGCCTTGTGCTTAACGGCGGCGGCACTGTCGCCGTCGCCGGCAACAAAGGCATGGCGCTGAAGTTTTCCGGCAATGTGCCTTTCGATGCCCTTGCCCGCCAGCTCGCCGCCCAAGGCCTGGTCATGACAGGTATGGCGAAGATCGACATGCAGATCGGCGGCACGACGGCGGCACCTGCCGTTACCGGCACGATTGCCACCGACGGCGCCAAGCTGGTCGACGTCCGCCGGAACCTGACCCTCAGCGGGCTCACCGTCACCGTGACCCTCGATGGCAAGCAGGCCGTCATTTCGCGGCTCGCCGGCAACCTGACGAGCGGCGGCAGCATTTCGGGCAGCGGCACGGTCGGCATTGCCCCGAATAGCGGCTTCCCGGCCGATATCCAGATGAAGTTCAACAACGCGACCTATGTCGACGGTACGCTGGTGGCCGCGACCATCAACGGCACTCTCGGCGTCAAGGGGCCGCTGATGACCGCGCCGATGCTGACGGGCAATCTCAGGATCAACAAGGCGTCGATCACGGTGCCGGAGAAGCTGCCTGCGTCGCTTTCCGAGATCAACATCAAGCACAAGAATGCCCCCGCTGCGGTCAACGCCCAGTTCAAGGATCAGAAGCCAGAGGGACCGCGCAGCAAATCGACCACCCTCGGCATTGATCTGCAACTCGACGCACCCTCGCAGATCTTCGTGCGCGGCCGCGGCATCGACGCCGAACTCGGCGGCAGCATCACGGTGCGCGGCACGGCAGCGGAACCTGTCGTATCCGGCGGCTTCACCATGCGGCGCGGACGCCTTACCATCCTCAGCCGCCGGCTGGATTTCACGGATTCGAGCAAGATCACCTTCGGCGGTGACCTGACCCCCGCACTTAATATGGAGGCGACATCGACGGTGAGCTCAACCACCATCACCGTCGATGTTACCGGTCTCGCCACCGATCCCCAGATCGGCTTTTCCTCCTCGCCGGCACTGCCGCAGGATGAAGTACTGGCGCAGTTGATCTTCGGCCAGTCCATGTCGAAACTATCGGCCATGCAGATCGCCCAGCTCGCCGATGCCGCAAGCCAGCTCGCCGGCGGACGCTCCACATCGTTGTTCGAGGGGTTGCGCAGCCATCTCGGCGTGGACGATCTGGATATTTCGACCGATGCAAACGGCCAGGCACAGGTCGGCGCCGGCAAGTATATCAACAAGCGCACCTATATCGAGCTGCAGCAGGGCGCCTCCAACAACACCAAAGCCATCATCAATTTCAATGTCGGACGCGGTGTGAAGCTGCGCGGCGCGGCGGGATCCGACGGCGCCGGAGAAGCCGGCGTCGTCTACGAGCGTGAGTATTGAGGGATACCCCCTCGCCCCAACGGGGAGAGGGTGGCGCGATAGCGCCGGGTGAGGGGGCGTTACCGGGAGATTGCCGTTCGCTTGCCGCTCAAGTCGCTCACCGCTTCGCTTTCAGCCCCTCATCCGTCCCTATCGGGCCATCTTCTCCCCAAGGGGAGAAGGTAAGTTGCTTTAGAACCCCATCTTGCTGGTCTTCAGCAGGATATTGGATTCGGTCGTATTGATGCCGTTGATCAGCCTGATCCGGCGCAGCGTCTCGTGGTGCCGTTTTCCACCAATCGCTCGATGCGAGCGGCGACAGTGGCGCGCGATGCGCCGGTCGCTGCCGCCAGCGAGGAACCGGAGATGCGTGCGTTGCTGCGAAGCGCACTCAAAGGTCACGGTCGAGGTCATCCATATGGTTTGTCATTTTGGTCAATCGAACTGATCAATCTGTCGAAAGCTAATCGATTTTCGACAATTTTCCATCTTTTTGCTGTCATGCAGACCATCGATAATGCGCCTCGACATCATCCGGGGCGGTTCGGCTCTTCACGGACTGCTCGAACCGCGCTACCTCGTTGTTTTCACGCAATTCCGGGGAACGCCGCTGCGCATTTTCCGGGAATTGCTTTAACCCTCGGAGCAATGCCGATGAATACGCAATCCACTCCCGTTACCCTGATCGGCGTTCCCCTGGAAGAAGGCTCCGGCCGCCGCGGCGCCGGCATGGGCCCGACCGCGCTCCGCATCGCCGGCATCGAAACCACGCTGATCGAGCTTGGCCATCGCGTCACCGACAGCGGCGACCTGCGTCCCGTTCCGGCAGCGGACCTTCCGGAGCATCCACAGGCCCACAATCTGAAGATTGTCGGCGCTTTCACGCGCGCACTCGAGGCTAGGGTATACGATGTCGCCTCCTCCGGCGGCTTTCCCCTGATCCTTGGCGGCGATCATAGCCTGTCCATGGGCAGCGTCTCCGGCATGGCGCGCTACGCGGCAGAGGTCGGCCGGCCGCTTTTCGTGCTTTGGCTGGACGCGCATTCCGATTTCAATTCGCCGACCACTTCGCCCTCAGGCAATATTCACGGCATGCCCGTCGCCTACTATTGCGGTGAGGCCGAGATCGACGGTGTTCTGCCGGCCGGACGGCCGCTGGTCGACCCGACGAAGGTCTTCCAGGTGGGCATCCGCTCCGTCGATCCGCGCGAGCGCGAGGAGATCCGCGAGCATGGCGTCAACGTCTTCGATATGCGTTCGCTCGACGAACAGGGCGTAGCAGCCATCATGCGCAGGGTGCTCGATACCGTAAGCGCCGCAAACGGCCTGCTGCATGTGAGCTTCGATGTCGATTTCCTCGATCCGGATATCGCGCCGGGCGTGGGCACGACGGTGCCGGGCGGCGCCACCTATCGCGAGGCGCATTTGATCATGGAGATGCTCTCCGACAGCAACCTCGTCTCGTCGCTCGATCTCGTCGAGCTCAACCCCTTCCTCGACGATCGCGGCAAGAGCGCCCGCGTGCTGGTGGAGATGGCAGCAAGCCTCTTCGGCCGTCGCATCTTCGATCGTCCGACACGGGCTGCCTGAGGAGACTACCCAGCGGCAGGGAACCGAATGGCGCGTTGCCGGGAGGCCTGCCATTCCTACCGTGGGGCCATCCTCGTCCTTCGACAGGCTCAGGATGAGGATGGAGCGAGCAGCATCTTTGCTTTGACTTGCGGTTCCTTGGCAGTGAAGCGAAAAGATCAGCCCTCACGGTGAGGTGGCGCGCAAGCGCCCTCGAACCGCGAGGGCGGGTAGCCGGAAACCGTCCAGTCGAAACCGCTTGTATAGATTTAGGTTTGAGCAATGTTCTTGCTCTATCGTGCCATGAACACGCCGCATTTGGCGTCACGCTTCAATGGGAAGAACGTTCATGGCCACGATCAATTCCACCAGCTTCAGCGGCGAGACTCTGGAGATCATTGCCTTCCGGCTGCATGAGCAGGAATTCTGCGTCAAGACCACTACTATCCGCGAAATCCGCGGCTGGGCGCCGTCGACGCCGATTCCGCATGCGCCGGCCGATGTCATCGGCGTCATGAACCTGCGCGGCTCGGTCATCCCGATCATCGACCTCGCCTACAAGCTCGGCATGCAGAGCACGGTTGCCAACGAGCGCAGCGCCATCGTCGTCGCCGAAGTGCACAACATGGTCATCGGCATGCTGGTCGACCGCGTTTCCGACATCCTGACGATCGCCTCCAGCCAGGTTCAGCCGGTTCCGGAAGTCACGGCCTCGTTCGATCGCGTCTATTGCGAAGGTATCATCGCAACAGAGAACGGAATGATCTGCTTCCTGAACCTCGCCAAGATGTTCAAGGAAAGCGAAACGGACGAACTCGCCGCATAACTTCGCGCCGCATAGTTTCGCGGAAGAGTCTTTTTTGAGAACCGCCACCTTCCGGTGGCGGCTTTTTGTCTCGCAATTCGGCTTCGTCGTTTTTCAGAATGATTGCTTAGGGCGTGATGCCGAAAAGTGTAGGCGGTTTTCGGACGACATCACGCTCTACTTCTTTGATTCTAGAGCGGATTCAGATTTTAGGTCGAACAGACCTAATATCATCCGGCTCTAGCCGAATAGTGCGTAGGTGCTCCTGATCGTCACCCATACGCCCCAGAGCAGCGGAATGCCGACGATCGCCCAGGCGATCAGCGCCTTGCCGTCGAAGCCGCCCGTGCCGATGCCAAAGGAGCCGGTGGGGCCGGCGTTGGCGGCAGCCGTCTTTGCCTGCAGCGCGGCGACCTCCTCGTCCGACATGAACCATTTGGCCGAAAGCGGCTTGACCAGCAGATTGGCAATCAGCCCCAGCGCCAGCATGCCGGCAAGGATATACATGGTGAAGGTGTAGAGCTGTGCGCCTTCCACGCCCGCTGCCTTCTGTGCCTCGCGGATGTAGTTGACCACGACAGGCCCGATGATGCCGGCCGTCGCCCAGGCCGTCAGCAGCCGGCCATGGATTGCGCCCACGAACTGCGTGCCGAAAATATCGGCGAGATAGGCGGGAACCGTGGCAAAGCCGCCGCCATACATCGACAGGATGATGCAGAGCGCGCCCACGAACAGAACCTTGCTGTGAATGCCGGCCGCCCAGGGAGCCAGGACATAGAGCGCGATACCGATGACGAAGAAGCAATAATAGGTATTCTTGCGGCCGATTTTGTCGGATAGCGATGCCCAGAAGAAGCGGCCACCGATATTGAAGAGCGACAGCAGACCGGCAAAGCCGGCGGCGATGGCAGCGACGGTGGCGATCTGATCCTTGCTGAGATCGGCGAATTTCACATCCGGTAGGCCGATCAGGGCTCCGCCGAAGATCTCCTGCAGCATGGGCGAGGCCATGCCGATGACGCCGATACCGGCCGAAACGTTAAGGCACAGCACCGCCCAGATGAGCCAGAACTGCTTGGTTTTGTGGGCGTGGCGAAGATGCACATGCTTCGTCGTGATCATCGAGCTCTTGGCGGCGGGTGTCATCCAACCTTCCGGACGCCAGCCGGCTGGCGGCAGGCGATAGCCGAAAGCGCCGCCCATCATGAACACGAAGTAGATCGCCGCCATGACGATGAAGGTCTGCCAGACGCCGGCCGAACCATCGGTGCGGAAGTGGTTCATCAGCAGGCTCGCGAGCGGCGCACCGATCATCGCACCGCCGCCGAAGCCCATGATCGCCATGCCGGTCGCCATGCCGCGCCGATCGGGAAACCATTTGATCAGCGTCGAAACGGGCGAGATGTAGCCGAGGCCGAGCCCGATGCCGCCGATGACACCGGCGCCGATCCACATCAGCCACAGCTGGTGGAAGATGACGCCGATTGCCGCGATCACGATACCGCCGCACCAGCAGCAGGCGGCAACCACGCCGGCCTTGCGCGGCCCGGCCCGTTCCAGCCAGCCGCCCCAGATGGCGGCGGAGGAACCAAGCAGCACGAAGAACAGCGTATAGATCCAGCCGAGATCGCTTACGCGCCAGTCGCAGCTTGTCGTGAACAGAGCAGTCAGGAGATTAAGGCTGGCACATTCCGCGGGAGCCGGCGTCGGTGTGCCGATCGCCTTGGAGAGCGGCAGCCAGAAAACGCTGAAGCCATAGGCCATGCCGATGCAGAGATGGATAGCCAACGCGGCCGGCGGCACGAGCCATCGGTTGAAGCCCGGCTTGGCGATGATGCGCTCGCGGTCGAGCAGACCCGCCGCTACCGTTCCTTCAGAAATATTCGTATCAGCAGCCGTCATGAACAACTCCTCCTTGCTTCAAAGACAGCACCTCTTCCCTCAACAGGAATCGCATTCGAAGATGGAGCCTCCGCTCTCCATCCTAATGCGCTATCAATGCTAGTATTAAGCCGACTTAACTTCCTCGGCTGGCGCGGGCCTGTGGATCAGCGAGGCCGCCTCCAGGACCAAAGGGCTCAGCCCGCTGTCTCCGTGATCGATGATCGCGAAAAGCTGGCGGCGCATGCGCGGCTCCCAGAATTTGTTGATATGGGTGGCAACCCCCTGCACCGCTTCGTTTGCCGGCTGGGTCTTGAAAAAGGTGGCGATCTGGTTCGCCATATAGATGAGCTTGGTTTCGGTCTTGCCGTGCGGCGTGTCGTCAGGCGACATCGGCGATGCTCCCCGTAATAATGCGATGCGGATGGGTGAAAATCTCGAAATCGTCGCCGCGCACCAGCGCCACCAGCGTCATGCCGGCTTCGTCGGCCGTGCGGATGGCAAGCGCCGTCGGCGCGGAGATGGCAACCAGTACGGAACTGCCCAGGATCGCCGCCTTCTGTACCATCTCGACGGACAGCCGGCTCGTCACGGCCACGACACCCTCGGCACCCCTTCGGCCGGAGCGAACAACCGCGCCGCAGAGCTTGTCCAGCGCATTATGGCGTCCGACATCCTCGCGCACGGCAAGCAACCCTTCCGAGGGAACATAGAAACCCGCGCCGTGCACGGCATGAGTCTCGCGATGCAGTGGCTGAGCGTCGTTGAGCAGCGCGACCGCGCGAACGACATCCTTCTGCGTCAGCTTCAAAGCGACCTTCGAAACGTCGGGCACCTTGCGCACGGCCTGCTCGATCGATTCGATGCCGCAGAGGCCACAGCCGACGGGGCCTGCCATATGGCGGCGACGCAGCCGCAAGGCGTCCGCAGCATCGTCGACGAGAGTGATCTGCACGTCGATCCCCTGCTCGTCCTCGATCGGATCAACGGTCGCGATCTGAGCGATATCGGTAATAATGCCCTCGGTCAGGCTGAACCCGACGGCGAAGTCCTCGATATCGGCAGGCGTTCCCATCATGACCGCATGCGAGGTACCGCCATAGGAAAAGGCGATCGGCACTTCCTCGGGGACGATGCGCGTGCCCGAACGTACCATGCCGTTGCGGCGGGCAGTTTCGGGGACGGTGGTGATGGGTTTGAAGGAGATCATTATATGGTCTCCCCTTCTCCCCATCGGGGAGAAGGTGGCGCGAAGCGTCGGATGAGGGGGGCGAGGGGCGAAAGCTCCGAGCGTCCTGAGCGCGAACGAAGGACTATTCTTCCCGCGTGGAAAGACCCCCTCATCCGCCCTGCGGGCACCTTCTCCCCGAGGGGAGAAGGAGAAAGCACGCTCCGGCTCACTCCGCAGCCTCCATCTTCCCGACGATACGGCGCGACTGCCGGGCCTGTTCGTCATACTCGACCTGCCACTGAGACGGACCGTTCGACGGCGAGACCTGCACGGCCGTCACCTTGTATTCCGGGCAATTCGTCGCCCAGTCGGAATAGTCCGTGGTGATGACGTTAGCCTGCGTGTCCGGATGATGGAAGGTGGTGTAGACGACACCGGGAGCAACGCGGTCGGTGATCAATGCCCGAAGCGTCGTATCGCCGGAGCGGCTGCTGAGCCGGATCCAGTCGCCCTCGCGGATGCCACGCTGCTCTGCGTCGTGCGGATGGATTTCCAGCCGATCCTCGGCATGCCAGACGACATTCTCCGTTCGCCGGGTCTGCGCTCCGACATTGTACTGGCTGAGGATACGCCCCGTGGTCAGCAGCAGCGGGAAGCGCGGGCCGGTGCGTTCGTCGGTCGCGACATATTCCGTGCGGATGAACTTGCCCTTGCCGCGCACGAAGCCGTCGACATGCATGATCGGCGAACCGAGCGGCGTCTTCTCGTTGCAGGGCCACTGCACCGAGCCCATCTTCTCCAGATAGTCATAGGAAACCAGGGCGAAGCTCGGCGTCGTCGCGGCAATCTCGTCCATAATCTCGGATGGATGCGTGTAGTTCCAGTCAAGGCCCATGGCCTGCGCCATCTTCTGCGTCACTTCCCAGTCGGCATAGCCATTGCGCGGGCTCATGACCTTGCGCACGCGGTTGATGCGGCGCTCGGCATTGGTGAAGGTGCCGTCCTTTTCGAGGAAGGTCGAGCCGGGCAGGAAGACATGCGCGTAGTTGGCCGTTTCGTTCAGGAAGAGATCGTGGACGACGACACATTCCATCGCGGCAAGGCCGGCGGCGACATGCTTGGTATCCGGGTCGGATTGGAGAATATCCTCGCCCTGGATGTAGAGCCCTTTGAAGGTGCCGTCGACGGCGGCGTCGAGCATGTTGGGGATGCGCAGACCTGGCTCTTTGTCGAGCTTCACGCCCCAGAGCTTTTCGAAGATATCGCGGGTGGCATCATCAGCGACATGGCGATAGCCCGGCAGCTCGTGTGGGAACGAGCCCATGTCGCAAGAGCCCTGCACATTGTTCTGTCCACGCAACGGGTTCACGCCGACGCCCGGACGGCCGATATTGCCTGTCGCCATGGCAAGATTGGCGATCGCCATGACCGTGGTCGAGCCCTGGCTGTGCTCGGTCACGCCGAGACCGTAATAGATCGCGCCATTGCCGCCCTTGGCATAGAGGCGGGCCGCACCGCGCACGAGATCGGCGGGAACGCCGGTGTATTTTTCCGTTTCCTCGGGGCTGTGCTGCGGCTCGGCGACGAAGGCTGCCCAATCCTCGAATTCGGACCAATCGCAGCGTTCGCGAATGAACTTCTCGTCGAACAGGCCTTCAGTGACGATCACATGTGCCAGCGCCGTCAGTATGGCGACGTTTGTGCCCGGCTTCAGCGGCAGATGGTAGCTCGCCTCGACATGCGGCGTGCGCACCAGATCGATGCGGCGCGGATCGATGACGATCAGCTTGGCACCCTGGCGCAGCCGCTTCTTCAGCCGTGAAGCGAAGACCGGATGGCCGTCCGTCGGGTTGGCGCCGATGACGATAACGACATCGGTATGCTCGACGCTATCGAAATTCTGCGTGCCAGCCGAGGTGCCGAAGGCCTGGCCGAGACCATAGCCGGTCGGCGAATGGCAAACACGGGCGCAGGTATCGACATTGTTGTTGCCGAAGCCGGCGCGCACCAGCTTTTGCACCAGGAAGGTCTCTTCATTGGTGCAGCGCGACGAGGTGATGCCGCCGATGGAATCACGGCCATATTGATATTGCAGCCGCTTGAACTCGGTGGCGATATGGGCAAAGGCCTCATCCCAGGTCACTTCGCGCCAGGGGTCGGTCACCTTCTCGCGGACCATCGGGTTGAGGATGCGGTCCTTGTGGGTCGAATAGCCATAGGCGAAGCGGCCCTTGACGCAGGAGTGGCCGCGATTGGCCTGGCCGTCCTTCCAGGGCACCATGCGCACCAACTCTTCGCCGCGCATCTCTGCCTTGAAGGAGCAGCCGACACCGCAATAGGCGCAGGTGGTGACGACGGAGTGCTCCGGCTGGCCGATCGAGATCACCGACTTTTCGGTCAGCGTCGCGGTCGGGCAAGCCTGCACGCAGGCGCCGCAGGAAACGCACTCGCTATCGATGAAATTCTCGTGCATGCCGGGCGAGACGCGCGAGCCGAAGCCCCGGCCCTCGATCGTCAGCGCGAACGTGCCCTGCACTTCCTCGCAGGCGCGCACGCAGCGGGAGCAGACGATGCACTTCGAAGGATCATAGGTGAAATAAGGATTGGACTCGTCTTTCGGCGCCCATTTCAGATTGATGTCGCCGCTGTTGCGCGCCTTGACGTGGTTGTCGCCCTCGTAGCCGTAGCGCACGTCGCGCAGGCCGACGGCGCCGGCCATGTCCTGCAACTCGCAATCGCCATTGGCGGCGCAGGTCAGACAGTCGAGCGGATGGTCGGAGATATAGAGCTCCATCACGCCACGGCGGATGTCCTTCAGCCGGCCGGTCTGCGTGTGGACGACGATGCCGGAAGCAACGGGCGTCGTGCACGAGGCCGGCGTGCCGTTGCGGCCTTCGATCTCGACGAGACAGAGGCGGCACGAGCCGAAGGCATCGACCATGTCGGTGGCGCAGAGCTTGGGCACCTGAATGCCTGCTTCCATCGAGGCGCGCATGATCGACGTGCCCTCGGGGACGCTGATCTGGCGCCCGTCAATGGTCAGCGTCACCATGGTTTCGGACTGGGAGGCCGGCGTGCCGTAGTCGATTTCTGGAACGAGGGACATGGATCTTACTCCGCCGCTTCAATCAAGGGAGCCGGAGAAAAGTCCTCCGGGAAATGGGTCATCGCGCTCATCACGGGATAGGGCGTGAAGCCGCCGAGCGCGCAGAGCGAGCCGAACTTCATCGTGTTGCAGAGATCGGCAAGCAGCACCCTGTTCTTCTCGGGCTCGATCCCTTGCGCGATCTTGTCGGCCGTCTCGACGCCACGCGTCGAGCCGATGCGGCAGGGCGTGCACTTGCCGCAGCTTTCGACCGCGCAGAATTCCATGGCAAAACGCGCCTGCTTCAGCATGTCGGCGGCATCGTCGAAGATAACAATGCCGGCATGACCGATGAGACCGTCCTTGGCCGCGAAGGATTCATAGTCGAACGGCGTGTCGAACAGGGCGCGCGGGAAATAGGCGCCGAGGGGACCGCCGACCTGCACGGCCTTGACCGGACGTCCGGTCGCCGTACCGCCGCCGATCCGGTCGACGATATCGCCGAGCGAAAGACCGAAGGCCGTCTCATAGAGACCACCATATTTGACATTGCCGGCAATCTGCAGCGGGATCGTGCCGCGCGAACGGCCCATGCCGAAATCGCGGTAGAAAGCCGCGCCCTTGTCCATGATGATAGGGACGGAGGCGAGCGAAATCACGTTGTTGATGACGGTGGGACAGTTGAACAGGCCCTTATGCGCCGGCAGCGGCGGCTTGGCGCGCACGATGCCGCGCTTGCCTTCAAGGCTGTTCAGCAGCGCCGTCTCTTCGCCACACACATAGGCGCCGGCGCCGGTGCGGATTTCCATGTCGAAAGCCTTGCCGGATCCGAGCACCGAAGCGCCGAGAATGCCGGCGTTGCGCGCGATGTCGACCGCTTCGGTCATCGCGGCGATCGCATGCGGATATTCCGAGCGCGTATAGACGAAGCCCTTGGTCGCGCCGGTCGCAAGGCCTGCGATCGCCATACCCTCGATCAGCACGAAGGGATCGCCTTCCATGATCATCCGGTCGGCGAATGTACCGCTATCGCCCTCGTCGGCATTGCAGACGATATATTTGCGGTCGCCCGGCGCGTCGAGCACCGTCTTCCACTTGATGCCAGTGGGGAAGCCTGCACCGCCACGGCCGCGCAGGCCGGAATCGGTGACTTCCTTGACGATATCGCCTGATACCATGCCGATGGCGCGGCGCAGCCCATTCAGGCCGCCATGAGCCTCATAATCCTCGAGCGAAAGCGGATCGGTGACGCCGCAGCGGGCAAAGGTCAGGCGGGTCTGTTCCTTGAGGAATGGGAGGCTTTCGACCTCCCCAAGACAGAGCGGATGCTCGCCGCCTTCGGCAAGCCCGGCGTCGAACAGTGCCGATACGTCCTTGGCCTTCACCGGCCCGTAACCGATGCGCTTGCCGTCGATCTCGACTTCGACCAGAGGCTCGAGCCAGAACATGCCGCGCGAGCCGTTGCGCACGATGCGCGCATCCAAGCCGCGTTTGGCAATTTCCTGCGCGACCGATTTCGCAACCTTCTCCGCGCCAAGCGAAAGGGCGGCTGCATCGCGGGGGATGTAAATAGTCAGGGTCATTGGCGCGCCTCCTTCACGAGGTCGTCGGCGCTTTCGTCGTCAAGCCGGCCATGTAGCTCACCATCGAGCATCGCCGCCGGCGCGCAGGCACAGAGCCCAAGACAGTAGACGGGTTCCAGCGTGACGCTGCCATCGAGTGTCGTTTGATGGAAATCGATGCCCAACAGCCGCTTGATGCGCTCTGCCAATGCATCGCCGCCCATCGACTGACAGGCTTCGGCGCGACAGAGCTTCAGGACGTGGCGGCCGGCGGGATGATCGCGATAGTCATGATAGAAGGTCATGACGCCATGCACTTCGGCGCGCGAGAGGTTCAACGCCTTGGCGATCAGCGGCAGCGCATCCTGCGGCACATAGCCGAATTCCTCTTGAATCCCGTGCAGGATCGGCAAAAGCGGCCCCTCCATCGATTTCATGCTGTCGATGATGGTGCCGGCCCGGGTTGCGATATCGCCCGCGGCCTGATTCAAATTCATTAGCAGCCTCCCGCGCATAGCTCCGAAAATCGAAGGCGAATCTTCGGAAAAGGCTTATGCGGCATCTCCTCCTGGCGTGCGATCAACACGCCACAACGATAAGCTCGCAGGGAGACGGCAAAGGATCAATAAGGCAGTCCCGTCGTTCGATAGGAATCTTCTATCGATTCTTATTCTCTTCCGCGAGCAATCTCGCCTCGTGCAACAAGGCGGAGACGAGCGGCGTAAAGGGTTCGCGGTGTGTAGCGACCAGGCCGACAAGATGCTCGGCGTCAGGTTCCGTGATCGGAATCTTGTGAATATCGGCCGGAAAACCGAAGGAATCGGCAATATTCTTTGGCATGATGCTCGCCCAACGCCCGGTCTGAACATGGGAAAACAGCACGATCATCGAATTGGATTCCAGCGTCGGCCTCGCCGTTGCGCCCGCTTCGGCAAGGTGCCGATTGATAATGCGGCGATTCTGCATATCGGCGGTCAATAGACAAAGCCGAAGATTGCCGACTTCCTTCCAGGTGACGGTCTTGCGCTCGGAAAACGGACTGCCCGCCGCCGTGATCAGGTGATAGCGCTCGGCATAGAGCGGCACGCTGGTGACACGGCCGAGCGGCTCGTTTTCCAGGTAGGTGATGCCGGCATCGATTTCGAGATTTTCGAGCAGGCTCAGAACCTGCAGCGAATTGCGCGATAAAATGGAGAAGGTGACGTCCGGATGCCTCTCCTGGAAGGGCGTGGTGATTTTCTGCACCATCGCAAGAGCTGTCGGAATGGCGGCCATGCGGATGTGACCGGCAAGACCCTTGCGTGCCGCTCGCATTTCCTCGCGCATGGTGCGGCTGTCGCCGACGATGCGGCGCGCCCATTCCAAGACGCGCTGCCCCTCGGGCGTCAGTCCCTGGAAACGGGAGCCGCGGCTGACGAGCATCACGCCCAGCTGGTCTTCCAGCTGCCTGATCGCGGCCGACAATGTCGGCTGCGTCACGCCGCATTCCTCGGCCGCGCGGCCGAAATGCTTCTGATTCGCCAGCGCGATGAAGAATTCCAGCTTGTCGATCATCCCGCTCTCCCGAAGCGAAAGAGTTAGACCGGCAGCCAGGCGAACGCAACACGCAAGATCGCGTCAAACCTCAACGTTCGCCTTGACAGAATGCCTGCTGCAGCGAATCGACCACGTCACAGATTTCCGAACGGGCAACGGCATAGTGAATGAGGCGCCCTTCGCGGCGCGTGTCGACGAGCTTGTCCAGTCGAAGGCGCGCCAGATGCTGCGAAACGACGGCCTGTGGCAGATCGAGAAGAGCCTCGAGTTCCATCACCGTCTTCTCCCGCTTGGCGAGCGTGAAGAGGATCGCCAGACGGGTTTCATGGGAAAGTGCTTTCAGCAGGGCGCTCGCCTTTCGAGCCCTGTCGGTCATCTCCTCGACATCATGCTCTGCGGCACCGCCTTGCGGTGGAGACGATAACATATCACAGCCTCTAGCGAGAATTCACACAGAGCTATGCTTATAATATTATCAAACCAAAAGCTGATTCAAAAAAGACCTGGAAAACCAAAAAAGGTCCGTTTTATCAGCAGATAAGCTGGCCGCCATTGATCTCGACCACCTGCCCCGTGATGTAGCCGGACAGCGTTGGCGCCGCGAGAAAGAGATAGGCGGGTGCGCAATCTTCCGGCGTGCCCAGGCGCTGAAGCGGGATCGACTTGCGCGTTTGCTCCAGCTTCTCCCTGGAGGAATAACGCTCGTGAAAATCCGTCGATATCGTGCCGGGCGAGACGCAATTCACCCGAATGCCGTCTGGTGCCAGTTCACGCGCCAGCGCCTTCGAATAGGTCGAGACGAAGGCTTTGGAGGCGGAATAGATGGCGGAGCCGGGACTGCCGCCGGTGAGCGCGGAAATCGAAACCGTGTTGACGATCGCAGCCTGCCCGGCAGCTCGCAGCAGTGGCAGCAATCCCCGCGTTATCTCCATGACGGACGTCTGGTTGAGATGAACGATCCCTTCATACTGCTCATCCGTCAATTCGCCGGCTGGAAAGCGCCCGACCATGGTGCCTGCATTGTTGATCAGCACGTCGATGCGGTCGAAACGCTCGCCGCCGGCGCTCACAAAATCCCGCGTGCCGTGGCGGGCAGCGAAATCGCAGGCAATGAGAAAGGCGCGGCGGTCTGCTTCCGCTTCCATCAGGAAATCCGGCAATTCGCGATCGGCATCACGGCCGATATGGACAAGCACGCGCGCGCCGCAATCGAGAAACTGCCTCGCGACTTCCAGCCCGATACCGCGGCCGGCGCCGGTGACGACGACGTTGCGATTTTCGAATAGCTTCGGATGAAACACGATAACCTCCTAAACCGCACTCAATTCGCGCGCCGGTAATTGCGGAATTTTCACTTTATCATATGATGACGAAAAAACGAAAGAAAGGGAGCGAAAACCATGTTCCTATCCGGACGTCAGACCGAAATCCTCGAGATCGCCAAGGCGGAAGGCCGCGTGCAGGTGGAGGAGCTGGCGTCGCGCTTTTCGGTCACGCCGCAAACCATCCGCAAGGATCTCAATGATCTCTGCGATGGCCGCGTGCTGTCGCGCGTGCATGGCGGCGCGATCTTTCCCGGCGGAACCGAGAACGTGAAATACGAGGCGCGCCGCTCGATCGCCGCGCCCGAAAAGCAGGCGATCGGCCGCGCCGCCGCCAGCATGATCCCCAACAACAGCTCACTTTTCATCAATATCGGCACGACGACGGAAGCGGTCGGCGAAGCCTTGCTCGGCCATCACGAATTGATGGTCATCACCAATAACATCAATGTTGCCAACAAGTTGCGAATTTTCCCCTCCATCGAGGTCGTCATTGCCGGCGGCGTCGTGCGCGGCTCGGATGGCGGCATCGTCGGCGAAGCCGCCGTCGATTTCATCAAGCAATTCAAGGTCGACTACGCGGTCATCGGCGCGTCCGCGATCGATGCCGATGGCGCGCTTCTCGATTTCGATTTTCGCGAAGTGAAAGTGGCGCAGGCCATTATTGCCAATGCCCGGCACGTCATTCTCGTCGCCGACAGCACCAAGTTCGAACGAACCGCCCCGGTTCGCATCGGCCATCTGTCGCAAGTCCACACCTTCGTCACCGACGAATGCAGCATTGAATCCGTGCGATCCATCGCCGCGGAACATGACGTGCGGCTCGTGGAGGCCACCCGCAGACCGGCCTGAGTGGCTCGCTTTCTGTCAAGAAACGTTCGTTTGACATTCGTATCTGTTTCGCTTTAGATGGATTAGTTTCGATTTTCCATCTTCACGGGATGGCTGACCTTTGCGGAGGGGCGGGTGAGCGAACAGGTCTACGATATTTTCGTTATCGGCGGCGGCATCAACGGCTGCGGGATTGCCCGTGACGCCGTGGGACGCGGCTACAAGGTCGCGCTCGCCGAGATGAACGACTTTGCCTCCGGCACGTCTTCCGGTGCCACCAAGCTCATCCATGGCGGCCTGCGCTATCTCGAACACTACGAATTCCGCCTCGTGCGCGAATCGCTGATGGAACGCGAGGTGCTCTGGGCGATGGCGCCGCACATCATCTGGCCGATGCGTTTCGTCCTGCCCTATCATAAGGGCGGCATCCGGCCGGCCTGGCTCATCCGGCTCGGCCTTTTCCTCTACGATCATCTCGGCGGCCGAAAACTGCTGCCGCCGACGGCGACGCTGGACATGAAGAAGGATCCCGCCGGCAAGCCGCTGAAGGCGCTCTTCACTAAGGCTTTCGAATATTCCGACGGCTGGGTCGACGATGCCCGCATGGTGGTATTGAACGCCCGCGATGCAGCCGACCGTGGCGCCACGATCATGCCGCGAACGAAGGTGATTTCCGCCCGCCGCGACGGCAGCGTCTGGGCGATCGAAACGGAAGATACGATCCGCGGTCAGAAGCGCCGGTTTCGCGCGCGCATGCTGATCAACGCCGCCGGCCCCTGGGTTGATCATGTCTTGTCCGATGCCTTCGGCAAGAACCAGGTACACAATGTCCGTCTCGTTCAAGGCAGCCACATCATCGTTCGCAAGAAGTTCGACGATCCCCGCGCCTATTTCTTCCAGAACCCGGACAATCGCATCATCTTCGCCATTCCCTACGAGCAGGATTTCACCCTGATCGGCACTACGGATCGCGACTACAAGGACGATCCGAAGGATGTGAAGATCACAGAGGAGGAAACCGCCTATCTGTGCAACGCCGCCAGCGAATACTTCAAGGAGCCGGTTCGACCCGAGGATATCATCTGGACCTATTCGGCCGTGCGTCCGCTCTACGACGACGGCGCGTCCAAGGCGCAGGAGGCGACACGCGACTACGTACTGAAGGTCGAGGGCGAAGAAGGCCAGGCACCACTGCTCAATGTCTTCGGCGGCAAGCTCACCACCTATCGCCGCCTGAGCGAGCATGCGCTGCAAAAGATCGGCGAGGCCATCGGGCTGAAGGGCACGCCGTGGACGGCCAAGAGCTCGCTGCCGGGCGGCAACTTTCCGGCTCGCGGTTATGATGCCGAAGTCTCGAAGCTGAAGTCGCGTTACCCCTTCCTTGCCGACCAGCACGCTCGCCGCCTCGTCCGCCGCTATGGAACGCGGGCCGCGATGATCCTTGGCGACGCAAAGACGATTGCCGATCTCGGCCGCTGCTTCGGAAGCGATCTCTATGAAGCGGAAGTTCGGTATCTGATGGAACAGGAATGGGCCTACAGCGCCGCCGACATCCTCTGGCGCCGTTCCAAGAAGGGCCTTTACCTCTCGAAGGAAGAGGCCGCGGCGCTTGACACGCACATGGCCGAAAGCCGCGTCCACGCCTGAGCGTTCAATTCACTTCACTCTCCGGGATCGAGCAGTCGCGGTCCCGCCCCCTCCTCGGAAAGCGTGTCCCAGGGATTGCGCAAGGGACAGCTGTCGAGTGACAGGCAGCCGCAGCCGATGCAGCTGTCCAGCTGGTCGCGAAGCCCCTGCAGGCGTTTGATGCGAGCGTCGAGATCATTCTTCCACAATTCCGAGAGCGCCTTCCAGTCGGCCGCCGTCGGCGTGCGTCCCTGCGGCAGGGCTTCCAGCGCCGTCTGAACCTCGGCAAGCGGAATACCGACCCTTTGCGCCACCTTGATGATGGCGACCCGGCGCAGGACCTCGCGCGGATAGCGCCGCTGGTTGCCGCGGCTGCGATGGCTCTCGATCAGCCCTTTCGCCTCGTAGAAATGCAGCGCGGAGACCGCCACTCCGCTGCGCGCCGCCACCTCGCCGACCGTCAGCTGCTTGGAAAATTGACCTGGCTCGATTTTTCCCATTTAACGCTATTGACCTCAACTTTAGTTGAGGTTTTATAACCCGAGCTCCAAACCGCGTAAAGCAGGAGCAAGACATGACAGAAAGAACCCGGCTGGCGATCATTTACGGCAGCACCCGCCCGGGCCGCTTGTGTGACCGGGTGGTCAACTGGATCGCTCGGGAATTGGCGCATTATCCCCTTATCGACATCGACCTGATCGATCCTCTCGAATTCGACCTTCCCTTCCAGCACGATCGCGAGCATCCCGGCGTCGCTGCGCTCTCGGCGCGGCTTTCGGAGGCGGATGCCTTCATCATCGTCACGCCCGAATACAATCACAGCTTCACGGCATCGCTGAAATTCCTGCTCGATCTCGTCTATGACCCCTGGCATGGCAAGCCCGTCGCTTTCGTTTCCTATGGCGGCATTTCCGGCGGCCTGCGCGCCGTCGAGCAGTTGCGGCTCGTCTTTGCCGAGCTGCATGCCGTCACCGTGCGCGATACGGTCAGCTTCGCCAATCCTTGGGGCAGGTTTGCCGAGGATGGCACGCTGGAAAATCCGCTGGACGCCCGGAAATCGCTGGTGCTCCTGATTGCGCGGCTGAACTGGTGGAGCAACGCCTTGAAACCGGCGCGCGCCATGCGTCCCTATCGCTCCGTCGCCGCCTGATCCTCCGCTCAACATCCGAATCCGGTCTCTCGTTTCTGGCAGGTACGGGAGATCGGTTCGACGCCCGGACCTTACACCATGGGTTCGGGCGTCGTGCTTTCGAGGATCCGCCTTGCCGAAACCGCCGCGATGACCTACCCAATGGAGAGGGAGTTTCGGCGGATACGGGAATGGAGAACGGAAGACGTCTGGGAGGAGCGGATTTCATGCGCGCCGTCGCATGTCTGATGGTGCTTGTTCATCATCTCGTACTCCGCATGAATTTCTACAAAATCCCGCCGAGCCTGGACCTGACCTTCATATTGGCGCGCTTCGGCAATCACGGCGTCTCGATCTTCTTCGTTCTCAGCGGCTTTCTACTTGCGCGACCCTTCTGGCTGGCGCTGGATAGCGGCCAGCCCTTACCGTCTTTGAAGATCTACGCCATGCGTCGCGCCGCGCGCATCCTGCCGGGCTTCTGGTTTGCCCTGACGGTCGGGTTCGTGATCAGTTTCACGGTCTACGGTTTTCCGCTCGATGGCGAGCTGATCGGCCGCTACATCGCCGGCTTCTTTCTGATGAGCCAATGGCACTGGCGCACCTTTTTTCCGGTGCAGGGGGACGGGCCTTTATGGTCGATCCCCTTCGAAACGACCTGCTATGTTCTCTTGCCGATCGGCTTCCTGTTGCTGTTCCGTGCGAAGCCGAGGTCACGCTCCCCGCTCGTCGGCCGCCTGCTCTGGATTGGTATCATCGCGGTCTCGCTGGTCGGGCACTGGCTCGTCGCCACCTATCTGCCCACGGACAGCGTTGGGCGGGGATGGCAATATGGCTTCCAGGGTGGCGCCAAGGAATGGATGCCGCGCTTCAACCCGATCGGCTTCTTTGCGATATTCGCGATCGGCGCACTGGCCGCCGCAATCCAGACCATCATCCCGACGCGCCGCTCGGCAGTCTACGATATCATCGGAGCGCTCGCGATCGTCATGGGCGCATGGCAATTGCCGCAGTCGATCGGCGGCGCGGGAGAAGGCTATGCCTGGCTTGGCATTCCCTATCAATTCCCGCTGCTTCCCCTGGCGGCCGCCATCGCGCTTTGCGCGCTCCCGCAATCGCGGATACTGGCAAAGCTGCTCGACAACGGCCTTACCCGCTATGTCGCCACCGTCTCCTTCGGCGTCTATATCTGGCAGGATATCGTGCTGACCTTGATGCCGCAGCTCTTTCCCTCATCCTTCGGCGCAGGCTCGGACAACGTTCTCGGTGGCTGGATAATTTCAAGCCTGATCGCAACCGCTATCATCTTCGCCATCGGCACGCTGAGCTATGTCTTGCTCGAACGCCCCGTTATCCAGTGGGCGCGCTCCCGGGAGAACATGGCGGCCCGGCCTGTCACCGCTTGATAGAGGGCCATGCATGCGAGGCACGTCGGCGCCGCAAGTTCCTTCTCCCCTCGGGGAGAAGGGGATGCGCGGTGCCCACGCACCTCACATGCCATGGCCCTGCTGCCCAATGGCGCAAGCAGGCACGGTTTAGACTCTGAAGGCACCTTTAAATACGCGTCGCCTTCAGGCGCTCCTCATCGAGAACAATCCCGAGCCCCGGCGCAACGCCGAGATCGAGCCAGCCGGCATCGTGCTTGAGCGGCGATACCATCGGATAGTCGCGACGGGCCTCGCTCCATTCCGGATTGTCATAGGGGTATTCGAGCCAGGCGGCGTCGCCGACGCCGGCGGTCAGATGCGCATTGGCCAGCACGCCGATGCCGTTCGTCCAGGAATGCGGCGTGAACTGCACGCCTGCCTCGCGTGCCTGATAGGCGAGCCGCCGGCAGCCGGTGATGCCACCGACCAGCGCGACATCAGGCTGAATGACATCGAAGGCGCGCTCTTCGATGATATCGCGGAACTCGTAGAGCTCGCGCGTCATCTCGCCGCCGACGATGCGCACCGAGGTTGCCTGCTTCAATTCCTTCATGCCCTTGCGGTCCGAGCGGTGAAGCGGCTCTTCCATCCAGTAGACGCCGAGCCGCTCCAGCTCCCTGGCGACGGTAAGCGCATCCTTGAAGGTCCAGGGCAAGGTCGTATCCCAGGGCATGCGCCAACCCTGATTGCAGTCGACCATCAGCTCCAGCCGATCGCCGACGCGGGCTCGGATCGCTTCCAGCGCCTTGACATCCTCGCGCCAGCCGCCGCGGCCGCCTGAAGACGAGGAGAAGCGCACCTTCATGGCCGGGAAGCCTTCATCGATATAGCGCTCGGCCTGATCGGCCATAGCAGAAGGCTCGCGCAGCACGCCGGAGGAGGCATAGAGTCGCACACGGCTGGCACGACCACCGAGCATCCGCCACACCGGCTCGCCGGTGATCTTGCCGGAGAGGTCCCACAGCGCCAGGTCCATCGGCCAGCAGCGGCCGTAATGGAAGTTGATGTGCGACAGGACTTCGTAGTGACGTTCGACGTGCCGCGGATCCTGCCCGATGAACAGATCCTCATGCCCCTCGAAACCCTTCATCAGGTCGCCCGAGCCGATGCCTTCGCGGCCCTCATCGTCCCGGACACGAACGATGGTCGCATCGAAATGCCGGCGCGGACGGCCATCCCAACTCGCCTTGAACGCCGGATCGAGCGGCAGGCGGTGATGGGTGATCTCTATGGAAACGATCTTGCTCATGGTAACTCCCCTCTTCCCCAGCATGATCCCGAAGGCAACCACGTTGTTTCGGGATCACGCCGATTTCAAACTCAACCGAACTGCTGCCAGATCGTCTTGTAATCGCAGTACTTATCGATCGCATGCACGGAGCGGTCACGGCCGAAGCCGGATTGCTTGAAGCCGCCGAACGGCGTGGCGAAGTTCGACATGTCATAGGTGTTGATCCACACCGTACCCGCATGGATCTCTTCCGAAAAGCGGTGCGCGCGATCCATATCCTTGGTGAAGACCGCGCCGGCAAGCCCATAGATCGTATCGTTGGCAATCTTGAGTGCATCCTCCTCCGTATCGAAGGGAATGGCTGCCAGCACAGGGCCGAAGATTTCCTGCCGCGCCAAGCTCATATCGTTGGTCATGTCGACGAAGACGCCCGGCGACACATAGTAGCCGCCGGTTTCGCTCAAGACACGCTCGGCACCGAAGGCGCGACGCGCACCCTCCTTCTCGCCCGCCGCGATCATCGCCAGAACCTTGTTCATATGCTCTTCCTCGATCAGCGCGCCGATCTGCGCTGCAGGGTCGAGCGGATGCTTGAGCGCGATATCCGAGCGGGTGACCGCCTCGATCTTCTCGATCAGCGTCTCCTGCACCGACCGCTGCACGATCAGGCGCGTCGAGGCATGACAGGTCTCGCCGGAATTGTAGAAGCAGCCCCAGGCAGCCGCGACGGCGGCAGCATCGAGATCGGCATCTTCGAACACGACCAGTGGCGACTTGCCGCCAAGCTCCAGCGCCACGCGCTTGACGTTCGATTGCGCCGCATAACCCATGATCAGCTTGCCGACATCGGTCGAGCCGGTAAAGGCGATCATGTCGACATCCATGTGCAGCGCCAGCGGCTTGCCGGTCTCTTCGCCATAGCCAGTGACGACGTTGAAGACGCCGGCAGGCAGGCCGGCTTCGATGGCGAGCTCGGCAAGGCGGATCGCTGAAAGCGAGGACTGTTCGGCCGGCTTCAATACGACGGAATTGCCGGCCGCTATCGCCGGCCCGAGCTTCCAGGCATCGATGATCATCGGATAGTTCCAGGGCGTGATCGCCCCGATGACGCCGATCGGTACCTTGCGCACCAGTGCCCGCGCATTCGGGCCGGTCGGCGCAATCTCGTCGTACATCTTGTCGATCATTTCGCCGTAAAACTGGATACCGTCGGCGCAGAGGCGCACGTCCACCGTCAACGACGCCATGACCGGCTTGCCCACATCGATCGTCTCGAGCATGGCCAGCTCATCGCCATGGGCGCGAATGAGATCGGCCCATTTCAGCATGATCTTCTTCTTTTCCAGCGGCTCCTTCTTGCGCCAGACACCGCTTTCGAAGGCAGCGCGGGCGGAGGCGACGGCAGCATCGACATCCGCGGCATTGCCGCGCGCGAGCTCAGCACCGGGCTTGCCGTCCATCGGCCGGATGCGGGTGAAGGTCTCGCCCGATACTGCGGCACGATGAGCACCATCGATGAAGTGACGCCCTTCAGGCTTGAGGCCGGAGAGAACGCGTTCCCAATAGTCGCGCGTATAGTTCTTGGTCATTTCAGATTCCTTTCGGGAGCGCCATGACGGCTGCGGCAAAGCGGTCGATATCGGCATCCGCCACGTCGCGGATCGTCGAGCGCCGCATGGGCTGGTTTTCGGTGGCACGCATTTCGCGGGCGAGATCGGCCTCGTCGAACGGCTTGAACGCCGCAGGCAGCGAGCGGACGATCCCGCAGCGATCCATCCAGCCGGAGATAAAGGCAGGAAGTTCAGCGGCACCCTCGACACCGCAAGCCTTGGCGGCGGCATTGAGATCGGCCGTATCCGCTTCGACCAGCCACGGAAGCGTCACTTCGAAGCCGAGCGCCGTCGCAAGACCATGATGAACCGGCGCAAGACCGGCCAGTGCATGGCTGATATTGTGAGCGATCGCCGTTCCGCAATTGTCGATGGCAATGCCGCCGAAGCAGGAGCCAAGCAGCACGTCGCCGCGAGCGGCCACGTCGTCAGGGTGCTTGACGGCCGTCTCCAGCGCACCCGTCAGCAGCCGCAGCGCCTGATGAGCGTAGAGTTGCGCGCCGCGATGCGTGTTGCGGTTCGTTGCCGCCTCGAAGGCGTGGATAAAGGCATCGAGGCCGCACCATGCCGTCAGGCTGGCGGGCAAGGTCTTCGTCAAGGCCGGATCGAGAATGACGAGGTCTGCCTTCGTCTCCGGTCCCCAGATCCAGAGCTTCTTGCCCTCGGGCCCAGCAAAGATATTCGTCGCCGATGTCTCCGACCCCGTACCGGCCGTGGTCGGGATCATGATCTTCTTCAGCGGATTCTTCGGCAGCGGGTTGGCTGCCAGCGCATAATGCATCGGGGCCTCGCCGGAGGCGATGCAGCAGGCGACGATCTTGCCGATGTCGAGCGCCGAGCCGCCACCGATGCCGATCACCATATCCGCCCCCTGCCCCGCCTCGATCGCCGCCTGCAAATGCGCAAGCTTCGGCTCGCCGGCAAAGTCGGAAAAGACCTGCGTCTCCACGCATGCTTCGGCAAGCTTGGCGCTGAGCTTGGCCGCAAGGCCCGACTGCGCCAGAAAGGCATCGATCACAAGCAAAACCGTGCCGACGCCATCGAAGGATTTGACCGCGGCGGGAAGGCCGGAGAGCGCGCCCTCGCCGAAACGAATGTCTGGAATGGCGGAAATGGAAAAGGACACGCAAGAACCCCTTGGAAAAGCGGCCGAAAATGATGCCATAATCCTGCATCACAATTTCAAATCTTCAAATCCGGGCAATTATCAGGAATATTGATGATCTGAAGTTATGGAGTGCTGATGCTAGAGAAAATACCGCTGGAGGCCTTCCGCGTGTTCGATGCGGCCGCGCGCGCAATGAACTTTTCCCGCGCCGGCCGCGAGCTGAACATTACCCAGGCCGCCGTCAGCCGCCGCATCAAGGGGCTCGAGGATCACCTCGGCGCGACGCTCTTTACCCGGCGCGGACGGAACCTGGCGCTGACGCCGGATGGCGAACGGCTGTTCCAGCGCGTACGCGCCACGCTGGAATATCTGGAGGAGAGCCTGGAGCCTTTTCGTGCGGGTACGGGCGAAATCATCTCGATTGCGGCAAGCGGCTCGATCTCGCATCTCTGGCTCGGGCAGCGGCTAAGGGATTTCGGCAAGGAGAGCCCCGGCATCTCCGTGCGCCTGCTGACGACGGATGTGCATTCCGAGCTCGCCTCGGAGAACAATGACCTCATCATCATCTATTCCACGGGCGAACATCCGCGCTGGAGCCTGACGCCACTGATGAAGGAAGTGCTGGTGCCGATCGCATCGCCGGATTACCTGGCGATCCGCGGCCTCGATCCGCAGGCATTGACGGCGGTCGACATCGCCGGGCTCGATCTCATCGATTACGAACGCGCCAACGCCCACTGGATCAGCTTCCGCCAATGGTTCGGCCGGATCGGCGACCCGTTGAAGGGGAAGCTGCCGAGACCGCGCCTGTCGTTCTCGACTTACATCATGGCGGTGGAGGCGGCGCTCAGGGGCGAAGGTATCGCGCTCGGCAGCCTCGGCCTCATCGAGGAATATCTGCAGTCCGGTGCGCTGATCACCGTCGGTAACGACCAAGTGGAGAGCGGCTTCGGATACTATCTCGGCGCCCCTCGCTTCCGCTCGCTTTCTCCCGAAGCGGCGCAGCTGCACCGGTTTTTGCTACAAGGACAGCAGATTTGATGCAACCTGGGAGGGATCGCCTCACCGACTCCGCTTTGAGAAGTCGGGGTTGCGGTCGCTCACCATCCGCCCTCGTGGCTCGAGGCTGCAGCCTTCGACAAGCTCAGGGTGCTTTCGCGCCGCACCATGGGGACTGATCTTGCGTGCCTCGCCAAAGACCTGCTCCACCTTATGGTGAGGTGCAACACCGTTAAGCGGAGCGAAAACGGTGGTGCCTCGAACCACGAGGTGGCCCTGGTTCGCGCCGGATGTTACCCAACCCTGTGATTTGCTGCGCCTCACCCTGAAGTAAGCAGCCGGAGCCTCGAAGGGCGAGGATGGCCCGGACCTTCCAACAAAAAAGCGGCCCATGGGACCGCTTTCATCTCATTCACCGTAGTCGGGTAGCCGGATCGCATCAATCCTGCGGGATAGAGCCGCGCAGATGCGAGAGTTCCATGATGAAGTGCTCCAGACGCGACTTGTGCTCGTGATGCTCGGCATCTTCGAGTTCGGCCTTGGCGGCATTGATGCGGCGGTCCAGCTCGTCACGGCTCATGTCTTCGACCGGAACGGCGGATTCCGCGAGCAGCGTGCAGCCGGTCGGCAGGATATCGGCGAAGCCGCCGAATACGACGTAGTCCTGCTTCTTGCCCGAAGCCGAATGCACCTTGACGACGCCCGGCTTGATCGTGGTCATCGTCGGCGCATGATGAGCCATGACGGTCATCTCGCCTTCGCTCGCGGGGATGACGACATCGATGACCTGTTCCGACAGCAGCAGGCGCTCCGGAGAAACCAGTTCGAAATTGAAATTGTCAGCCATGGCCCGTCACTTCTCGATTGTCTTATTCGCAAGGCAAGGGCGCGCGGGCAATGCCGCGCGCCGATGGATTAGCCTTATCAGGCAGCCAGCTTCTTGGCCTTTTCGATCGCTTCGTCGATCGAGCCGACCATGTAGAAGGCAGCTTCCGGCAGATGGTCGTATTCGCCGTTGACGAGGCCCTTGAAGCCCTTGATCGTGTCTTCGAGTGCAACGAGCTTGCCCGGCGAGCCGGTGAAGACTTCAGCGACGAAGAACGGCTGCGACAGGAAGCGCTCGATCTTGCGGGCGCGGGCGACAGCCAGCTTGTCGTCTTCGGAGAGTTCGTCCATGCCCAGGATGGCGATGATGTCCTGCAGGGCCTTGTAGCGCTGCAGCGTCGACTGAACCTTACGGGCAATTTCGTAGTGCTCTTCGCCGACGACCAACGGGTCGAGCATACGCGAGGTGGAGTCGAGCGGGTCGACGGCCGGGTAAATACCCTTTTCAGCGATCGAGCGCGACAGAACCGTCGTTGCGTCCAGGTGGGCGAACGAGGTTGCCGGTGCCGGGTCGGTCAAGTCGTCGGCCGGAACGTAAATGGCCTGAACCGAGGTGATCGAGCCCGTCGTCGTCGTGGTGATGCGTTCCTGCATCTGGCCCATGTCGGTGGCGAGCGTCGGCTGATAGCCCACGGCCGAAGGAATACGGCCGAGCAGAGCCGACACTTCCGAACCAGCCTGGGTGAAGCGGAAGATGTTGTCGACGAAGAACAGAACGTCCTGGCCTTCATCGCGGAAGTTTTCAGCAACCGTCAGACCGGTCAGAGCGACGCGAGCGCGGGCGCCCGGCGGTTCGTTCATCTGGCCGTAGACGAGCGCGGCCTTGGAACCTTCGCCGCCGCCATGCTTGTTGACGCCCGATTCGATCATTTCGTGGTAGAGGTCGTTGCCTTCGCGGGTACGTTCGCCCACGCCTGCGAAGACCGAGTAACCACCGTGCGCCTTGGCGACGTTGTTGATCAGTTCCATGATGAGAACGGTCTTGCCGACGCCGGCGCCGCCGAACAGGCCGATCTTGCCGCCCTTTGCGTAAGGAGCAAGGAGGTCGACGACCTTGATGCCGGTGACGAGAATCTGCGCGTCCGTGGACTGCTCGACGTAGGACGGAGCATCCTGGTGGATGGCGCGCTTCTTGGAGGTGTTTAGCGGACCCGCTTCGTCGACCGGCTCGCCGATGACGTTCATGATACGGCCGAGCGTCTCATGTCCAACCGGAACCGAGATAGGAGCGCCGGTGTCGGAAACAGGCTGGCCGCGAACCAGACCTTCAGTCGAGTCCATGGCGATCGTGCGGACCGAGTTTTCGCCGAGGTGCTGCGCGACTTCCAGAACAAGGCGATTGCCGTTGTTGCTGGTTTCGAGAGCGTTCAGGATCTTCGGCAGATCGCCGTCGAAAGAAACGTCCACGACGGCGCCGATAACCTGCGTAACCTTACCGAGAGAACCTGCGGGGGTAGCTGCGTCAGCCATATTCTTACCCTCTTTTCCTAACTTCAGAGCGCTTCCGCGCCCGAAATGATTTCAATCAATTCCTTGGTGATCTGTGCCTGGCGCTGACGGTTGTAGTTCAGCGTCAGCTTGTTGATCATCTCACCAGCGTTGCGCGTCGCATTGTCCATCGCGCTCATCTTGGCGCCCATCTCGCCGGCGACGTTTTCGAGCAACGCGCGGAAGATCTGGACGGAGATGTTGCGCGGGATCAGGTCCGCGAGGATCGAAGCCGCATCCGGCTCGTATTCGTAGACGGCGCCCTTGTGGGCTGCATCTTCTTCGACGACGGCCGGAGCCGAAGCCGGGATCAGCTGCTGTGCCGTCGGGATCTGGCTGATCACCGACTTGAATTCGGAATAGAACAGCGTGCAGACATCGAATTCGCCGGCTTCGAACATCTCGATGATGCGCTTGCCGATGGCGTCGGCATTGTCGAAGCCGATGCGCTTGACGTCGCGCAGTTCCTTGCGCTCGACGATCAGCGATGCGTATTCGCGGCGAAGCACGTCATAGCCCTTCTTGCCGACGGTGAAGATCTTCACCGTCTTGCCTTCGGCCAGAAGCTTGCGGGCATGGTCGCGGGCAAAACGCGAGATCTGCGAATTGAAGCCGCCGCAAAGTCCGCGCTCGGCCGTGCAGACGACAAGCAGATGCACATCGCTCTTGCCGGTTCCGGTCATCAAGAGCGGCGCACCGTCAGCATCGCTGACGGCAGCCGAGATGTTGGCCAGAACAGCGGCCATGCGCTGCGAATAAGGCCGGGCGGCCTCGGCCGCCTCCTGCGCACGCCGAAGCTTCGCCGCGGCGACCATTTTCATCGCCTTGGTGATCTTCTGCGTCGCCTTGACGGAGGCGATCCGGTTTTTCAGATCCTTGAGTGAAGGCATCCTTGGTCCGTCCTAGAGCTTGGCCCGATTACGCGAAAGACTTGGCGAAGCTGTCGAGAGCAGCGGTGAGCTTGCCCTTCGTCGCGTCGCTGATGGCCTTTTCGGTGCGGATGGTGTCGAGGATTTCCTTGCCTTCCGAGCGGAGGTACGACAGGAAGCCGTGCTCGAACTTGCCGACCTGCGGAACGGCGATCTTGTCGAGGTAGCCGTTGACGCCGGCGAAGATCACCGCGACCTGCTCTTCCGTCTTCAGCGGCGAGAACTGCGGCTGCTTCAGGAGCTCGGTCAGGCGGGCACCGCGGTTCAGCAGGCGCTGCGTTGCCGCATCGAGGTCGGAACCGAACTGGGCGAAGGCAGCCATTTCGCGATACTGGGCGAGTTCGCCCTTGATCGAGCCTGCAACCTGCTTCATCGCCTTGATCTGAGCGGACGAGCCGACGCGCGAAACCGACAGACCGACGTTAACGGCCGGACGGATACCCTGATAGAACAGGTCGGTTTCTAGGAAGATCTGGCCGTCGGTGATCGAGATCACGTTGGTCGGAATGAAGGCCGAAACGTCGTTACCCTGCGTTTCGATGACCGGGAGAGCGGTGAGCGAACCAGCGCCCTTCTCGTCGTTCATCTTGGCAGCGCGCTCGAGGAGGCGCGAGTGCAGGTAGAAAACGTCGCCCGGATAGGCTTCGCGGCCCGGCGGGCGGCGCAGCAGCAGCGACATCTGGCGGTAGGAAACAGCCTGCTTGGACAGGTCGTCGTAACCGATCAGAGCATGCATACCGTTGTCGCGGAAGTATTCGCCCATGGCGCAACCGGCGAACGGAGCCAGGAACTGCATCGGAGCCGGATCGGAAGCGGTCGCGGCAACGATGATCGAGTACTTCAGCGCGCCGCGCTCTTCGAGCACCTTTACGAACTGAGCGACGGTGGAGCGCTTCTGGCCGACGGCGACGTAGACGCAGTACAGCTTTTCGCTGTCCGGGCCGGCATCGTGGATGGCCTTCTGGTTCAGGATCGTGTCGAGAATGATGGCGGTCTTGCCGGTCTGGCGGTCGCCGATGACGAGCTCGCGCTGGCCGCGGCCAACCGGGATCAGAGCGTCGATGGCCTTGAGGCCGGTCGACATCGGCTCATGAACCGACTTGCGCGGAATAATGCCCGGAGCCTTGACGTCGACGCGCGAACGGCGCGTCGCGTTGATCGGGCCCTTGCCGTCGATTGGGTTGCCGAGCGCGTCGACAACGCGGCCGAGAAGTTCCGGACCGACCGGAACGTCAACGATCGCGCCGGTGCGCTTGACGGTGTCGCCTTCCTTGATGTCGCGGTCGGAGCCGAAGATAACCACGCCGACATTGTCGGCTTCAAGGTTCAGCGCCATGCCGCGGATACCGCCGGGGAATTCGACCATTTCGCCGGCCTGAACATTGTCCAGACCGTAGACGCGGGCGATACCGTCACCGACGGAGAGAACCTGGCCGACTTCGGAGACTTCAGCTTCCTTGCCGAAGTTTTTGATCTGATCTTTCAGAATTGCGGAAATTTCCGCTGCGCGGATATCCATCAGCCGACCTCTTTCAATGCAAGCTTAAGGGTGGAGAGTTTGGTGCGAAGGGACGTATCGATCTGACGCGAACCGACCTTGACGATCAGGCCGCCGAGGATCGACGGATCGACGGTGACGGCAATCGCCACGTCCTTGCCGGTGACGCCCTTCAGCGCCGCCTTCAATTCATCTTCCTGCGCCGGAGTGAGCGCATGGGCCGAGGTTACCTCGGCGGAAATCTCGCCGCGATGCTGAGCGGCGATGATGCGGAAAGCCTTGATCATGCCCGGCAGCGCAAAAAGGCGCCGGTTGCTGGCCACAAGCTTCAGAAAATTGGTGACGTAGGCACCGAAACCAGCCTTCGTTGCCAGCGCCTGGATCGCGCCGACTTGATCTTCAGCCGAAAAAACCGGGCTGAGGACGAAACGCTTCAGATCGTCGCTTTCGTCGAGCATGGCTTGGAACCGATCGAGATCGGCGGTCACTGCCGGCACTGCACCCTCTTCAAGGGCCAATTCGAACAGCGACGAGGCATATCGTTCTGCAACGCCAGAAACATGCTGGGATGTGTCTGCCACGGGCACAAAATTCCCTGATTTCAACCCAAGAACTCGACTTCCGGATGACGGAAGCCATATGTCCTTGAATTCGTTTTGATTTCCCCCAGAAATCAGCAGGAGCGCACTCCCACCGCATCCGAAATTCGGGGTTCGTCTAACATAGGATATTGAGACTCGCAACACGCGTAATCGACGAATGCGCCATTCGGGCGAATTTATGATGCCAAAACTCGAAAAGCATGGGGATAGCGCCGGCGAAAAAGCCGCGCCGGAGCTGTTTTCGGCTCAAATATAGCCTAGCCCGTAGAGAAAAGGTAGCGCCGCCAGTGCAGCCTGCGCAACCAGAAGGAGAAGACTCAAAAACACACTGCCACGATCCGACATCAGCGACAGGATGCGACCGAACGCCGCGACGCCGAAGGAAGCGCCGAGCGCGAGATAGATCATCGGCTGTGCCAACAGGATCGCCACCAGCCCGAAGCCGACCATGAAGCCGCCAGCGGAGCGAGCCTCGGCATAGGCTTCGGAGCGCCCTTCCTTCACCTGCAACTTGAGGAAGCGGTAGGCATAGCCCGGCCCGAACATCAGGAAGAGGCCGATGAGCGTGGTGACGGCAGCCGAACAGTAAGCAAGCCGCTCGCCGAATTCGGTCGGAAAATAAAGCTCCATCGGTCGCCCCAAAATCAGCCGCGCGCAAATCATGTAAGTGAGACGGCCGAACTTATGGCATGATCCGGGTTGCAAGGGGAAGGCGCAGTCTAGATATCTGCAGCGTCAATCACAGAAAGCTTTGCGGATCGATGTCGAGCTGCACCTGCACGGAGCCACGCTCCTTCGGTGACTGCGCCAGCATCGCCCGGAGGAAGCCCTGCATGTCGGAATTGCGGCGGCCGTGCACGAGCAGGCGGAAACGGTGGCGGCCGCGCACGAGCGCGATCGGCGCTTCGGCCGGACCGAGCACCGAAATGCCCGTCACCTGCGGCGCCGCATTGCGCATGCCGCGGGCATGGGTTTCGGCATCCTGCCTCGTGTCGGCCGAGACGATGATCGAGGCGAGCCTGCCGAAGGGCGGCAATATGGCCCTTTCCCGCTCGGAAATTTCACGCTCGTAAAAAGCGCCGGCATCGCCTGATACGATCGCCTGCATGACAGGATGCTGCGGCTGGAAGGTCTGCAGCAGACCGTGGCTCTTGAGACCGGTTCGCCCGGCGCGTCCCGTCACCTGCGACAGGAGCTGGAACGTGCGCTCGGCGGCGCGCGGATCGCCGTTCGCCAGGCCGAGGTCGGCATCGACGATACCGACCAGCGTCATCAGCGGAAAATTGTGCCCCTTGGCGACGAGCTGCGTGCCGATGACGATGTCAGCCTCGCCCTTGGCGATCGCATCGAGCTCTAATCTTAGCCGCTTGACGCCGCCCATGATGTCGGAGGAGAGCACGATCGTCCGCGCCTCGGGAAAATGCCGCTCCACTTCTTCCGCGATGCGCTCGACGCCTGGCCCGCAGGCAACGAGATGATCGAGCGTGCCGCATTCGGGGCAGGCCTCCGGCGTGCGCTCGGCATAGCCGCATTGATGGCACTGGATCTGGCCGCGGAAGCGATGCTCGACCAGCCAGCTCGAACATTGCGGGCACTGGAACCGATGGCCGCAGACCCGGCAGAGCGTCAGCGGCGCGTAACCGCGTCTGTTGAGGAACATGAGCGCCTGCTCGCCCTTGGCGACCGTCTTGCCGATCGCCCGGATCATGACCGGCGAAAGAAAGCCGCCGCGCTCCGGCGCATGCCGGCGCATATCGATCAGATGCAAATCGGGAAGTGCCGCATCGCCAAAGCGGGTCGGCAGGTGGATTGTCGTGTAGCGGCCGCTCTGGCCGTTGACCTGGCTTTCGACTGAAGGCGTCGCCGAAACCAGCACCACGGGAAAGTCGCCGATGCGGCCGCGCACCACGGCCATGTCGCGCGCATTATAATAGACGCGGTCCTCCTGCTTGTAGGCAGGGTCATGCTCTTCGTCGACGATGATGAGCCCGAGATCCTCGAAAGGCAGGAACAGCGCCGAACGAGCGCCGGCCACGACCCTGACCTCGCCGGTCACGGCCTGACGCCAGACTTTTTCGCGCATGCGCGGCGCGAGATCGGAATGCCATTCGGCCGGCTTGGCGCCGAAGCGATCCTGGAAGCGTTCGAGAAAGCTTGCCGTCAGCGCGATTTCCGGCAGCAGGATCAGCACCTGCTTGCCGTGCCTCAGCGTTTCGGCGATGGCCTCGAAATAGACCTCCGTCTTCCCGGAGCCGGTAACGCCATCGATCAGGGAAACCGCGAATTCGCCCTTGCCCACATCAGCCAGGATCTCTTCGGCCGCTTGCCTCTGTGGCCCTTCGAGCCGCGACGCGGTGAATTCAGGATCGGGCTTGGCGACGACGGGCGGCGGTGGCAGGAAGATGGTTTCGAAAATGCCCTGCGAGATCAGCCCGTCGATAACGCTGGTGGAAACACCCGCCGCATGCGCAAGCCCGGTACGCGTCCAGGAAAGCCCGTCGGCGGCAATCTCCATCACCTTGGCGCGGGCCGGCGTCATCCGTTCCGGCTGGCCGCCGACGAAGCGCAGGCCCTCGATCATCGGTTCGGGATCGAAGGCGGCAGGCGCTCGCAAGGCCATGCGTGCCACCAGCCCCGGCGGCGACAGCGTGTAAGAGGCAACCCAATCGATGAAGTCACGCATCTGCTTGCCGAGCGGCGGGCAATCGAACACATGGCTGATCGGCCGAAGTTTCTTCGGGTCGACGCCGCCGTCGTCTTCGCCATCCCAGACGACGCCGATGACCTGACGCGGCCCCAGCGGCACCTGGACAACGGAGCCCGGCTCCACCGCCATGCCCTCGGGCACGGCATAGGAATAGGCCCTCGGCGCCGGCATCGGCACGAGAACGGGAACCGTGCGGCTCATCACAGGCTTTGCGGGCGCCGCCTCGAAAAGCGCACCGAACAGATCGGAAGAATCTTTGCTCATTGCGCCAGACCATGCCCCGGACGAGCGCAAAAGAAAACCCGGCAGCTACTCAAGAGCACGCGCAAAATGCGAACGGTCCGCAGCCTCGGTGAATGTCTGGCCCTGTGCGGCAATGCCGCCAATGACCACAATCGAGCCGAAGCTGCCGTTTGGCGATCGTGATGCGAGTCACTTCTTCGCGCCCTCGCTCCGGCCGGAAGGGTTGGGTCATTCCCCAGCAGCAGACGTTCCCTCGAGTCGACTTTCCCGACCGCGCTACTCGCCTGTGATGGAAAGCATTTCGTCGAGCTGCTCCAATTGCTCCGGCAATGCGGCCGCCGATCCCTGTAGCGCTTCGTCAAGCGCCTCCTTGGACGGATAGACTTCGTGGAAATTCAGCAGTGTCCTCCCGCCTTGGTCCTCGAAGGTCACGGTCGTGATCGCACCCTCTTCGCCCTCGTCGTTGGTCCAGACGATGCGCTCGTTCGGCACCACCTCGAGATACTTGCCATAGAAGGCCATGGTGTCCGAACCGCCGACGCCGAATTCCAGACGATATTTACCGCCGGTACGGACGTCCATATCGCACGATACGAGCGAAACGCCGGATACCGATTTTGGCACCCACCAGCGCTGGAACAACTCAGGTTGGCTCCACGCCCTGTAAACCGTGCTGGGCGGCGCATCGAATATCCGCGTTACGACGAGTTCGCGATCCCATCTGCGCTCGACTGACGTGCGGTTCTGCGGACCAGATGCACCGTTAACTTGCTCAGTCATCGCTTCCCTCCTGTTGCATTTCGCTGATGATTTCATCCAAAGCTTCGAAGCGAGCCTCGAAGAGCTTGCGATGCGCCTCGATCCACTCGGCCTCTGCCTTGAGGCCGCGTTCCCCAAGCTTGCAGGTTCTCACCCGTCCGACCTTCTGCGTGACGACGAGCCCCGCCCGCTCGAGAACCTGGACGTGCTTCTTCATGCCGGTCAGCGTCATCTGGAACTTATCCGCGAGACTGGTGATCGACGCATCCCCTCGCCCAAGCTGATCGATGATCCCGCGACGGGTCGCATCAGACAGCGCCGCAAACGAGAGATCGAGAGGAGGAGTTAAATACTGAACCATATAGTTCAGTATTTAACCTGCTTGCGCAGAAAGCGCAAGCGCTCCGAGCGTCCCACGCCGTAGACCGGTCATCCGAGGTCATGCACTGCGGCGCCGGCAGCAGAAAATCGTCTGCTGCGGGTCAAAAGCGGACCGTCTCCTTTTAGCGATTCGATCGTGTAATGGGCACACGATCCGTGTCGCCTCGCATCAGTTGATGATTTCGCCTCGTTCGTCTGAGCGCAGTGCGGTCAGTCGTTCTCTCCATACCTGTAGTGCTTCAGGCGTCAATCTGGTCCAATGCGTGAGTTCGCCGATGACCTTGAGCGGTGCGCTGCTGCGATACGACCGAGTGGGGTTGCCGGGAAATTTCTTGTCGGTCACGTTCGGGTCGTTCTCGAATGTCCCGGTCGGCTCTACGACATAAACACGCGGGACTGCGCCGCCTCCGATGAGTTCGGCCGCGATTTCAGCGGCAAGCCCGGCACCGTCCACAATGGCAGTGAAATAGATATGGTTCATCACCACTTCAGGACGATAGTTCGACCGATATCCTGCGGTGAGGAAGTCACCCACGCGCAAATCCGCGATTGTGCCATGAAAGAAGGGTCCCTCGTCCGGCGCTTCGGTCATCGTGATCGTCCTTATCTTGTGAGTCTGCTTGTAGTCAGGCAGCTAAGCGGCGTGGGAGGATTCCCTTTCTGCTCACCCAAGTGCCATCGGGCGGAAGGCTCCCTTGTTCGTCCTTGCCGGCAGCGATCAGGCTCGGAATACCGGCTCTCGCGGCGTCAGGGGATCCAATGTCATGATTGCCCGGCAGCTTCCAGAATGAGTTTGGTGATCTCATCCGGATGTGAAATGAGCGACAGATGGCTGGATTTGAGTTCGATGGCTTTAGCGCCCATGCGTCTGGCCATGAAACGCTGCAGGTCTGGATTTATCGTCCCATCTTGCGTCGAAACAGCGTAGTAGCTTGGCTTCGAGCGCCAAGCAGCGTTTGAGGTTTTGCCGGTGAGCAACGCCTTTTGGAATGGTTGTTGAACGGCATAGAGAACCCTCGCCCTGGCTTCGGGAAGGTCGCCCCCGAAATCGCGCAGGAACCCTTCCTCCGTCAGTCGTCCTTCGTCGCCGTCGAAGACAATGCCCGCGGTTGCGGGTGGTGTCGGGTAGGTTTTTGCCAAAGCTGCATAGTCCTCACCTGCATCCGGTGCTCGGGCAGCGACATAAACCAGTGAAGAGACGTTCGGGTGTATGCCTGCCTCGGTGAGGATCATCCCCGAAAAGGAGTGGCCGACAAAGACAGTCGGACCGTCCTGCCGGTCGAGGACGCGCCCGGCGGCCGCCACGGCATCGGGCAGCGTGGTGAGCGGATTCTGGACCGCCGTGCAGTTTAGGCCCTTCGCCTGCAGCCGGGCGATAACCTCGGTCCAGCATGATCCGTCGGCGAAAAGTCCATGCACGAGAACGACATTGCGCGCCGTTGGAGGCGTGCGTGTGGCGGCCAGGCCGGCATGTGTCGCAACAAATGACGTGGCAGCACCGACGAGCAAAGTTTTAGAAAATGTGCGTCTGTTCATCATCATGATCGAATCTCCTTCGTTTGCGAAGCGGTAGGATTATTTGAACTCGGTCCGGAGCGGCATCTCAGATTGACATCCCGCCAGAGACCTCGATGCGTTGGGCATTGACCCAGCGGTTGTCCTCGGAGAGCAGCGAGGCAATCATCGGACCGATATCGTCGGGCAGACCGGCACGGCCCAGCGCCGTCATTTCGGCGACACGCTGGTTCAGATCCGGATTGTCGCGCACCATACCGCCGCTAAAGTCTGTCTGGATGGCGCCGGGCGCGACGACATTGACGGCGATGCGCCGTGGTCCCAGCTCCTTTGCCATGTACTGGGTCAGCACCTCGACCGCTCCCTTCATCGCACCGTAAGGAGCGCTGCCAGGAACGATGATGCGAGTCAGGCCGCTCGACAGGTTGACGATCCGGCCGCCGTCATTGATCAGCGGTAAAAGCTTCTGCGTCAGGAAGAAAACGCCCTTGAAGTGCACATTGTAAAGCATGTCCAGTTCATCTTCCGTCGTCGCCTCGATGCTGTTGTGGTGCGAGGTTCCGGCATTGTTGACGAGGTAGTCGAAGCGCTCGGCGCCCAAATCGGCAAGCGCCTGCTTTACGGCGTCGACGAAAGGGTCGAAACCGTGGGCGTCGCCAGTGTCGAGCTTGAGGGCAATGGCTTTGGCGCCAGCTTCAGCAACTAGGGCCACGACCTTTTCGGCTTCCGCCCTGCTGGAATTGTAGGTGAGGATCGAGTCGACACCGCGTCTGGCGAGGTTGAGCACGGTGTTGCGGCCCAGCCCGCGGCTGCCGCCGGTGACGATTGCGATTTTGCGTTCGGAATTCTGTGTCATTGCCGTTCTCCGTTGGTTGATGACGGTGAACATAAGAGGGCGAAGCACAAGCGAACATGCCGGAACCGGCTTCTTTCTTGCCTGATCCTGCCTCCGGCGTTAATCTGGAATTCCAGATTTGCGGGGAATCCGATTGAGCACTCTTTCGATGTTGCATGATGCCGTCGTCGCAGCGTTTGCGGCTCATGGAAACCGGAGCCCCTATTTCACCGCGATCGACGGACTGGCCTTGCTCCGATCCTTCTCCGAGCGGCATCCGAACCACCTGATCCACCGGCCGGCGCTCTGCATCGTGGTGCAGGGCGCGAAATGGACGACGTTCGGCGAACGGAAGCTCCATTATCGCACCAGCCAGGCCATGGTCGTCAGCGTCGAGATGCCGGGTGCAAGCCAGGTGGTGCACGGCGCGCCGGATGCGCCCTATCTCAGCGCCGTCATCGAACTCGACCAGGCAATCCTACGCGAAGTCTATGAAAGCATGGAGGCACCGCCCACTCCGGCCTCCGACGAGCATGCCGCCGCCTTCGTTATGGAGCTCAACGAGGCGATCCTCGGCTGCGCCGCACGCGCCGTCAGCCTGCTTGGCGAGCCGCAGGCAATCCCGCTGCTCTATCCCGGCGTCAAGCGCGAACTATGCTATCGCCTGCTGGCCGGGCCACATGGCGCTGTCTTCGCCCGCATGGTCGTCGGTGCGGAGCGAAACCGGCGTCTGATCGAAGCGATCCACGCATTGCGGGGCAATTTCGACAAGCAGGTGCGCGTCGATGATCTTGCCGCGCTCGCCGGCCTGAGCCCGACAGCCTTCCATCGTCAGTTCAAGGCAATGACCGCGATGACACCGGTGCAGTTTCAAAAGCAGATTCGCCTGATGGAGGCGCGCCGGCTGATGCTGTCGCGCGAAATGTCGGCGGAAACGGTCGCCTTTGAGGTGGGCTATGCCAGCCCCTCACAGTTCAGCCGGGAATATGCCCGGCTGTTCGGCGCTCCGCCACGCCGAGACATCGGAAAGCTTCTGTCGGCCTGACTGTTTCAGCGCGCACGCCGAAACTGCGGCTGACAAATTTTTTCGTCGTTCGAACGCCGATGGTCCGGCCGAATATATGCCCTCGAAAGCACTGTAGGTCTCGCCCGGCCACGCCGCCGTATGGGGTTTTGCCTAGAGCAATTCCAGGAAAAGTGCGCAAGCGGTTTTCCGTCCGGAATTGCGAGAAAACAAAGAGATAGAGCGGTTCACAGATCCTGTGAAAAGCTGAACCGCTCTAGTCGTCAATAATGCCGCGTGCATCAGCATCTTTGTATAGGCTGGAAGGTGGCGAAGTCGGATCGTCCCTATTCACCGTCATCGTCGACCTCGCCAGTCAGCCGCATGCCGTCGATCCAGGTGGAGCCGTCTTCGCGGATCACCCGGCGCGGCTTGGCACCGCAACGCTCGCGCACGGCCTGCGCCAGAACCTCGGAATGGGTGACGATCCAGATCTGGCTCGTCTTCGCCGCTTGCGCGATCATGTCGGCAAGCGGCGGCAGCATATCCGGATGCAGGCTCGCCTCCGGCTCGTTGAGCGCGATCAGCGGCGGCAGCCGGTAGGACATCAAGGCCGCGGCAAGGCCAAGGAAACGGATCTGGCCATCGGAGAGCTCACGCGGCTGAAAGACGCGGTTGGGAAATTCCGGCAGCATCAAGCCGAAATCCGCCGTCTCCTGCGGCTCCGGCACGACGAGCCTCGCCCCGCCGAGGGCAGCGGCAAGAACCCGATCCAATTCGACGGTATCCTCTCGCGTATGCACGAGCGTCGCGAAAACAGCAGCTATATTGGCGCCGTCCTCATCCAGCATCGGCGCCGTCACGGCAAGGCAAGGCGCGCGGAGCGGCGAGCCGCGATCGGTGCGGAAACCGTGAAAGAAGCGCCAAGCATCGACTGCGCGCCGAAAGGTGCCGACCTCCGGAAAATAGCCGGCATCCCCCAGCAGCGCGATTGCCGTTTCGGAGGTCAGAGCCTGCTCGGGATGGGCTTGCATGCGCCCGGTCTCGCCGCGCACCGAAATGCCGGGACCGTCGCGTTTCATCATCATCACCGGCCGCCGCCCGGTCTCTACCGAAAGTTCCTCGGCCTTGATTTGCGGCTCCAGCGGAAAGCCTGCGGAGGCAGAAGGCGGCCGCATGCCGGCTTCGATCCAGTAACGGAAGGTCGCCGCCCTCTCCATATCGAGCAGCTCGACATCGAAGCGGATGCGGGGAGATTCATGCGAACGCCGTTTGCCCGACCACATGGCCGAGAACATGCCGCCCTCGCTGGAGATTTCATGCGCCAGCCTTCCGCGAACCGCCGCCTGCACGAGCTGCAGCGAACGATAGAGGTTGGACTTGCCCACACCGTTCTCGCCGATGAACAGATTGACATCGGAGAGATCCATGCGGATCGAGCGCAGGGAGCGATAATTCCGGGCAAACATGGAGCGTAGCTGCATGCCTGGGGTTTAGCCGATTCCCCTGTCAAAGAGAATGCGAAACCAGGGGCTCATCCTGCTCGAAGGGAACGAGCGGCGAGAAGGTCGCATTGCCGTCGGCCGCAAGGTCGACGACCGTATGCTTCTCCAGCGCCTTCGTCACCTCGTTGACATCGCCATCCAGATGTTCGACCGGGATAAGATTGCCGACGAGGAAATCGAAGCGGTCGCCGCGCTTGTTGAGCAGCTCGTGGAAAACGGTCATATCACGCAGCTCGGTCGACCATTTGGCGAACCAGTAGAACAGGCCGGAATTGCGCGCCGTCAGGTGAACCGGCAGGATCGGCAGATTGTATTTGCGCGCGAGACCCACGGCCGACGTCTTCCACGGGCGCTCGTTCAGCGTGCCGTTCGCCCAATAAGCGATGCGGCCGGATGGGAAGAGCACGGTCACCTTGCCCTCCGCCACGGCGCGGTTGGTGAGCTGCAGCGTCTCGCGCGTCTTCGGCTTGCTCTTATATTCATCGCGCCACTCCACCGGGATGATCATCTCGGCAAAGCGCGGATTGACGCGCACCGCATCCCTATTGGCAAAGATCATCATATCGGGCCGGCGCGATTTCAGAAGATCGAAGACGGCGACGCCGTCGGCAATGCCTGTCGGATGGTTGCTGACGAGGATGAAGCCGCCGGAGGCGGGTATGCGATCGGCATGGGTGACACCGATATCGAGCCTCAGCAAATCGCTCATATATTCGAAGCACTGGAAGCCGGAAAGCTTGGCGACATCATCGGCGAATTCGATCGCCTTGTTATAGCGCAGCAGCGTGTAGAGAAAGGGGCGCATGAGCGGCCAGAGCGGATTGCGGACGATCTTCTGGCCGCGCTCGGCGATCAAGGTATCGACAATATGTCCCGGCTGTCCCTGGGACACCAAAGCGATCGCCTCTGCAAGCTGTCCCAGTGCAGTTATCGACCCGCGACGTGCCATGAAGTGTCCTGAATGGTTGGGATATTTTCTATCGCAATCGAATATGATCGAAGCATGACAAGCGCCTCGCATATGGCCGCTGAACCGTCGGAAGCCTGGGGAGCGGACCTATACGCCGTTTTTTGAAGTGCCGCTGCTCCCGCAACACATGGAGATGCAAGCCGAGCAACAGGAAAGTTAGTGATTCCATAACCTTCCTTCATTCAAAGTGGCAGAAGGAATCCGAATTTCAAGGGGTTTTCCACTGAACGAATTGTTGATCATCGCCGACTCAGGGTTGATGGCGGAGCGCAGCCGCTGGCTCGACGCGCTCGGCCGGGAACGGCGGCTGGCCGCCCACACATTGAATGCCTATGAGCGCGATACGCGGCAATTCCTGACTTTCCTCACCGGCCATCTTGGCGGTCCTGCGACGATCGCCGATATCCATGCGCTGCGTCCCGCCGACTTCCGCGCCTTCCTCGCCGCGCGCCGAAAGGATGGTGCCGGCGCGCGCTCGCTTGGGCGCAATCTTGCCGGCCTTCGTTCGCTGCTGCGCTATCTCGAAAAAAAGGGTTTGGTGAACGCGGCAGGTGCTGCCGCGGTGCGCTCGCCGAAACAGCCGAAATCGCTTCCCAAGCCGCTTTCCGACAAGCAGGCGATCACCGTCGTCAGCGACGAAGCGCAACTGCACGAGGAACCATGGATCGCGGCACGCGACGCGGCCGTTCTGACACTGCTCTATGGCTGCGGCCTGCGCATTTCCGAAGCACTGGATCTGAAGCCGCAGGACTTTCCGAAAGGCGCGACGTCACTGCGCATTACCGGCAAGGGCAACAAGACCAGGCTGGTGCCGCTGCTGTCGATTGTCGTTGAAGCGGTCGACCACTATCGGGCGATTTGCCCTTACCATCTCGATGCGGACGGACCGCTCTTTCGTGGCGCGCGCGGCGGCAAGCTGCAGCCGGGCATCATCCAGCACGGCATGCAGAAGCTGCGCAGCGCCTTCGGCCTGCCGGATACGGCCACGCCCCATGCGCTTCGCCATTCCTTCGCCACCCATCTGCTCGCCGGTGGCGGCGACCTGCGCACTATCCAGGAACTGCTCGGCCATGCCAGCCTTTCGACGACTCAGGTCTATACCGGCGTCGATTCCTCACGCCTGCTCGAGGTCTATGACCGCGCCCATCCGCGCGCATAAGGAAAGATTAACCCCTTGCGTTAAGGGAATATCCGCCTCGAACGGGTAGAGCACAAGCATCTATCGGCATGTCTCCTGAAAGCCATTTTTGCGCATCAGGATTCGCGCCCTCTGCGAACGGAAGATTTTGATGATTTCTACCCTCGGATCCAAGACGATGCGGTCGATGAAGCAGGTGCCCGGCGATATCCTGCTCTGGCTTGCCACGGCCTTTCCGCTGATGCTCGCCATCCTGCTGATCGCGACAATGCTGACGCTGCAGCCGGCGCATGCCGACGAGACGGCATCCGACAGTTGCGGCGGCAAGGATCTCATGACCGAACTTCAAAAGACCGATCCGGCCAAATATGCCTCCATCATCGCCGCCGGCGACAAGGTGGAAAACGGCAAGGGCATTTTCTGGAAGCTCGAGAAGCCCGGCCTGAAGCCATCATGGCTTCTTGGCACCATGCATGTCTCCGATTCGCGCGTGCTGACCATGCCGAAGGGCGCCGCCGACGCCGCTGCCGGAGCCGATACGATCATCGTCGAATCCGACGAGATTCTGGATGACAAGAAGGCGGCCCTTGCCCTTTTTTCCAATCCTTCCCTGACGATGCTCACCGATGGATCGACCATCAGCGAGCATCTGTCGCCTGAAGACAATACCCGGCTGGAAGCCGGTCTGAAGGAGCGCGGCTTGACGCTCGCTGCCGTCTCGCGCATGCAGCCCTGGCTGATATCAAGCTCTTTCGAAATGACCGGCTGCGAGGTTCGCCGCAAGGCGGCCGGCGCAAAGTTTCTCGATCAGAAGCTGGCAGGCGATGCCGCCGCCAAGGGCAAGAAGGTCGTCGGCCTTGAGACGCTCGCCGAACAGGCCAAGGCCATGAGCGATCTGCCGATCGCGCTGCACCTGAAATCGCTGATGCAGACACTCGAACTCGGCAACAAGATCAACGACGTCAACGAGACCATGACCGGCCTCTATCTCGCCGGCGATATCGGCGCGATGATCCCGATGCTGAAGGTGATCGAGCCGGACCAGAAGATCACGGACGACGACACCGCCGCTTTCGAACAGCGCATCATCCTCGATCGCAACAAGGTCATGGCCGAACGCGCCACGCCGGTTCTCGACAAGGGCAATGCCTTCATGGCCGTCGGCGCCCTGCACCTCGTCGGCGACCAGGGCCTTGTGACGCTGCTGCGCAAGCAGGGCTTTACGGTAACGGCCGCGGACTGACCGCTCGCATCCGCTTGCTCAAATTGGAAAGCGTCGTCGCGACGATCAACCGATGGAATGGCGTGATGATTGCGAGATAGATCCGGCCAAGCAATATTTTCCGCCTAACGAGCGTCGTGGCATCGACCAGTCGACGCCCCTGATCGTCGTTCCGCACGTCGATGACGACCCGAAAATCGAGATGCCGATCATCGAACCCGAGCACAACCTGATGGTCGGACTTGCTGACGACGGGAAAGAAGCCGATTTTTTCCAGCTCGTCCGCCCGAAGGTCGCTGCTGGATCTCAACCCAAACAAGCCTGTTACCGCATCGCGCACTCGTATCAGCAGCCGTACCCAAAACGGAAAGCGGCCGAGCATCGTTCGGGCGGCGGCAATGGCCGTCAGATCCGAGTTCGGGATATTCAGTTCGTAGCAGTCAGCCCAATCGGCATCCGGCAACGCCGGATGCGGCATAAGGGGCTTCACCATCAAAGGCCTTGCAGACATGGTTTCTCCGCCTTTATTCGACGTCTGCAGGCTACCACACATTGCGATGCTACCCGATCGACAAACGTCGGCTGCGGCAATTTAGCCGATGGGTGGCTGTTTCGCACAATTCCAGGAAAAGTGCGCAGCGGTTTTCCGTCCGGAATTGCGAGATAACAAAGAGATAAAGCGGTGCAGGAATGCAGTGATAAGCTGAACCGCTTTAGAGCCGGATGATTTTAGGTCTGTTCGATCTAAAATCTGAATCCGCTCTAGAATCAAAGAAGTAGAGCGTGATGTCGTCCGAAAACCCCTCACACTTTTCGGCATCACGCTCTAACGCACCGCCGATCCGCCGGCCGGCAATATCTTCATCCGCCAGGAGGTTCCCGGCTTCATATATGTCGTCGCGATGGCGTGGACATCCTGTGCGGTTACGGCCTGATAGCCGCTGATGCCGCTGCGAATCCGTTCGAGGCGGCGCGGGTCCGTCTGGGCGTTCTGCAGGCTTTGAAGCCAATAGCTGTTGGCCTGTTGCGAACGCTTGACCTCTTCGATGATCGGAGCCTTCGCGCGCGTCAGCTCATCCGGCGACACATCTCCACTGCGCAGATCGCCGGTGATCTTGTCGACCAGATCGAAGAAGTGATCCAACTTGGCCGGCGTCGTCTCGACATAGGCATAGGCAAAGCCGTAGCCTGGGATCGATCTCGACAGATCGACTTCGCTCTGGGGGCTGTAGGTTGCTCCCTCGGCGAGGCGGAACTGGTCGATCAGGCGGTTCTGCAGGATCGCGCCGGTCACATTGGCGGCGGCGGCTCTCGGCAAATCGGAGAGAAAATCGCCGATCGGCATGGCGACGGCCGCGCCGGCATTGTCGCTTCGCCCGTCATGAAGCCGGACGACCGGCTCGGGGGTCGGTGCGGGGAAATGCGCAGCGGCGTTGTCGACCTGACCCTGCGCGTCGCTGCGCGGCGGCAGTGCGCCGAAGGTCTCGGCCGTCATGCGGATGGCATCATCGACCTCGACGTCGCCAGCGATGATGACCTCGATCCGCCCCCTGGAAAGGAGCGGCTGCAGAAGCGTCTCGAAATCCTCCGGCCTGGCGTCGAGCAGTTGCGACCGGTTCGGGAATACCCAGCGCGGATCGCCGGAGTGCAGGAGACCGGGCAGATCGCGACCGACCACGCTGCCGGGCGTCGCCTGAAGCTGGGCAAGACTGTTCAGATAGGCCTGCTGCACCCGTTTGAAGACGTCCGGACGGTAGGCCTGATCCGAGGCATAGGCTGTCAGAAGCTGCAATTGTGCCGCCAGATCGCGCGGCCGCGTGGCGCCCTCGAATTTGAAGGCGGCATCCTGAATGGAAAAGTCATTGCCGACGACCTTTTCAGCAAAAGCCTTCTGTATGTCGTCATAGCTGATGGCCTTCAGACCGGACATCGGCAGCGCCGGTGCCGCCCAGATCGGCAGCGAACGGTCCTGCGGCAGATCCAGGCGGCCATGGCCGATATTGGCCCGCACCAGCACTTCGTCGAGGCGATACTTGGTCGGCTTCACGGTCAGGCGAACGCCATTGGCAAAGCGAACCATGGTAATGCCGAGATCGTCGACCGACCGCCGTTCGACAATGGTCCCCGCCTGCCCGAAACTGGTGTAGGGCCACGCGACCGCGGTCGCTTTCACCGGCGCGGTGACCGCAACGGCACGTGACTCGGCATAGGCCATCTTGACGGCCGCATTGCCGCCCTCGGGCATTTGCGGGATTTGCAGCACGAGCTGCGGGCCGTTGCCGGCGAAAACGCGCTGAAGAGTTTGATCGACTTCGTCCGCGCTCAGCCCCTTCATCGCGGCATCGAACAGCGAAAGATCGTCGGCAGGTGACGTGAAAACCAGATTCTCTCCAACACTCCAGGCAAGCGATCCGGCGATATCCGGGCTGGTGCGCGTTGCCGCCCCACCCGCAGCCGCCTGCATGGTGGAACGATATTCGGCGATTTCACGGTCGATCTCGCTTTGATCGACGCCGAACTGCGCGACGCGCCGCTGCTCTTGATCGATGGCGGCAAGCGCGGCCTGCCACGTGGCCGAATCGCTATCGGCGGCAACGACCGCGACGCGGGCCGACTTGAACAGGTCCTGCGCGCCGGCCCGCGCATTGACGAAGGGCGGATTGGGTTGCTGTGCCAGAACGGACAGGCGCCGGTTGAGAACGGCAAGACCGATATCCTCGATCAGCTGCGTGCGACGCTTGGCGACCATATCAGGCGAAGCATCATAGGGGCGCGTCCAGGCAAGCTGAACGCGGGTAGCACCGCCAGGCACGACGACCGTACCGACGCGTTCTCCATGCTTTTCCGGCGTGCCGAGGTCAGGATCGACCGGCGCAGGGCTGGCGGCGGCCCAATCGCCGAAACGGGTGCGGATATCGGCTTCGATCGCGGCGGCATCGATATCGCCGACCACGATCAGCGTGGCACGATCCGGGCGATAATAGCTGCGGTAAAAGTCCCTCACGAGATCGATCGGTGCATTGCCGATGATATCGGTCTTGCCGATCGGCGAACGCTGCGGCACGAGCTGGCCGGGCAGAAGCTGGCTGAGGAAACCGGTCCCGCCACGATATTGCGGCGTGTCGCGCAGCTTCTCTTCCGAAAGGATGACGCCGCGCTCGCGGTCGAAGGCGCCGGCATCGAGCTTCAGCTCGCTCGCCGTCTCACGCATCAGCATCAGTCCGGTCGAAACCGTCTCCGGATTGGCTTCCGGCAGATCGAGCGCATAGACGGTTTCGCCATAGCTGGTGGAGGCATTGGTATCCGCGCCGAAGGCGAGGCCGAGGCGCTGAAGGGTGCGCACCATCTCGCCTTCCGGCACATGGGTCGAACCCTTGAAGGCCATATGCTCGAGGAAATGCGCCAGGCCCTGCTGGTCGTCACGCTCCTGCAGCGAGCCGGCGCCGATGCGAAAGCGGATCGCCACCTGACCGGCCGGCGTCGCATTGTGCATGACGGCAAAACGCATGCCGTTCGGCAGCGTGCCGAAGCGGATCCCCTGCTCTGCAGGCAGATCGCTTGCCGCCTGCGGCCAGCCCGCGGCTGGCACTTCGGCATAGGCAGGCACCACAACGGTAGCGAGGAATGCGAGCGCCGTCGCAACGAAAAGTTTCAGAGGCAGATGAGCGGATGGGATTTGACGTGACATGCTTGCTTTGTTGGTGAGAACGATTGGATGATGCGATGCACGGGAGCCCGTACATCGCATCATCAGGCAAGCATTGCAATCCCGGCGTCCGTCTCGCCGGGACCGTCCGATCTCACATGTGGATCGGCTTGAAGAAGGTCGCGAGCGCGGCTTCCTTCACGGCTTCCGACATTGTGGGATGTGCGTGGCAGGTACGGCCGAGATCTTCCGACGAACCGCCGAATTCCATCAGCACGGCAATCTCGTGGATCATTTCGCCGGCGCCGAAGCCGACGATGTGGCCGCCGAGAACGCGATCCGTTTCCTTGTCGGCCAGGATCTTGACGAAACCGTCCGTCGCCAGCATGGCGCGGGCGCGGCCATTGGCGGAGAACGGGAACTTGCCGACCTTGTAGGCGATGCCCGCGGCCTTCAGCTCTTCCTCGGTCTTGCCGACGGAGGCGACTTCCGGCTGCGTGTAGACGACGCTCGGAATGACGTCGTAGTTCACATGACCGGCCTGGCCGGCGAGGATTTCGGCAAGCGCCACGCCCTCGTCTTCCGCCTTGTGCGCCAGCATCGGACCCTTCACGACGTCGCCGATGGCATAGATGCCGGCGACATTGGTCTTGAAGTGGCCGTCGATCTCGACGCGGCCTCTGGCGTCGAGCGCAACGCCGGCTTCTTCGAGGCCAAGGCCTGCCGTGTAGGGCTTACGGCCGGTGGCGACGAGAACGACATCGGTATCGAGCACGACCTTGTCGCCACCCTTGACCGGCTCGAAGGTGACCTTCGCGCCATTGCCTGTTTTTTCGACGCCGACGACCTTGGCGCCGAGATGGAATTCGATGTCCTGCTTGGCGAGCATGCGCTGAAACTGCTTGGAGACTTCGCCGTCCATGCCGCCGAGGATGGTGTCGAGATATTCGACGACGGTGACCTTGGCGCCGAGGCGCGACCAGACCGAGCCGAGCTCGAGGCCGATGACACCGCCGCCGACGACGATCATCTTGCCCGGCACCTTGTCGAGCGCGATGCCGCCGGTCGACGAGATGATGATCTTCTCGTCGATTTCGAGGGACACGCCCGGAATGCCGGCAACGTCGGAGCCGGTGGCGATGACGATGTTCTTGCCTTCGATCTCGGTCACCTTGCCGTCGTCGCCCGTGACGGCAACCTTGCCGGCGGAGACGATCTTGCCCGTGCCCTGGAAGGCATCAATCTTGTTCTTCTTGAAGAGGAACGCGACGCCGTCGACATTCGACTTCACGGTCGCATCCTTGTGCGCCAGCATCTTTTCAAGATTGAGCTTCGGCGCGGCAACTTCGACGCCGAGCGCATCCATGCCATGGCCGGCATGATGGAACACTTCGGAAGCGTGCAGCAGCGCCTTGGACGGGATACAGCCGACATTGAGGCAGGTGCCGCCATAGGTCGCCCGCTTTTCGACGACCGCGACCTTCAGGCCGAGCTGCGCTGCCTTGACTGCGCAGACATAGCCGCCCGGGCCGGTTCCGATAATGATCACATCGTAGGACATGTCTTAATTTCCTTGTTTTCTATCTCTGTTAGTCGGCCGCCCGCGCCAAGGCGAGGCGGATGCCGAAGCCGACGAGCGCCGCTCCGGTGATGCGGTTGAACCATTTGCCCGACGCGATGAAGCGATCGCGGACCGGCTTGACGGTGAAGAAGGTGGAAACACCGGCAAACCAGGCGACGAGCGCTACCGCCATGCCGATGCCATAGCTGAACTGGATGAGCGCCGGTGTGTCGTGATGGACGAGCGTCGAAAACAGCGACAGGAAGAACAGCACCGGCTTCGGGTTCAGCGCATTGGTGATGAACCCGGTCGCGAGGCAACGCCAGACGGAAACCGGCTTGCGGTCTTCCTCGGTAATCTCGACATTCTTCACCTGGAAACCCGCCTGACGGAAAGACTTGATGCCGAGATAGACGAGATAGAGGACGCCGGCCCATTTGATCAAGCTGAACAGAACAAGCGATTGCGACACGATCAGGCCGAGGCCGAGAATGGTGTAACTGATGTGGAAGAGCAGTGAGAAGCCCATGCCGAGCCCCGTCATCATGGCGGCGCGGCGGCCATGCACGATGCTTTGGCGCAGAATGACGGCGAAGTCGGCGCCCGGCACGACGATGAAGATCGAAAACACCGCCATCAGGCCAAGGAATTCGAGAATATACTGCATCTTATCGACCCTTTCCGATCAGCGGCCGCCACTCACGTCGAGCACGGCACCCGTTATATAGGATGCGTGCGGGCTCAGGAGATAGAGAATGGCGTCGGCGACCTCGTCGGCCGTTCCAGCGCGTTTCATCGGCAATTGCGGCGCGATATCGCGCGCCCGATCCGGCAGGCCGGCGGCCGCATGGATATCCGTATCGATGATGCCGGGCCGTACGGCATTGACGCGGATGCCTTCCGCCGCCACTTCGCGCGCAAGCCCCACAGTGAACGTATCGATCGCTCCCTTGGAGGCCGCATAATCGACATATTGTCCGCCGCCGCCAAGCGTTGCCGCCATGGAGGAGACATTGACGATCACCCCGCCCTTGCCGCCATGCCGGGTCGACATGCGGCGCACGGCTTCCGCCGCCGCGAGCATCGAGCCGGTGATGTTGATGCGGAACATGCGGTCGAGCCGCTCCGGCGTCATCTCGTCCAGGCGCTGGATGGCATCGACAATGCCGGCATTGTTGACGAGCCCGTCGACGCGGCCGAAATGCGCGTCGACCTTGGCGAAGATGGCTTTGATATCCTCGGGCTTGCCGACATCGCCGGCGATCGCGATCGCCTCGCCGCCGGCGTCAACGATCGTCCCCACCACAGCCTCGGCCGCATCCTTGTTGGACGCATAATTGACCGCTACGGCCCAGCCATGCTGGGCGGCGGCCAGGCAGACCTCAGCACCGATGCCGCGGCTGCCGCCGGTCACGAGAAGAACGGGTGCACTCTCGGTCATTGATAGCATCCTTTCAGGCTGAGGACGTCCCAGGGTGCGACGGTCGCTTTCCCTTTGCCCCACAGCGACGATTTCTGGATCGAGGGACCAAGCGCCGGCAGGAATAGCCGGTCCGCCGCACTCTCGCCTTCCGCCGGCAATGCGCGGATATGGCCCTTCAGATCGGAGGCGTAGACCATACCCTGCCAGACGGTGCAGGCCCTGAGATCCGCTCCGGTGACGTCGCCCTCGGGGCATTCGAACATGATCCAGCCGTCGGCGCGCAGCTGGTCGTCACTGCGCATGACGACGCCCTCCGCGACGATAGCGGTATTGCGCACGGCAAGCTTGAACCTGTTGCTGACAGCTGATTCCGACCCCATCGGCTCGAACCGCAACTCGTAAGCATTGTCCATATCGACATAGACGGCCTTTTCCTGCACGCATTCTTCCGCATGGGCAGCGGCGGCAGCAGCCGCGCAGGCCAGCGTTACCAGCGGCATCGAAGCCAGTTGTGCCATCATGTTTCGAGCCGGCATGGTCATTCCCCTCCCGGCTCATGCCGACCATCGGCATTCTCGGTCACGCCGAAATCGGTGAAGAGCACGAGCGCCCGCCCGCCGGCATCGAGCCCCCAGAAGACCGGATAAAAGCCGTCGCCCCAGCCGCTCCAGAAGATGGCGACATTGCCGCGCTTGCCCGATATCGGCCGATGCATGACGTAGTTGTCGCTGTTGGCGCTCAGCTCCGGCGCCAGAACGTCGTCATAGTAATTGATGTCGGACGACGCCTTCTCCATCTGGACCTGCTTTTCGCGCTCCTGGATCAGCGCATAGGTATCGGCATCCATGTAGCAGCCGAGACCGACATCGACCGGATAGCCGAAGAATTCGTCGTCCTTCAGCGAATTGATATCCTGGCCGGGGATCACGGCCAGTTCCCATCGCACCGGCTTGCCGTCGGCAAAGCGCATACTGGCTGCGGCGATGCGGCCGAAGGCTTGATAAAGCGTGACAGGATAATCGCCGGGGGGAACCGTCCGGACAAGCGCTGGGCGATCAGGCCCGACAAGCGGATCGCTGGCAACGATGCGGCCGGAGGTCAATTCCACCTTGCCGATACGCAGGACGTTGATCGAACGGGCGGCAAGATCGGCGTCGCCGAGCGACGCCAGATCGAGATTGCTGCTGAGCTTGGAAATGTCGAGCTCGATCGCCGCGGCGGACGATGGCACCCATGCGGAAACGGCGCACATCAATCCGCGCAGCGTCCGCATGGGCCATGTCGACATGATCCAACGCTCCCCTTAGAGATCGAGAACGAGACGTTCCGGATCTTCCAGGCTTTCCTTGACGCGCACGAGGAAGGTAACCGCTTCCTTGCCGTCCACCATACGGTGGTCGTAGGAGAGCGCCAGATACATCATCGGGCGGATGACGACCTGACCGCCGATGGCGACTGGACGCTCTTGGATCTTGTGCATGCCGAGAATGCCGGACTGCGGCGCATTCAGGATCGGCGAAGACATCAGCGAACCGTAAACGCCACCATTGGTGATGGTGAACGTGCCGCCCTGCATGTCGGCCATCGACAGTGTGCCGTCACGAGCAGCCTTCGCCAGACGGCCAAGCTCCTTCTCGACTTCGGCGATCGACATCTGGTCGGCATCGCGGATAACCGGAACGACGAGGCCCTTGTCGGTGCCGACGGCCATGCCGATGTGGCAGTAGTTCTTGTAGATGATGTCGGTGCCATCGATCTCGGCGTTGACAGCCGGCAATTCCTTCAGCGCGTGGGTGACGGCCTTGGTGAAGAAGCCCATGAAACCGAGCTTCACACCATGCTTCTTCTCGAAGATGTCCTTGTACTTGTTGCGCAGGTCCATGACCGCCTTCATGTCCACCTCGTTGTAGGTGGTGAGCATGGCGGCAGTGTTCTGCGCATCCTTGAGGCGGCGAGCAATCGTCTGGCGCAGGCGCGTCATCTTCACGCGCTCTTCGCGGCTGACATCTTCGACTGCGGTCGGCGCGCGGGCGGCAACGGGTGCGGCCGGTGCGGCGGCGGGCGCCGAAGCAGCCTTGGCGACAGCGGCGATGGCATCGCCTTTCAGGACCTGGCCGCGCTTGCCGCTGCCTTCGACCTGATCGGCGGAGAGATTGTTTTCGGCAAGCAGCTTGGCCGCGGCCGGTGCCGGCGGCATGGAAGAAGCCGGAGCGGACACGACGGGCGCTGCAACCGGTGCAGCAGCGGCCGGTGCCGGAGCAGCCGGAGCCGCGGGTGCGGCAGCCTGTGCCGGAGCGGCGGCAACGCCGTTGCCGGCGGAGATCTGGCCGAGCAGTGCGCCGAGGCCCACGGTCTCGCCGGCCTGCGCGACGATTTCGGACAAGGTGCCAGCCGAGGGAGCCGGAACTTCGATCGTCACCTTGTCGGTTTCAAGTTCGAGAAGCGGCTCATCAGCCTTAATGGCATCGCCGACCTTCTTGAACCAGGTACCGACGGTCGCTTCGCTGACGGATTCGCCGAGGGTAGGAACGCGGATTTCAGTGGCCATTGTTCAAATCCTGATTTTCGTCATTATGAGTTAGATGGAATTCCGGCGACAGAAGGCCGGGGGACGGGTGATACGCCGCGGCCCAAGCGCCCGGACAACGACAGCGGTCGACCGGGCTTTTGCTTGATCGTGGCGATAGGCGGCATGTTGCTGCATGGCGGCCATCTTCTCCCCCGTCGCATCATGCGGAAGGCTGGGGCGCGACGGCGCGATTTTCAAACGAAAACGCGTCATCGCGCAACCCCTCAACCGCCGAGCGCGTCCTCGAGGAACGCCGCAAGCTGCGACAGATGCTTGGACATCAGGCCCGTCGCCGGAGAGGCGGCGGCCGGACGGCCGGTGTAGCGAACGCGCTGGTACTTGGCATCGATATGGGCAAGCACCCATTCCAGATACGGATCGATGAAGGACCATGCGCCCATGTTCTTCGGCTCTTCCTGGCACCAGACCATTTCCGCGTTGCGGAAGCGGCTAAGCTCGTTGATGAGCGCCTTGGCCGGGAACGGATAGAGCTGTTCGATGCGCAGCAGGTAGATATCGTCGATGCCGCGCTTCTCGCGCTCTTCCAGGAGATCGTAGTAGACCTTGCCCGAGCAGATGACGACGCGACGGATCTTGTTGTCCTTCTGCAGCTTAATCGGGCCATCCTTGATCACTTCCGCATCGTCCCACAGCAGGCGGTGGAAGGAGCTTTCGCCCGCCATCTCCGCAAGCGTCGACACGGCGCGCTTGTGGCGCAGCAGCGACTTCGGCGTCATCAGGATCAGCGGCTTGCGGAAGTCGCGCTTCAACTGACGCCGCAGGATGTGGAAGTAGTTCGCCGGCGTCGTGACGTTGGCGACCTGCATGTTGTCCTCGGCGCAGAGCTGCAGAAAGCGTTCCAGGCGGGCGGAAGAGTGTTCCGGACCCTGGCCTTCATAGCCATGCGGCAACAGGCAGACGAGGCCGGACATGCGCAGCCACTTGCGTTCGCCCGACGAGACGAACTGGTCGAAAATGACCTGCGCGCCGTTGGCGAAGTCGCCGAACTGGGCTTCCCAGAGCGTCAGCGCGTTCGGACGGGCGAGCGAATAACCATATTCGAAACCGAGAACCGCTTCTTCCGAAAGCATCGAGTTGATGACTTCGTAGCGGGCCTGGGTCGGCGAGAGGTTTGCGAGCGGAATGTAACGCTCTTCGGTTTCCTGATCGTAGAGGACCGAATGACGCTGCGAGAAGGTGCCGCGTTCGCAATCCTGGCCGGACAGGCGGATCTTGTGGCCTTCGACGACGAGCGAACCGAAGGCCAGGGCTTCCGCCATCGCCCAGTCGATGCCTTCGCCCGTCTGCACCATGTTGGCGCGGTTTTCCATGAAGCGCTGGATGGTGCGGTGTGCGTGGAAGCCGGCGGGGATTTCCGACAGCTTGCGGCCGATTTCCTTCAACGACTTCATCGGCACGGCGGTCTTGCCGCGGCGCTGTTCGTCGGCATTGTCTGCCGCATGCAGGCCGGACCACTCGCCATCCAGCCAGTCGGCCTTGTTCGGCTTGTAGGACTGGCCGGCCTCGAACTCCTGCTCGAGATGGGCGCGCCAATCGGCCTTCATCTTCTCGACTTCGCCTTCGGTCAGCACGCCTTCGTTGACGAGCCGCTGCGAATAGAGCTGCAGCACCGTCTTGTGGGCGCGGATGACCTTGTACATGTTCGGCTGCGTGAAGGACGGCTCGTCGCCTTCATTGTGGCCGTAACGGCGGTAGCAGAACAGATCGACCACAACGGGCTTGTGGAACTTCATGCGGAATTCGGTCGCGATCTTCGCGGCATAGACGACCGCTTCCGGATCATCGCCGTTGACGTGGAAGATCGGCGCTTCGATCATCTTGGCGACGTCGGACGGATAGGGCGACGAGCGCGAGAAGGCCGGATTGGTGGTGAAGCCGATCTGGTTGTTGATGATGACGTGCATCGTGCCGGCAACGCGATGGCCGCGCAGACCGGAGAGGCCGAGAATTTCGGCAACCACACCCTGGCCGGCGAAAGCCGCGTCACCATGGATCAAGAGCGGCACGACCTTGGCGCGTTCGGAGAGCGGGATGATATCGCCATCCCAATGGGTGGCGCCCATGTCCTGTTTGGCGCGGGCCTTGCCCATGACGACCGGATTGACGATTTCCAGATGCGAGGGGTTTGCCGTCAGCGAGACGTGTACCTTGGAACCATCGAAATCGCGGTCCGAGGACGCGCCGAGATGGTATTTCACGTCGCCCGAACCTTCGACTTCGTCGGGCGCATAGGAGCCGCCCTTGAACTCATGGAAGATGGCGCGATGTGGCTTGCCCATGACCTGGGAAAGCACGTTCAGACGGCCGCGATGGGCCATGCCGAAGACGGCTTCCTTCAGGCCGAGCTGGCTGCCGCTTTTAAGGATCTGCTCAAGCGCCGGGATCAGCGATTCGCCGCCGTCGAGGCCGAAGCGCTTGGTCCCCTTGAACTTGACGTCGAGAAACTGCTCGTAGCCTTCGGCTTCGATGACCTTCTGCAGAATGGCCTTCTTGCGCTCGGGATTGAAAGCGATGCCCTTGTCCGGCCCTTCGATACGCTCCTGAATCCAGGCCTTTTCCTCCGGATTGGAGATATGCATGAATTCGACGCCGAGGGTCGAGCAGTAGGTGCGCTCGAGGATCTCGATCATCTCGCGAATGGTCGCGAATTCTAGGCCGAGCACGTTGTCGATGAAGATCTTCCGGTCGAGGTCCGCATCGGTGAAGCCATAGGCTTCCGGCGACAGCTCCTTGTAGTCTTCAACAGCAGCGGCGATGCCGAGCGGGTCGAGCTTGGCGTGCAGGTGGCCGCGCATGCGATAGGCGCGGATCATCATGATGGCGCGGACGGAATCGCGCGTCGCCTGCAGGACGTCGGTCGCGCCCACCGGCGCGCCGGCGGCTTCGGCCTTCGCCTTCAGCTTGGTCTCGATGACCTTTTCGACAACGCCCCAGTCGCCGTCGAGCGCCGACACGAGATCGCCCTTTGCCGGAATCGGCCAGTTCTTGCGCTGCCAGGAGGCGCCCTTGGCTGCCCTCTTCACATCGTCGGGGCTATCCTCGAGCGCCTTGAAGAAAGACCGCCATTCGTCGGAAACCGATGAAGGATCGTCCTCATAGCGCGCGTAGAGCTGCTCGATATAGGCAGCGTTGGCGCCATCCAGGAACGAGGTGATCTGAAACTGCTCGTTGGCTTCTTGCCTTGCCATGGTGAATCTGCGGGCGCTCTCGCCCGTCTCCCAACTTGTTTACATTGCCGGTTTTCGGGTCCCCGGCGACCGTATTTCGTTCGCGGCCGCCAAGGCCGCAGGTATGCACTTGCGGATTTCGAAACCGGACGGGACAAGGCGGCTGCCGCCCGTCCGGGCTTGCTATAGGTAGGCTCAGCCCTTGAGGACTTCCACCAGGGTCTTGCCGAGACGCGCTGGCGATGGCGACACGCGGATGCCTGCCGCTTCCATCGCTGCAATCTTGTCTTCCGCGCCGCCCTTGCCGCCCGAAATCACGGCGCCTGCATGGCCCATGGTGCGGCCGGGAGGTGCCGTGCGGCCGGCGATGAAGCCGACCATCGGCTTCTTGCGGCCCTTCTTGGCTTCGTCCTTGAGGAACTGCGCGGCTTCTTCTTCAGCAGAACCGCCGATTTCGCCGATCATGATGATCGACTTGGTTTCGTCGTCCGCGAGGAACATTTCCAGGATGTCGATGAACTCGGTGCCCTTGACCGGGTCGCCACCGATGCCGACGGCCGTCGTCTGGCCGAGGCCTTCGTTGGTGGTCTGGAACACGGCCTCATAGGTCAGCGTGCCGGAGCGCGAGAGAACGCCGACAGAACCCTTCTTGAAGATGGAGCCCGGCATGATGCCGATCTTGCATTCGTTCGGGGTCAGAACGCCCGGGCAGTTCGGCCCGATCAGACGCGACTTCGACTTCAGGAGGCGATCCTTGACCTTCACCATGTCGGCGACCGGAATGCCTTCCGTGATGCAGACGATCAGCGGGATCTCAGCTTCGATCGCTTCGAGGATCGCGGCCGCGGCACCCGCCGGCGGCACGTAGATGACCGAAGCGTTGGCGCCGGTTGCGTCCTTGCCTTCGGCGACCGACTTGAAGATCGGCAGCTTTTCGCCGTCCTTGCCGGTCCAGGTTTCACCGCCCTTGGAGGGGTGGATACCGCCGACCATCTTCGTGCCGTGATAGGCAAGCGCCTGTTCAGTGTGGAAGGTACCGGTCTTGCCGGTCAGGCCCTGAACCAGAACCTTGGTGTCTTTGTTGATGAGAATAGACATGCGAGGCCTTTGTTACGAGAGGTTGGAAGACGCGGAGGCAACGCGACGATAGACACCGCTGACGACCTCCTGCCAAGTATCGCTGCCGGCGGGCGAGAACGTGACGCCCATGCGGTAGCAGTCTTCATTTTCGAACTGGAAGAGAATGCGTTGTTGACCACGCGGCGAGACTTTGGTCAGGACAAGCTTGTCGTCGATCCATTCGCCGGAGGCCGGCGCGGTGGGCGCAAAGCCCACCGTATCGAACTGATAGAGCTTGTAGGCCTGATCCGCAGCGTCGAAGCCGAGAATGTTCCGGGCTTCGAACGACGTGCTGCCGTCCCGCATCTGCACATAGCGCTGTTCGACGAAAAATCCGCCAAACAGACGCTCTGCCGTGAGCTGCACGGTTGCCGTTCCTTCCTTCGTCCAGGCCGAAGCCGCGACATGCTCTTCCCCCTCCCAGGCGCCGGCAAAGGCACCGAGGCGAAGATGAGCAGCCGTTGGAGCGAAGGAAGCAGCCATCCCGATCAGCCCTTGACTGCCTTCACGATCTTCTGGGCGGCATCGTCCAGGTCATCTGCGGAGATGACGTTGAGACCGGATTCGTTGATGATCTTCTTGCCGAGCTCGACATTGGTGCCTTCGAGGCGAACGACGAGCGGAACCTTCAGACCGACTTCCTTGACGGCTGCGAGCACGCCTTCGGCAATGACGTCGCACTTCATGATGCCGCCGAAGATGTTGACCAGAATGCCCTGGACAGCCGGATCGGCCGTGATGATCTTGAAGGCGGCCGTGACCTTTTCCTTGGTGGCGCCACCGCCGACATCGAGGAAGTTCGCCGGCTCGGCGCCGTAGAGCTTGATGATGTCCATGGTTGCCATGGCGAGACCGGCGCCGTTGACCATGCAGCCGATGTTGCCGTCGAGGGCGACATAGGCGAGGTCGTGTTCGTGCGCCTGGATTTCCTTCTCGTCTTCTTCCGACGTGTCGCGCAGCGCGCGGACGTCTTCATGACGGAAGAGAGCATTGCCGTCGAAGGAAACCTTGGCGTCGAGAACGCGCAGGCGGCCGTTGGTCATGACGATCAGCGGGTTGACTTCGAGGAGCGCCATGTCCTTCTCGACAAAGGCCTTGTAGAGGATCGGGAAGAGCTTGGCAGCGTCTTCGCGGGCAGCCCCTTCGAGCTTCAGCGCGTCGGAAAGTGCAGCCGTGTTGGCGGCGGTGACGCCCGTCGACGGATCGATGGCGACGGTGATGATCTTTTCCGGCGTGTCGTGCGCGACGGTCTCGATGTCCATGCCGCCTTCGGTCGAAACGACGAAGGCGACCTGACCGACGGAGCGGTCGACCAGGATCGAGAGGTAGAGTTCACGGTCGATGTCGGCGCCGTCTTCGATGTAGAGGCGATTGACCTGCTTGCCGGCCGGGCCGGTCTGCTTGGTTACCAGCGTGTGGCCGAGCATTTCCTTGGCGTTGGCGACGACGTCGTCAACGGACTTGGCGAGACGAACGCCGCCCTTGGCGTCCGGGCCGAGTTCCTTGAACTTGCCCTTGCCGCGGCCGCCAGCATGGATCTGGCTCTTGACGACGTAGAGCGGGCCGGGAAGCTGCTTGGCAGCGGCGGCGGCTTCGTCGGCGGAGAAGATGGCAACGCCGTCCGCGACGGGTGCGCCATAGGTCTTCAGCAGAGCCTTGGCCTGGTATTCATGAATGTTCATGGGTTTATCCCTGTTATAACGCGGAAATTACTTCAGCGACGGCGCGATGGTGATGCAGGCTTCGCAGAGGCCGGCAACAGCGGCAACCGACTTGTCGAAGGCTTCCTTTTCGGCCCTGTTCAGGTCGATCTCGATGACGCGCTCGATGCCGCCGGCACCGATGACGGTGGGAACGCCGACATACATGTCCTTGACGCCATACTGGCCGTCGAGGTGAGCGGCGCAAGGCAGAACGCGCTTCTTGTCCTTGAGGTAGGATTCGGCCATGGCGATGGCGGAAGCGGCCGGAGCGTAATAGGCCGAGCCGGTCTTGAGCAGACCGACGATCTCGGCGCCGCCGTCACGGGTGCGCTGGATGATTTCCTCGAGGCGCTCGGCGGTGAGCCAGCCCATGGTGACGAGGTCGGTCAGCGGGATGCCGGCAACCGTGGAGTAACGGGCGAGCGGCACCATCGAGTCGCCGTGGCCGCCGAGAACGAAAGCGGTGACGTCTTCGACCGAGACGTTGAATTCCTTGGCGAGGAACAGGCGGAAGCGCGAGCTATCGAGCACGCCGGCCATGCCGACGACCTTGTTGGCCGGCAGGCCGGAAAACTTCTGCAGCGCCCAGACCATGGCGTCGAGCGGGTTGGTGATGCAGATCACGAAAGCATTCGGGGCATACTTCTTGATGCCGGCGCCGACCTGTTCCATGACCTTGAGGTTGATGCCGAGAAGATCGTCGCGGCTCATACCCGGCTTGCGGGCAACGCCGGCGGTGACGATGCAGACGTCGGCGCCTTCGATCGCGGAATAGTCGCTGGCGCCCGTGAGGTTGGCGTCGAAGCCTTCGACCGGCGAAGACTGGGCGATGTCGAGACCCTTGCCCTGAGGGATGCCGTCCGCGATGTCGAACAGGACGATGTCGCCCAGTTCCTTCAGGCCGGCGAGATGCGCCAGCGTGCCACCAATCATGCCAGAACCAATAAGTGCGATCTTGTTGCGCGCCATTTCGGTGTATCCTTTGCGATCAAAATCCGTGGCGGGACACCGTGAAAGGCATCCACAATAGCCGTCAATCGCATAGACCCAAAGGTCGAAATTGGCAATTGATTATTTTGCGATCAGCAATTTCAATCGGTTAGATCGAAAATTTCTTACGTAAACGTAAGAAATTCTGTCACCGAATTGTTACTCGGCGGCACGCCTGGCCGGAGTCTGCGCCAGATATTCCGCACTGCGCATCTCGAAAAGCCGCGACGCCGTGCGGTCGAATTCGAAGCCTTCCGTCCCTCGCCGCTCCTCCAGAAGATCCTCCGGCATGGCAGCGGCGGACACATAAAGACGGATGTTGTGATCGTAGAGCGTGTCGATGAGGATGATGAATCGCTTGGTCTGGTTGCGCTTGTCCGGCCCGAGCCTCGGTACGCGATCGAGGAAGATCGTATCGAAACGTTCGGCGATGGCGAGGAAATCGGCAGGCCCGAGCGGCGCGTCGCAGAGATCGGCGAAGGAAAAGCGCGCCATGCGCTCGACCGCCAGCGGCACATGAATGGATCGTCCCTTCATCGGGATTTCCATCGGCAGCGCCTTGCGCCCGTGCAATGCCTGCATCCAGGAGGCGTCCATCGCCATCTCGGCACGCTGGTCGAGCGGGGTGAGATAGACGGGCTGGCTGTTCAGCTTTTCCATGCGATAATCGGTCGGCGAATCCAGCGTCACCACGCCGACATGCTTCTTCAACAGGTCGATGAACGGCAGGAACAGGCCGCGGTTGAGCCCGTCACGATAGAGATTGTCCGGCTCGACATTCGATGTGGCGATCAGCACGCAGCCGAGCGAGAACAGCTCGGAAAACAGCCGCGACAGGATCATCGCATCGGCAATGTCGGTCACGGTGAATTCGTCGAAACAAAGCAGCTCGGCTTCGGCATAGAGATCGGCGGCAACAGGCGGTATGGGATCGGTCTGCTTCGTCTCGCCGTTCTTGAATTTCAGCCGCTGCGCCGCGATGCGATTGTGTACATCGGCCATGAACTCAAAAAAGTGGGCTCGGCGCTTCTTCTGGCAGGGCGCCATGGCGAAGAACATGTCCATCAACATGGTCTTGCCGCGTCCGACGCTGCCGTGAATATAGAGACCCCTGATCGTCTTGGCGGATTTTTTGCGCGCGGCAAACATCCAGCCAAGCGCGCTGGATTTGGCGGCAGGCCGCTTCCGCTTGAGATCGGCAAGCACGCGGTCCAGCATTTTCGCCACATCCAACTGCGCCGAATCCACCTGGAGGGATCCGGACGCCGTCAGCGCCTTTAGCTGTTCGCAGACGCTGAGCGAGTAATCTGGCATGGGCTGCATGGGGAAATATCCACCTGTGCAAAGGGGCGCATCCAAAGGATGCCACCCCTTCAAATAAGCTTATCGGCTGAGGCTGAGCGGCTGGCCGGAGGCGGTCGAGCCGTCAAAACGCGAATCGGCGGTCTTGTAGACCGTACCGATCGTCGAGCCGTCACGATTTTTCAGGAGAACCTGCTTGCCCGAGACTTCCCAAGATCCCATCGCGGTCAATTCGCCCGCGCAACCGCGTGTACCGCCGCGCGAGCCGCTGCCGAGGTTCGTCAGCGTCAGGAACATGTCGCAGTTCGATCCGCCATTGCTGACCTTCCAACTGCCGACCATCGCTTCTTTCGTGACATCCATGGCGGAGGCCGCCATTGCCTGCTGTTGCTGCGCATTGGCCGCATTCGGCGCGCTCGCTGGCGCAGCCGGGAATTGCGAGCCGTTGCCGGCGCCTGCGGGCGGAAGCTGGCTGGATTGTACGGAAGGAACAGGCTGGGCCTGCAGTGGCGGGGCAGAATAACTGTCATTGTTGTATGCCGTGCGCTGGCAACCGGCAAGCGACAGGCCAATCGCCGCAGCCGTCACTGCATATCTAAACCGCATCATCACACTCCTAGTTGATAGTCCACCGCTGACATCTGCGAAGTCATGTTTAATGATGTCCGAATTATCGTATTTCACTTTGGTTAATCAAGTCGATACCGCTACAAATTGCCGTGGGCGATAGCTGGACAAGAATTGGGTGGTTTCAAGGCTATTCCGCCAGCCTCGCCCAAAATGGATGCAAGTGGCGAATTTCGCCATCGTAACCGATCCCATCCGAGACATATGATATTTGGTCTCGCCTGGAGAGCCACTCGGGCGCTTCGGCAAATCTGCCGAAGCATTTTCTCCTCGTTCGCGGTCAAATGGCCGGAAACGGCGGGCTTAAACCCGCCGCTCGACCATCATCTTCTTGATTTCGGCGATTGCCTTGGCCGGGTTCAGACCCTTCGGGCAGGTCTGGGCGCAGTTCATGATCGTGTGGCAACGATAGAGGCGGAAGGGATCCTCGAGATTGTCGAGACGCTCGCCCTTGGCCTCGTCTCTGGAGTCGATCAGCCAGCGATAGGCCTGCAGCAGGACGGCGGGACCGAGATAGCGGTCGCCATTCCACCAATAGCTCGGACAGGAGGTCGAGCAGCAGGCGCAGAGAATGCATTCATAGAGACCGTCGAGCTTCAGGCGATCCTCATGGCTCTGCTTCCATTCCTTGGCCGGCGGCGGCGACACCGTCTTCAGCCACGGCTCGATCGAGCGGTGCTGGGCGTAGAAGTTCGTCAGATCCGGCACGAGGTCCTTGACGACGGGCATATGCGGCAGCGGATAGATTTTCACCGTGCCCTTGATCTCGTCGAGACCCTTGGTGCAGGCGAGCGTGTTGGTGCCGTCGATGTTCATGGCGCAAGAGCCGCAAATGCCTTCGCGACAGGAGCGGCGCAACGTCAGCGTCGGATCGATCTTGTTCTTGATGTAGAGCAGGCCGTCGAGCACCATCGGGCCGCAATCGTCGACATCGATATAGTAGGTATCGATGCTCGGGTTCTGGCCGTCATCCGGGCTCCAGCGATAGACGCGGAATTCGCGCGTGTTCTTGGCGCCGACCGGCTTCGGCCAGACCTTGCCTTCGCGCATCTGAGAGTTCTTGGGCAGAGCGAGTTCAACCATGGTCAGTTCCTCTCAGATCAGTACACGCGTGCCTTCGGCTCGATCTTGTGCGGATCGATACCTTCGGCGATCAGGTCGGTGTGAACGGGACGATAGTCGAGCTTCACGTCACCCGCATCGTTGACCCAGGCAAGCGTGTGCTTGCGCCAGTTATCGTCGTCGCGGCCGGCGAACTTACCCTCGGTATAATCCTCGCGGGCATGCGAGCCGCGGCTTTCCTTGCGGGCCTCGGCGCCGTAGATCGTCGTGATGGCGTTGGCCATCAGATTGTGCAGTTCCAGCGTTTCGACGAGGTCGGAATTCCAGATCAGCGAGCGGTCGGTGACCTTGATGTCGGCCATTTCCTTCCAGATCTCCGAAAGGCGGCGGCAGCCGGATTCCAACGATTCCTGGGTGCGGAACACGGCGGCGTCTTCCTGCATGGCGCGCTGCATCTTCTCGCGCAGCGCTGCCGTCGGCGTCGAGCCGCTGGCGTGACGCAGGCGATCGAAGCGTTCCATGATCTTGTCGCAGGCGGCGACATTGACCGGCGGAACCGGTCCGACGCGGTCGATGACCTGGCCGGCGCGGATGGCGGCGGCGCGGCCGAAGACCACAAGGTCGATCAGTGAGTTCGAGCCGAGGCGGTTGGCGCCATGCACCGACGCGCAGCCTGCTTCGCCGACGGCCATCAGGCCCGGCAGCACGCGCTCGGGATTGTTGCTGTCGGCGTTGAGCACCTCGCCCCAGTAGTTGGTGGGAATGCCGCCCATATTGTAATGAACCGTCGGCAGAACCGGGATCGGATCGCGGGTCACGTCGACGCCGGCGAAGATGCGGGCGCTCTCGGAAATACCGGGAAGGCGCTCATGCAGCACCGCCGGATCGAGATGGTCGAGATGCAGGAAAATATGGTCCTTGTTCTTGCCGACGCCGCGGCCTTCGCGGATTTCCAGCGTCATGCAGCGCGAAACGACGTCGCGCGAGGCAAGGTCCTTCGCCGAAGGAGCATAACGCTCCATGAAGCGCTCGCCCTCGGAATTGACGAGATAGCCGCCTTCGCCGCGCGCGCCTTCGGTGATCAGGCAGCCCGAACCGTAGATGCCGGTCGGATGGAACTGAACGAATTCCATGTCCTGCAGCGGCAGGCCGGCGCGGGCAACCATGCCGCCGCCGTCGCCGGTGCAGGTATGGGCCGAGGTCGCCGAGAAATAGGCGCGGCCATAGCCGCCGGTCGCCAGCACCACCATCTTGGCGGCGAAGCGATGGATCGTGCCGTCGTCAAGGCACCAAGCAACGACGCCGGTGCAGCGGCTGCCGTCATCGGACATGATGAGATCGAGCGCGAAATACTCGATGAAGAATTCGGCATTGTTGCGCAGCGACTGGCCGTAAAGCGTGTGCAGAATGGCGTGGCCGGTACGGTCCGCGGCCGCGCAGGTGCGCTGCACCGGCGGCCCGTCGCCGAAATTCTGCATATGGCCGCCGAATGGCCGCTGATAGATCTTGCCCTCTTCGTTGCGCGAGAAGGGCACGCCGTAATGCTCGAGCTCGTAGACGGCCTTCGGCGCTTCCATGACCATGTACTGCATGGCATCGACGTCGCCGAGCCAGTCGGAGCCCTTGACGGTGTCGTAGAGGTGCCACTGCCAGCTGTCCGGCGTCATGTTCTGCAGCGAGGCGGCAATGCCGCCCTGGGCGGCGACGGTGTGCGAACGGGTGGGGAAGACCTTCGTGATGCAGGCGGTGCGGAAGCCCTGCTCGGCCATGCCGAGCGTGGCGCGCAGGCCGGCGCCGCCGGCGCCGACGACGATCACGTCATAGGAGTGATCGATATACTTATAGGCTTTCCCGTTCTGAGCGGGCCCATTCTGAGCAGAAGAGTTCGGTGCCATGATACAATTATCCTACGAACGCGATCTTCAGAATGGCGAAAAGACAGAGCCCCGCCACCACGATCGCGAAGAACGTGTTGAGCATGAGAAGGACGATCTTGCCGAATTCGCCGTGGACATAGTCCTCGATGATGACCTGCATGCCGAGCTTCATGTGAATGACGCCGGAAATCACCATTAGACCGAAAATGACGGCAACGATCGGGTTGGAGATCGCGTGCACGACTTCTGCGTAAGGCGCGCCGGCATAGATCATCAGGAAGATGACGAAGAAGAGAAACAGGGGAACGTTGGCAACGGCGGTCAGGCGCTGGCGCCAGAAATGATCGGTGCCTTCCTTGGCGGAACCGAGACCGCGGACTTTGCCCAGAGGAGTGCGCATATCCATGAGAAATATCCTTTAAAGCATGATCCCGAAAGGCATCCGAGCGCTTCCGGGAACGATCATGCCAATCAACCCAGCCGGATGACGGTGCCGACGATCCAGACCAGCGCGGTCAGACAGATCGAGGCGACGAGCGTGGCCTTGGCCATCCTGGTCGAGACGGCGGGATCGAAACCATGCCCGAGGTCCCAGACGAAATGGCGCAGACCGCCGATCATATGGTGCAGCAGCGCCCAGGTGTAGCCGAGCAGGATGATGCGGCCGATGATCGTGCCCATGATCCAGTTGACCAGCTCGAAATAGCCCTGGCCGGTCGCGGCGGCGATCAGCCACCAGGCGACCAGCAGCGTGCCGAAGTAGAGCGCGCCGCCGGTGATGCGGTGGACGATCGACATGACCATGGTGGGAATGGGTTTGTAGATTTGCAGATGCGGCGACAAGGGCCGGTTTTGTGTGACGTTCGCCATCAGAACCTCGCGGCGTTACGATACGCTTAGAACCCGGATCTCCGGGGCAACGCGCGCACAGGGACATGCAGTGTGCGTTGCATCATTGCGACCATTAATCACCCGGACGCCTATCGACAAGCACAATTGATGTCTGCTTTGAATTTAATCGATTCGGATGCCTCTGCACTTTAGCGAGCATGCAGAGACGAGCCTCCCATTCCGCGCCGTTTACCATTTCGGCAACCCAGACGTGGACTTGGCTGCGGTCTTGGGGCAATCTGCCGTTAAGATTTCATTAACCGACCGAAGCGGGGCGAATCATGAAGCCGCATCTTTTCAAGGCAGCAGCGCTCGTTTTGGCGGCAGCAGCAGCTCTTCCCTTCGCGCCGGCATCGGCGGGCGACTATCGCCACTGGCATCACCACGATCGCTCCGGCATCGTGCGCCTGCCCGAGATTTCGACGCCGCAGCGTGCCATGCAGCAGCAACCGGACAGAATCATTTTCATGGAACGACATGAGGCGGCAAGCGCCGGCACCTATGCCGGCACGGCGGATGTCTACCAGGCCAATGGCGGAACCTATGTGTTGGGCTATGGCGGCTACAATCCCTACGCACATCCCGCCACGACACAGCTGAGGCCGAAGGCGAAAGTCATCGATGTCCGCTATGCCGGCAATCCCTGCTCATATGAAGCGGGCGTCTGCGTTATCAGGCACTAACGGTCTTTAACCGGCAAGAAATCGCCAGACGGTCGTCTTCTTGACCTCGCTATCCTCCAGCGCCCGCGTCACCGGCACTTGATAGGTTGCCTGCGCCTCCAGATGGTCCTTGGGAAGATAGGCCCTGCCGGGATCGCCGACCAGAACCAGCCTCCCCTCACCGGCCAGTCCACGCAGCCAGGGAACGACGCCCGCGGCAAAATCGCGATCATAGAAGACATCGCCGGCAAGGATGACGTCCGCATCCACGGTGCGGCCGATGATGTCATCGCCATTGAAATCCAGAGCGACGCCATTTTCAACGGCATTGAGCCGGATCGCCGTTCCCGCCCAGGGATCGATATCGACGGCAAGCACCTGGCTTGCGCCCGCGCGCTTGGCCGCAATGGCGACAAGCCCCGAGCCGCTGGCAAAATCGAGCACGGTCTTGCCGGCAACGGTCTCCGGGTGATTGAGAATGTAGCGCGCCAGACCCTGGCCGCCCGCCCAGGCAAAGGCCCACAAGGGCGGCGGCAGGCCGATCTCCTCCAGCTCCTCTTCCGTCTTCAACCATAGCTCATGCGCCTCGCTCGCAAGATGCAGCCGGATTTCCGGCACATGCGGCGGCGCCATCAGGCTGGTATTGGCGCGGATGAAGCTTTCCGGATCGGTTTTCAATGAGCCCTACCCACCGAATCAGACCGGCGGATTGTCCAGACCGCCCATGCGGCAGACTTCGAGCCATTCCTCATCCGTCACCGGCTGCACCGAAAGCCGCATGGAGGTGACGAGCGCCATCTGCGAAAGCTTCGGATTGGCCTTGATGTCCTTGAGGGTCACCGGATTCGGCATGTCACGGACGGCGCGGATGTCGACGCATTCCCAGCGCGGATCGTCCTTGGCGGTCGAATCGGGATGCGCCAGCGCGCAGACCTCGACGATGCCGACGACCTCGAGCCCGTCATTGGAATGGTAGAAGAAGCCCTTGTCGCCGATCTGCATGGCCCGCATGTTGTTGCGGGCGAGATAGTTGCGCACGCCGGTCCACTCGGTGCCTTTTGCCGCCGCTTCCTTCTGCTGCTGCCAGGACCAGGAGGACGGCTCGGATTTATAAAGCCAGTGCGCCATATCTCATGCCTCCGGATTGTTGAAGACCCAGTTGAACGGCTTGATTTCGACGCTCTCGAACAGGCCGGCCTTCGTATAGGGATCGGCATCGGCAATCACCTTCGCCGCCTCGACGCTCTCGGCATTGACGACCACGAGGCTGCCGTTCGGCTTGCCTTCGGCGTCCAGGAAAGGACCCGCCATCTTCAGCGTCCCTTCGGCATTGAGCTTGTTCAGATGCTCCAGATGCGCCGGGCGCGTCTCCATGCGCACATTCAGATGACCGGGCTTGTCCTTGCAGACAAAGGCAAACAGCATGTTTTCATTCTCCTAAGAAAATCGAAATCTATGGATGGCGATGGATAAAGCCTTACTGGCGGCAGGTCATCTTGTTTCTGCGCGAAGGGGATTGATGATATCCAGACCCCAAAAGTCTTTTTCGTTGTCCGTGGCCAAAACACAATCATTCACGACCGCTATAGAGGCGATAATCATATCAAAGGCGTTTCTTGGGCGCCCAATCGACCGCCCTTCGGCCATGAGTTGTGCCCAGACCAATCCAGCGCGCTCGTCAAAAGGAAGGATTCGGCCGGCAAATACTACCTGCGGCCCTGCAGGGCTTGAAAACCATGCTTCCAGCAAACTGCGCCTGCGACCCATCGGCATGATCAAAATACCGCGTCGAATCTCGGCCACCACGAGAGATGGAACAAATAAATCATCATCCGCTTGCTCCGCATACCATGCCAGAAGCGCCCGCGAAGGCTCCGGCTTGATCGCATTGCTAACAATGTTGGTATCCAGCAAGTAGCGAGTCACAAATCGATCTCACGCGGCTCGGTCCGCAGCCGTTCGAGATCCAGTTCAGCATCTTCGAGAGGAAAACTTCTAAGCGCAGCAATGACACCGCCCTTTTTTGAAGGCTCTTTCGAGATCGTCTTAGTAACGACATCACGAATGCGGGCCGCTTCGGCACCATCCTCTGCCAAATGCCGTGCCAGCGATCGAAGGAGCGCCTTATCCTCATCAAGCCCCAACACCTCGAATCGCGCCAGACCGCGCTCGCCGAGGCGGGAACGATAGTTCTGGATTGCGCGTTTTTGCGAGCTGGTCATCATGGCCTCCTATATATCCAGTAATATATCCAGAGCACCGTTGATATTCAAGTTATTCCGTGGTGATCGGCCGCGTCATTAATTGCCCGATGGCTGTGGCTATGTCGAGCTTGCCGTCGATGATGGCGGATACCGCGTCGGTAATCGGCATGTCGATGCCGACTTCGTGGGCGAGCCGTGCGGCGATGGAAGCCGCATAGGCGCCTTCGACCAGCGCGCCGTGCGTCGGATCGGCAGCCTTGCCTTCACCGAGCGCGATGCCGAATCGCAGGTTGCGGGATTGATGGCTGGTGGCTGTCAGCACGAGATCCCCGAGGCCTGAAAGGCCGCGCACGGTTTCAGCCTTGCCGCCCTTGGCCGCGACGAAGCGCGACATCTCGGCAAGGCCGCGGCTGATCAGCGCCGCCCGCGCGGAATCGCCGATGCCCCGGCCCTCGACGATGCCGCAGGCGATGGCGAGAACATTCTTCAAGGCACCGCCGAGCTGCACGCCAATGCGGTCATTCGATGCATAGAGACGAAAAGTCGGGCCGGAAATCGCCTGCGCAAGCCTTTCGGCAACGGCGATGTCGGCAGCGGCAATCGCCATGGCTGTCGGCAGCCCCCTGGCGATATCGGCGGCAAAGCCGGGCCCGGAGAGAACGGCGATGGCATGCTGCGATAATTCCCGCTCCAGCATGTCGGTCAGCAGATCGCCGGAAACCTTGTCGATACCCTTGGCACAGGTGACGACGACGGCATCCTTGGCAAGATACGGGCCATAATGGCGGGCGGCGTCGGCCTGCGCCTGCGAGGGCATGGCGAAAAGGACGATGCCGGCATTGGAAACGGCATCCGCCTCGGCCGAAAACTGCAACGAATCCGGCAGCTCGATCCCGGGCAGCACGGCATCATGCATGCGATCGGCGGCGAGATCCGCCATCAAACCGGCTTTCCGCCCGACGAGGGTGACCTCGCTGCGGCCGGTCAATGCGATGACGGCTGCGAGCGCCGTGCCGAAAGCGCCGGCGCCGATGACTGCGATCCGCTCATTGCCGCTCATGCCTTCGCTCCTCGTTTGCCGTGTCCGAGCAGAGTTTCCGCCTTCTGATCCAGCGGCCAGCGCGAACGTGGCTGCACGTCGAGATCGTCAGGGGCCGCACCCGTCGCCATGCGCTCCAGGCCTGCCCAGGCGATCATGACCGCATTGTCCGTACACAATCTCAATGGCGGCGCGATGAAGCGGAAGCCGTTGGCATCGCAAAGCTCCTGCAGCGTGCGGCGCAGCTCGAGATTGGCGGCGACGCCGCCCGCCACGACAAGCGACGGCTTTTCCTCGGTCTTCGGGAATTCCGTCTTGAAGCGCTGCAGGCCACGGCCGATCCGGTCCTTCAAGGTGCGCGAGATCGCCTTCTGGAAGGAGGCACAGATATCGGCGATATCCTGCTCCGTGACCGGCGCGATCGCCGTTGCCGCCTGTCGCACGGCCGTCTTCAGACCGGAAAAGGAAAAATCGAGGCGCGCTTCGCCGACCAGCGGTCGCGGGAGATCGAAGCGATCCGGATTGCCGTTTTTCGCGGCTGCCTCCACGGCCGGGCCACCGGGATAGGGTAATCCCAACAGCTTGGCCGTCTTGTCGAAGGCTTCGCCGAGAGCATCGTCGATGGTCGTGCCCCAGCGCTCGTATTTGCCGACACCGCGCACCAGGATCAACTGCGTATGGCCGCCGGAAACGAGGAGCATGAGATAGGGAAAAGCGAGCCCGTCGGTCAGCCGCGCCGTCAGGGCATGGCCTTCCAGATGGTTGATGGCGTATAATGGCTTGCCGGTGGCGCGCGAGATCGCCTTGCCAGTCATCAATCCGACGAGCAGGCCGCCGATAAGGCCCGGGCCGGACGTGGCGGCAATGGCATCGACGTCTGAGAGCGACACATTGGCGCGTTTCAATGCCTCGTCGATCAGCGTATCGAGCGCCTCGACATGCGCCCGCGCGGCAATTTCCGGCACGACGCCGCCATAGGCGCTATGCTCGTCCAACTGGCTGAGGACGACATCGGAACAGACCGTCGGCGTGCCGTCATCCCGGCGCTCGACAATGGCCGCGGCGGTTTCGTCGCAGCTTGTTTCGATGCCGAGAATACGAAGAACGGATGCCATTGAGATTGTTCGTTGCCTATAGGTCGATTGCGGTAAAGCGGAAATATGGTTACGGGAACTGTCGGTAACAACGGATCAAAGCGGATGCAAACAAAACCTTTCCGGATCGGCACGCGCGGCAGCCCGCTGGCGCTTGCCCAGGCGCGAGAAGCACGCGACCGCTTGATGGCGGCCCATGGCCTTCCGGAGGAGATGTTCGAAATCGTCGTGCTCACCACCAAGGGCGACCGCATCACCGACCGCTCGCTGGCGGCAATCGGGGGCAAGGGCCTGTTCACGGAAGAGCTGGAAGAGAAGCTGACCTCGGGCGAGCTCGATTTCGCCGTGCATTCGGCCAAGGACATGGCGACGAAGCTGCCGCAAGGCTTGGCGCTCAATGCCTACCTGCCGCGCGAGGACATTCGCGATTCCGTCATCGGCCGCACCGCGCCGAGATTGATCGAGCTGCCGCATGGCGCAACCGTCGGCTCGGCATCGCTGCGCCGTCAGGCGCTGATCCGACGCCTGCGGCCGGATATCAACGTCATTACCTTTCGCGGCTCGGTGCAGACGCGCCTGCGCAAATTGGAAGAGGGACAGGCCGACGCGACCTTGCTGGCGCTCGCCGGCCTGAAGCGGCTCGGCATGGTCGAGGTCATCACCGATATTCTCGACCCCGATGAATTTCCGCCCGCGCCCGCGCAAGGCGCGATTGCCATCGAGAGCCGGATCGACGATATCAGGATGAACGACCTGCTCGCCGCCGTCAATGACGGGCTGACCTTCGACGCCGTATCCTGCGAACGCGCCTTCCTGGCCGCGCTTGACGGTTCCTGCCGCACGCCGATAGCCGGCTACGCAATTTGCGAAGGCGATCATCTGCGTTTCTTCGGCATGATCCTCACCCCGGATGGCAAGCAGGTGCACACGACCACCATCGAAGGTCACCGCCGCGATGCCGAGGCGCTCGGCGTCAACGCCGGCCAGGCGATCCGCGCCGAGGCCGGCAGCACCTTCTTCGAAGACTGGACCTGACGAAAGATGCGCGTCGTCGTCACCCGCCCCCGGCATTCGGGTGAACGCACTGTGCGGCGACTGACGCAGATGGGGCACGAAGCCTTCCTGCTGCCGCTCGCGGAGCCTGTTCACCATACAGAAGAAGCGGGGCGCGCGCTCCTGAGCACGCAGGGCGCCATCGCCGTCACCAGCGCCGAAGCAATCCGGGCGCTTGCACCACTAGGCCCCGATCTGGCGCCGCATCTCAGTCGCTCCCTCTTTGCTGTGGGAAAGGCGACCGCCAACGAGGCGGCTGATCTCGGCTTCAGCAATATCGCCATGTCCGAAGGTGGCGGTGCCGAGCTTGCCGACTTGATATCGGGCCATCCGAACAGCCTTGGCGGGGTCCCCCTCCTCTACCTGGCCGGCTCCCCTCGTGCGCCCGGTTTCGAAGCCGGATTGACGGAGTTGCGCCTGCCGTTCTTCACCGTGGAATGCTATCGGATGCGAGACATCGCTCCCGATAGTGCCGTTCTTCGCCGACTTTTTACAGACGCCCGCGCCGATGCCGTTCTGCTTTACTCCCATCAAACGGCGCAGCGCTTTTTCGACCTGCCCTTCATCCGGGAAAATTCCGAAGCCTTTGCCGAGACCCGATTCCTCTGCCTGAGCGAGGCCATCGCCGAGGCTATTCCGGCGCGGACACATTTTCGGGCCGATATCGCCGACACGCCGAATGAAGACCGACTTCTGGCGCTTGTGGCCCATGAGTAACGCCGCAATTTTGATCTAAGGCCTTTCCATAATCGTCTTGTCTGTCTAACTTCGTTGCAGCGCATGATAAAGAGGACCTCATGGTATCGCGAAAACCGCCTAACCATTCGAAGCCCAACGACGAACCGGTCACTATCGATCTGGAAGCCGAAAAAACAGCGCAGGACGCAGCTCCCGAAGACGTGACGGAGAGCAGCCACGATGAAATCGGCACCTCCTCCGCCAATGAAGTGGAAATGCCGCTCGAAACGGACAAGGAGCCGCTGCGCGAGGAATTTCAGGAGCCGGCCGCAGCTCCTGCGCCCGAAGAGCCTCAAGCGACGATGGCACGACAGGAAAATCCTGCGTCTTCCGATGCCGAACGCTCACCCCACCTCGAACGCCCGCAGTCTCGCGAAGGCTCGACCTCGGGCCTCATCGCAGCCGGCATCGTCGGCGGCTTAATTGCCCTCATCGGCGCCGGCGCATTGCAATATGCCGGCCTCCTACCCGGCGGCCGCGCCGCCAAGGAGAGTTCCGCTGATATGGTCGCATTGAATGCGGAGATCGACGGCCTCAAGCAGAGCATCGCCAATCTCGCGGCCGCGCCGGCGGCCAAGCCTGACGAGACCCTTGCAGCCCGCGTCGCGGCGCTTGAGACGAGTGCCGCCAATGGCACCTCGACGGCGGGATCGGGCGAAGCCGCGGGCACGGCATCCAATCAGAAGATCGCCTCGCTGACTGGTGAAGTCGAGCAGCTGAAGGCGGATCTCAGCAAGGCAACCCAGAGCCAGGCCACCTCCGATGCGGAGGTCAGCAAGCGCCTCGACGACGCTGAAAAGAAGCTGAGCGGACCGAGCCAGGAAAGCGCCGTTGCCCGCGCCATCGCCGCGGCTGCCTTGAAGGCGGCGATCGATCGCGGCGGCCCCTTCCAGCCCGAGCTCGACACCTTCGCCAACGTCGCGCCGGATGATCCGGCCGTCGCCGATCTCAAGAACTTCGCCCAGACCGGAGTTCCCTCCCGCGCCGACCTGATCCGTCAGGTTTCCGATGTCGCAACCGCAATCGTTGCGACGACGCAGACCGACGATCCGAACCAAAGCTGGAGCAGCCGCCTAATGTCGGGCGCCAAATCGCTGGTCCAGGTTCGCCCAGTCGGCAATGTCCCCGGCGACGGCATCGATGCCATCGCCGCCCGCTTCGAGGACAAGGTTCGGAACGGTGATCTGCCTGGCGCAGTCACCGAGTGGAACAGCTTGCCCGATGCGGCAAAATCGGCTTCCGCCGCCTTCAAGCAATCGCTGGAGGCCCGCATCCGCGTCGAGGATCTGGTGAGCGACGCCTTGTCAAAGGCGATCGCCAATACCGGGAAACAGAACTAAGGACGGAGCGCAGCAATGATCAGACTGCTTATCTTCGCCATTCTCGTCCTGGCTCTCGGCTATGGTTTTTCCTGGCTGGCGGATCGTCCCGGCGATCTGTCATTGGTTTGGGGAGGCCAGCTTTACCAGACCAAGCTGATCGTCGCCGCCGCGATCCTCATCGCGCTTGTCTCGGCCGTGATGATCCTCTGGTGGTTCGTGCGGCTGATCTGGACTTCGCCGCACTCCGTCACCCGCTATTTCCGCGCCCGCAAACGCGATCGCGGCTATCAGGCGCTTTCGACAGGCCTGATCGCCGCCGGCGCCGGCAATTCGCTGCTCGCCCGCAAGATGGCGGCCCGTACCCGCGGCCTCATTCGCGCCGATCAGGAACCGCTCATCAATCTGCTTGAAGCGCAGGCAGCATTGATCGAAGGCAAGCATGACGAGGCCCGGCAGAAATTCGAGCTGATGGCCAATGACCCCGAAACGCGCGAACTCGGGCTGCGCGGCCTCTATCTCGAAGCCAACCGCCTCGGCGCGCATGAAGCGGCGCGGCAATATGCCGAAAAGGCGGCCGATCAGGCCCCCTACCTGCCCTGGGCGGCGCAGGCCACACTGGAATATCGCAGCCAGGCCGGCCGATGGGACGATGCCATCAAGCTGCTGGACCAGCAGAAGGCTGCCCATGTCGTCGACAAGACCACGGCCAACCGTCAACGCGCCGTTCTGCTGACGGCTCGCGCCGACGACAGGCTGGAGAGCGATCCGGCCGGCGCGCGCGACGATGCGCTGGCGGCACTCAAGCTCGTGGACGATTTCGTGCCCGCGGCGCTGATCGCCGCCAAGGCGCTCTTCCGCGAGGACAAGGTGCGCAAGGCCGCCTCCACCCTCGAGCAGGTCTGGAAGGCACATCCGCATCCCGAAATCGGCAGAGCCTATGTACGAGCCCGCAGCGGCGATTCCGTCACCGACCGCCTGAAGCGCGCCGAACGGCTGGAAGCCATCCGCCCGAACAATGTCGAAGCGCTGCTGCTGACCGCGAAGGCGGCGATGGATGCCCGCGATTTCGGCAAGGCCCGCGCCAAGGCGGAAGCAGCCGCGCGGATCGATGCGCGCGAAGGCGCCTTCCTGCTTCTGGCCGATATTGAAGAAGCCGAAACCGGCGATCAGGGCCGCGTCCGGCATTGGATGGCGCAGGCATTGCGCGCACCGCGCGATCCGGCCTGGGTTGCCGATGGTTTCGCCTCGGAAAAATGGCTGCCGCTGTCGCCGGTCACAGGGCGTCTCGACGCCTTCGAATGGAAAGCGCCCTTTGGCCAGATCGAGGGGCCGGTGGAAGAGGGTTCGACTGTTTCGGTGGATGCGGCGCTGAAGTCGCTCCCACCGGTACGCGAGGCTGCTTCCGCAACCTCGGCGGAAAAGCCAAGTTCACCGAAAGTTGCATCGCCGGCGCGCGATACATATGTCATGGAATTGGAGCCCGCCGTGGCGAAGCCCGCGCCGGGCGCACCCGGAGCAGCGCCGCAACCGGCGCAGCAGGATGCGGAACCGCGGCCTTTCTTCGGCGGTGCGCCGGACGATCCGGGCGTCAAGGATCGCAAACTTGAACCGGAACCCAAGACACGGCTCAAGTTGTTTTAGAGCAATTCCAGCAAAGTGCGCAGCGGTTCTGCGTCTGGAATTGCGTGAGGACAAAACGATGGAGCATGGTGACCCAAGCACCTTGCTCGCCCTGCTTTGAGAATGGAAACGGATGTTTGAACGCTTTCAGGAATTTCTTCATAACCTGACCCAGGACCACCCCAGATCCGGCTTTGCTCCCGATGACCCGCGCGTTGCGGTCGCGGCGCTCTGCATCCAGGTCATGGAGGCGGACGGCAAGATCGAGAACAGCGAGAAGAAAAGGCTGCGCAAGCTCCTGAAGGACCAATATGGTCTCGATGGCCGCCAGCTCGACGCGCTGATCGCCGCCGGCAAGGAAGCCGAAAGCGAGGCCGTCGATTATTATCGCTTCACCTCGGATCTGAAGCGTCATCTCGACGGCACCCAGCGGCTGGAATTGCTCGGCATACTCTGGGATATCGTCTATGCCGATGGCGAGCGCAGCGAGATGGAAGACCACGCCATCTGGCGCATCGCCGACCTCATGGGCATTTCCGACCGCGAGCGCATCATGAAGCGCCAGGAAGCAGCCGCACGCGCACCCGGTTCCAGGGTGGAGACAGGCAATGATGATTGAAGCGTCGAGGAGCGCCGGCCGGCCGATATTGATCGTTTTGCATCAGGAGCGCTCCAGCCCCGGCCGCGTCGGCCAGATGCTGCTGGAGAAAGGCTACGATCTCGATATCCGCCACCCGGTCCTCGGCGATCTGCTGCCTTCCACACTTGAGGCCCATGCCGGCGCCGTGGTCTTCGGCGGCCCGATGAGCGCCAACGACCCGGATGAGTTCATCAGGGCCGAGACCGATTGGCTGAAGGTTCCCCTCAAGGAGAACCGCCCCTATCTCGGCATCTGCCTCGGCGCGCAACTGCTCGCCCGCCATCTCGGCGCCAAGGTCAAGGCCCGCGACGACGGCAAGACCGAAATCGGCTGGTATGCTCTGCAGCCGACGGAAAAGGGCCGCCTGCTGATGCGCTGGCCGCAGATGGTCTATCATTTTCATCGCGAAGGCTTCGAGCTGCCGCATGGCGCCGACCTGCTGGCAACGGCCGAGACCTATCCCAACCAGGCCTATCGCTATGGTGCCAATGCCTGGGGCCTGCAATTCCATGCCGAACTCACCCGCGCCATGATGCAGCGCTGGGTCGTGCACGGCGAACATCGCTTCTGCATGCCGAACGCCCAGCAGGGCCGCGAGCATCTGGAAGGCCGCATGATCTTCGACGCCGCGCTCAAGGCCTGGCTGTCGGAATTCCTCGATCTCGTCTTCGAGGGCAAGCAGGCGATGGCGGCCTAAAGATCCTCGCCTGACGAAAGCGCATAGTCGAATTCATCGATCGCCTGGCGAACCGCTCCCGCATACCGCTTCAGCTTTTCCGCATCCGCCATGAGGGCATCTCTCACGCCTCTCGGGATCTCGATCTGCACGCCGGCACGCCGCTTGCCGCGATTGCAGATATTGCCGGCGGACGTTCCGGCGAGCGCCTCCCCTTTCGCTCTTACGACCGCAGCAAAACCATTCCGGCATAATGCCTCCGCAATCCGATTACGCAACGAGAGCTCGAGGCCACCGACCCAGCTCGTCTCCGGATCGTCCCGATCCGCCCGGCCATGGATGGCGACGACGACCGATGACTTGGTCAAAAGGCTGCCGGCCGCTGGCTCGTCGAAGTTGTCGGAGGTGACATGCAGCTCGTGATGGAGCCTCACCGCGTCAAGTCCTTCGAAGCAGTAGAGGGAAAGGCTCGCACCAGCGATCGCAAGAGCGATCTGCGACGTCGCCGGCTCTATGACGCCGCCGTGCGGAGCGATGACGGCCACATTCGACGACCGATCCTCGATGCGGATGCGATAGTCGACCCCCTCGGTCTCATGCTCGCCAAGCGCCGAAAACGAACGGTATCGATCCGGCTGCCTTGTCATGGCGCTCCTCAAACCGGCTGCGGCTCGCCCTCGCGGTCGGGCGCGTTGAGATTGTCGATCTGGCGAAGCTGCGGGAAACCCGTGGCCCAGAGCACGACAACCGCAAGCGTGCCGATACCGCCGATGACGACGGCGGGGATCGCGCCGAAATAATGTGCCATGGTGCCGGCGCGGAATTCGCCGAGTTCGTTCGACGCGCCCACGAAGACCATGTTGACGGCATTGACGCGGCCGCGAACGTGATCGGGCGTCCAGAGCGTAATCAGCGTTTCGCGCACATAGACCGAGATCAGGTCGGACGCGCCCATGACGGCAAGCGCCGTTATCGACAGCCATGGCGTGTAGGAGATGCCAAAGACCAGCGTGCCCACACCAAACATGGCGACGCCGGCAAACATATAGAGGCCGGCGCGATGCCGGATGGGATAGGTCGCCAGAAACAGGCCCATGGCGATCGCGCCGAAGCTCGGCGCCGCGCGCAGGAGACCGAGTCCCCAGGGTCCAAGCGTCAGGATATCGCGCGCATAGACCGGCATCAGCGCCACAGCACCCCCGAGCAGCACGGCAAAGAGATCGAGCGAGACCGCGCCAAGCACCACTTTTTCCGACCAGATGAAGCGGAAGCCGGCAAGGATCTCGTTCATGCTTTTCGACTGATGCGCCGCACGCTGTTGCGGTTTCGGGATGAGATAGGTCAGTATCGAGCCGGCGGCCAGGAAAACGACGGCGACGGTATAGGACGCGCCGGCACTGACGCCATAGAGCAGGCCGCCCGCGACGGGTCCGAGAATGGCGGCCGCATCCCAGGACATCGAATTCCACGTCACCGCATTCGACAGATCCTGCGGCGGAATGAGATTGGGAGCGAGCGACTGCATTGCCGGCGTCATGAAGGCACGTTCGACGCCGAAGACGGCGAGGATCATGAAGACGAACAGGGGTGCAAAGGTGCCTGTGACGGTCAGGAAGAGCAGCGCCGCGGTGCAGAGCATACCGACGAAGATGCAGATCGCGGCAACCCTTCGCCTGTTGTAGCGATCGGCCACCGTGCCGGTGACAAGGATCAAGAGCAGGGAGGGCAAGAACTGCACGAGGCCGATCAGGCCGAGATAAACGGGATTGCCGGTGCGGTCGTACATCTGCCAGCCGACCGATACACTGACGATCTGGGTGGCGAAGGCCGTCAGAAACCGCGCGAAGAAGAAGTAGGTATAGGCGACGTGCCTGAAGGCGGCAAACCGGTCTCCGCTGGCGGCAAATGACATGGAACGAGACTTTCCGACGCGAAGGCCGGCGTAAACGCCGTCGCCAGCCATTTTAAACATGATTCAACATGCTTCGGAGCATGGGACTTGCCCGTTTAGTCGCCAATGTCTACATGTCTGTCAACCGCGAATTTGGAGACGGATATGCTCGCCTTATTTCAAACCATTGATCTTGCTTTGAATCTTTACACCTGGATATTGATCGCCAGCGCCATCTTTTCTTGGCTCCATGCATTCAACGTCATCAACTCGAGCAATCAGTTCGTCAATTCCGTCGGCAACTTCCTCTATGCTGTCACCGAGCCTGCCCTGCGCCCGATCCGCCGCATCCTGCCGGATCTCGGCGGCATCGACATCTCGCCGGTCATCCTGCTGCTGATCATCTTCTTCATCCGCTCGCTGATGTGGAATTCGATCGTCCCCTTGTTCCTGAGGTGAACAAACCCTGGCAGGCTTTCCCGGATCATCTCCGGCTTTCCGTGCGGCTTACGCCCAATGGCGGGCGTGACGCGATCGATGGACTGGAAACCGGCAGCGACGGCGATTGCTATTTGAAGGCGCGCGTCTCGGTCGCGCCGGAAAAGGGCAAGGCCAACAAGGCACTGATCGTGCTGCTTGCCAAAAGCCTCGGCATCCCCAAATCTTCACTCGCCTTGGTCGGTGGCGACACAGCGCGCAAAAAAATCCTCCGGATCGAGGGCGAACCGGAGGATCTGATAGGAAGGCTTTGCGCCGTAACCGAAGGCCGCTGATCAGGCCTTGGTGTTCTTGGCGCGTTCGATCGCTTCGAGAATGAGCTCGCCGGCTTCCTTCGAGCCCTTCCAGCCGAAGATCTTGACCCACTTGCCGGGCTCGAGATCCTTGTAGTGCTCGAAGAAATGCTCGATCTGCTTCACCGTGATCTCGGGCAGGTCGGTATATTCCTTGACCTTGTCATAGCGCATCGTCAGCTTCGGCGAGGGAACGGCGATGATCTTCTCGTCCTTGCCGGAATTGTCCTCCATCATCAGCACGCCGATCGGGCGGACATTGATGACGCAGCCCGGCACCAGCGGACGGGTGTTTGCGATCAGAACGTCGATCGGATCGCCGTCGTCGGAGAGCGTGTGCGGAACGAAGCCGTAATTGCCCGGATAGGTCATCGGCGTATAGAGGAAACGGTCGACGACCAGCGTGCCGGCCTCCTTGTCCATTTCGTACTTGATCGGATGACCGCCGACCGGCACTTCAACGATGACGTTGATGTCTTCGGGCGGGTTCTTGCCAATGGAAATCGCGTCGATACGCATACTTGTCCCCTAGATAAGGATGGTTGCCGCCAGCCAAATAATAGGATTCATCCCGCAACGCAACAACGCATCGGGAAAGAGGCGGATTTGCTGCATAATTTAAAGCGCCATAGCGACCTTTTGCGCGTCATATATGGCGCGCGGCGCTGTAGGTGCCGCTCAAGGCCAGACGAAACCGATCTTTCTCAGCTGCCTGTGATCGAAGGTTTCGATGCCTTCGCAGAAATCCGCGCCGCCCTGCCCACGATAGAAGCGGTAGGCATTGTCATTTTCCTCGAGGCACCAGACGACCAGCCCCTTGCAGCCGAGCGACTTCAGCAGCCGCCGTGCTTCGCCGAAAAGCATGCGCCCCAGGCCCAGCCCCTGATATTGCGGGCGCAGGTAGAGTTCGTAGATTTCGCCTTCCTGCGGCAGCGCACGAGCCCGGTTGAGGCCGAGCGTGGCATAGCCCGCGATCTCGCCGGCGACGTCCAGAACCAAGAGCGTTGCCGGACCGCTGGTCGCCTTGCGCCACCAGTTTTCGCCGCGACGCTCGATCATCTGGCCGAGGGCGCGATGCGGAATGATGCCGGCATAGGTGTACTGCCACGACTGGCGGTGCACCTCCGAAATGGCCCGGGCATCATGGGGTTCTGCCCGCCGAACATCAATCGACAACGTCTTCATAACGTCTACTCTGGTCTTACCAATGCGAATTAACCATCCTCATTCATAAAGATGGCGAACTTGCCCACAGGCTTTATCCGTGGATCATTAACGAAAATTAACGACTTTTTAACCTTTAGGACAAGGGCTCAAAAATCGAACACGCAAAATAAAACCCCGGCATGATGGCCGGGGTCTGATGATTCGAAGCAGTGCAGGCCTTGCCGTTAGGCAGTACGCGCCTTTTCGAAGCGCTTACGCTCGTTCGGGTCGAGATACATCTTGCGCAGGCGGATCGACTTCGGCGTGACTTCCATCAGCTCGTCGTCCTGGATCCAGGAAAGCGCGCGGTCGAGCGTCATGCGGATCGGCGGCGTCAGCTTCACAGCTTCATCCTTGCCGGCGGCGCGGATGTTGGTCAGCTGCTTACCCTTGAGCACGTTGACTTCGAGGTCGTTGTCGCGGGAATGAATGCCGATGATCATGCCGGCATAGACTTTCTCACCCGGTTCGATGATCATCGGACCGCGGTCTTCCAGGTTGAACATCGCGTAGGCGACGGCTTCGCCGGAAGCGTTGGAGAGCAGGACGCCGTTGGTGCGGCCGCCGATCGCGCCCTTATAGGGCTGATAGTCGTGGAACAGACGGTTCATGATGGCGGTGCCGCGCGTATCAGTCAGCAGTTCCGACTGATAGCCGATGAGACCGCGCGTCGGCGCAAAGAATTTCAGGCGCAGGCGATTGCCGCCGGACGGACGAAGCTCGACCATTTCGGCCTTGCGCTCGGACATCTTCTGCACGACGACACCGGAATGCTCTTCGTCGACGTCGATGACGACTTCTTCGATCGGCTCCAACATCTGGCCGGTGGCTTCGTCCTTGTGCATGACGACGCGCGGACGCGACACGGCAAGCTCGAAGCCCTCGCGGCGCATGGTTTCGATCAGAACGGCGAGCTGCAATTCGCCGCGGCCGGAAACGTAGAACGAATCCTTGCCTTCGGCTTCTTCGATCTTCAGCGCGACGTTGCCTTCGGCCTCCTTGAACAGGCGGTCGCGAATGACGCGCGAGGTAACCTTGTCGCCTTCGGTGCCAGCCAGCGGGCTGTCGTTAACGATAAAGGACATGGTGACGGTCGGCGGATCGATCGGCTGGGCATGCAGCGCCTCGGTAACGGATGGATCGCAGAATGTGTCGGCAACCGTACCCTTGGACAGGCCGGCGATAGCGACGATATCGCCTGCATGGGCTTCCTCGATCGGCGTGCGCTCGATGCCGCGGAAGGCGAGGATCTTGGAAATACGGCCGGTTTCGATCGGCTTGCCATCCTGGCCTAGAACCTTGACGGCCTGGTTCGGCTTGATCGAGCCGGAATGAATGCGGCCAGTGATGAGGCGGCCGAGGAAGGGATTGGATTCAAGAAGCGTGCCGATCATGCGGAACGCACCGTCTTCTTCGCCGACACTCGGCTCCGGCACATGCTTCAGCACGAGATCGAGAAGCGGGCCAAGGCCCTCTTCAACAGGGCCTTCCGGTGAATAGTTCATCCAGCCGGCGCGGCCCGAGCCGTAAAGGATCGGGAAATCGAGCTGCTCGTCGGTAGCGTCGAGCGCTGCGAATAGATCGAAGACTTCGTTGATGACTTCTTCGTGGCGAGCGTCCGGACGGTCGATCTTGTTGATCGCGACGATCGGGCGAAGGCCGACCTTCAGCGCCTTGCCGACGACGAACTTGGTCTGCGGCATCGGGCCTTCCGAGGAATCGACCAGCACGATCGCGCCATCCACCATCGAAAGGATACGCTCGACTTCGCCGCCGAAGTCGGCGTGGCCGGGCGTATCGACGATGTTGATGCGCGTGCCCTTCCAGACGACCGAAGTCGCCTTGGCGAGAATGGTAATGCCACGCTCTTTTTCCAGATCGTTCGAATCCATCATGCGCTCAACGGTGCGCTGGTTCTCGCGGAAGGAGCCGGACTGCTTCAGAAGCTCGTCGACGAGGGTGGTTTTCCCATGGTCAACGTGCGCGATGATCGCGATGTTGCGAAGTGCCATATGTCTTAATCTCTGAGGCTGGGGCGCAGTGTCTAGGAAACACGCCAATTGCATTTGGCGCGCTCATAGCCTTTTTTTCGCGATTGCGAAAGGGGGGAGGCAAGAAAGGGGCTGAAAGCTTGCCCTCACGCCCCCGAACACACCAATCTCGTGCTGGCCGACAGCAAAGCCTCCGCGCCGCCATGCAGGCAATATAAGCTGCATGCAGCGCCTCGACCGGGATTTTTGTGCCCTCGTCACGCAGCCCGCTTCAGCAGCCATGCATCATGATTCACCAGGAAAGCCTTGAGGCGATCGGAGTAGTCCTGCGTCACCGCATCTCGCACGCTTTGCCGCAAAGCCAATTCCCCGCGCCATGCCATGGCACGCGGCAACGCATCGAATATTCCCGTCGGTGTGATGGTGTCGAACACTTCGAAATAACGAAAGACGGGTGCGAAGACCGCATCAACCAGGCTGAACGCCTTACCGGCGAAAAACGGCCCGTCGTTCAGCTCGCCTTCGACACGATTGAACTTCTCGATGAGCGCCTTGCGCTTGACCTCATAGGTCTCCTCGTCCTTCGCAGTCTCGAACCCCCACAAGTCCGAAAGGATCGAGGAGCCAAACTCGATCCAGCCGCGATGGCGGGCACGTGCAAGCGGATCGGCCGGGTGGAGCCGAGCGCCAGACTGTGTTTCCTCGAGATATTCGCAGATCACCGCGCTTTCGAACAATACCGTTTCTGACCCGTCGCCCTGCCGCACGATCAGGAGGGGCACCTTACCGAGCGGAGAAATGGCAAGAAACCAGCCGGGCTTTGCCGACAGATCGACATAGCGAATCTCAAATGGCACGGCCTTTTCAGCAAGTGTGATGGCCGCCCGCTGAACGTAGGGGCAGAGGTAGTGGCTGACGAGAATCAGCTTTCCATCGGACATGGTCAAATCTCCAGAGGCTTCGTTTCAGGTAGATGTAATTGCATCTATATCTGGCCTTGCCACGGTCGTCAATATAGATGTAATTGCATCCATGTCCGATTGTTCAGAAGCCTCCCCAGCAAAGCCCTCCCCTGCCATCACGCGAGCATGGGTGCATCTCATGCGTGCTCAGCAAATCACCCTCGCGGCAATCGAGCAGGACTTGAAGGCAGCCGACATGCCGCCGCTTGGCTGGTATGACGTGCTGCTGGAGCTGTCGCGGACCACGGACGGCAGATTGCGGCCCTATGAGATCGAGGAGCGTACGCTGCTCGCCCAGCATAATCTCTCCCGTCTTCTCGACCGGATGGAAAAGGCTGGTTTTGTTCGCCGTGAAGTATTTTCCGAGGACGGACGAGGTCGCTGGGTGGTTATCACCGAGGCGGGAAGTGCGATGCGGAACCGCCTATGGACCGTCTATGCCTCGGCGCTCCAACGCCACCTGGGCGATAAGCTGGACGACGCCCAAGCCGATCAGCTGGCCGAGCTGTTAGCCGTGCTTTTGCGCAAATCCTGATTTGCAAGGCAAAACCGATCCGAACCAAACACGGTCGCAAAGTCGATCGCGAAAGTTGACCTTCCACGACGGACCTTGCAACACGCCCAAGGTGGGGAATCAGGCCGCCAGCCCCTTCTTCCTCAGCATCGCATCCGGGCTCGGCAGCTTGCCGCGGAAGGCCTTGTAGGCATCTTCCGGATCGATCGAACCGCCGACGGAATAGATATTGGACTTGAGCTTCCCGGCCATGTCGGAATTGAAGGCGTCGCCGGTTTCCTCGAAGGCGGCGAAGGCGTCGGCGTCGAGCACTTCCGACCACATGTAGGAATAGTAGCCCGCCGAATAGCCGTCGCCGGAAAACACATGCTGGAAGTGCGGCGTCGCGTGGCGCATGACGATCGATTTCGGCATGCCGATCTCGGCAAGCACCTCCCCCTGCATCGCCATTGGGTCGTCGACAACACCTCGAGTGTGGAATGCCATGTCGACTAGGGCCGAGGAGGTGAATTCGACCGTATTGAACCCGGCATTGAAGGTGCGGGCGGCCAGTACCTTGTCGAGCAGCGCCTGCGGGATCGGCTCGCCGGTCTCGTAGTGGACGGCATATTCCTTGAGGATGGCGGGCACGGTCAGCCAGTGCTCGTAGAGCTGCGACGGCAACTCTACGAAATCGCGCGAAACGCCGGTGCCCGAAACAGAGGGATAGGTGACATTGGAAAGCATTCCGTGCAGCGCATGGCCGAACTCGTGGAACAGCGTGCGCGCGTCGTCAAGCGACAGCAGCGCCGGCTTGCCCTTCGCCGGCTTGGCGAAGTTGCAGACATTGTAGATGATCGGCAGCTCGCCGATTTCGCCGCTCTTCAGCGGCAGCTTGTGCTGCGACTGAAACGAACTCATCCATGCGCCGGAGCGCTTGGAGCTGCGCGCGAAATAGTCGCCGAGAAACAGGGCGACGAGCTTGTCGGAGCGGTCGCGGATCTCGAAGACACGGACATCGGGATGATAGGCGGGAACGCCCTTCTGCTCGACGGCCCGAATGCCGAAAAGGCGGCCGGCGACATCGAAGCAGGCGGCGATGATCTTTTCCAGCTGCAGATAGGGCTTCAGCTCTGTTTCGGAGAAATCGAACTTCCGCGTGCGGATCTTCTCGGCATAATGCCGCCAATCCCAGGGCATGACCTCATGATTGCGGCCTTCCTCCGCGATCAAGCCGGCAATATCCTTTTCTTCTTCCGCAGCGCGTGCGGCCGCTTTCGCCCATACGGTCATCAGCAGATCGTTCACGGCCGTCGGCGTCTTCGCCATGGTGTTGTCGAGCTTCAGTTCCGCGAAGTTGGCGTAGCCGAGCAGCTTCGCCTTCTCTGCCCGAAGCGCCAGCGTTTCACGAACGATCTTGCGGTTGTCCGTCTTGCCGCCATTAGCGCCGCGAGCGATCCAGGCGTTGAAGGCCTGCTCGCGCAAATCGCGTCGTTCGGACGAGGTGAGGAACGGCTCGATGATCGAGCGTGACAAGGTGACCGCATATTTGCCCTCTTCGCCGCGTTCGCGCGCCGCCGCCGCCATCGCATCGCGCAAATAGTCCGGAAGACCCGCAAGATCGGCCTCCTCCGACAGAAGCAGTGCCCAATCCTTTTCATCCGCCAGCACATTCTGGCCGAATTGTGCGCCGAGGCCCGCGAGCGTCTCGTTGATGACAGACAGGCGCTCCTGCTCTGCCTTCGGCAGCTTGGCGCCCGACTTGACGAAGCCCTTCCAATGCCGCTCCAGCACGCGGGTTTCTTCAAGCGTCAGCCCGAGAGCCTCGCGCCCCTCCCAAAGAGCATCAAGGCGGGCAAAGAGCGCCGCATTCGTGCCGATCTTCGAATAATGCCGGGCCATCTTCGGCGCGATCTCGCGCTCCAGCGCCTGGATCGTCTCGTTCGTATGGGCGCCGGCCTTGTTCCAGAAAAGCGCCGAGATACGCGACAGCTCGTCGCCGGCGATTTCCAGCGCCGTCACCGTATTGGCGAAAGTCACCGCCTCGCTGTTGCCGGCGATCGCGTCGATCTCCGCTTCATGCGAAGCAAGTGCCGCGTCGAAGGCAGCGGCAAAATCCGTATCCTTTACTGCGTCGAAACGCGGCAGCCCCTGATGTCCGGTCCATTCGGTGAGCGCAGGATTGACGGCGGTAAGGGAAGACATGCAAGGCATCCTTTCGACAGCATCTGATCGAAGCACGATATAAGGCTACTCCCGCCGAATTGGTATGGCGCGGAGCTGAACAAATTGAATGAGGGCGATCAGGCCTTGCGCCAGCCAAGCAGGCCGGGCGTGGCGTGCCAAAGCGCCTGGGCCGCGAAGCCCATGAAGAGCACGCCCGAGCATCGCACGATCAACCGCTCATGCGCGCGATAGAAGCGCCGGACGGCGCTGGCGCCGATAATGCTGATCAGGATGAGATCGGCAGTGATGAAACCGGCAAGGGAAACGGCGAGCAGCAGCGGCAGCGCGCTGAAGGTCAGCGCGCCGGCGGAGCCTGCGACAAGTGCCGTGAAGGTCGCCAGGGCCACGGGATATCCCTTGGGATTGGTGACGCCGAAAATCAGGCCACGGCGGAAGGGCCGCTCGACATTGACGAGCGATTTGCCTTCGCCCTTCGGCTTGGCGGTCACCGCGCTCCAGCCGATCCAGGCAAGATAGAAGCCACACAGCAATCCCAGCATATCGAAGACGAAGGTGCCGATGGTCTTTGCGCCGACAATGGCGACCAATGCAAGCGTGGACCAGACGAGATCGCCGAGCAGATGGCCGCTGACGAAGAATGCGCCCGCCTTGCGCCCCTGCCCTGCGCCGATACCGAGCAGCGCCAGAAATGCAGGGCCGGGAATGAGGACATAGAAAAGCGCGGCCAGAAAGGCACCGACAACAAGCGATTGTGTCATGATGGGTGTTCCCGCTGTTAATCGCGCGAGAGTAGCAATCTGCGGAACCCGGTCAAGCAGCAGCGCGTTTTCTGGCAGAAGAAGTCGTTGTGTTCATGGGATGAAGTCAATAAGAACGTAGTGGGGCCTAAAAATTAAAGAGCGTAGGTAGGGAAGCGCTTATGAACAGCAGGATTAATACGGATTCGCTCGCCTTTCTTGTGAGCGATTGCGCCCGACTGATCAGGACGGCCTTTGAGCGACGCATTCTTGTCGCCGGGCTTGGACTGACGGCGGGCGAAGCACGGACGCTGATGCAGGTCGCCGCCATCAATGGCAGTCGCCAGCTCGACATCGCCTCCCGGATGGGGCTGGAGCCGATGACGGTCAGCGCCTTTCTGGACAAGCTGCAGGCGCGCGGCTTGATCGAACGCCAGCCAGACCCACTCGATCGCCGCGCCAAGCGGATCGTGCTTTCGGAATCGGCCGACGCCAAGCTGAAGCAGATCGACAGAGAAGTCTGCGAAGTCGAACGCAGTGCGACGCAAGGCTTCGACAAAGACCTTCAACTTCAGTTGCATGACACGCTCTGTACCTTCCGCAGCAATCTGCAGAAGGCCGAAGCGCCGGCTGAAATCGAACGCGAATTACGGCCGGTCGATTAACTCCGGGCGCCGCTTTCCATATAAGAAAGCCCGCCTCCGGCGACCGGAAGCGGGCTCTTCAGCATGCAAGGTATCGATTATTTCGATAGATTGCGCTTGGCGAGCGTGCGCAGGCGCAGCGCATTCAGCTTGATGAAGCCGGCCGCGTCCTTCTGGTCGTAGGCACCCTGGTCGTCCTCGAAGGTGACGAGCTTGTCGGAGTAAAGTGACTTCGGGCTCTCGCGGCCGATGGTCATGACATTGCCCTTGTAGAGCTTCAGCGTCACCTCGCCTTCGACATGCTCCTGGCTCTTGTCGATGAGCGCCTGCAGCATTTCGCGCTCCGGCGAGAACCAGAAACCGTAATAGATCAGCTCGGCATAGCGCGGCATCAGCTCGTCCTTGAGGTGCGCGGCACCGCGGTCGAGCGTGATGGATTCGATGGCGCGATGAGCCGCAAGCAGGATCGTGCCGCCGGGCGTTTCGTAGACGCCGCGCGACTTCATGCCGACGAAGCGGTTTTCGACGAGGTCGAGGCGGCCGATGCCGTTGTCGCGGCCGTACTCGTTCAGCTTCGCGAGCAGCGTTGCCGGGCTCAGGCGCTGGCCGTTGATCGAAACGGCATCACCCTTTTCGAAGCCGATCTTGATGATCGTCGCCTTGTCGGGAGCGGCTTCCGGCGAAATCGTGCGCATATGCACATATTCGGGCGCTTCCTGCGACGGATCTTCCAGAACTTTGCCTTCGGAAGAAGAGTGCAGCAGGTTGGCATCGACGGAGAAAGGCGCTTCGCCCTTCTTGTCCTTGGCAACCGGGATCTGATGCTTTTCGGCGAATTCGAGCAGATCGGTCCGGCTCTTGAACGACCAGTCGCGCCAGGGTGCAATGATCTTGATATCCGGGTTCAGCGCATAGGCCGACAGTTCGAAACGAACCTGGTCGTTGCCCTTGCCGGTCGCGCCGTGCGCGATGGCATCGGCGCCGGTCTTCTTGGCGATCTCGATCAGATGCTTGGAGATCAGCGGACGGGCAATCGACGTGCCGAGGAGATAAACGCCTTCATAGACGGCGTTGGCGCGGAACATCGGAAAGACGAAATCGCGCACGAATTCCTCGCGCACGTCCTCGATATAGATTTCCTTGATGCCAAGCAGCTCGGCCTTCTTGCGCGCCGGCTCAAGCTCTTCGCCCTGGCCGAGATCGGCGGTGAAGGTCACGACTTCCGCACCCAGCTCCGTCTGCAGCCACTTCAGGATAATCGAGGTGTCGAGACCGCCTGAATAGGCGAGAACGACTTTCTTCACGTCTTTATGTGATGCCATGATGAGTTCCGTTTCGAGGCGGGCCAAAGGAAAGGCCCGCAAACCTGTATCGCGGAACTTTTAGCGAGATTATCGTGAGGCGCAAGGGGAAGTGCGAGTGGGATGTTTCGCGGGGCAGCGTCAGAGATGAGCCCCGATATTCATCCGCCGATACAGGATGCGGATGATTGTGACGACACGCTCATCGTCTCTGTAGACGATGAAATGCGATCCGCAAGTCGAGACGAGATGTTCGGACTTGAGGCCTTCGATGGCGCGGCCGCGTTTTATTCCGCTTGCCAGTGCGGGGAAACATTCAACCATTTCGTTGTAATAGGCATCGGCCTGATGAAGGGGCCATCTCTCTTGTGTGTAGCGCCAAATCGCCTCAAGATCCTACCGCGCTTTCGGCAGAATTTTATATGCGCGACTTTCAGCGGGCATATTTCCGATGCATCTCCTTGAGAAATTCGGCACCGTCGAAGTCCTGCGGCTCGCCGGACTCTTCACCTTCTTTTATCGCGTCGGCAATGGCCTCCAACTCTGCCTGATGGCGCAGAAGTTTGAGCGCGGCGGCGATGACTTCGCTTGGAGACCCATATTGGCCATGGCTGATCTGCTGGCCGATGAACACATCCATTTGCTCGTCGATCTCTACGGATACATGTTTTGTCACGGGCGCGACCTCCGACCGTTTGACTTGGTTGCCGAAACTACCATATTCGGCGGCGACCGAACAATGCCTGAGGAGGGCGCCGCTCGTGACCGATATTCAAGACATTTTCAAGAAATCCAATGTTGCCGTCATCACCGGAGGCGCTTCCGGCATCGGCTTCGCCGCCGCGAAATATTTCGCTTCGCTCGGCATGAGTGTCGTCATCGCCGATCTCGGCGGCGACCGGTTGGCGGAAGCCAGCGCCGAACTCAAGACGATCACGGGCGAAGAGCACGTTATGGCCATCGAGACCGATGTCGCCAGCAAGGATTCGTTGGAAGCGCTGGAGCGTGCCGTCCTGCAGCGTTTCGGCCGGGTGCATGTGCTGATGAACAATGCCGGCATCGGACCGGAAACCTCGATCTTCAGCGCGCAAGCCGGTTGGGACGCCATCCTCGGCGTCAATCTGCTTGGCGTCGTCAACGGCACGCGCGTCTTCGGACCCGGCATGCTGGCGCATGGCGAACCGGGTGTCATCATCAACACCGGCTCCAAGCAGGGCATCACCACGCCTCCAGGCAATCCCGCCTACAATGTCTCGAAGGCCGGCGTGAAGGTCTTCACCGAAGCGCTGCAGCACGAACTGCGCAATACCGAAGGCGCGAAGATATCGGCCCATCTTCTCATCCCTGGCTTCGTCTTCACCGGGCTTACCAAAGGTGAGCGCAGGGAAAAGCCCGCCGGCGCCTGGACGCCGGAGCAGACGGTCGAGTTCATGGTGGAAAGCCTGACGCGCGGCGATTTCTATATTCTCTGCCCCGACAACGATGTCGCCCGCCCGACGGATGAGCGCCGCATGCTCTGGGCAGCCGGCGATATCGTCGAGAACCGCCCACCGCTGTCGCGCTGGCACCCAGACTATGCCGATCAATTCAAGGCCTTCCTCGAAAAGAAGGATTGATTTGCAATCCCCCGAAAGCCGGATAAGAAAACGCTAAGCACCATAATCCGGCTTTCGGAGCGACTATCATGGATTTCATACCAAGCCTGCCGACCCTCCTCGCCTTTGCGGCAGCGAGCCTGTTGCTGGCCATGACGCCCGGCCCCGACATGACGTTGTCGATCAGCCGCGCGCTCGCACAGGGCAAGAAGCCGGCGCTCTTCGTCGTGCTTGGCACCAGCCTCGGCGTCATCGTCCACACCTGCCTGGTGGCCTTCGGCATTTCGGCGCTGATAACGGCCTCTCCGCTTGCCTTCACCATGCTCAAGACCGGGGGCGCTGCCTATCTGCTGTGGCTGGCGATCCAGGCGATCCGCTTCGGCTCCAGCCTGTCGGTCAAAAAGGTCGATGCTATCAGGGGCACGCCGCTTGCCAATATTTCAACCGGCTTCTGGGTCAATCTGCTGAACCCGAAGGTCATCATCTTCTTCATGACCTTCCTGCCGCAGTTCGTCACGGCAGGCGATCCGGCCGTCACGCACAAGCTGCTCTTCCTCGGCTTCTTCTTCATCGTCATCGGCATGCCGGTGAACATGCTCGTCGTTCTTGCTGCCGACGGCCTGTCGTCATGGCTGCAGAGGAACCGCGGCGTGATGCGCGGCCTCGACTACACCTTTGCCGGCGTCTTTTCGATTTTCGCGATGAAGATCTTCTTCACTCAGGCTCGTTGAGCATCGGACAGCGACCCGCAAACCGGCCGGCAATCCACCAATAGACGGTGGCGCTGGCTGTGCCCAGGAAGGCGAAGCAGACCGCAATGGTGATCAGATTGAGGGTCTGCGGCCTTTCCACGCCGCCGGAAATCAGGATGGAAGCCACGGAAGACAGAATGGCCCCGTAGATCGCATAGCCGTACCAGCGGCGAACCCGCCGCCACTCGAGAATGGGGATGACGACCAGGGACGGCAGGATGCTGACGATCATGGCGACCTTCGTCAGCCCGACGGTGAGAACGAAAAGCTCGGGCGCCGCGGTCTCCGGCACTGTCCATGCGGCGGCGCAGGCCAGCACGAAGCCCATCAGAACGCAAGCGGCGAGATAGCCCCATAAGAGCCGTATCGGCTTGCGCAGTCCGAGAAGCATCGATCTCAATCCTCGCCGTGGTTGGCGATCATCATTGCTTCGAAAGCCAATCGCTCCGTCTTGCGCATGCGCTCCGACTCCGACTTCAGCTGACCGCAGGCGGCGAGAATGTCGCGCCCGCGCGGCGTGCGGATCGGCGAGGCATAGCCGGCCGAATTGATGAAATCGGCGAACTTCTCGATCTGCTCCCAGTCGGAACACTGGTAGTTCGTGCCGGGCCAGGGATTGAACGGGATCAAATTGATCTTGGCGGGAATGCCCTTCAGGAGCTGGATCAGGCCTTTCGCGTCTTCCAGACTGTCGTTGACGCCCTTCAGCATCACATATTCGAAGGTGATGCGCCGGGCGTTCGACAGGCCGGGATAGGCACGGCAGGCGTCCATCAATTCCTTCAACGGATACTTCTTGTTGATCGGCACGAGCATGTCGCGCAGATCGTCGCGCACCGCATGCAGCGAGATTGCCAGCATGACGCCGATCTCGTCACCGGTGCGATAGATTTCCGGAACGACACCCGAGGTCGAAAGCGTAATGCGCCGCTTGGAAAGAGAAAGGCCGTCTCCGTCAGATGCAATCAGCAGCGCCGTCTTGACGCTGTCGAAATTATAGAGCGGCTCGCCCATGCCCATCATGACGATATTGCTGACCTTGCGTCCCTCAGCCGGCATGATCGTGCCTTGCGGTGCTTCACGATCCGGGAAATCGCCGAGCCGGTCGCGCGCCAGAAGCAGCTGCGACAGGATTTCCTCCGCCGTCAGGTTGCGCACCAAACGCTGCGTGCCGGTATGACAGAAGGAACAGGTGAGCGAACAGCCGACCTGGCTGGAAATGCAGAGGGTGCCGCGGCCTTCTTCGGGAATATAGACGGCCTCGATCTCGACAGGGCGGCCGGCGCCGCGCGGCGGAAAACGCAGCAGCCATTTGCGCGTGCCGTCATTGGAGACCTGTTCCTCGACGATCTCGGGGCGCGCGATGGTGAAATGCGTCTTCAGCATTTCGCGCATGTCCTTCGAGACATTCGCCATGGCATCGAAATCGGAGACGCCGCGCACGTAGATCCAGTTCCAGAGCTGGCTGACGCGCATCTTGATCTGCTTGTCGGCGACACCCTTTTCCTTGAGGGCGGCGCCCATTTCTTCGCGCGTCAGGCCGATCAGCGACGGCTTCGGCGAAAGCTCCACAGGCTGCGACATGGGCATCGGCTTAAGCCTGGAGGGGGTTATGACATCGGTGGCGGACATGGGATCGTTCCAACGGTTCACATCGGCGATGCCGCAAAAGCTGGCGATAGCTGCGGATGCGGGCAAGGCACGAAAATCTGAAGATTCATGCGGTGGCGGGACAAGCTGTCTGCCGGACACCTGCTGTTGGCGCGGCCTTTAGCATTAATTTCCGCTCGCGTCATCCCTTTCCCTAAAAAGCGAAAGTCTGGCCGCTAAAAGCAAAAGGCCGGTCGAATTGACCGGCCTTGTTACTACGGTCGCGGCATTAGCGCGATCACGTTTCCGTGATCCCTCGGCCTTCGATCTTACTTGCAGTTTTCGACCTGCTTGAGCGCAGCGCTGACGCCCTTCAGTGAATAGGTGTAGGAGGTCGCCGTGCCCTTCTTCGAGGTCGCCGAGACCTTCAGCGAATGGCCTGATTTCAGTGCGGCAACCAGGGCCGGCTCCTGCGCGGCGTTTTCGACCCAGGCGGCCTTGTCCTTGGTGAACATCACGAAGGTCTTGTTGTCGATGACGACGTCGACCTTGGAATTCTCCTTGAGCGGATAACCCATCATCGCCTGCGGCTCATAGGAAATATTCTGGCCCGGGCGTTGCGACACAATGAAGAAATTGTCGCCATGGTCGATGCCCGACGTCGGCGCCTTCGCTGTCGGCACGGAGAGAACGTAGCAGACCTTGCCGCCGGCCGACTGGTAGGAATAAGCGCCCCAGGCGTCGAACTGCTGGATGCGCGTGGGAGCTGCCGGCGCTGCGGCTGTCGCTGCCGGTGGCTGCTGCGTCTGCTTCTGCTTCTTGGTCTGCGCGGACGCGATGCCGGTTCCGGCCAGAACGAGCGAGAGGGCGATTGCGAAGCTTTTTACAAACATGGTTTCCTGCCGATTTCTTGCGATCCAGAGCGCATGGCGATTCGATTGAGGCACGCCTGTGCTCGTGAGCTGCCTTATTTTGACTTTATTCAGGTTACCAAACCGTCAACGGAGCGCTGCCGCCACCGGCTCCGTGCCATTTCAATCCAGTTATCGCGCAAAGCTTGAAACGCATCAGAAGGAATTGGAAAACCCGGATGGTGAAGTACCACCCTGCAGGTTCGATTTAAGACAGAAAGATTCGGGCAAGAATTTGACCTCGCTAAAATCAGGCAGGTCTCATAAATCTCTGGAAACCCGAGAGGATTCAGATCGGGGCCTCAAAACGAGCATCAGGCCGTCTCGGCGGCCTCAGGCTCGTTCTCCAGCGCGCGGTCGGCGGCATCGTAATGTTCCTGGCGGATATGGCCCCTGATCATGCTAAAAGCGAGCGTCAGCACCGCGACATCGTCGGAAAAGCCGATGACGGCAAAGAAATCGGGGATAATGTCGACCGGCATGACGAAATAGCCGAGTGCCGCCAGCAGGATGCCGCGAACTCGCGTCGGCGTCTGCGGGTCGAACGCACAATAGAAGGCGGCCACGACGTCGCGGGAAAAGGGAATATGGCGAGCCGCCTTCCGCAAGGTCGGCCAGAATTTGCCGCGCACCGATTTTTCCTGCTCTTTTTGGGTCTCTTCGTCACCAGGCATCAGGATTTCCCCATACTTGATGTCATCCATTCCATTCACCTCTAGCGAGGCCCGTCGCCCGGGCCGGGTAAACATATGGTGATCGCTTGCCGCGATTCAATCGAGACGGCGCGCGGCCGCCTTCTCCATCGCCTTTGCCAGTTTGACGTCATGGTCGGTCAGGCCGCCGACGTCATGCGTCGTCAGCTTCACCTCGACCCGGGAATAGACGTTGAACCATTCCGGGTGATGGTTGAATTTTTCCGCGGCAAGCGCAGCTTCGGTCATGAAGCCAAAGGCCTCGACGAAATTGCGGAATTTGAAGGTCTTCGAAATCGAAAGACCGTCGTCCGCAAGCGCCCAGCCGCTAAGCTCCGCAAGATTTTCATCGATTGCGGCACGATCCAGCTTTTCGTATTTCATGGCAATTACTCCTCTAGCGGTGAAACGATACCATGGATCGTCATAGGATTCTTTTCGTCTGCGCCGGCAATATCTGCCGGTCGCCCTTCGCCGAAGGCATATTCAGACACCTGGCGGGCGAGATCGGTCGCTCGGACGAATTCGACATCGATTCGGCCGGCACCGGCAGCTGGCATCAGGGCGAGCGTCCGGATCGGCGTTCGATTGCCGTCGCGGCCGGTCACGGAATCGATATTTCAGGCCAGCACGCCCGGCGTATCGAACCGGCCGATTTCGGCAGGTTCGATCTTATCCTGGCAATGGATCAAGACAATTTGAAGAACTTGCGCAAGTCGGCACCCGCCGATGCGCTCGGCAAACTGCACCTTTTCAATACCCTCGCGCTCGGCGTCAACAAGGACATTCCCGATCCCTATTACGGCGACCGCGAGGATTTCGAGACGGTTTACACCATGCTCTTGGCCGGCTGCGGCGCATTGTTGCCCAAGGTCGGGAACGTGCTGCGCGGCTCGTGAAGCGGGAATATCTCTTCGGTGAGATAGGGACCGCCGCCAACCGATTCGCGCGAGGACAGAAGCACGAAACGGCCCACGGTGAATGGCGCGGTGTAGAAGTTGCCACGACCGGAGAGATAGTGCACGACATCATCGACCCGAGAGGACTTCAGCCTCGCGAGCGTCACATGCGGCGTAAACTTGCGCGGATCGGGCTGCAGACCGATGCGCTGGCAGATGCGCTCGATCTCGCCTTGCAGCGCGTGCATGTCCGGCGTCTGCGACACGCCGGCCCATACCGAGTGCGGCTTCTTGGAGCCGAAGGAACCGATGCCCTCCAGCCGAAGCTGGAATTCAGGTCGGTCTATCCGGTCCAGGCGGTCGACGATCTCATCGGCCGTGCGGCCATCGACATCGCCGATGAACCGCAAAGTGATGTGATAATTTTCGACGTCGATCCACCTGGCTCCCGGGAGACCACCGCGCAACAATGACAGGCTCATGGCCGCATTGCGCGGAATTTCGAGGGCGGTAAAAAGTCTCGGCATGACGAGCACTCCCCGAATCTCTTGCAGGTACAACTAGGGAATCACGCATTTGCAGTCGGTGCAAGCACCTATTTCGCACCTGCGTCAATCGTCCCTACAAAACTGATAACAGCCGGCAACATATGTTGGACCATCACATCCACACCCTTGGGGTTCGGATGCATGCCATCGGCGAGCTGCAGATCCGCATGCGCGGCGACGCCGTCGAGGAAGAACGGATAGAGCGCAAGCTGGTATTTGTCGGCAAGACGCTTGTAGATCGGATTGAATTTGTCGGCGTAGTCAGGCCCCATGTTCGGCGGAGCCAGCATGCCGACGAGAAAGATCGGGATCTTTCTGCCCTTCAGCCGCTCGATCATCGTCTCGAGGTTCTTTTCCGTCTGCTCTGGCGGAATGCCGCGCAACGCGTCGTTGGCGCCGAGCTCAAGGATGACGCCATCCGTGCCATCAGGCACCGACCAGTCGATGCGCGAGAGCCCGCCCGAGGTCGTATCGCCGGAGACGCCGGCATCGGCGACGGCCAGATCCAGTCCCTTGGCCTTCAGCGCGGCCTCCAGCTTGGCGGGAAAACCATCGCCGGGCGGAAGCTGGTAACCCGCCATCAGGCTGTCGCCGAAGCCGACCAGCTGGATCGTCCGCGCTTCCGCAGCACCTGCCGCGCCAAACAAAAGACCGAAAGTGATGACAGCGAAGTGAAACGCAGCAACTTTAAAACCCATGATCCAATTCCTAAATTCGCTGCTTGGGCCAGTCGTGCCCGCCATTATCTCTGATGTTCTCCGATATATAGGGCGTTCGCATTGGCAAAAACCATCATCGAGCTGAAGAAGGCGGATTTGACGCTCGGCACTGCCGCCGCCTCGGTCCATGTGCTGAAGGGCATCGACCTGACCATTATGGAAGGTGAGGCCGTCGGCATCGTCGGCCCATCCGGCTCCGGCAAGTCGACCCTGCTGATGGTGCTGGCCGGTCTCGAAAAGCTCGACAGCGGCGAACTCCTGATCCGCGACACGCCCCTGCACAGCCTGAGCGAGGACCGCATCGCGGATTTCCGCGGCCGCAATATCGGTATCGTGTTCCAGTCCTTCCATCTCATCGCCAACATGACGGCGATGGAAAACGTCGCCGTGCCCCTGGAGCTTGCCAATGTCCGCGATGCCTTCGACATCGCCCGGCGGGAGCTGGAAGCGGTGGGGCTGGGCGAACGGCTCAGTCACTATCCCGGCCAGCTTTCCGGCGGCGAGCAGCAGCGCGTCGCCATCGCCCGCGCGCTGGCACCCTCGCCCGCCGTCCTGATTGCCGACGAACCGACAGGCAATCTCGACACCGATACCGGACGGCAGATCGCCGACCTGCTCTTCGCCCAGCAGGCCGAGCGCGGCACGACCATGCTGCTCGTCACCCACGATCCGGCGCTTGCCGCCCGCTGCTCGCGCCAGATCCGCGTTCGCTCCGGCGAAATCGAGAACGACAGCACGCGCACGCGCACCAGCCAGGCAGCGATTGCATGAGCACGGCGGGACTGCGCCTGCCGCTCGCCTTCCGCCTTGCCCTGCGCGAATTGCGCGGCGGCCTCGGCGGCTTCTACATCTTCCTGGCCTGCATCGCGCTCGGCACCGGCGCAATTGCCGCCGTCAATTCCGTTTCCCGCTCGATCACCGACGCCATCGCGACCCAGGGCCAATCACTGCTGGCCGGCGATGCTCGTTTTGAGCTGCGCAATCGCGAGGCAACGTCGGAGGAATTCGCCTACCTCCAAAGCCTGGGGAAAGTTTCCCGCTCCACCGGACTGCGCTCCATGGCGCGCCTGCCCGACGGCTCCGATCAGGCGCTGGTCGAGGTCAAGGCCGTCGATGATGCCTATCCGCTCTACGGAACCTTCGAGGCCGAGCCGGACCAGCCACTGTCGACCCTGCTGGCGGCCAAGGATGGCACCTATGGCGCCGTGGTCGCCCCGCTTCTGCTCGAACGCCTGAACCTCAAGATCGGCGACGATCTGTTGCTGGGCAATACCAAGCTGCGCATATCAGGTACTGTCGAGAGCGAGCCGGATGCCGTCTCCGAAGGATTCGGCTTTGCGCCGCGCCTGGTGACGAGCCGCGATGCCCTGATTGCCTCTGGTCTGATTACGACAGGCAGCCTCGTCGAACAGGCATACCGGATCCGCATGGACCATCCCGCAGCCGGCATCCGCAATATCGGCGACCGCGCCAATGCCACCTTCCCGCAGGCAGGCTGGTCGATCCGCAGCAGCGATCGCGCCGCTCCCCAGCTCGCCGACAATGTCACGCGTTTCTCGCAATTCCTGACGCTCGTCGGCCTGGCTGCTCTCATCGTCGGCGGCGTCGGCGTCGCCAATGCCGTGCGGGCCTTTCTCGATTCGAAGCGCACGACCATCGCCACCTTCAAATGTCTGGGCGCGCCGGCCTTCGTCGTGGTGCTGATCTATCTCATTCAGATTGCCGTCATTGCGCTCGCCGGCATCGCGGTCGGCCTCGTTCTCGGCGCCATTGCGCCCATGATCGCATCGCAATTCATAGCCGAATTCCTGCCGATTTCCACCGCACCGAGGCTTTATCCCGGCGCGCTGACGCTCGCCGCCGTCTTCGGCCTGCTGACGACGCTTGCCTTCGCCATTCCCCCGCTCGGCCACGCCCGCGAAGTGCCGGCGACGGCGCTTTTCCGCGAACAGGGCTTCGAAGCGCGCCGCCTGCCCGGTTGGCCCTATCTGCTGGCCGCCGGCGTGCTGATGGCGGCACTTGCGGCGCTTGCGATCGTCACCGCCTATGATCGCTTCATCGCGGTCGTGTTCGTGGTCTCGATCGCTGGGGGTTTCGTCGTGCTGCGCGCCGTTGCCGCCGCTCTCTCCTGGCTTGCCCGCCGCAGCCCGCGCGTACGCTCTCCCGCTTTGCGCCTGGCAATCGGCAATATCCACCGACCGGGCGCTCTCACCTCGTCCGTCGTGCTGTCGCTCGGCCTCGGCCTGGCGCTGCTTGTGACGCTGACCCTAATCGACGGTAATATGCGCCGCGAATTGACCGGTCGTATGAGCGAGCAGGCGCCGAACTTCTTCTTCGTCGATATTCAGGGGCCGGAGCTGGAAGGTTTCCGCAAGATCGTGCTCGCCGAGGATCCGAAGGGCAAGCTCGTCGAGGCGCCGATGCTGCGCGGCCGCATCGTCGCCTTCAACGGCGAAGATGTCACAAAAATGAGGGTGCCGGCCGCCGGGCAATGGGTGCTGCGCGGCGATCGTGGCATCACCTATGCCGAAACCGTGCCGGAAAACGCCTCGATTACGGAAGGCAAATGGTGGGACAAGGATTATGGCGGCGAGCCGCTGGTCTCCTTTTCCGACGAGGAGGGCAAGGCGCTGGGCCTGAAGCTCGGCGACAAGGTCACCGTCAACGTGCTTGGCCGTAACATCACTGCCAAGATCGCCAGCTTCCGCAAGGTGCAATGGCAATCGCTGTCGATCAATTTCGTGATGATCTTCTCGCCCAATACCTTCAAGGGCGCCCCGCATGCCTGGCTGGCAACGCTGACCGACACTTCGGCCACCTCCGCTCAGGAAGCCACGATCCTCCGGAAGGTCACCAATGCCTATCCGACCATAACAAGCGTCCGCGTCAAGGATGCACTGGATGTCGTCAACACGCTGGTGGGACAGCTCGCCGCCGCTATCCGCTCCGCCGCCTCGGTCGCGCTCATCGCATCCGTGCTGGTATTGGCGGGTGCGCTAGCGGCCGGCAACCGCGCTCGCACGCATGACGCTGTCATCCTCAAGACACTCGGCGCGACGCGTGCCACGCTCATTCGCGCCTTCAGCTACGAATATCTGATCCTCGGCGCGGCAACCGCCATCTTCGCGCTGATCGCGGGTGCGGCATCGGCCTGGTATATCGTCAGCCGCATCATGCGCCTGCCGTCTGCCTTCCTGCCCGACGTCGCCTTCTCAACGCTGATCATCGCCCTGGTGCTGACGGTCGGCATCGGCCTGATCGGTACCTGGCGGATTCTCGGCCAGAAGGCGGCACCCGTTCTGCGCGAACTCTGATTCGCCGCGGAGATCAACCGGAAGCCGGCAAAACGGCTCGATATTACACCGATTTAACATGCGCCGGATCGCTTGACCCTTGTGTATGAGGCTCGAAAGCCTCATATTCTGTGCAGGCATGCTGGAGCTCCGCAGCGGCGCCTGGGCTTGAAAGACCCGACACCGTACTCACATCGGAGCTTGAAAGAGGAAAACATGGCTGACTTCCGCAATTACCAAAACCGGGCGCAGAGCGGCGCGCAATCCGGTGCGATGATAGACGAGGGCCTTCGAGCTTACATGCTCAAGGTCTATAACCTGATGGCGCTGGGTCTGGCGATCACGGGTGTTGCCGCCTATCTCTCCTTCTCGCTCGCCTTTGCAAACGGACAGATCACGGCCTTCGGTCAGGCGATCTATCTCAGCCCGCTGAAGTGGGTTGTCATCCTCGCTCCGCTGGCAATGGTCTTCTTCCTGAGCTTCAGGATCAACCGCATGAGCGTGGCTGCCGCGACGACGACCTTCTGGGTCTATGCCGCGCTGGTGGGCCTGTCGCTGTCGTCGATCTTCATCATCTATACCGGCCAGAGCGTCGTGCAGACCTTCTTCGTGACCGCCGCGTCCTTCGGCGCGCTGTCGCTGTTCGGCTATACGACGAAGCGTGATCTGTCCGCGATGGGCTCGTTCCTGATGATGGGTCTCTTCGGCCTGATCATCGCGACGCTCGTGAACATCTTCCTGGCTTCGTCCGCCCTGCAGTTCGCAATCTCCGTGATCGGCGTGCTGATCTTCGCGGGTCTGACCGCCTACGATACGCAGCGGATCAAGGAAATGTATTACACCGCCGACGATGCCACCGTGGCCGGCCGCAAGGCCATCATGGGCGCCCTGTCGCTCTACCTGGACTTCATCAACCTGTTCATGTTCCTGCTGCAGTTTATGGGCAACCGCCGTTAATCGCGCAGCATGAATGAGCAACGGAAAGGCGGCTTCGGCCGCCTTTTTCATTTGCCTGGCGACAAGCCCTGCGATTTGATAGCGGACAATCACAGCTGAACGCTTCCGCTTTTCTTCGAATCGCGGAAATGCTCCAGCCTTTTGTTTCTACGTAATTCCGGACGGAAAACTGCCATGCAGTTTTCCTGGAATTGCTTTAGCAGATCAGGCAACAAGAAGCAGATGTCCATCAGCCTCCGCAGCGCGACCACAGACGACCTATCCCACATCACGGCAATCTATCGCGACTCCGTCCTCAACGGCACGGCAAGCTATGAGATCACGCCGCCGAGCCAGGATGAGATGGCGGCGCGTTTTCAGGCGATCCAGGAAAAGGCCTATCCCTATATCGTCGCCGAAGATGAGGCCGGAACCTTCCTCGGCTATGCCTATGCCTCATCGTTCCGCACACGGCCGGCCTATCGCTGGATGGTGGAGGATTCGATCTATCTGGCGCCCGAGGCCCGCGGGCGCGGCGTCGGCAGGCTGTTGCTCGATGCGCTCGTCGAACGCTGCGTGACGCTCGGCTTCCGCCAGATGATCGCCGTCATCGGCGGCGCCCATCCCGCCTCCGTCGCCGTGCATCGCGCCGCGGGCTTCACTGAAGTCGGCCTGTTGAAAGGCACCGGCTACAAGCATGGCCGATGGCTGGACACCATGCTGATGCAGAAGGCGTTGGGCGAAGGAGATGGCACCGATCCGGATCCTTCGGTCTATCCGGGGACGTTGTTTGGGGAGTAGCATCGGTTTCAGATATGCCGCAGCTCTGATACGGCACCTATCCGCCAACATAGAGCCGATGAAGAGAAACTACTTATCCACCAGCTTCAGCTGCTTGTCGAACACCTTCAGAACCTGCTGCACGTCATGGCCGCGCTTCAGGATCATGCCGTTGATGTTGACGACCGAAAAAGCGCCCTGCTTGGCCGCCAGCTTTGGATTCTTTTCGATGCGGAAGAGCGGCATCTCGCCGGAGCGCTTGAAGACGGAAAAAACCGCCTTCTCCTTCAAATGGTCGATGGCATAGTCGCGCCACTCACCCTCGCCGACCATGCGGCCATAGATCCATAAAATCGCATCCAGCTCCCGGCGATGGAAGGTCACCGGTAGCGGATCCTTGCTTTGTTTGTATTCCCTGAGATCGACGACGACGGAGGAATTAGTATCGGCGGAACGGTGTTCGCCGTGTCGCAAATCCGGCTGATCAGTCATCAATCCCCCAGGGGCTATCTCATGACAGGAGAATGACAGTTTGCCTCAGCCGCACCAAATTGCAAGACGGCAGAGGGCTCACAATTTTTTTACGCCGCCCGAAAGCATCTCGGCGGCGCCGCATTTCAGACAAAACGACGCCCAATTTACAGGAAGTATAGACGCCGTTTGGCGCCGCCGCGTCAAACGGCCCGGCCGGGGCGCATCGATTAAACCCCAGCCCCGAATGCGTCCTCGCCGGGCACCTCGCCTTTTTGGCGCCAGCCAAAATAGCGAGCCTTTTCGGTGCCAGCCGAAATAGGGTATCTTTTCCGCACAAGTCGAAATACAGAAATGCCGCTCAGCCGTCGGAGCCGATCGTGAGGACCGTTGCTCCGATGATGGCAGCTGGATCGCCCGAAGGCGTCGACGATTGCAGAAGAACAGCAAGACCTCTGCGGCCGGCCTTGTCGAGCACGGTGGAGGGCAGCGCCAGGCTCATGGCCTTGCCATCCCACATGCCCACGGTCTCGACATCCGAGACCGCATGCATATAGGCGATCTGCTGGCCGGTGTTTTCACCGCCTTTCGGCGCCACCATCTGCTCCTTGTCGAAATAGACGACGACCACATTGGCCCTGCCCTCGCCGGCGCCGATCTTGATCTCAAGCTCGTCGCCCTTGGTAACGGCATTGACCGGAACTATCAGCCCCTCGCCGTGGCTCTGGAAGTCATTGAGCTTGACATTGATGGCGTCGAGATCGGCGCCGTTCATATGGGCCCTGCCATTGACGATCGCCTGCGGCGTATAGACCCCGCTGCGCCCCATCGTGCGGGCATAAGCATATTGGCGCGCCGTGTTGTCCTTGGACGCCATGGTGTCGTTCCAGCCGAGATAGTTCCAATAGTCGACATGATAGGCGAGCGCGACGACATCACCCTGGCGGATCAGCTTGCGGAACGCCGCGTCCGCGGGGGGACAAGAGGCACAGCCCTGCGAGGTGAAGAGCTCGACGACGCCCTTGATCTTCGACGCCTCCTGCGCATGCAGCGAACTTGCCAGCGCGATGCCTGCCAGAAGTGGAACCGAAAATCGAAGGCGCATTTCCCTTTTACCTCTTTCGTAAAATTTCGGCGCCGCCCACGAATGCGGACGCCCAAACCATTCACGCTCCTCGGGACCACTCAGCCCACATCAAGCTCGAAAAATCTGAAACAAGAGATAATGGTTTAGCGCGATGACGCAAAGTCACGATGGGGTGAGGCTGACGCCCGGCAAAGGCTCGCCGTACACATCACCGTGAAAAACAAGACGCCGCCGGAAGAGTTTTCCGGCGGCGTCCAGGAATTGCGTGAAAACTACGAGATGGAGCGGAGACGCCGATCAGGCGGCGAGATCGCGCAGAACGGTCTGCAGGATGCCGCCATTGTTGACGTAGACAACCTCATCCAGCGTATCGATACGGCAGATGATCGGAACGTCCTTTACCGTGCCGTCGCCATAGGTGATCTTGGCGATCTTGCGCTCACGCGGCTTGATGTGTTCCAGGCCCTCGATCGTGACGAGTTCGTCACCCTTCAGCTCGAGGCTGGCCCAGGTGGTGCCGTCCTCGAAGACGAAAGGGATGACGCCCATGCCAACCAGGTTCGAGCGATGGATACGCTCGAAGGACTGGGCGATCACGGCGCGCACACCGAGCAGGTTGGTGCCCTTGGCAGCCCAGTCGCGCGACGAGCCGTTGCCGTATTCGACGCCGGCGAAGATGACGAGCGGAACGCCCTCCGCCTTGTACTGCATGGCCGCATCGTAGATCGAGGTCTCTTCCTTGGACGGATAGTGGATGGTGTAGCCACCTTCCTTGCCGTTCGGGCCGAGCATGTGGTTGCGGATGCGGATGTTGGCGAAGGTGCCGCGCATCATGACTTCATGGTTGCCGCGGCGCGTGCCGTACTGGTTGAAGTCGGCAACACCGACGCCATGACCGATGAGGTAGGAGCCGGCCGGCGAGGCAGCCTTGATCGAACCGGCCGGGGAAATGTGGTCGGTGGTGATCTTGTCGCCGAAGAGGCCGAGAACGCGGGCACCCTTGATGTCGGAGATGCCGGCGCCGGTCTTGCCCATGCCGACGAAGTAAGGCGGGTTCTGGACGTACGTCGAGTTGTCGTCCCAGGCGTAGGTCTGGCCCGGAGGAACCTGCACGGCCTGCCAGTTGGCATCGCCCTTGAAGACGTCCGCATATTTGCTCTCGTAGAGCTCGCGGGTGACGTATTTCAGGATGAATTCCTGGACTTCCTGCGAGGTCGGCCAGATGTCCTTCAGGTAGACAGGCTTGCCGTTCTGGTCTTCGCCGATCGGCTCCTTCGTCAAGTCGAGCTGCACCGAACCGGCGAGCGCATAGGCGACGACGAGCGGCGGTGACGCCAGGTAGTTCGCCTGGACGTCAGGCGAAATGCGGCCTTCGAAGTTACGGTTACCGGAGAGAACGCCCGATACGATCAGGCCCTTGTCGTTGATCGTCTTCGAGATCGGCGCCGGCAGCGGGCCGGAATTGCCGATGCAGGTGGTGCAGCCGAAGCCGACCAGGTTGAAGCCAAGCTTGTCGAGATCGGCCTGGAGGCCGGACTTGGCAAGATATTCGCCAACGACCTGAGATCCCGGTGCGAGCGAGGTCTTGACCCACGGCTTGGTCTTCAGACCCTTGGCAACCGCGTTGCGGGCGAGAAGGCCGGCTGCGATCAGCACCGACGGGTTGGAGGTATTGGTGCAGGAGGTGATGGCGGCGATCGCGACGTCACCATGACCGATATCGAAATCCGTCCCTTCGACCGCATAGCGGTTGGAGAGCTGGCCGGGCTTCTTGTATTCGGTGTCCAGCGAGGTCGCGAAGCCGGAAGCGATGTTTTCCAGCGCGATACGGCCTTCCGGACGCTTCGGGCCGGCCATCGACGGCACGACGTCATTGAGGTCGAGTTCCAGCCTGTCGGTGAAGACGAGGTCGGAACCGTCATTGTCGCGCCACATCCCTTGAGCCTTCGAGTAGGCTTCGACGAGAGCGATACGGTCCTTAGCGCGGCCGGACATGTTGAGGTAGTTCAGCGTTTCCTTATCGACCGGGAAGAAGCCGCAGGTCGCACCATATTCCGGACCCATGTTGCCGATGGTGGCGCGGTCGGCGAGCGGCATGTTGTCGAGGCCGGGGCCGAAGAATTCGACGAACTTGGAAACGACGCCCTTCTTGCGCAGCATCTGCACGACGGTCAGCACGAGGTCGGTCGCGGTGACGCCTTCCTTGAGCTTGCCGGTGAGCTTGAAGCCGATGACCTCAGGCAGCAGCATGGAGACCGGCTGGCCGAGCATGGCGGCTTCGGCTTCGATACCCCCGACACCCCAGCCGAGAACGCCGAGGCCGTTGATCATGGTCGTGTGCGAATCGGTGCCGACGCAGGTGTCCGGATAAGCGATCGTTTCGCCGTCCTCTTCCTTCGTCCAGACGGTCTGGCCGAGATATTCGAGGTTGACCTGATGACAGATGCCGGTGCCGGGGGGAACAACGCGGAAGTTTTTGAAGGCCTGCTGGCCCCACTTCAGGAAGCGGTAGCGCTCGCCGTTGCGCTCATATTCCAGCTCGACGTTGCGGGCAAAGGCCTGCGGCGTGCCGAATTCGTCGACGATGACGGAGTGGTCGATGACGAGATCGACGGGAACGAGCGGATTGATCTTTTCCGGATCGCCGCCGAGCGACACCATCGCGTCGCGCATGGCGGCAAGGTCGACAACGGCCGGAACGCCGGTGAAGTCCTGCATCAGCACGCGCGCCGGGCGATAGGCGATTTCGTTCTCGACGGTGCCCTTGTTGGTCAGCCATTCGGCGACGGCAAGGATATGGTCCTTGGTGACCGACTGCCCGTCTTCAAAACGCAGCAGGTTTTCCAGAAGCACCTTCATCGAGTAAGGCAGCTTGGAAACACCGGGCAGACCATTGGCTTCAGCCTTGGGCAGGCTGAAATAGACATAGTCTTTCCCGCCCACGGTCAGCGTGGAACGACAATTGAAACTGTCAAGAGATTTAGACACGAGATACCCCGTTTCTGATAGCCAACACAGTCGTGCGAACGCCTATGCACTTTATGCACATCAGGATGCGGGTGCGGCCATTTCCGCTGTCCGCACGTAAGGCAGAAAACCTTATGTTCGGCGCAAGGATGAAATTCACGCCGACCGCTGGCGTGGTTGCAGGTCTTATAGATAATTTCGTAAAGACTTGCCAGAGTGGCAAAGCGCAAATTTGGACAATTTTTTGCGCATTGCGGCAACGATAACGGGGAAAGCCTGAGCGAATGCATCTATGCGCTGAAAATCTGGCGGCAAGGCGTGGCGAAGATCTGATTTTCTCGAATGTTTCCTTTGACTTGACCGATGGCGACGCTCTGATTCTGACCGGGCGTAACGGCTCCGGAAAGTCGACGCTTTTGCGTGTCGTGGCCGGCCTTCTCAGGCAGGAAAAGGGCAGTGTCAAATTCACCGGAAAAGATGGCGAATCGGGCCGGCTAGCAGGCGAAGCCAGCCACTATCTCGGTCACCGCAACGCGATGAAATCCGAGCTGACCGTAGCCGAAAACCTGATCTTCTGGAAAACTTTCCTCGGCGACATGGCGGGCGGCTTCGGCCTGAATGTCGATGAAGCGACCGATGCTGTCGGGCTCGCCGGCATCCCCCATCTGCCCTTCGGCTACCTCTCCGCCGGCCAGCAGCGCCGAATCGCCTTCGCAAAACTTTTGGTCGCCCACCGCCCCATCTGGATCCTCGACGAGCCGACAGCAGCGCTCGACAGCTCGGCCGATCAGCTGTTTGCGGAGCTGATCACCGCCCATCAGAAGAATGGCGGCATCGTTCTTGCGGCTACGCATCAGCCACTAGGGTTGGAGAACGCGCGGGAGATGCGGATGACGGGGTTTGCCGGGGTGAGTGAGGGGGTGTGGGAATGAGTTCGATGATGCTGAGTTTGCCGAACCTTCGCTACCCCCCTCTGTCCCTTTGGGACATCTCCCCCACAAGGGGGGAGATCGTTTGGAGTTTGCCGCACCAGCTTACAAAGTCGATGAGCTCTGTCTCCGCAGATTCGATCTTGGATCGGGGCTTGCGCGCGCCACAAGTTACCAATCTCCCCCCTTGTGGGGGAGATGTCCCGACAGGGACAGAAGGGGGTGAGGAGCGGAGCGACAATCATCTGAAGCATAAGCGAAGTATCGGTTCTTTCTTGAGTAAACGCCCCTTCATCCGGCTCTTCGGGCCACCTTCTCCCCAAGGGGAGAAGGAGATTGGTGCCTCGTCATGACCGCCCTCTTTCTCCGCGACCTCAGACTTTCGGTGCGCGCCGGTGGCGGAGCGTTGATCGGCATCCTCTTCTTCCTCACCGTCGTCGCCGTCATTCCCTTCGGCGTCGGTCCGGACCTCAAGCTTCTCTCGCGCATCGGCCCGGCCATCGTCTGGATCGGCGCCCTGCTCGCGAGCCTCCTCGGCCTCGACCGCCTGTTCCAGGCCGAGCGTGACGACGGTTCGCTCGATCTGCTCGTCATGCAGGAAACGCCGCTGGTGCTGACGGTTTTCATCAAATGCACGGCGCATTGGATGGCGACTGGCCTGCCGCTCGTTATCGCCTCGCCGCTGCTCGGTCTCTTTATGAATATGAACGAGACGGCGATCGGCGCGACGGCCCTGACCCTGCTTGTCGGCTCGCCGGCGATCACCTTCATCGGCGCGGTGGGTGCCGCCGTCGCCGTGGCGCTGCCGCGCGGCGGGCTGCTGGTATCGATCTTAGTGCTGCCGCTCACCATTCCCGTGCTGATCTTCGGCGTCAGCGCCACCTATGCTGCAGTCGAGGGACCGCAACCCTTCCTGCCGCCCTTCCTGATCCTGATCGCGCTCACCTTGTTCTTCGCCGTCATCGGTCCGGCCGCCGCCGCCCTTGCTTTGCGGAACACGACTGATTGATCGCTGGAGCCGGATGATTTAGGTCGAATCGACCTAAAATCTGAATCCGCCCTAAAATCAAAGAAGTAGAGCGTGATGTCGTCCGAAATTCCCTGACACTTTTCGGCATCACGCTCTGGGAGATACTGTTTCGTCGATCTGAGACGATGCGGTCGATTGCCGGAAAAGCCATATCGGGTTAAACAAATCGCATGAGCGATATCAGCCCTGCGATCAGCCGATTTTCCGACCTCGCCAACCCCACGCGGTTTCTGGCCTTTTCGGCGCGCCTCATTCCCTGGCTGGCGCTGATTTCGGCCGCACTTTTCGCGATCGGCCTCTATCTGTCCTTCTCGACCGAAGGCGATTACCAGCAGGGCGATACCGTCCGCATCATGTATATTCACGTTCCGGCCGCCTGGCTCTCGATGATGTGCTACACGATCATGAGCGTGTCGGCGATCGGCACGCTCGTCTGGCGCCATCCGCTAGCCGATGTCGCCGGCAAGACGGCCGCTCCGCTCGGCGCCGCCTTCACCCTGATCGCGCTCGTCACCGGCTCGCTCTGGGGCAAGCCGATGTGGGGCACCTATTGGGTCTGGGACGCGCGCCTGACCTCCGTCTTCATCCTGTTCCTGATGTATCTCGGCCTGATCGCGCTGAACCGGGCGATGGACGATCCGCCCAAGGCGGCCCGCGTCGCCTCGATCCTGACGCTGGTCGGCTTCATCAACATTCCGATCATTAAGTTTTCGGTCGACTGGTGGAACACGCTGCATCAGTCGGAAAGCATCATGCGCATGGATGGCCCGGCCATCGACGCGGAATTCCTCTGGCCGCTGTTCATCATGGCGCTGGCCTTCACGCTGCTGTTCCTCACGCTGCACCTGATGGCAATCCGTAACGAGATCTGGCGCCGCCGCGTCGCCGCGCAACGCCGCATCGCCGCGCGTATGGCAAGCCGGGAGGAATAGCATGACGCATCCCTTCTACGTCTACGGCTCTTACGGTTTTGCCGCCGTCATGATCCTCGCCATCATTGCCTGGACATGGATCGACGGACGCCTGCGCCGTCGCGAACTGGCAGCATTGGAAGCCTCCGGCATCCGCCGCCGCTCACAGCGCCCGCCCGAAGGCGGTGCGAAATGACGGCCGATGCCGACAACAAGGATAGAGCGAAGTCGAGCGGCACCGCGCGCTATCTGCTGGCGCTCATCCCGCTCATCGTCTTTGCCTGCATCGCCTTTGCCGTCGGCAAGGTCATGTATGACCAGGAAGTGCACGGCACTGATATCTCAGCCATTCCCTCGGCCCTGATCGGCACCAAGGCGCCGAAGCTCGCACTGCCGCCGCTCGAAGGTTCCAACCTTCAGGCGCTGACCGATGACGCCATCAAGGGCAAGCTGACGCTCGTCAATGTTTTCGCCTCATGGTGCATCCCCTGCCGCGACGAGCATCCGGTGCTGAAGGAACTTGCCAAGAGCGGTCAGCTCAACATCGTGGCCATCAACTACAAGGACACGAGCGAGAACGCCCTGCGCTTCCTCGGCGAACTCGGCAATCCCTATAATGCGATCGGCATAGACCCGAACGGCTCGGCCGCCATCGACTGGGGCGTTTACGGCATTCCGGAATCCTATCTCGTCTCGCCCGACGGCACGATCCTCTACAAGCAGGTAGGCCCCTTCACGCCCACCAGCCTGAAAGAGGGGCTTTATCCGGCGATTGGGAAAGCGCTGAGCAAGCCGGCGTCGTAGATCCCTTCTCCCCTTGGGGAGAAGGTGACTGTAGGCACCCGCCCTCGTGGTTCGAGGCTCCAGCCTGCAGGCCTCCACACCTCACCATGATGGCTGATCTCCCTTGCGTTACCTAAAGATCACCCAGCTCATCAAGGCGGCTGAGCTGCCGACCAATCCCCGCGAAAGCCACTCCGCCTCATGGTGAGGTGCCGCATCGCCGAGCGTCAGCGTAGGCAATGCGGCCTCGAACCACGAGGTGGCCACAAGGTCAGCTTCAAAGCTCTCTTAAATCCCACCCTGCCAGGTCTTGATCGCCTCGACCGGCCAGACCAGCATCAGCACGTTGAGCGTAAGATTGTCACGGATCAGGTAGCCGGTGAGCAGCTCGAAGAAGATGGCGATGGCGACCGTTAACAGCACTGGCGCGCGCCAGGCAAACAGGAAGCCGACCACCATGAACACCGCATCCATCGACGAGTTGAGGATGCTGTCGCCGACGTAATCGAGCGAGATCGTTGCAGCGCGGTAGCGATTGATGATGATCGGCGAGTTTTCCAGCAGTTCCCAACCGGATTCGATCAGCATGGCAACGAAGAGCCGCATCGACAGTGGCTTGCCGCGCATGATCAGATGCGTGAGCCCGAAAAAGAGGAAGCCGTGGATGATATGCGACGGCGTATACCAGTCGGCGATATGCTGCGAGTTGCCGCTGGATTTCACGACCGGCTCGAAAAGCTTCACATAGCCGCAGGTGCAGATCGGCACGCGGCCCATCATATATTCCGCCACGATCTGCACGAGTAGGACGACGGCACAGGCGATGAACCAGAAACTTTGCTGCCGATAGCGGCTTTGGGCGTCGACGGCTTCGCTCATTTCCCGCCTTCCGCCGGCGGCTCGACCGTGTGTTTCATGATCAGCGGCATCTGCGACAGGGTAAAAAGGATGGTGATCGGCATCGTTCCCCAGACCTTGAAGTTGACCCAGAGATTGTCCGCGGCCTTGGTGTCGGGGAGATAAAGCCAGTTCGAGCCGCGCCAGACGACTTCGTTGAGTACGGCCAGAACGAAGAAAAAGATGCCCCAGCGCAGCGTCAGCTTGCGCCAGCCTTCGGCATCCAGCTGGAAGGCGGCATTGAAGACGTAGCCGAGCAGCGACTTGCCGAAAGCAAGACCGCCGAGCAGCGCGACGCCGAACAGCGCATTGACGATGGTCGGCTTCATCTTGATGAAGGTTTCGTTCTGAAGGTAGATACCGAGCGCACCGAAGATCAGCACCACGATGCCGGAGACGAAGGGCATCAGCGGCAGATGGCCGAGCATGACCTTCGAGACGACGAGCGAGATCACAGTTGCCGCCATGAACAGGCCGGTGGCGACGAAGAGAGGACCGCCGAGAGCTGCCAGCTGCGGGAAATGCTGCGCCAGCCAGTCGCCGCGCAGATTGCCGAAGAAGAACACCAGCAAGGGTCCGAGTTCCAGCACCAGCTTCAGCATCGGATGATGCTTGTCGGCGGCACTCGGGGTGAGATCGCTGTCGCTGGTCGTCATTGCGGCACTTTCCCTGTCATCCAACTTGTCATCGAATTCGTTCTTGTCGTTCATTGGCTGTTTGCAGCCCCCGTACCGGCGATGGCATGTGCAAAATCCTCGGCCTCGAACGGCTCGAGATCATCTACACCCTCGCCGACGCCAATGAAATAGACCGGCAGCTTATGCTTGGCCGAGATGGCGACGAGAATGCCGCCGCGCGCCGTGCCGTCGAGCTTGGTCATGATCAGCCCGTTGACGCCGGCAACATTGCGGAAGATTTCCACCTGATTCAGCGCGTTCTGGCCCGTGGTCGCGTCAAGCGTCTGCAGCACGGTATGCGGTGCATCCGGGTCGAGCTTGCCGAGCACGCGCACGATCTTCTCAAGCTCGGCCATAAGCTCCGCCTTGTTCTGCAGGCGGCCGGCGGTATCGATGATCAAGACGTCGCTCTTGTTGGCCTTGGCCTGCTGGAAGGCATCGAAAGCGAGGCCGGCGGCATCGGCGCCGAGTTTCGTGCCTATGAATTCCGACTTGGTACGATCGGCCCAAATCTTCAGCTGCTCGATGGCGGCGGCGCGGAAGGTATCGCCGGCGGCAACCATGACCTTCAGCCCGGCGCCGGACAGCTTCGCCGCAAGCTTGCCGATCGTCGTCGTCTTGCCGGTGCCGTTGACGCCGACCACGAGAATGACGTGCGGCTTGTGGCTGAGATCGAGCTGCAGGGGCTTGGCGACCGGCGTCAACACCTTGGCGATCTCCTGCGCCATGATGCGCGTGACGTCTTCGCCGGTAACATCCTTACCGTAGCGTTCGGAGGCGAGCGTATCGGTGACGCGCATCGCCGTCTCGACGCCGAGATCGGCCTGAATGAGCAGATCCTCCAGATCCTGCAGCGTCTGATCGTCGAGCTTGCGCTTGGTGAAGAGTGCCGTGATCTGGCCGGTCAGCTGCGACGAAGTGCGCGCGAGCCCGGCGCGCAGACGCTGGAACCAGGAAAGCTTCTGCTTCGGGGCTTCGGGGACGAGTGCCGGCGCAGAGACGGCGGTGGAGAAGCCCTTGGGGAGGTTGGGGGCTGCAGCTTGGATATCGGTGGTTTCAGAGGAGGGTTCGGAGTCTTTCGACGAAGGTTCCGAGCTTGCCGAGGCTTCGTCACCTCCCTCTGTCCTGTCGGACATCTCCCCCACGCGGGGGGAGATCGATTCAGACGAGGTTTCCTCCGACACTACATCGGCTTCAGTATCAGTCGATTGCTCCGCCTCGATTGCCTGAGCTTCCTCAGACTGCTCTCGCGGCTCAGGCTCAGGTTCTCGAGAAACTGCTTCCTCTGCAGACTCTTCAGCAATTTGCCCTTGCTCAGCCAGCGCCGCATCCTCCAGCCGATCTCCCCCCTCGTGGGGGAGATCGGCTGGAGGGACAGAGGGGGGTGGCACGGGCTCGGCAGGCTCAGTAGCCGGCGAAACATCTACAGTAAGCGACGCCTCCTGCTCGACAACAGGCACCTCAACCCTAGCCAAATCCTCTACAGGCGCCTGCTCCTCGGCCGGCTTTTCGCGGCCGAAGGTGAAGACTTTTTTGATGAAACCGAGCGCCATGAAGTATCCGTTGAAGCATTAGGCCGCGTCGGCGGCCAGAAGTTGCATGTCGAGGTGCTTGCCATTGTGGCCGGTGATTGCGACCTGCACAAGGTCGCGCGGGCGAAGGCCGGGGGCGGCGACAAAAGTGAAGTTTTCGGTATGCGCCAGCCCGTTATTCTCCACAAGCAGCCATTGCCGTGTTCCAACCATGCCGTTGAGATGGGTCTGGTGCAATCTTTGCCCGGCCTCGCGCAGGCCGGCGGCGCGTTCCTTGACTAGGCTGCGGTCGAGCTGCGGCATGCGGGCAGCGGGCGTGCCGGGGCGCGCGCTATAAGGGAAGACGTGCAGATGCGCGATGCCGGCTTCCTGTGCCAGGCCAACGGCATTTGCAAACATTTCTTCTGTCTCTGTGGGAAAGCCGGCGATCATATCGGCGCCGAAGCTCGTCTCGGGGCGCAGCCGTCGCACATCCTCGATGAAACGGATGGCATCGGCGCGCGAGTGCCGCCGCTTCATCCGCTTGAGGATCATGTCGTCGCCATGCTGCAGCGAGAGATGCAGATGCGGCATGAAACGCGGCTCGTCGGCGATCAGGTCCATCAGATGCTGGTCGGCCTCGATGCTATCGATCGAGGAAAGCCGCAGCCTGCGGATCTCCGGAATCTGCTTCAGCAGCGTCTTGGCAAGCAGGCCGAGCGTCGGCGTTCCCGGCAGGTCGGCGCCGTAGCTCGTGGCATCGACGCCGGTCAGCACGATCTCGCAATAGCCGCTCTCGACCAGATTGCGCGCCTGTTCGACGACGGCACCCATCGGCACCGAGCGCGAATTGCCGCGGCCATAGGGAATGATACAGAAGGTGCAGCGATGGTCACAGCCGTTCTGCACCTGGATGAAAGCGCGAACATGACCATCGATATGGCGGATCATCTGCGGCGCGGTCGCCCTCACACTCATGATGTCGTTGACCCGCAGCTTCTCTTCCGCCGAAACGCCAAAATCCGGCAGCGCGCGATAGGAGGCGCTTTTCAGCTTTTCCTCGTTGCCGAGCACGGCATCCACTTCGGCCATTTCGGCAAAGGTCTGCTTCTCCGTCTGCGCGGCACAGCCTGTCACGATGATGCGGGCATGCGGATTGTCGCGGCGCGCGCGGCGGATCGCCTGCCGCGCCTGGCGCACGGCCTCGCCCGTCACGGCGCAGGTATTGACCAGGATGGCGTTGTTGAGTCCGGCTTTCTCTGCCTCGGCCCTCATCACTTCGGATTCATAGGTATTGAGACGACAGCCGAAGGTAATGACCTCGACCCCGCTCACCGCGCCTGAGCTCCCTGCTCCTGGTCGCGCGAGAAGCTGCCCGTGACCGGATCGACCGTGCCGGACCATTCCCATTCGGCGGGCCCGGTCATGACGACATGGTCGTTGCTCTCAAGCCATTCGATGGTGAGCTTGCCTGGAGCAGGCGCCGAGGCGACCTCGATCGTTACCTTGCGGCCGGTGCGGCCGGTGCGCGCGGCGCTGACGGCAGCGGCACAGGCGGCCGAACCGCAGGCAAGCGTCAAGCCGGCACCGCGTTCCCAGGTGCGGGTACGCAGCGACGACGGCGAAAGCAGCTGCGCCAACGTGATATTGGCGCGTTCGGGAAACATCGGATGGTTTTCAAGCAGCGGACCGAACCGATCGAGATCGAAGGACATCGGGTCCTTGTCGACCCAGAAGATCGCATGCGGATTGCCCATCGACATCACAGAGGGCGAATGCAGGACCGGATTGTCGATCGGCCCGATCTGCAGCTCGATACGGCTGGTGTCGGCAAATTCCTCGGCAAGCGGAATCTTGTCCGAGGCAAAGACGGGTGTACCCATATCGACTGAGATCGTGCCGTCCTCATGCTCCCTGGCATTCAGAATGCCGGCAACGGTCTGGAAGGTGAAGGCCTTCTTGCCGGTTTCGGCAGCCAGCGCCTGCACGACGCAGCGCGTGCCGTTGCCGCAGGCCTGCGCCTTCGTGCCGTCGCAGTTCAGGATATCGATCCAGGCATCAGTGCCCTCAACCTTCGGATCGTGGATTGCCATGATCTGGTCGAATTGGGTGGCTGGATCGGCATTGAGCGCAATCGCCGCCGCCGCCGTCACCACGTCCCTGCGGCCGCGCATGTCGACGACCAGGATCTTGTTTCCAAGCCCGTTCATCCTCGCGAATTCGACCGTATTGCTCATGATGCTATGTCCGTCAGTGTTTTCGAGCTGTATATGGCGGAATTGCGGGGGAATTACCAGTGGGACGTGAAGGACGGCACCTTTCACGATTGGCCGGAGCCATCCGGGCCGCCGCAATCCTTCGACAGGCTCAGGATAAGGACGGAGTGAGTTGCGAGCCAGGTGAGGGAGGTAGCCTTCATGGTGAGGAGACCCACAGGGCCGTCTCGAACCGCAAGGCGGGTGGCCCGTCTTTCAGTTGAATCTCTCGATATAATCTTATCGAAAAGCCTTGACGCAATCTATTCTGAGAAAAAATCATTCCCGATGTCGGATCACGGAAATCTTGCACGTCCTAGGCTCGTCCACTCCGTCAAACCATAAGGATTATCACCATGCCGAATACCATACGCCTGCACCGCGTCCTGGCCACCAGCCCGGAGAAGGTCTATCGCGCATTCATCGAGGCGGACGCGCTCGCTAAGTGGCTGCCGCCGAACGGTTTTGCCTGCACCGTGCATCATTTGGAGCCGAGCGTCGGCGGCACGTTCAGAATGTCGTTCCGCAACTTCACGACGGGCGGAAGCCATGCCTTCGGCGGTGAATTTCGCGAGCTCGTTCCCGGCGAGCTGGTACGTTACACCGACAAGTTCGACGATCCCAACCTGCCGGGCGAAATGGAAGTGACCGTGACGTTGAAGAAGGTCCTCGTCGGAACCGAGGTCAACATCACCCAGGCCGGCGTGCCCGATGTCATTCCGCCGGAAGCCTGCTATCTCGGCTGGCAGGAATCACTGCGCAATCTAGCAAAGCTCGTCGAGCCTGAAATCAACCAGTAAGGCACGGCAACCCGCGAAACGGACAGCTCCTTCTCCTCGTGGGGAGAAGGAACCTTCGGCCCAGACGCCAACGCTTAGACCTCGGGCACGTCAAAGACTTCGCCTGCCCTCAGCGGCCGAAACCGATCCGGGTCCACGCCTTCGGCCTTCAACGTTACATCCAGCGCCTGAACGGGCGAATCGATGCCCTCGTCCGTCAGCTGGAACGTCGCGAAGTGATGACCGGCGGCGTAGGCAGCGTTGCAAAGTTTCATGCCCTTCACGGCTTCTTCCGGATTCTGATGCTGGCCCTTCATGAACCAGCGCGGTTCATAGGCGCCGAAGGGCAGGATCGCGAGGCGGAAGCCGCCATGCTTGCGGGCGGCCGCCTCGTAATTGATGCCATCGTGAAAGCCGGTATCGCCGACATGATAGATCTTGCCCGCTGGCGTGGTGAGCACGAATGCAGCCCAGAGCGCCATGCGCCGGTCGCCCATGCCACGCGCCGACCAGTGATGACACGGCTCGACATCGATTGTTACTGCTTTGACGGCGACGCGATCGCCCCAATCGACCACAGTGATGTCGGCGTCTGGAACAGCACGGCGAATGATCGTATCGTTGCCGAGCGGCGTCACGATGTCAGGCCGGTGCGCCTGCTGCAGGCGCGCAAGAGTGACGAGATCGAGGTGGTCATAGTGATTATGCGTCACCAGCACGAGGTCGATATGCGGCAGGTCCTCGAACCGAATGCCGGGCGGCACCACGCGCTTCGGCCCGACGAACCGGAAAGGGCTGACCCGCTCCGACCAGACCGGATCCGTCAGGATGTTCAGCCCGGCAATCTGCACCAGCATCGATGCATGCCCGACCATGGTCACCCGCATTTGGTCGCCAAACACATGCCGGTCGGGCTTGGCTGGAGGAAAGGTGCTGATGACGGGATTGGGCCAGCGCACCCGGCCGCCGCCGAACTGCCAGCGCAAAAGATCGAACGCACCGCCCGGTTCGACGCCACCAGGATTGAAGAAGCGCGCGCCGTCGAAATGATCGGAAACCGGCCCCTGATAATAGGGGTTCTTCCTGGCTGAGCCGGATGAGCTCGTCATGGCTTATCCGCCCCCTGCGCGCTTGTCGCCTCGCCGGCCGGCAAGCCGATCCTGGCGAGCCACTCCTCGGCCTCACGCGCCGTCAGCGTCTCCTCGAGCACGACGTTCGCCGGCATGGCGAAAAGCTGCGGCGTGAAAAAGCTCGTATCCCACAGCGCAGCACCTTCGGCGGCACGCGAAAGCAGGATGACCTGCCGGCCATCGATGCGGGCAATCGTCTCGACGGAGGCCTCGCCGGAAATCTCCACAAGGCCCGTCTCATCCGGGCGTACCGTCTCGTAGCGCCACCAGGGCTCGTCATTGCCCTCTTCGGCCACGGTCACGCAGCGCGCCATGTCGATGATGAACCTGTTGGGCGCGCGGCCGCCGGCGAGCCGCTGGCCGAATGCCGCCTGGATGAGCGTGAACAAATGAAAGCAATTGACGATATTGTCGTAGCGCAGACGAAAGCCCTGACGGCTCGGCAGATGCAGCACGAGCAAGGCGTCGCTTCGGCTTAGAAGCATGTGACGAACCCAGGCCGCGCCCGGCGTATAATCCTGCAGCTCGGCAAGCTGCGCCATCAGCGCTTCGTTGCCGGCGGCGAGCTTGCGTTCCCGCGGCATGGCGGCAAGATGCGATACCGCCGATTGGCCGAGCAGCTGGAAGGCATCGAGCAGCTGCCTTTGCCGCGGGCTCAGCTCCTTGCGGCCGGCAAAGCCGCGATGGATCTGCGGCAGCCAGGCCATGTAGAGTTCCCACACGGCGGCGCCGCTGCGCTCCACCGCCCCACCTTTTTCGACGATGGTGCCGAGCATATTGGCGAGGATCGCGGCACCCGGCGGCGGCAGACGGCTGAGCTCACGCGCCGCCCGCGCCATGATCTTCGGCTGCGCAATGGCGCTCGCATAGAAGGCCTGCGCCGCCGCATTGAATTGCGCGTCGACACGACCGCCGGCGTAAGCACGGCAGGCGGCGAGAAGATCGGTCAGGGCTGCATCATTCATTCGAAACTGTCTCGGGGAATCGCTTGATGGTGGGGATCGATACAACAATTGGAATAGGATGGTACGGTCAAAACGACATTGATACAGCGATGTCATCGGCGCATTTCAGGCATTTCGACCGCCTTGGGTTGACTTTGGCGGCCTTTTCCTGTTTATCGCCCGCAATCTGCGACGAGCACAAGCCTCCGAGCCACCGACCGGGACCCATAAAGGTATAAAGAGATCCCGGAGGTCAACACCCGACAGCGCGACGCGCCCTCGGGTGCTTTTTGGCTTTGCGTCTTGTTTTCGTCATGGAAAAGCACGACGTTTTCGGGCGAGGAACCGCGCAGTTGCGCCAAGTCCAAATCCCGAGCGATCGATAAGGAAGAATTGATGTTTGAAAACCTCCAGGACCGTCTTGGTTCCATTCTGAATGGACTGACTGGCCGCGGCGCGCTTTCGGAAGCTGATGTTTCCGCAGCACTTCGCGAGGTTCGCCGCGCGCTTTTGGAAGCCGACGTGGCGCTGGATGTGGTTCGCTCCTTTACCGATCGCGTTCGCGAAAAGGCCGTCGGCGCCGAAATCCTGAAGTCGATCAAGCCGGGGCAGATGGTCGTCAAGATCGTCCATGACGAGCTGATCGAGATGCTCGGCGGCGAAGGCGTCGGCATCGATCTCAACGCGCCGGCCCCGGTCGTCGTCATGATGGTGGGTCTGCAGGGCTCCGGTAAGACGACGACCACGGCGAAGATCGCCAGCCGCATGACGAGCCGCGACCGCAGGAAGGTCCTGATGGCCTCGCTCGATACGCGCCGTCCTGCCGCACAGGAGCAGTTGCGCCAGCTTGGCGTGCAGACGGGCGTCGATACGCTGCCTGTCATCGCCGGCCAGTCGCCGACCGATATCGCCGCGCGCGCCGTGCAGGCCGCCAAGCTCGGCGGCCATGACATCGTCATCCTCGACACCGCCGGCCGTACGCATATCGACGAGCCGCTCATGGTCGAGATGGCGGATATCAAGAAGAAGTCCAATCCGCACGAAATCCTGCTGGTCGCCGATAGCTTGACCGGTCAGGACGCCGTTAACCTTGCCCGCAATTTCGATGAGCGCGTCGGGATCACCGGCCTCGTGCTGACCCGCATGGACGGCGACGGCCGCGGCGGTGCCGCCCTTTCGATGCGCGCCGTGACCGGCAAGCCGATCAAGCTGATCGGTGTCGGCGAAAAGATGGGCGAACTGGAGGAATTCCATCCTCGCCGCATCGCCGACCGCATTCTTGGCATGGGCGACATCGTTTCGCTGGTCGAGAAGGCTGCCGAGAACATCGATGCCGAGAAGGCAGCCGCGATGGCCGCCAAGATGGCCAAGGGCAAGTTCGACCTGAACGACCTTGCCGACCAGCTCGGCCAGATGCAGAAGATGGGCGGGATGGGTGGCATCATGGGTATGATGCCCGGCATGTCCGGCATGAAGGACAAGATGGCAGCCGCCGGCCTCGACGACCGCCTGTTCAAGCGCCAGATCGCCATCATCTCCTCGATGACCAAGGCCGAGCGCGCCAATCCCGACCTGCTGAAGCATTCCCGCAAAAAGCGCATCGCCGCCGGCTCCGGCACCGACGCCTCCGACATCAACAAGCTTCTGAAGATGCACCGCCAGATGGCGGACATGATGAAGATGATGGGCGGCAAGGGCAAAGGCGGCATGATGAAGCAACTGATGGGCGGCCTTGCCGGCAAGATGGGCCTCGGCGGCGGCATGGGCGGCATGCCCGACCTGTCGAACATGGACCCCAAGCAGCTCGAAGCCCTGCAGAAGCAGGCCGAAGCCGCCGGCCTCGGCCGTCCGGGCGGCCTGCCGGGCCTCGGTAGCGGCGGTGGATTGCCAGGTCTGAGCGGCGCCAAGCTACCGGGCCTCGGCGGTGGTTTCCCGGTGCTTCCCGGTTTGCCGAAGAAGAAATGAGAAGGATCGTTGACCCCCATGATTGATCCAGACGTCAAGGCCCAACTGGGCAACTACCGCCAGTCGATCGACAATATCGATGCCGCACTGGTGCACATGCTGGCCGAACGCTTCCGCTGCACCAAAGAGGTCGGCGTGCTGAAGGCCAAGTACGACTTGCCGCCGGCCGACCCGACGCGCGAAGAATTTCAGATCGAACGCCTGCGCCGCCTGGCAAAGGACGCCAATCTGGACCCGGATTTCGCCGAGAAGTTCCTGAACTTCGTCATCAAGGAAGTCATCCGGCATCATGAACAGATCGCTGCCGATTTCAAAGGGTAACCCCTGGCTGCATGATCCCGAAAGACGCAGGGCGTTTTCGACAGGGATCACGTAGCAAGAGAAAAGCAGCGCGACGTAACCATACCGCACAACGAAGCGGTCAATAAAAGCCTAAGGAGAATTAACATGGCACTGAAAATTCGTCTCGCCCGCGGTGGCTCCAAGAAGCGTCCGTATTACCACGTTGTCGTTGCCGACGCTCGCTCGCCGCGCGACGGCCGCTTCCTTGAGACCCTCGGCTCCTGGAACCCGATGCTCGCCAAGGACGATGCCAAGCGCGTTGAACTCAAGGCCGAGCGCATCAAGCATTGGCTCGATCACGGCGCGCAGCCGACCGACCGCGTTCTGCGCTTCCTCGCCGAAGCTGGCATCGCAACGCGCGACGCCAAGAACAACCCGGAAAAGGCAAAGCCGGGCAAGCGTGCTCAGGAGCGCGCCGCCGAAAAGGCACAGAAGGCTGCTGACGCCGCCGCCGCTGCTTCTGAATAATCAGTCCTTGTGACTGTCGAAAGCGGGCGGCATGGTGACATGCCGCCCGTTTTTTGTTTCCCATCGGCAGATGTTCAGCCTATGAGAGAACGCAACTACAGCGCCGCGCAAAGGTCGCTGCAGCACTTTAGATCACTGCATAATTCCTTAAATCGATTCCGGAATTATGCAGTGATCCCGGCAATCGGCGAAGAGACCATGACGAAACTGCAAAACCCGGTATTGATGGCGACGATCGGCGCGGCACAGGGCCTGAGAGGCGAAGTGCGCGCCCGCACCTATACGTCGGACCCGACCGCGCTCGGTGACTATGGCCACCTGCACAGCAAGGACGGCCGCAGCTTCGAAGTGCTTGAGATTCGCGAAGCCAAAAACGTCGTGGTGGTGCGCTTCCGCGGCATCAACGACCGTAGTGCCGCCGAGGCGCTGAACGGCCTGGAACTCTACATCGAGCGCGACAACCTGCCTGATGATGAACTCGACGACGACGAATTCTTCTACGCCGATCTCGAAGGGCTCGAAGCCGTCGACGACGAGGGAATCGGCTACGGCACCGTCACCGGCGTCTATGATTTCGGCGCCGGCGACCTCCTCGAACTCAAGGGTCCGGGCAAGCGTCCCGTGCTGATCCCCTTTTCCGAAGCCGCCGTGCTCGAAATCGATCTCGAGGGCGGCAAGCTCCTGATCGATCCGCTCGCCGCCGGCCTGATCGACAGCCCCGACGATCTCATCGGCAAGCCGGAAAAGCCGCAGGACAAGACAAAGAAGTAATCCTCATTGGGAAGTGACCGCGCCATGAGTTTCCGGGCGACCATCCTGACGCTTTATCCCGAGATGTTTCCCGGTCATCTCGGCACGTCGCTCGCCGGCAAGGCGATGGAACGCGGGCAATGGTCGCTGGACACCATGCAGATCCGCGATTTCGCCACCGACCGGCACCGCACCGTCGACGACACGCCGGCCGGCGGCGGCGCCGGCATGGTGCTGAAGCCGGATGTGCTTGCCCGCGCCATCGACCATGCCAGCGAAAACGATCACCGCCCGCGACTATTGATGAGCCCGCGCGGCAAGCCGCTGACGCAGAAGCGCGTGCGCGAGCTGGCACGCGGCGACGGCGTCATCATCGTTTGCGGCCGCTTCGAAGGCGTCGACCAGCGTGTCATCGACGGCCGCGACCTCGAGGAAGTCTCGATCGGCGACTATATCCTTTCGGGCGGCGAACCGGCCGCACTGATCCTGCTCGACGCCATCATCCGCATCCTACCTGGCGTCATGGGCAACGACCTCTCCGGCCTGCATGAAAGCTTCGAGGGCGGTCTGCTGGAGCATCCGCACTACACACGCCCGCAGATCTGGGAAGGCAATGAGATCCCCGCCGTGCTCACCTCGGGCAATCACGCGGCCATCGCCAAATGGCAGAGGGAGAAGGCCGAAGAGCTGACGCGGGAGCGCAGGCCGGATCTGCTGGAGAAGCCGTCGGGGAAACAGACCGGCTCCCGATGAAGGCTCTCGCATCGCTGTCAACCGGGCAGGCATAGCCGCTGAAATCGGCCGTCTGGCCCAGCGATGGCGGCCGGATGCAAGACCGGATTCCACGTCATGGCGCTAAATGCAATCTAGCGATAAAAGGGCTGGGGTCGGTACCAAAGGGCAGGAGGTCACATCAATGGCGAAAGACAACGCAACGGAAGCCGAACAGGCAGGCTCCGCTTCTCAACTGATCAGCAACAAGATCCGGGAACTGGGCGACTGGCGCGGCAAGACCTTGAGCAAAGTCCGCGCCCTCATCAAAGAGGCGGAACCCGATGTGATCGAGGAGCTGAAATGGCGCGGGGTGCCGGTATGGTCGCATGAGGGCATCATCTGCACCGGCGAGACCTATAAGAGCGCCGTGAAGCTGACCTTCGCGAAAGGCGCCTCGCTGGAGGATCCCTCCCGCCTCTTCAACTCCAGCCTCGAAGGCAACACGAGACGCGCCATCGATATCCACGAGAACGAGGATATCGACGAAGAAGCGCTGAAGGCGCTCATTCGCGCCGCGGCCGCCCTGAACGCATCGACGCGGAAAAAACCGAAGAAGACCTGAGCGGTATCCAGGCAATGGGATGTATGATAAATTGCCGTTCTAAGCCGCTTGCACGGCAATAAAGCCCACTTAATTCGGCTGCAAGGGGTGACAAAGGCGTGACAATAGGGTATGTGCGCGCCCGGCATGGGAAATTTCCCATCAACCACCAAAGAAAAGCAGACGTATCCGCCCCTGCCGTAACAGGCATATATCCGAGGCGAGACCTTGAAGGTCCGACCAGGGATAAAGATCGTTCAGGGCGCTCTGGCTGTTGAAGCAACAACGAGGTTGATACTATGAACATCATTCAACAGTTGGAAGCCGAACAGGCTGCCAAGATCGAAGCCAAGCGCACGCTCCCCGACTTTTCCGCTGGCGACACCCTTCGCGTCAACGTGAAGGTCACGGAAGGCAACCGTACCCGCGTTCAGGCCTATGAAGGCGTTTGCATCGCTCGCTCCGGCGGCGGCCTGCAGGAAAACTTCACGGTTCGCAAGATCTCCTACGGCGAAGGCGTCGAGCGCGTATTCCCGGTTTACTCGCCGATGATCGAAAGCGTCGAAGTCGTTCGCCGCGGTAAGGTCCGTCGCGCCAAGCTCTACTACCTGCGCGACCTGCGCGGCAAGGCTGCCCGTATCGTCGAAAACACCGGCACCCGCGCCCGCAAGCTCAACGATGCCGAGCGTCAGGCGCTCGCCGAAGAGAAGGCACGCATCGAAGCCGAGAAGGTTGCAGCCGCTCAGGCGCTCGCAGCCGAAAAGGCAGCAGCAGAAGCCGCCGAAGCAAAGGCCGCTGCAGAAGCTGCTGCAGCCGCAGCAGCCGAGCCGGCAGCAGAATAAGTTTCGATCCCCACGGATCGCGACAATTAAAGGCGGCCTTCGGGTCGCCTTTTTTGATGCCCGGCTTCACACTGCCGGAAACAAATTTTCTCCTCCAGCTATCCGCTTGGAGTTGCTTTCCCATTTTTATGATCGCAGCCATGGCAACGGCCTTGCCATGGGCTTTCCAAGTATGACAGTTTTCCGCCACGCTAGCGCGGATTCAAATATGTAGAGCATTCGGGGAGATTTTCATGGCATTCCGTCGTTCGTTCCTTCTGGGCCTCAGCGCCCTCGTGCTTGCACCCTTCGCTTCCTTCGCCGCCGACCTGCCTGATCTCAAAGGCAAGACTGTCATCGTCGTGACCGAGAATGCCTATCCGCCACTGCAGTTCATCGATCCAAAGACGAACAAGGCGATCGGCTGGGAATATGACGCGATGAACGAGATCGCCAAGCGTCTGAACTTCAAGGTCGAGTACCAGAACACCAGCTGGGATGCGATGATTCAGGCTGTCTCCGAAGGCCAATACAACATCGGCATGACCGGCATCACCATCAAGGACGACCGCAAGCAGAAGGTCGATTTCTCCGACCCCTACATGCGCTCCGAACAGTTCATGCTGGTGCGCGGCGACGAGAAGCGCTTCACCGATGCCAAGAGCTTCGCCGCCTTCAAGGACGGATTGATCGGCGCGCAGCCGGGCACAACGCCCTTCTATACCGCCGTCTATTCAGTCCTCGACGGCAACGAGCAGAACCCACGCATCAAGACCTTCGAAACTTTCGGCGCCACCGTACAGGCGCTGAAGACCGGAGATGTCGACATGGTGCTGACGGACGGCACGGCCGGCAAGGGCTATGTCGATGCTTCGAATGGCGGCCTGAAGCTCGTCGGCGGCCCGCTCGGCTCCGAGGATTTCGGCTTCATCTTCCAGAAAGGCTCCGATCTCGTCACCCCGATCAATGCCGCCATCGCCAGCCTCAAGGCGGACGGCACGCTCGATGCGCTGAACAAGAAATGGTTCCTCGACTACAAGATGGGCCAATGAGCTCCGCAGATCGATATCCTGGAAGCCCGCTCTGATGGCACCAACGGCTGGCCCAGGCGGGCATCGCGGCCAGGATGACTTTCCCTGGTGGTTGGTCGCCCTTGCCATACTCGGCGTCGTCGCCTCCGTCGCAATCGCGGCAAACGGCCTTTACGCCCAGATCTTCTCTCTTCTGCTCAATGGCATCGGCGTCACGATCTTCGTGACGCTGGTGGCCTTTACGCTCGCCATGCTGCTTGGCCTCGGGCTTGCGCTGCTTGGCCTGTCGGACTTTCTCATGTTGCGGCAGGTCGCGCGCTTCCATATCGAGATCGTGCGCGGTATCCCGATACTGGTGCTGCTCGCCTACATCGCCTTCGTCGGCACGCCAGCCTTCGTGGCCTGCTACAACGTCGTCATCTCTCCGTTGGTTTCCGCCGGCTGGGCAAATGCGCTTGTCACCCGCGATGTACCCTTCGTCTGGCGCACGATCATCGCGCTGACGATCGCCTATTCGTCCTTCATCGCCGAGATCTTCCGCGCCGGCATCCAGGCGGTCGACCAGGGCCAGATCGAGGCGGCAAAGGCGCTCGGCCTCACCCGCTTCCAGCGCTTCCGGCTCGTCGTCTTCCCGCAGGCGATCCGGGTCATCCTGCCGCCGCTGTCAAACGATTTCATCGCCATGGTGAAGGACAGCTCGCTGGTCTCCGTGCTCGGGGTTGCCGATATCAGCCAGCTCGCCAAGCTCTATTATTCCGCCAATTTCCGCTACTTCGAAACGCTGTCGATCCTTGCCTTCATCTATCTGCTGCTGACGATCGGCCTGTCGCTGTTGCTGCGGCAGCTGGAAGCCTGGATGCGCCGGCGATCGGGCGCCGACCGGTCGGCCTTCCCTCGCCTCGGCGCCGGCCAGCCGCCCGACGTGCAGGTGTAGCGGCTGCGGCCGAACGTCGGCCCCAACACGCCCTATCGTCACCATTGCCGAGACTTCGGAAAATTGATATGAGCATCGCCATGAATAAGATCATGAGCAAAGACGGACGATACGTCACGGCTTTCGTGCTGCAGGACCACAAGCGCCTGCCGGCACGTTTCTTTGCGATGATTTCGGGCGCGCTCAACAGCCGACTTCGCTGATCACACCCGAGGCCGGCGGTCCTGATCCGCCAATCCCCATTTTCGCAATGCCAATATGGATCTATAGCCATGAGCGCTCCACGCACACTGTACGACAAAATCTGGGATGACCACCTGGTCGACGCCCAGGATGACGGCACCTGTCTTCTCTATATCGACCGTCACCTCGTTCACGAGGTGACATCGCCGCAGGCCTTCGAAGGCTTGCGCATGACCGGCCGCAAGGTTCATGCCCCGCAGAAGACGCTGGCTGTCGTCGACCACAACGTGCCCACCTCGCCGGATCGCCATCTCGGCATCAAGAACGAGGAAAGCCGCATCCAGGTCGAGCAGCTCGCCAAGAATGCCGCCGAATTCGGCGTCGAATATTACTCCGAAAACGACAAGCGTCAGGGCATCGTCCACATCATCGGCCCCGAGCAGGGCTTCACCCTGCCCGGCATGACCATCGTCTGCGGCGACAGCCATACCTCGACGCACGGCGCCTTCGGCTCGCTGGCCCATGGTATCGGCACCTCCGAGGTCGAGCATGTGCTCGCCACGCAGACGCTGATTCAGAAGAAGGCGAAGAACATGCTGGTGCAGGTCGACGGCCAGTTGCCACCGGGCGTCACCGCCAAGGACATCATCCTTGCCATCATCGGCGAGATCGGCACCGCCGGCGGTACCGGCTATGTCATCGAATATGCCGGCGAAGCCATTCGCTCGCTGTCGATGGAAGGCCGCATGACCATCTGCAACATGTCGATCGAAGGCGGCGCCCGCGCCGGCCTGATCGCTCCGGATGAGACCACCTTCGAATACATCAAGGGCAAGCCGCGCGCGCCGAAGGGCGAAGCGCTGGAACAGGCGATCGCTTACTGGAAGACGCTGCAGTCCGACGAAGGCGCGCATTACGACCGCATCGTCAAGCTCGATGCCGCAAGCCTGCCGCCGATCGTCTCCTGGGGCTCCTCGCCGGAAGACGTCGTCTCCATCCAGGGCATCGTTCCGAACCCGGATGAAATCCAGGACGAGACCAAGCGTGCCTCCAAGTGGCGCGCGCTCGACTATATGGGCCTGAAGCCCGGCACGCCGATGACCGAGATCAACGTCGATCGCGTCTTTATCGGCTCCTGCACCAACGGCCGCATCGAAGACCTGCGCGCCGTCGCCAAGGTCGTCGAAGGCAAGACCGTCGCTTCAACCGTCGACGCCATGATCGTTCCGGGCTCCGGCCTCGTGAAGGAACAGGCGGAAGCCGAAGGCCTCGACAAGATCTTCAAGGCTGCCGGCTTCGATTGGCGCGAGCCTGGCTGTTCGATGTGCCTCGCCATGAACGACGACCGCCTGAAGCCCGGCGAACGCTGCGCTTCGACCTCGAACCGCAACTTCGAAGGCCGCCAGGGCTTCAAGGGCCGCACCCATCTGGTCTCGCCCGCCATGGCCGCAGCCGCCGCAATCACCGGTCACTTCGTCGATATCCGCGAGTGGAACTGATCCGTTCGAATACATGAATGACAAAGGGCGGCTCGATGGCCGCCCTTTTTGTTTGTGGACGTACTCGCTCATCCTATCGCTTCGATAGGACGGGCTGGCTCCCGGTCTGTGCCGAACTTCCCACCTGCGGAACCTGCTGCGCCCGCTGGCTGAGCCAGACGCTGCCGATGACGACGATGATGCCGAACATCTGCATCGGGCTCAGCTGCTGGCCGAGCACCGCCCAACCCAGGATCACGGCAGTCGTCGGGCTGAGGAAGCCGAGCGGTGAGACCACCGAGGGCTCAAGCCGCGACAGGCCCCGGAACCAGAGAATGTAAGTCAGCGCCGCGCCGATCAGCCCGAGATAGATGAAGCCAAGAAGATTTGCGCCGGTCAGATGCGGCAGCGGCGGCTCGAGCAGCAGCGCGAACGGCAGCAACAGCATGCCGCCCGCCGTCAGCTGCCATGCCGTAAAGGTCAGCGGCGAAACATCCGGCCGCCAGCGGCGGCTGAGCACGGTCCCGGCCGCCATGGAGAAGGCGCCGGCGATACCGGCGGCGATGCCGATCGGATCGAGCGTCGCCTTTGGCGTCAGGATCAGCAGGGCGACGCCGCCGATACCCGTAACGGCGGCGACAATGGAAAGACTGCGGATCGGCGAACCCAGCAGCAATCGCGCCAGCACGATGACGATCAGCGGCTGAACGGCGCCGACAGTCGCCGCCACGCTACCCGGCAGCCGGTAGGCGGAAATGAACAGCAGCCACCAGAAGACGGAGAAATTCAGCGCGCCGAGGACCAGCGACTTCAGCCACCAGACGCCGTGCGGCAGCCGCCGCACGATGGCAAGCAGCAGCAGCCCGGCAGGCAGGGCGCGCAGCATGGCGACCGTAAGAGGGTAGCCGGCCGGCAATAACTGCGTCGTCACCAGATAGGTGCTGCCCCAGATCGCCGGCGCGATGGCGGTCAGCAACAGGTCGAAATTGCGATTCATGGTCTTGATTCCGAAATTTATCTTGACCTCAAGATAATCCGAAATGCCTTGACGTCAAGATAAATTCATGGCGAGGTCTCGCCATGGATCGCATCGACAAAATTCTCGCCCAATGGCGCCGCGAACGGCCGGAACTCGACACAACGGCCATGGGCCTCTTCGGGCGCATGCGTAATCTCACGCTTCATCTATCCCGCGAGATGGACAAGACCTTCGCCCGCTTCGACCTGAATTCGGCGAACTTCGATATGCTGGCAACGCTGCGCCGCTCGGGCGAGCCCTATTCTCTCTCCCCTAGCGACCTGATGGAGACGATGATGGTGACATCGGGCACGATGACCAATCGCATCGACCAGCTGGAAAAAGCCGGCCTCGTCGCCCGCAGCCAGAACCCGAATGACGGTCGCAGCTTCCTGATATCCCTGACGCCGAAGGGCTTCGAGCTGATCGATGCAGCGGTAACGGCGCATGTGGAAACGCAGACGCGGCTGGTTTCGACCCTCTCGGACAAGGAGCGAACGGCGCTTGACGGCCTGCTGCGCAACTACTTAGCCGACTTCGAGCCCCATTCCTGAGCTTGCGCGCCGCTCGGCGCAGACATCGCGGATAGAGCCGCGCAGCCAGCGATGCGCCGGATCCGCATCCAGCCGGGGATGCCAGAGCAGCGAAATCGTCACATCCGACGCCGGCACTGGCAGCGCGAAACTATGCATGCCGACGCGCAAATTGCCCGTATACCGCTCCGGCACGCTGACGATCAGATCGGAAGCGCGCGCCAAGGCCAGCGCCGCCGAAAAGCTGCCGACGATCGTCGCGATCTGCCGCTCCAGTCCCAGCGCGTCGAGCGCCTCGTCGATCTGGCCCTTCTGCAATCCGCGCCGAGAGACGAGGATATGCCGGCCGGCGGCATAACGCTCCGGCGTCATCAACCCTTCGCTCAACGGGTGCCCGCTTCGCACCACTCCGATGAAGCGATCATGGAACAGCGCCTGCGTCCGCAGCTCCGGCCCGGTATCGTCGCCCACCACGCCGGTCTCGAGATCGATCGTGCCGTCCCGCAGCGGCGTGCTGTCCTTGTCCAGTTTCTGCGTGAAATTGAGCCGCACGCCGGGTGCCTGCTCGGCGATGCGGGCGATCAGCGCAGGCCCGAAATTCTCCACGAAACCCTCGCGGGTACGGATGGTGAAGGTCCGGGCGAGCTGTTTCAAACTCAAGGTCTCCGCCGGGCGCAAGGCCGCTTCCACCTCCTGCACGAGCCGGCCGACGCTTTCGCGCAACTCCAGCGCCCGCGGCGTCGGCACAAGCCCGCGCCCGGCCCTGACCAGTAGCGGATCTCCCGTCGTCTCGCGCAGGCGGGCGAGCTGCCGGCTCATCGCGGATGGGCTCAGCCGCAGTCGCCGGGCGGCGCGCGCAACGCTGCCTTCGGCAAGCAGGACATTCAGGGTGACGAGCAGATTGAGATCGGGCGTGGACATGGCGTGACCATAGCACGGCTTTTCCAATATATGGCGGCAAACGCACGAATGAAGTGCAAACGATGCGCCTTCCGCCACATCAGCAGCAAAGCTACCTTCTGCCGAGACCTTTTAAGATATCGCCAGAAACGGAGTTCATGTTGAAACCGATCATTGAAAAGCCGGACGGGACCGGATCCGAACCCATCAAAGCCACTGCCTCGGTTCGCTGGGCGCTCGCCAGCCTCTCGCTCTCCATGCTGATGCCATCGCTCGATACCAGCATCGCCAATGTCGGCCTGCCGACGCTCGCCGAGACATTCGGCGCCTCCTTCCAGCAGGTGCAGTGGGTCGTGCTCGCCTATCTGCTCGCCATCACCACGCTGATCGTCAGCGTCGGGCGGCTCGGCGACATTTTCGGCCGACGGCGCCTGCTGCTGATCGGCATAAGCCTCTTTACGCTCGCCTCGTTCTTCTGCGGCACAGCCCCAACGCTTTCGCTCCTGCTCATCGCCAGAGGCCTGCAGGGCCTCGGCGCCGCCATGATGATGGCGCTGACGGTGGCGATGGTCGGAGAGACCGTGCCGAAGGAAAGGACGGGCAGCGCCATGGGCCTGCTCGGCACCATGTCCGCGATCGGCACCACGCTCGGCCCGTCGCTCGGCGGCGTCCTGATTGCGAGCTTCGGCTGGGAAAGCATCTTCCTGGTCAACGTGCCGCTCGGAATTGCGAACGTCCTGCTCGCCGCCCGTTTCCTGCCGGCGGACCGTCCGCGCGGGAAAGCTGCCCAGGGACGCCCCGATGCGATCGGCACCTTGCTGCTGGCCCTGACGCTGGCCGCCTATGCCCTCGCCATGACCACGGGATACGGCCGCTTCGGCGCGCTGAATTTCGGCCTGTTGCTGGCCGCCGCCTTCGGTATCGCCCTCTTCGTCTTCACCGAGGCGAAGGTGAAGTCGCCGCTGCTGCGCCTCTCCATGTTCCGCGAAACCTCGCTGAGCGCGGGCCTTGCCATGAGCACCCTCGTTTCCACCGTCATCATGACGACACTCGTGGTTGGCCCCTTTTATCTCTCCCGTGCCCTCGGGTTCGATGCTCTCCATGTCGGCGCCATCATGTCGGCTGGCCCATTGGTCTCCGCGCTGACAGGCGTGCCAGCCGGCGGCATCGTCGACTGCTTCGGCGCCCATCGCATGACCGTGACAGGTCTTGTCGGTATGATTATCGGCCTGTCCCTGGTAGCTGCGCTGCAAGGCAGATTTGGTGCTGCCGGCTATATCGGTCCGCTCGTTATCGTCACCGCGAACTACGCGCTCTTTCAAGCGTCCAACAACACCACAATCATGAAGGACATCAGCCCCGATCAACGCGGCGTGATTTCCGGCATGCTGAGCCTGTCGCGAAATCTCGGACTCATCACCGGCGCCTCCGTCATGGGTGCGATCTTCACATTCGCCTCTGGAACTGCCGACATCAAGGCGGCACATCCGGAGGCGGTGGCGGCGGGGATGCAGATAACCTTCATCGCCGCCGCTCTGCTGATCGCCGTGACGCTTGGCGTCGCGCTGACAAGCCTTGCCTTTGCCCGGCGCGCCAATCTCCTTAAAGACATGCCATGAGAGAATGGGCAGTTGGACGGCGAGAGCAGCCTCGCCGTCCCGCTTAAGCTTAGGCCCGACTATCGATCGACGGCGTCAGGGAGCGTGCGACAGCCCGCCAAGACGACTGAGCCCGGCGGGCTGGAATGAACGCCCTCCTCCAACCCGGATCGACAAGCGGAAAAAAAGCCTGCAGTATCGACTTCAGGCTTTCAGAAAGCTCAAGCGTTCGGCCGGACGCGCTTCAGCGCGTCGTCGACGCTGATGCCGCCGAGATAACCGCCGGCCGAGGTCGCCGGCTTTCCGTCCTCGATGGCATGGGCGAATTTCACGGCCGAATCATCCTCCAGCTGCCGGTATAGCCGGGCGATATTGGGATAATCGACGCGATCCACTACGTCGTGGTAGTCGACCCAGCGGGCAATACCGACGAAATAAGCGTCAGCCAGCGACTTGCGATCCCCCAGCAGCCATTGCCTGTCACCGAGCATCCGGTCGAGATCCGCATGAGCCTTGCGCACCTTGAAGCCTCCATATTCGCGCAATGCCGTCTTTGCCGCTTCGTCTCCGCCATGCTCATACACATACCAAAGCGGAGCAAACGAGCTGAAGAAGCTGGTGTTGAGATAGGCAAGCATCCGGTTGAGCCGGTCGAACTCCTCGGTTCCCTGCGCAAAAGCCAAACCCGTATCGATGCCGCCTGCCCCTAAATGGTTGAGGATCGCCATGCTTTCCGTCAGCACTGCGCCGCTGCTGGTGATCAACGCAGGCGTCTCGCCAACGGAATTGATGAAGCGATAGCCGCCGCTCATGAAGTCCTCTTTGACCATCTCGACGCGTGATAGCTTGTAGGGCTTTTTCAGCCATTCGAGTGCGACGATCGATCCGAAGGAGCATCCCGAGGGGACACCGTAAAACAGTACCGGTTCCATATTTTTCTCCTGATGTAACGAGGCACAACCTCGATGCCAGCAATATGGATTTGTGGACTTTGATCGAGTAGACCGTTAATTTTGAACCAAAAGTCTCATTACATGGACATTGCGATGTCGCTTAACCTCAATGATCTGCAGATCTTCGTCCAAGCCGTCGATAATGGTGGTTTCGCCGCGACGGCACGGCGGCTGGGCATGCCGAAATCGACGATCAGCAAGCGCATCGCCGCGCTGGAAGCCGATCTCGACACGCGCCTGCTGCATCGCACCTCGCGCAGCTTCATGCTGACCGATCCGGGGCGGGCCTTTTATGAGCACGCGACGGCCGCGCTGGTCGAAGCTGAGGCGGCTGAAAGCGCAGTGCGGCAACGTCATGCGGAGCCGAGCGGCATCGTTCGCATCACCGCCTCCGTACCTGCCGCGCAATTCGTCCTCTCCGATCACCTTCCGTCGCTCGCCGCTGCCTATCCCAAGCTGACATTGCAGCTTCATGCCACCGACCGATTCGTGGACTTGGTCCAGGAAGGCTTCGATATCGCCGTGCGCAGTCACTTCTCGCCCCTGCCGGATTCCGAACTGCTTCAAAGACAGGTTTCGATCGACGACGTGATTCTGGTGGCCGCCCCTGCCTATCGTGAAAGGCATGGATCACCGGCCGATCCGCAGGCACTGCAGGATCATGACGGCCTGCTCGTTTCGCAGACGGCGAAGACCTGGCAGCTTCAGCACCCGGAACGTGGTTCACTCGCCGTTTCACCCCGCCGCCGCTTCGTCGCCGACGAGACGCTTGTCCTGCTCCGGGCCGCGATCTCCGGCCTTGGCATCGCCTGCTTGCCGGGAGCGAGCTGCAAGGCGGCAATCGAAGCCGGACAGATCGTTCGGGTTCTGCCAGGCTGGACAGCAGGCAGCGTCACCACCACGATCCTGACCACCCACCGCCGCGGCCAGCTACCGGGTGTGCGTGCCGTCGTCGAGTTTCTCGCAAGAGGTTTGCAGGCTAACCGCAACGACAGAGATGGCCCTGGTAGAGCGTGATACCGAAAAGACAAAAGCCCGATGCTGCGCACCGGGCTTTCTTTTGAAATCGCGGATTATCTGAGTCTGAGCCCGATATCAGAAGCTTGCGGTCATCGGGTCCGGGCCGATGCGTCCGCCGGCCGAATCGAGCTTGGCGATCTCAGCCAGATCGTCGCTGTCGAGCTTGAAATCGAAAACCCTAAGGTTTTCCTCGATACGGCTCGGCGTCACCGATTTCGGGATGACGATCAGGCCGTTATCGATATGCCAGCGGATGATGACCTGTGCCGGCGTGCGGCCGTGCTTGGCGGCGACCTTGCCGATGACGGCATTGGTGAGGAGCTTGCCCTGCCCGAGCGGGCTCCAGGATTCCGTCTTGATCCCCAGCTTGTCATGCACTTCGCGAAGCGCCTTCTGCTGGAAGGTCGGATGCAGCTCGATCTGGTTGAGAACGGGCGTCACGCCGGTTTCGCCGATGATGCGGTCCAGATGCTCCTTGGCGAAGTTGGAAACGCCGATCGAATGGGCGCGGCCTTCTTCCTTGAGGCGGACGAAGGCCTTCCAGGTGTCGAGGTAGCGGTTGCGATGCGGCGACGGCCAGTGGATGAGGTAAAGATCGACATAGTCAGTGCCGAGACGCTTCAGGCTTTCGTCGAAGGCCTTCAGCGTCGAGTCGAAGCCCTGCGCCTCGTTCCAGAGCTTGGTGGTGAGATAAATGTCCTTGCGGGCGACGCCGGACTGGCGCATGCCCTCGCCGACACCGTCCTCATTGGCATAAATGGCTGCGGTATCGACATGGCGGTAGCCGGCTTTCAAAGCCGTGCTGACGGCCATCGGCGCGACGTTTTCCGGCGTCTGCCAGACGCCGAGGCCGACCTGCGGAATGGAATTGCCGTCATTGAAAGTGATTGTTGGTTGCGTGGTCACGATAAGTCTCCAAAGGATGAAAAGCGGGCGGAGTGAAGGCGTAATTTAAATTCGGAAAGGAAGGATCCGGGCCAAGCCCCGCGCGGGCGGCCGGTAAAACCCATATAGTGGAGGATGCTGGCATTTTAACCCCCGGCAACCGCTCAGACAACCCGGATAGTCGTTCCCTTGTGCAGCAGGGGGAGGATACGCCGCATATCGCGAAAGCTGATCGCGACGCATCCCGCCGTCGGCTCGTAGCCCGGCCTGATCAGATGGAAGAAGATCGCCGAACCGCGATGACGCCGACGCGAACGCACGTTCCAATCCATCACCAGGCAGACATCGTAGAGACTGTCCTCCCGCCGCATTTCCTCATGGCTCGGCTTGAACGGAGCCTTCACCAGCCTGTTGTAGTTGGCATTGTCGGGCTGGTCGCACCAGAGCATGTCCTTGCGGATGCGCTGCATCGGCAGGGAGGTCCGCAGGGAGCGGACTTGATCGCCCCGCGTGAAGCCGTAAAGCAGCTTCATGTCAGCAATCGGCGTCGCGCCGTCCCCTTCCCGCTTCAAGATGCTGCGCCCCGATCTGCCGATTGCCGCCGGCATGATGAGTGGCCCCACCTGCACCAGCGCCCGCGTTTTCTTACCCGGCGCAGGGCGCACGACGATGGTGGAAGCGGTCCGCCTCGCCGCCGCCCTTGTCTTTTGCATTTTTCTCACATGTTTTTGCTTTGCGTGTGATTTCATTTGAAATCATAGCAGTTTCAGCCAAACGACCAAGCCTGGGCTGCGGCGCGACTTGCTAAAAATGCAATTTGGCGTAGGACTTAGGTGGGATTAGAACGAGGACCCGAACGGCATGACCGCACGCACCATTCTCCTGGTGGATGATGACAACGACCTTCGCGAGATGCTGGTCGAGCAATTGTCGCTTTACGAGGAATTCAACGTCCTGCAGGAAGCGACCGCCGGGAAAGGCGTGCAGACCGCGCGCACCGTGCCTGTCGATCTCCTCATCATGGATGTCGGGCTGCCCGATATGGACGGCCGCGAAGCCGTGAAGCTGCTGCGCAAGAACGGCTTCAAGGCGCCGATCATCATGCTGACGGGCCATGACACCGATTCCGACACTATCCTCGGCCTCGAAGCCGGCGCAAACGACTATGTGACGAAGCCCTTCCGCTTCGCCGTGCTGTTGGCGCGCATCCGCGCGCAGCTGCGCCAGCACGAGCAAAGCGAGGACGCGACGTTTACCGTCGGCCGCTATCTCTTCAAGCCGAGCCAGAAGCTGCTGACCACGGAAGACGGACAGAAGATCCGCCTGACGGAGAAGGAAGCGGCCATCATCCGCTATCTCTATCGCGCCGACCAGAAGGTCGTGACCCGCGATATCCTTCTCGAAGAAGTCTGGGGCTATAATTCCGGCGTGACCACCCATACGCTCGAAACCCACGTTTACCGTCTCCGCCAGAAAATCGAGCGCGACCCTTCCAATGCCGAGATCCTGGTGACGGAAAACGGCGGCTACAAGATCATTCCGTAGGCCGCACATATGGCACTGAACGACGATATCCGACTGCTATCGCAACTGCCGCTGTTTCACGGCATGGGCGATGAGCCGCTGCGGCTGATCGCCTTCGGTGCCGATCGCCGCCATGTGAACGAAGGCCAGACGCTGTTCAGGGAAAAATCCCCCGCCGAATGCGCCTATGTCGTAACACGCGGCAGTTTTGAGCTGAGCACCATCGATGCGGGCGGGCAGAAGCAGGTCGAAGCCGTCGTCCAGGCCGGCACAATGCTTTCGGAACTCGCGCTGGTGACACTGGTGGAGCGGAAATATACGGCTGTTGCCGCCGAGGATTCCGACGTGATCCGCATCACGCGCGCCCTCTTCCACCGGTTGATCGAGGAATACCCCGATGCCGGCCTGCTGATCCAGAATCGCATTCGCGAAAACTTTGCAGCACTTGCCCGGCAAGCGGCCGCATTGCTCGGCCGCTTCTCCTAGAGCAATTTCAGGAAAAGTGCATAGCGGTTTCCCGTCCGGAATTGCGAGGAAACAAAAGGCTAAAGCGTTTTCGCGATTCGAAGAAAAGCGGAAACATCTAGCCCGCGCCCAATCCCCTAGAGATTGAAATGCGCCGTGACAGGCACATGGTCGGACGGACGATCCCAGCCGCGCGCCGCCTTCAGGATCTCGATCCGCTGCAGATGCGGACCGAGATCGGAGGATGACCAGATATGGTCGAGGCGGCGGCCACGGTCGGCGGCCTCCCAATCCTTGGCGCGATAGCTCCACCACGTATAGAGCTTTTCGTTTTCCGGCACGTGCTGCCGCATCAGGTCGAGCCAGGCGCCGCGCTTCATCACCTCGATCAGCCCGTCGGTCTCGACCGGCGTATGGCTGACGATCTTCAATAGCTGCTTGTGCGACCAGACGTCATGCTCCAGCGGCGCGATATTGAGATCGCCGACGAGGATCGCGGAGGTGTTCTGCTCGGCATTGGCATGCAGCCGCTTCATTTCCTCGATGAAATCGAGCTTGTGGCCGAACTTCGGATTGATGGCCCGATCCGGTTCGTCGCCGCCAGCCGGAACATAGAAATTATGCAGGCGGACGCGCCGGCCGCCGCGCTCGAAGATCGCCGAAATATGTCTGCTATCGCCGACATTGCAATAATCCTGCCGGTGATCCTCGCTCAGCGGGATGCGCGATGCGATCGCAACGCCATGGTAGCCCTTCTGGCCGTGAACGATAATGTGTTCGTAGCCGAGGGCGCGGAGGGGAGCATAGGGAAAAAGCTCGTTCGGAACCTTGGTTTCCTGCAGGCAGAGGATGTCGGGCCGGGCTTGCAAGACGAACTGCTCGACGATGGGCATGCGCAGCCGCACCGAGTTGATGTTCCAGGTCGCAATCGATAAACCCATGCCCAAAGCCTTTCCCCAAGAACAATTCCAGGAAAAGTGCGCAGCGGTTTTCCGTCCGGAATTGCGTCAAAACAGACAGCTGGAGCGGTTCGGCGATTCCGCGAAACGCCCCAGTCAGGCTAAGGCTTTAGACCGGCGGCAACGGAAAGGAAAGCACCATTCGGCACTTACCCGCGGCAGAATGTAGAGAGGGCGATCAGCGGGTATAATCGATGCGGAAAACGCTGTCGTCGAAAGCGACATTGGTCTTCACGTTGTTGATGATCACATCGGTCGTCTTGCCCTGCGGATCGATCACGGTCCATTGGCGCAAGTCGTAGGACTTCGAATCGAAGATCATCGTGATGGTGGAATCGCCGAAGACGGTGCGGTTGCCGAGCGTGATCTTGGTGAGATCCGGCTTCGAATCGACATCGCGGACCATGTCGGCGGAAAGATCGATCTTGTTGGCAAGCAGCAGGCTCAGAGGCGTCTTCGACAGCTGATACATGTTTCTCGTCTGCGTCTGGTCGTTGATGACCTGCACGTTGTTGCCGTCACAGATAACGCGCATGCGGGACGGCGGATCGTAGTTGAAGCGCATCTTGCCCGGCCGCTGGATGAAGAATGTGCCGCTCATCTGATCGCCGCGCGGACCGATCTGCAGAAAGCCGCCCTTCATCGATTTGATGGACGAGAAATGATCGGCAATGGCCTGGGCGATACCGGGATTGAGGGTGGCTGCAGCCGCCTCGGCCTGGGCCTGGGCAAGGGCCGAAACCGGTAGAGCGCCTGCCGCGCCGACCGCGACCACGGCGCCGAGGAAATGCCGGCGGGTCAGGGAAAATCGGCTGGACGGCTGCGCATCGAACTTTGTCATCGAATTCTCCTTCATGCTGTGTCCATGGCGCGCAAAATCGGCGTCTTCATGGCGCAACGGCCCATGTTCGGTTGTGGGCCGCGATCAAATTTCCCTGAGCATAGCCGGGACATGCGACGCGAAAAGGACCTGTGGCCTCAGCGATCCAGAATATCGGCCTTGGTGGGAACGAGAATCTCGCGCTTGCCGGCATGATTGGCCGGACCGATCACACCTTCCTCCTCCATGCGCTCGATCAGCGAAGCGGCGCGGTTGTAGCCGATGCCGAGACGGCGCTGGATGTAGGAGGTCGAGGCCTTGCCGTCGTTAAGAACGATCGCGACCGCCTGATCGTAAGGGTCTTCCGAATCAGCGAGATTCGCGGTGCCTGCCGGACCATGGCCGTCATCGTCTTCATCGTCATCGGCGGTGATGGCATCGAGATATTGCGGCGCGCCCTGCGTCTTCAGATAGGCGACGATATCTTCCACCTCTCCATCGGCGACGAAGGGGCCGTGGACGCGCTGGATGCGGCCACCGCCGGCCATGTAGAGCATGTCGCCCATGCCGAGCAGCTGTTCCGCGCCCTGCTCACCGAGGATGGTGCGGCTGTCGATCTTCGACGTCACCTGGAAGGAAATGCGGGTCGGGAAGTTCGCCTTGATCGTGCCGGTGATGACATCGACCGACGGACGCTGCGTTGCCATGATAACATGGATGCCGGCAGCACGCGCCATCTGCGCCAGGCGCTGCACCGCGCCTTCGATATCCTTGCCGGCGACCATCATCAGGTCGGCCATTTCATCGATGATGACGACGATATAGGGCATCGGCTTCAGGTCGAATTCTTCCGTCTCGTAGATCGCCTCGCCGGTCTGGCGGTCGAAGCCGGTCTGCACCGTGCGGCTGATCGCCTCGCCCTTGGCAACGGCCTGCTCGACGCGGGAATTGAAGCCGTCGATGTTGCGCACACCGATCTTCGACATCTTCTTGTAGCGCTCTTCCATCTCGCGGACGGTCCATTTGAGCGCGACGACGGCCTTCTTCGGATCGGTGACGACGGGCGACAAGAGGTGCGGAATGCCGTCATAGACGGAGAGTTCCAGCATCTTCGGGTCGATCATGATCAGGCGGCACTGTTCAGGCGTCATGCGGTAGAGCAGCGACAGGATCATGGTGTTGATGGCAACGGATTTGCCCGAGCCGGTGGTGCCGGCGACAAGCAGATGCGGCATCTTGGCAAGATCGGCGATGACGGGCTCGCCGCCGATCGTCTTGCCGAGCGCCATGGCCAGCTTGGCCTTCGAGCTTTCAAAATCGCGGCTGGCGATGAGCTCCCGCAGATAGACCGTTTCGCGCGTCGAGTTCGGCAGCTCGATGCCGATTGCATTGCGGCCGGGAACGACGGCGACGCGGGCGGCGATCGCGCTCATCGAGCGGGCGATATCGTCGGCAAGGCCGATGACGCGCGAGGACTTGATGCCGGGCGCCGGCTCCAGCTCGTAAAGCGTGACGACCGGGCCGGGACGGACATGGATGATCTCGCCCTTGACGCCGAAATCCTCCAGCACACCTTCGAGCATGCGGGCATTCTGCTCCAGCGCATCGGCCGAAAGCGTCGCATCGCGGGCGACGGCCTTCGGTTCGGCCAGCAGGTGGACGGCCGGAAGTTGGAAGCCATAGGGACGGATGAAGGAGGTCTGTGCCTCGCGCTCGGCCCGCGCGCCGGGCTTCGGCCGCGGCGCGGTCGGAGTGACGCGATGACCGGCGGCAGCTTCCCTCGGTGAGGTCGCAGTCAACGGCCAGTCATCATCCTCGTCGTCGGGCAGGATGCCGGCCGGACGCGGCGGATCACGATCATAGATCGAATCCTCGTCTTCATCCTCGTCATCGCCGAGGCTGATCGACGGCGCGGAAACCACGCGGCGTGCCGCCGGACCATCCATGGACGGCTCGAGACGATCGCCGCGAGCAACCGGCGCCTTGGCGCGCACAGGCTCGTTCAACGTCCCGAATTCGTCGTCGTTGAAATCATAGGGCGCATCGAAGGCGTGGTCGCGGCGCTTGCGCGGACCCATGCCGAACAGGCGGCGAAGGCGGGCCTGGGTATTGTACCAGGCATGCATGACGGCACCGAAGGCCAGGAAATTGCTGAGGAAGCCGCCGCGATCGTCGTCCTCGTCTTCATCGCCCACCCGGCGGGCGCGGCTGCGCGTTTCCTCGTAATCCTCCTCGCCCTCTTCATCCTCGACCAGGCTTTCGCCGATCACGCCGGAGGCGAAGAGCATAAGCCAGAGGGCCGGAACGGCGAGAAGCGAGCCGATGATCGTGGCCACGACGCCGCTCGGATAGGTACCGATGAACAAGGCGGGAAAACGCAGGAGAAGATCGCCGACCACACCGCCGATGCCGTTCGGGATCGGCCAGGTCGGCGGAGCCGGAAAGCAGGCGATCGAGCCGGCCGCGACGATGCAGCCGCCGAACCAGGCGCCGAGCCGCGACGGCACGCGGTGAAGCTTGCGATTGGAAATCAGCGCGAAGGCCCAGGCAACGGTCGGCAGCAGCGCCAGCACCGAGGCAAGGCCGAGCGACTGCATCATGATGTCGGCAAAGGCAGCACCAGGAAAACCGAGAAGATTGGTCGGCGCATTGGCCGTTGCGTAGGAATAGCTGGGATCCATGACGTTCCAGGTCGCCAGCGCCGCCACGGCGAGCGCCGATAGGAACAGCAATGCGAAGCCCGCCAGGCCCTTGACCTGACGCCAAACCACACTCGATAGCGATAAACGGTCAGGCCGACCGCTCAACGCCGCCGAATTGCTTCTGCCCATGATATCCAGCCCCGTTCCTTGTCGATAGCGCAAGCGAATCGGTCTAATGCCCACTCGCCGGCAGGTTAGAGCTACCTAATCAGAGGAGGGTTAATGGCATGTTAACCATGCGCTCCAGCTCGATATATCGCCGATTTTTTACCGCCCGCTGAGCTCTACAAACAAAAAAGGCCCGAACCGGGGTTCGGGCCAAAAGCGGCCTATTTGCAATGAAACAGGTCGCGACGGGACGTTTAGCGATGCCGGAGCCTTGCCCCGGCATCGCAAGCTCCGATCAGGAATTGTGGTAGGCGGCTTCGCCGTGCGAGGCGAGATCGAGACCCTCGCGCTCGGCTTCCGGAGCGACACGCAGGCCGATGATGACGTCGACGACCTTATAGAGGATTGCGGAGCCGATGCCGCACCACAGGATGGTGGTGACGACGGCGGTCAGCTGGACCATGACCTGGCTGCTCATGGTGACACCTTCGGCATAGCCGACACCGCCGAGCGAGGCGCTGGCGAAGATGCCGGTTGCGATGGCGCCGAAGATGCCGCCGATGCAGTGTACGCCGAAGACATCAGCCGTATCGTCGTAGCCGAACTTGTTCTTCACGACCGAGACGAAGAAGTAGCACAGCGGCGAAACGATGAGGCCCATGACGATCGCACCCATCGGGCCGGCGATGCCGGCGGCAGGCGTGATGGCGACGAGGCCGGCAACCATGCCCGAAGCGCCGCCGAGCATGGAGGCCTTGCCGCGGGTGAAGGTTTCAACCAGCGACCAGGAAATGATGGCGGCGGCTGTTGCGATGAAGGTGTTGACGGTCGCGAGCATCGCGCCGCCTGACGCTTCGAGGTTCGAGCCGGCGTTGAAGCCGAACCAGCCGACCCAGAGCATGGATGCGCCGACCATGGTCAGCGTCATGGAGTGCGGAGCCATCATGTCCTTGCCGAAGCCGACGCGCTTGCCCACGAGAATGGCGCCGACGATGCCTGCAATACCGGCATTGATGTGAACGACGGTGCCGCCTGCGAAGTCGAGAGCGCCCATCTTGAAGAGCATGCCGTTGGAATCCCAGACCATGTGAGCGATCGGGAAGTAGACGAAGGTCGCCCACAGCGCGCAGAAGAGCACGGCCGCGCCAAACTTGATGCGCTCGGCAAAGGCGCCGATGATCAGGGCCGGCGTGATGGCGGCAAAGGTCATCTGGAACAGCATGAAGATGAATTCAGGGATGACGACGCCCTTGGAGAAGGTCGCAGCCGTCGTCGAGGTCGAAACGCCCGACAGGAACATCTTGGCCGTGCCGCCCCAATAGGGGCTGGTGCCGCCGCCGAAGGCGAAGGAGTAGCCGTAGAGAACCCAAATGATCATCACGACGGCGCCGATCATCGTGCATTGCATGAGGACCGAGAGCATGTTCTTCGCACGGACGAGACCGCCGTAGAACAGCGCAAGACCCGGCACGAGCATGAAGAGCACGAGAATGGTGGAGATGAACATGAAGGCGGTGTCGCCCTTATCGGGAACCGGAGTGGCAGCAGTCGCAGCGGCTGCGGCCGGAGCGGCCTCCTGCGCGAAGGCGATCGCCGGCGCAAGCAGCGCCGCAGAAAGCGCGCCCACCCGTGCGAAGGTGGAGGAAAGCTTAGAAAATGACATGCAAATAACTCCCTGATCGGCCGTGTCTTACAGCGCTTCTGAATCGGTTTCGCCCGTACGGATGCGCACGGCATGGTCAATGGAATAGACAAAGATCTTGCCGTCGCCGATCTGGCCTGTCTTGGCGGCCGACGCGATGGCCTCGACGGCCTTGTCGACGATTTCGGATGCGACTGCGACCTCGATCTTCAGCTTCGGCAGGAAGCTGACGGCATATTCGGTGCCGCGATAGATCTCGGTATGCCCCTTCTGGCGCCCGTAGCCCTTCACTTCGGTCACAGTCAGGCCCTGGATGCCGACAGCCGTGAGGGCCTCACGGACCTCATCGAGCTTGAACGGCTTGATAATGGCCATCACAATTTTCATCTGGTTTCCCATCCTTTGTTTACCCTCGGCACGGAGCCGACTCTCCTTGCCGCCGACGAGTGTTTCTGCAGCGACTGGGCATACACATTCAAAGGACGTGCCAGATTCGTGACACATTTATAACCTGTTGAAATATAATGGATTTATTACACAAAGCCAATAAAGCGGCAATTTGCGCGACGTCAATCGCACAAATAAGGTGCAAATTTATAAATTTGCCTTTTATTTAATCATTTGCCTTTTTACGAATCAGGCCTTCCTGCGCCACCGACGCAATCAGGACACCGGAGCGCGTAAACAGGCTGCCGCGGGTAAATCCGCGCGCGCCGGAAGCGCTGGGGCTTTCCTGGCTATACAGCAGCCAGTCGTCGAGCTTGAACGGGCGATGAAACCACATGGCATGGTCGAGGCTCGCCACCTGGATGCTTGGATCGAGAACCGATGTGCCATGCGCATTGAGGGCAACGTCGAGCAGCGTCATGTCGGAGAGATAGGCAAGCACGGCATTCTGGTTGAGCCGGTCGTCCGGCACCGGCCCGGTCGGGCGGATCCAGATATTCTGCCACTGGCTTGGCTGCGAGCGGGAGAAATAGCTCTCGATCGAAACGGGCCTGATTTCGATCGCCCGCTTGCGCTCCCAGTAACGGCGCACGTTCTCGGGCGCGTGGGCGAGATAACGCTGCTTCACCTGCTCCTCGTCCATCAGTTCCTCCGGCATCGGCACATCAGGCATGTCGCCCTGGTGATCGAAACCGGGCTCGTCGAGCTGGAAGGAAGCCGTCAGCGCAAAGATCGCCTTGCCGTGCTGGATTGCGAGGACGCGCCGCGTATTGAAGCTGGAACCGTCGCGCAGGCGGTCGACCTGATAGAGGATTGGAACCGAAGGGTCGCCCGGCAGCATGAAATAGGCATGCAGCGAATGCGCGAAGCGATCGCCATCCACGGTTCTCTGCGCCGCCATCAGCGCCTGGCCGATGACCTGCCCGCCGAAGACGCGCTGCCAGCCAACCTGCGGACTATTGCCGCGAAACAGGTTCATCTCGATCGTTTCCAGATCGAGCGTCGCAAGCACGGTTTCCATCGGGGTGGGCTTCTCGCTCTCTCGCGACATTTTGCTTGAACTCCAATGGTAGGAACCACGAATAGGATGTTCTATATAGAGCAGGAAGTGACAGTAAGACACGGGGAAGCGTCATGTTGGACATGCTGGTAGTGGGTGGCGGATATGTGGGTCTTGCCGCGGCGGTCGCAGTCAAGCAGGCAGCCCCCCACCTCGACGTGATGATCGTGGAGGCGGCGCCCGAAACCGCCTGGAAGAAGGACATGCGGGCATCGGCGGTCATTGCGGCCGCCTCGAAGATGCTGGCTGTTCTCGGCGTCTGGGACGAGATCGCGCCGGAGGCCGAACCGATCACCCGCATGATCGTCACCGATTCGCGCACCGGCGATCCCGTACGCCCGGTCTTCCTCACCTTCGACGGCGAAGTGGCCGAAGGTGAGCCCTTCGCCCATATGGTGCCGAATCTGACCATGGTCGGGGCGCTCCGCGGCGCCTGCGAGCGTCTCGGCATCCCGATCCAGCATGGCCTCAGCGCCACCGGATTCGTCACCGACGACGCCAAGACCACCCTCACCCTATCCGATGGCAGCACGCTGGAAACGCGGCTCCTGGTCGCCTGCGACGGCGTGCGTTCCAAGCTGCGCGACATGGCGGGCATCAAGACCGTCAACTGGGAATACGGCCAGTCTGGCATCGTCGTCACCGTCGAGCATGAGCGGCCGCACGGTGGCTGTGCCGAGGAGCATTTCCTGCCCTCCGGCCCTTTCGCCATCCTGCCGCTGAAGAACAACCGCTCCTCGCTGGTCTGGACGGAGCGCACGCCGGACGCCGAACGGCTGATCGCCTCCGACGACCTCCTTTTCGAGGAGGAACTGGAACGCCGCTTCGGCCATAAGCTCGGCGCGCTGCGCACGGTCGGCGAGCGCCGCGCCTTCCCGCTCGGCCTGACGCTTGCCCGCGCCTTCGTCGCGCCGCGCTTTGCGCTGGCGGGCGACGCCGCCCACGGCATCCACCCGATCTCCGGCCAGGGCCTCAATCTCGGCTTCAAGGATGTGGCGGCGCTTGCCGAAACCATCGTCGAGGCCGATCGCCTCGGCCTCGATATCGGCTCGATCAATATCCTCGAGCGCTACCAGACCTGGCGCCGCTTCGACACCTTCCGCATGGGGGTGACGACCGACGTGCTGAACCGGCTGTTCTCCAACGATAACACGCCCCTGCGCATCGCCCGCGACTTCGGGCTCGGGATCGTCGACCGCCTGCCGAACCTCAAATCCTTCTTCATCGGCCAGGCAGCCGGGACCACTGCCAAGGATAATCCGCGACTGCTTGCGGGCGAGGCGATTTGAGGGGCGAGGACCGAAATCGACTGATTCGCTAGAGCCTGCTGCTTTCATACGGAAGCATATCCTGAGTTTGTGAGATAGTTAGCGCATTCGGCTGGCGAGAAGCAGTCGAGCATTTCACCAGCCTTGCGCCATGTCGCTTCGACTGTGCGAGGTTGTTCTCTCCTGATCAGGTGCTTGAGCTTCGCAAAGACTTGCTCGATGGGATTGAGATCCGGGCTGTAAGGCGGCAGGAAGAAGAGGTGGGCGCCTGCGGCCCGGACGGCACGACGGACGGCTTGGCCCTTATGGCTGCCGAGATTGTCGAGGATGACGATGTCGCCCTTGGCGAGCGTGGGTACGAGGATCCTCTGGATATAGAGGGTAAAGAGCTCGCCGTTGATCGGCCCATCGATGACCCAAGGGGCATCGATGCGATCGCAGCGCAAGGCGGCAATGAAGGTCAGGGTTTTCCAATGCCCGTGCGGGACCGCAGCACATAGGCGTTGGCCACGCGGTGCCCACCCCCTGAGGGGCGCCATGTTGGTCTTGATCCAGGTCTCATCGAGAAAGACCAGCCGCCGCGCTTCGATCCGCCGTTGATGGATCTTCCAACGCAACCGTTTCCTGGCGATATCCACCCGCGTCTGCTCGGCCGGCAGAACCGTTTTTTTTGAAGCTCAGGCCCTCGGCCCGGACGAACACCCAAACGGCGCGTCGCTCGGTCTTGATGCCGCGTTCGGCCAGTTCCGCCACAAGGCCCCGCGTCGTGAACGGGCCGGATCGACAGCGTTGGCGCAGCCAGTCGGCCCGCTCGCCGGACAAGGTCCGCTGCTTGCGCCCGCCGACGCGGCCTGGAGTGAGAGCGCCGGTCTCTGCAAGGCGCTTCTTCCACTTCGAAACACACGAGGGAGCGATCGCAAGTGCTGCTGCGATCGATCGTATCGTTTCTCCGGCATTCAAGCGCGCCATCGCCCGTTCGCGAAGATCTTCGGAATATGGTTGGGTCATCCCTGCCGACCGTCCTTTCCCGGTAGGAACAGAGAATCATATCTCAGCTGATTTGCGAACCTGCGATTCTGAGAAATCGAAGCGTGCTCTAGGCACGTATTTCAGCGGTCCACTGCGATCATGGCCGTTGCAAGATGGCAGCGAATGCCCTGACGGTCATCATTCTGTTTGAGGCCGCGGGTCTCGATCACGCCAATGCGCTGACAGCCGCGGCCTTCATCGGGATTGCACAATGGGCGGGGCGGATGGCCGATTTCCTCGGCGGCCGGCGCTGGTCAGGCTTCGTCACCGGCCTTGCCGCCGCGGCCCTTTTTCCGCTGAGCTTCATCGTTCTTCTGCTGACCGGCAGCTTCGGCGGCGCCATGCTTTTCGCTATGCTCTCCGGCATTGCTAGCGGCATCACCGCCGTCACCCGCGCCACGCTGCCGCTGCAGATTTTCCCTGCCGGCGCCTATGCTCGCGCATCGGCGCAGCTGGCCGTCCCCTCAACCTCTCCTTTGCCGTCGCACCGCCTGTATTCAGCGCCATCATGACGTCTGCCGGTCCCGGTGCCGCCCTATGGCTGGCCTTTGCGATCTCGATCTTCGCCTTCTGCGCGCTTCTCGGCCTCTTGCTGCGACAACGCCGCATGCATCGCGACAAAACTGATCTCTGAGAAAATGGGTAACCTCTGCTTCGAATTCCAAAAGAAAACCAGCCTCAATCCTCGATGCGGCGCGCTTCTGAAATCAGCATGATCGGAATGCCATCGCGGATCGGATAGGCGAGCCGCCCCTTTTCCGAGATCAGCTCGTTCTTTTCCCGGTCATAGCTCAGCCGCCCCTTGGTGAGCGGGCAGACGAGCAGATCGAGCAGTTTCGGATCCACCTTGCTGACCGTGACATCCATCGCCAGGCTCCTATTGCATCACGGAATCGGTGTCGCCGGCGCCGGCCAGCACGATCTTGACGATGGCGATGAAGGTTTCGGCGCGGGTCTTCAGGTCCGGCGCCTCCAGTAGAGCCTGCTTTTCCGCCGGATCGAAGGGCGCCATGATCGACAGCGAATTGACCAGCATCATATTGTCGGCCCGTTCGACGCTTTCCCAATCCGCCTCGAGCTTGTTGGCTTCTAGATAGGCCCGGAAAGCCGAAAGCAGCGCCGTGCGATCCACCGTATCCTCCTCGTGATGGGATTTGAGGTCGGAGATGAAGGGCGTGATGCGGAATGTGCGATAGGGCTGGTGTCCGGTGATTTCATCCATCAGGCGGAAGCGGCATATGCCGGTCAGCGCGGCGATATAGCGTCCGTCGCCGGTTTCAGCGATGGACGTGATGCGCCCGAGACAACCGACATGCGAGAGATTGGAGGACTCGGCCGGTTCGGAAAGAGCGGGCTGAACCATGCCGATCAGCCTGTTGCCGGCGATGGCGGCATCGAACATGGCGAGATAGCGCGGCTCGAAGATATTGAGCGGGAGTTGCGCGCCGGGCAGCAGCAGCGCACCGGACAGGGGAAAAACAACCACCGATTCCGGCAGATCGCTCGGCTTCAGATATCTGGCATTACCGACTTGCATCTCTTCCATCCCGCTAGATCACTGCGCTGCCCGCCGCAGTGGGCCGCACAGGAACGACACACTCGCGGTCGCGCCTATCCCGCGCCGCGTCAGCTGACAATGTGGGCTCATCTGCCGAAAACACAAGAGCATTCTAGCCGCGCCGCGACCGATGACGCCTCCGGGTTGCTTTCGTCTAACAAGCGATCGCGCGAAAGGTTTCGCGCGATCGTCATGGTCATCCGCAAAATAGGCCTATCAGGAAAAAAGGATCGAAGACAGCTTGCGGCGAGCCGCGATCGTGGCCGGATCCTTCGGACCCCAAACCTCGAAGAATTCCAGGAGCTGGCGCCGCGCGCCGTCATCGTCGAAGCCTCGGTCCCTCCGCATGATCGTCAGAAGGTGCTCTGCCGCCTCTTCGTGCTTGCCTTCGACATTGCGGATCTTGGCGAGCTTGACGCGCTGCTCGTGATTGTCGGGATTGGCGGCCAGTTCCTGCTCGATCGCGACGGGATCGCCGAGCTTGCGGGCCTCGTCGATCTGGTCGAGCTTTTTGACCACGGCCTGGATGCCGGCATCGTTGGCGAGCGTCTCCGGCAGATCGGCAAGCGCCTCGCGGGCGCGCTGGTTCTGGCCGGCGGCGATCATGCATTCCGCCATGCCGGCAAGCGCCTTGGCATTTTCGGGGTCGGCCTGCAGCACCGCGCCGAAGAGTTCGGCAGCGCCATTGACGTCGCCGGCGGCGAGCAGGCCGCTTGCCTCTTCGAGAACAGCGGCAATCTCCGCCGCCTGATCGTCGGCACCGCCGGCGGGACCGCCGAGACGATCGATGAACTGGCGGACCTGGCTTTCGGGAACCGCACCCATGAAGCCGTCGGCCGGACGGCCGTCGACGAAGGCGATAACAGCCGGGATCGACTGGATGCCGAGCTGGCCGGCGATCGACGGATGGTCATCGATGTTCATCTTGACCAGCTTGACGCGGCCCTGGGCTTCGGTGACGACCTTTTCGAGAACTGGCGTCAGCTGCTTGCATGGACCGCACCAGGGCGCCCAGAAATCGACGAGCACCGGCTGCTTGCGCGACTCTTCGATGACGTCCTTGGCGAAGGTCGCCGTCGTGGTATCCTTGATCGGCGCAGCGCCGCCTGCGGCGGGCGTGGCGCCGTAGGATGCCGTGGCCGACATCTGTCCGCCGAAGGAAGCGTTATAGGGGTTGTTCGGACCGCTCATGAGTGTCTCCCGCCTGCCGGCATCCTTGATCTTATGAATGGCATGCTTCCCAAACGGTCCCGCAAGGTCCGCCCGGCAGCACGCCCGATGGAATGGTCAAGACGATCGGACAATCCGAGGAGAAGCCGCCCGCCATGATCTTAGCGCTAAAATCGTACGTTAGTTCGTCACTTTCAAGACTAGCGGCGCATGACCCGTCGCCTCCATGAAGCGAAGCAGATCGGCGCTGGCAATCGACGTCGTCGCATCGTTCGACAGGGGATGGCAATTGACGATGTCATGCGCCATCAGATCGGCATCGAGGACGAAGGTCACGTTGCTCGCCGTATCGTTGATCGCGCCGAAGGCCGTCACAGAACCAGGGATGACGCCGAGATATTCCATCAGCTTTTCCGGCTTGCCGAAGGATACCTTGCTCGCCGCGCCGATCAGCGTATGCACGGTCTTCAGATCGACACTGGCGTTTTCCTCGACGGTCAACAGGAAGAAATTGTCCTTCTTGTCCTTCACGAACAGGTTCTTCGTATGGCCGCCGGGGATCTCGTCACGCAGCGACACCGATTCGGCGACGGTGAAGACGGGAGCGTGGTCCTTGGTCGTATGGGCAATGCCGAGTCCATCCAGGAATCGGAGAAGATCGTCGCGGGTTTTCGGGCTGGTCTCGGTCATGACGTCTCGCAATCAAAAATGGTTCGCCCCTGATACGTCGCCCACAATTTCATTGCAATCTTCCAGACGACAAAGCCCGGCGTTTCCGGGCTTTCAGGCAATCGCGGCAAGGGCATCGGAATTTTTCTTCGCGAACTCGTCATTTCCCTGTTGCATTTGAAAAACGGTTAGGCCATATAGCGCCCGTCGCCGCAAGACGACGCCCAGCGGTCCAACACACTACCCCGGATCGCGACGGGAATGAGCGGGTGTAGCTCAGGGGTAGAGCACAACCTTGCCAAGGTTGGGGTCGAGGGTTCGAATCCCTTCGCCCGCTCCAGTTTTCCAAAACGCCGTATTTGAAAAGAAGAGGCCACAGCCCAGGCTAAAGGCTGCCTGTTCCGAAAAGACAGGTTTCGATATTCCTGTTTCCTTCCCGAATCCATGCCTTGCCCAACGCGCGCCGGGGTCTCAAATCAGTCTCATTTGGCGTTCAGGTCTGAGCATCAAATGGGCTGATGGAGCGTGGTATTGCGCGCATGAAAACAAAGATTTCCCTGCTGATTGCGATGCTGTCGCTTCTGCCGGCGCCTGTGCTTGCCCATCCGCATATTTTCATCGACGCCAAATTCGAGGTCATCGCCGCGCCTGACGGCTCGCTCAGCGAATTGCGCAACGTCTGGAACTTCGACGAGGTATTCTCCTCCTCCGTGCTTATGGATTACGACAAGGGCGGCAACCAGACGCTCACCGCAAGCGAACTCAAGGCCGTGGGCAAGACGGTCAGGGATTCGCTGGCGCAATACGGTTACTATACAAACGTCACCAGCAACGGCAAAGCCGTGCCGATGGCCAAGCCGGACGTGGTTGAGGCCGACTACAAGAATGGTTCGCTGATCCTCACCTTTTCGCTGAAGCCGCAGCAGAAGACCTTCCTCAAGGGGACGACGATCTTCGGAATCTACGACAAGACGCTTTACACAGCGGTCGATTTCGCCACCGACAACGATATGACCATGTCGGGACCGGCCCTCGGCCGCTGCAAGCGCAAGGTGATCAGGCCCAATCCCAAGGAAGTCATGGCGGAGAACCAGGCCGCTCTCACCAGCATGTTCTTCAGCGATCCGAAGGGCACGGACTATTCGCTGCTCGTGGCGACGCGGCTGGAAGTCGACTGCTGATCCCGCGTTACGGCGCGCCGGAAGCGCCGCCTTCCCTCATTCCGGCGGCGGCGCATCGCTTCGCGTGCCCTCACCGTTTCGTGAGGGCGATATGGAGCGGCGGGCGATGATCCAGCAGCCGAGCGCCCAGGTAGCGCCGGCGCACCAGCCGCCGAGAACATCGGTCGGATAATGCACGCCGAGATAGACCCGGCTCGCGCCGATCATCAATGTCAGCAGGATGCCGGCCGCGACGGTGAAGGTGCGCGTCGACCGATTGGTGCGCGTGCTTGAGATCAAGGCGGCAAGGGTCAGATAGGTCACCGCCGACACCATCGCATGGCCGCTTGGAAAGCTCAGGTCGTGAACCTCGACCAGATGCGGCACGATATCGGGCCGAGACCGCGCGACATCGATCTTCAAGGCCCTGCTCAGCGCCCATCCGCCCAGCACCGAAGCGAGGATGAAGATGGCAATCGCCCGCTGGCGGTCCAGCAGCAGATAGATCGTCACCAAAACCGTCATCAGCGCCAGCACGGTCGTACCACCGAGGCTGGTAATGTCCCTGACGGCATGGGTGAGCCATCCCGGCCCGATCGGCACGGAAAGGTTGCCGGGCTGGCGAAGCGCCAGCAGTATCGCCTCGTCGAACCCCCTCGTGCTTCCTTCGAGAACCTCGTCCGTCAGATAGATGAACAGAAGAATTCCGCCCGAAAGAGCAGCGAACATTAAGAGCAGAAAAGGCTCGTAGCGGTTCAGCCACCCAGGTATGCCCGACGTGTCAAATGGCCGATTCTTCATGCGCTGAAACCTGCCTGTCGTGCTTTCACATCGCCTCTTTCACGGGTCAAAGTCCAAAATGGGACAAAGCCTATCTAGGAATAAAATTTGTCGCTTCCAAGCTTGGTGAAAACGAACGTCGGGCGTTGGCGCGGCAAGCGCTTCAGGTTCATGAAATGTTTTTCATCTATCCCAGCACGTATTTCTCGCTCACGTGGCAGCGGGCCGAAGGAGCGCAGCACCCACGCCTGCACAAGCGGTGCAAAAACCCTCGGGCCGCAAGCTGAGCGTAATATTTGCTCGTTAATTTTCTGCTGTTTTCGGAAGCTTGAGCTGTGTTAGTAGTGCGTGAGGGCGATCAGAGATCAGGTGTGGTCAGAGTGTTAAGTGTTGGGACATCTTTCTCCGCTCGCTTGTCGATGCTGGCCGGAATGGGGCTGCTGGCCGCGTCCGTAGCCGCGGCATTTCCTGCATCGTCCAAGGCGGAAGACGCCGCGAAATCCTCATCCGATACATGGGTCGTCACCCTTGGGGCGACGGTGGAATACGGTCCCAATTATGAGGGATCGAAGCGCTATTCCTTCAGTGCCCTGCCGTCCTTCGATTTCCACCGCCTCGGGGAAGCCCAGGAATACAGCGCCCCGGATGATAATTTCGACTATCAGCTCTTCGATCTCGGCGGCCTCGAAATCGGTCCCGTGGTGGGCCTGCGCGATGACCGCTTCGACCTCAACGACCTGCACCTGCAGAGCCAGCGAAAAGTGCGTTGGAATTTCGATGCCGGCGGCTTCGCCCAATATTGGCTGATGGAAAACAAGCTGCGGTTTCGCACGGAACTGCGCCAGTCGCTTTGGGGCGGAGATGGCCTGGTCGGCGATTTCGCACTCGACTGGTTTCAGCCGGTCGGCGACAAATGGCTCCTGTCGGCCGGACCTCGGCTGTCGATGGCAAACGACGTCTATATGCACGCCAACTTTGGTATCTCGCCGAGCGAGGCTGCGAGACATGGCCATGTCAACGCCTTCAACGCTGGGGCCGGCGTGAAATCCGTCGGCTTCACGGTGGCGGCGACCTACACCATCTCGCCCGAATGGAACGTGCAGGTCTATGAGAAGTATAATCGCCTGGTCGGCGACGCAGCCGATAGTCCGATCACCTCGCGGTTCGGCTCACCCAATCAGAACATCATCGGCTTTACGCTGAACCGAAGCTTCAACGTCAACTTCTGAGGCGCCGCGCGCTTCATTCTCGGCTATGTAGTTGCGCGTCAGCGGAATGATGTTGTTTCGCTTGGTCATCTGGATCTGGAAGACGACGAGATCCTCATAGCGGAAGGCGGCTTCCGCCGTCGAAAGATAATATTCCCACATTCGGCAGAAGCGCTCGTCATAGAGCTTGGCGGCATCGTCCCAGCGCGCCATGAAGCGCTCCCGCCAGTTCTCCAGCGTTATTGCGTAATGCAGCCTGAGCACTTCGACATCGGTGATGGCAAGCCCCGCCGCCTCGATCTCGGGCACGATTTCGGAAAGTGCCGGAATATAACCGCCGGGGAAGATATATTTGTCGAGCCACGGTGTCGTGAAGCCGGGCGTCGCCGAACAGCCGATGGTATGCAGCACCATGATGCCGTCATCCTCGAGCAATTCAGCGCATTTGCGGAAGAAGGTGCGATAGGATGCCAGCCCGACATGCTCGAACATGCCGACGGAGACGATCCTGTCGAAAAGTCCGGTGAGGCTGCGATAGTCCCTCAGCGCGAACTGAACCTCTGCCGGCGTTCCCCCGATCTTGCCGGCCAGGCGCTTCGAAGCATAGTCGTGCTGTTCCTCGGAGAGGGTGACGCCAAGCACGTAACCGCCCGGCGCGTGCTCGGCCATATGCAGCGCTAGGCCACCCCAGCCGCAGCCGATGTCGAGGATGCTGTTGTTCGGCTCGATCAGGAGCTTGGCGGCGAGATGGCGTTTCTTGGCAATCTGCGCGTCATCGAGCGATTGGCCGGCATGTTCGAAATAGGCGCAGGAATATTGCCGGTCCGGATCGAGGAAGAGTTCATAGAGCCGCCCGTCGAGATCGTAGTGATGGGCGACATTGGCCTTGGAACGTCCCGGCAGATTGCGGTGGCGGAAAATCCGCAGCTTCGTTCGGGCATGATCGATGAGGCGGGCGATCAGCGGGTGGCTGCTGTTCTGTGCCTCGCGCAGCATCATCGCCACGAAATCGTAGAGCGTGCCCCGCTCGACGATGAAGCGCTCATCCATATAGAGTTCACCAAGCCGCATATCGGCATCGATGAGCAACGCCCATTGCGCGCGGTCATCGGCAAAGCGGACGTGGACCGGCTCGCCGGTGCCATCACCGAATGTCAGCACCCGGCCGCTCGCCGTCGTCACGGTCAGAGCGCCCCGCGTGACGATCGAAGACAGTGCGCGCTTCACGCACCAGTCCACCAGGCCGGAGAAAACAGCATTGCCCCTGGGGCGATTTTCAGCGTGAGAATTGGACATTATCGATCCTTACCGGCACCGCTGTGCAGGCCACCCTGTTTGGCCTGCCAGTCGTCTTGCTCCTCCGGCGCCGCATCGGCGCCTGCAATCAGCCAGACCCCCAGGAGGATCAAGCCGCTGCCGATCACCTGCAGGGCGACGATCCGCTCGCCGAAAACGAACCAGCCCGTCGCGATGATCAGCACGTAGCTGACGCCGGAAAGCGGAAAGGCGCGGCTGAGGTCGAGCTCCGCAAGCACGTTCATCCAGATGAAGAAACAGGCGATCTCGACGGCGATGGCTGCCAGAATCCAGTAGGACGAGAGCGCCTGCCAGAGCCAGCCATCAATGCTGCCGTCGGCCAGTTGCTCCGCCCCATGCTTGATGAAGAATTGAAAGAGGGTGTTCAGCACCGGCACCACAAGCCAGGAAAAGCGCATCGGCATCACGCGTCCGCCTCGTCTGTCGAGAACATCGGCGACACCAGCCGCAGCAATCCCTGGAGGAAGGGATTGCGATGGCGGAAATACATCGCATTGGCGGTCAGCTTGCTGCCGAGACGCACCTTGTTCTCATAATAGGCTTGACCACTCTGGTAACGGCTCAAGCCATTGTCTAGGCAATAGCGCAGATTGGTGAACCAGCTCAGGAAATAGAGATTGTAGGGCCGGCCCTTCTCTCCATCCATGCAGAAGAACTTGTCGATCGCCGCGCGCTTATCGTGGACGATGAGATTGGCGGCCAACAGTCTGTCTTCGACGAAATAGAAGGCGCAGAACGAGCGGCCGCCCATGCCGCTGAGAATACCCTGGAAATAGTCCGGCGTCAGTTCTTCGAACTGCCATTCGCTGCGATTGCGCGTGTCGTGATAAAGCGCCATGACCTCTGGCAGGAACTCGCCGAAATCGGTGCGGATCTCCACCCTCACCTGTTCGAAGGACTTCATCTTGCGGCGCATGTCCTTGCGGGTGCCGGAGGAAAGCCTGGCGAGATATTCGTCGATCGTCTTGAAATCGATGTCGAGCCAGGCCGTCGGAAGGCCGCTGATCGACGCATAGCCACGGGCGGCAAACAGCGCCCCGAATTCGGCAGATACCGGTTCGGGAATGTCCTTGAGACCGATCAGCCCGCAATGCTCCGTTGCGGCGACCTGCTCGAAAAAGGACAGCATCTCCGCCAGCAAAGCACCACGGCGCTCGCCTTCGACATCGGGATGGAAGCCGATCGCTCCCGTCTCCGTGCAGGGCGATCCGAGGCAGGCAAGGCGCAGCTTCAGGAACTTCGGAAAATAGCGCTGGACCTTGCGCACGGATCTCCGCAGAAATCCCTCCTCCAGCGTCGTATCGAGCGCATAGAGGCAGAGAAAAGCCGGCATGGCGGCGCTGACCCGCCCATCTTCGACGATGGTGATATAGCGCCATTCAAAGCCTTCGAGGCCGGCCTCTTCGATGGCGAGCAGGCAATCATAATCCTCGACCTGGCCCTGGAAGCAGGCATTCCATGTATCGCGGCCGATGGCGCGGATGCTGACATGAACCTCGGCCACCGGCTTGCCGACCAGCTGCGGCATCACTTTAAGCAGCGGCTGCGACATGGCGCGCCTCAAAGAAATCTGCCGTGAAATCGGCGACCTGGCGATGCTGACGGTCGACATGGATCATGTGATAGCTGTCCGTGATCCACTTCAGTTCGTGCGGAGCGCCGATATGCTCGGAAATGTAACGGGCATGTTTCGGACTGGCGAGATCGTCCTCCTCCGCATGGAGGATCAGCGTCGGCGTCTGCATTTTCGGCAGCATGCCGCGAAGGGTGTGGCCCAGCCGATGCATCTCGACCAGACCCTTGCCGGGGAATTTTTCCAGAATGCCCTCGCCCGCCATACCCTCGACAAGCCGGCGCATCCGCTCGTCCTTGATCCCCAGCGACGTCGTCTCGCTGAAGCTCAGACGGTCGAGGAAGGGAATGCGCGACAGCCATCCGATCTGCGATGCCAGCAGCGGATAGTAGAAGGGAACATCCCAGCCGTCATAGCTGAAGCAAGGAGAATAGATCGCCACGGCGTTGATCGCCCTCTTCTGCTCGGCAGCCAGCATCGCCAGCTTGCCGCCGACGCAGATGCCGGCCGCAAAGACTTCCTGCGTTCTCGATGCCAGCAGCGCCGACGCCTCGACGACCGAACCGAGCCAATCCTCCCAGCGTGTCCCGCGCAACGTCTTCGCATCGACACCATGACCGGCCAGCAGCGGCGCATAGATGCTGTAGCCCCTGCGGTTGAGGTGGCGGGCAACCAGCTTCATTTCGGCGGGCGCCCCTGTCAGGCCATGGATCAGAAGAACGCCTTTGCCGTTTGAGCCCTCCATGAAGAAGCTCAATTCGTCATGCTTCATGAGTGAGCTCCGACTGCCGGTTTTCCTTGGCCATGAAGCCAAGCGCATGGCAGGTGCTGATCACATGCGTACCGTTCTTCTCCTGCTCGTCCTTGATCTGTTCGTGCAGCGCCTGCAGCTTCGTCCAGTGCGTGCGCGGCCGGTAATGATGTTCGGCATGATAGCCGTTGCCGAACCAGAGCCAGTTGTAGAAGGACTTGTGGCTGGAAACGCCCCAGGCGATCGGCTCGTCGGGATCGCCGTTCAGATGCTCGTAATACCCGTTCAGCGACGATAGGCAGTTGCCGATATAATAGAACGGCACGAAGAACAGCACCGCCTTCCAGTCGTAAAGCAGCGCGAGCGCCGCAAGACCGAGGAAGAAGTAGAGTTCGAACCGCCCCCAGGCCGCATCGAACGGACGATTGCGGGCAATCGCCTTGTGAATATCGCCCAGGCTGTCGCGGAAGAAGCTCAGGAACGTGTAGGACCAGACGTTTTCGGGTTGACCATCACGTCCGTGGCGATAGATCGACAGCAGATCGATGGTATCGCCTTTTTCATCCGGCCGGTCGCTGTTGCCCGAATGATGGCGCATATGCACCCAATGATAATAGGTCTGCGAGAAGCCGATCGCGACCGACTCCAGCAGACTGAATGCATAATTCATCCAGCGCGGCTTGAAGTAGGGCGTATGGATGAAATTGTGCGATATGCTATTGATGTTCCAGGAGATCGAAACGGCATAAAGGCAGCCGAGAACGGCCGAGAGCCAAAGCGGCCGGCTTTCGAAGCCGACGATCAGATAGACGTCGAAGGCGAGATGAGCGACGGCCGCCAGAACCGGCGCGAGATCCCATCGGGTGTGCGCGAAGATTTTCATAATCCTGTAACTCCCACACAAGCCACGCCGGCGGTCACGAGAAACACGCCGGTCGCATGGCGCAGGTTGATGTTTTCCTTGAAGATGACGGCGCCGGCGAGCACGATGACGACATAGCTCAGCGCCATCAGCGGGAAGGCGATGGTCAGGGGGACGCGCTCCAGAACGGCCGTCCACGCGAAAAGCTCCACAGCCCAGAACAGAATGCCGAGCCAGGTGATCGGCTTGGCCAGCGTCGAAAGCAGAGCGCCCTCGCTGGCCGATTGCTTGAAGCAGACCTCGCGGGCGGTCTCCGCGAGTACGCAGAACAGGATGAGCCCAAGCATGGGAAGTGTCAGGCTGCCGGTCATTCCATATACTCCGCCAGAACTTCCAGCAGCGCGTGATTGGCGGCGCTGTTGATGTTCCTCGTCGTTTCCGCGCCCTGACGCATGCGCGGCTGATCGATGAAGATCTCCGCGCGCTTCATGAACTGGGTCCGCAGGCTGCCAGCATAGCTCGGGGTCGAATAATCCCCGATGACATCGGCGCCGATGATACGGTAGCGGCTGCCGATTTCGCTGAGCAGAGCCAGCAGATAGGGCAGCCGCATGCGGCCCTGATCCCAATTGGTCACGGCATCGTCGACCGCCAGCACATCCTTGTCGATGGTGACATAGACGGCCTCGGTGCGAATGCGGCTGAGCATGCGGTCGATGAAATTTTCCTCGCCGATCTCGGCGATCGATTTCCAGTGCAGCGCGCCCTTTTCCTGCTGATAGCTGGCGCCGTTGCCGTAATCAGCCAGCACGCGGCTCGGCGGATGTTCGTAAGGGTAGAGTTCCAGCTTGCCTTCACCGAGCCAGTGCAGGTTCGCTCCCTTGCGCTCCGGGCTGCGAAGATCGCTGCTGCAGACCCCGATCGTGATGACCTTCTGGATATTGCGATTGGCAAGCGCCCTGTTGACCCAGGAGCCGCAATGCATGCCGCCGTCGAATTTCACCCAATCCGGATGATTGTCGAAATGGATCAGCGTCGCCGGACCGGGCTGCCGTTCCAGCGCGCTTTCAAGCAGCAGTGCCGTGATGTGATGGAAATCGCCGGAGCCCATGAAGCACAGCTGCGGGGCCTTGCCCATCGCCGGCCCATTCCTGACGATCTCCCGGCTGAGGTTATCAAGGGCGCTCTGCTTGCCCCATAGCCGGACCAGCTGCCCGGCATCCTTGCCGAAATACTGATGCGCGCCCGCAAATTTGCAGGCACGCACGAAGTCTGGCTGCAACTCCAATGCATCGTCGAGATGGAGAAGCAGGAGCTGCACGGTCTTATCTCCGGGCAGCGCGCGTCAGGAGCTGGTCGAGCAGGGCAAGCGCCAGATCGATCTCCTCGCGGGTGATGAGCAGGTTGGGCGCAAAGGTGATGACGTTCTTGTGATAGCCGCCGACGTCGAGCACGAGACCGTAGGTCTTGGAGCCGACCTGCATGTCGCCCTTCATGCCTTCGTCGCACATCCAGTCCATCGTCGCCTTGTCGGGCGTATAGCTGTCGTCCTTGCAGATCTCCATGCGCAGCGCCAGGCCGAGACCGTCGACTTCGCCGACGATGGCATGGCGCTTCTGCAGCTGCTTCAGTCCGTCGAGGAAATGCGCGCCCTTCTCCATGATCGCAGCACCGAAATCCTGCTCTTCCAGCATCTTCATCGCTTCGAGCGCGACGGCAGTCCCCATTGGGTTGCTGGCGAAGGTCGAATGCGTGGAGCCGGGCGGGAAAATCTCCGGATTGATCATCTCTTCGCGGGCCCAGACGCCGGAAAGCGGATTGAGGCCGTTGGTGATCGCCTTGCCGAAGATCAGCGCATCGGGCGAAACGCCGAAATGCTCGATCGACCAGAGCTTGCCGGTACGGTAGACGCCCATCTGGATTTCATCGACGATGAGCAGGATGCCGTGATCATCAAGCACCTTCTTCAGCTCGACGAAGAAGTTCATCGGCGGGATGACGTAGCCGCCGGTACCCTGGATCGGCTCGATGTAGAAGGCGGCATATTCGGACTTGCCGGCCTTCGGATCCCAGACGCCGTTATATTCGCTCTCGAACAGGCGGGCGAACTTCTGGACGCAATAGTGCCCGTATTCTTCCTTCGACATGCCCTTCGGGCCGCGGAAGTAATAGGGAAACTCGACGAACTGCGCCCGGTCGCCGAAATGGCCGTAGCGGCGGCGATAGCGATAGCTCGACGTGATCGCGGAAGCGCCGAGCGTACGGCCGTGGTAGCCGCCTTCGAAGGCGAACATCAGGCTCTTGCCGCCGGTGTAATTGCGCACGAGCTTCAGCGAATCCTCGACCGCCTGCGAGCCGCCGACGTTGAAGTGGACGCGGCCCTTGTGGCCGAACTTGCGCTCGGCGTCCTGGGCGATCATCGCGGCAAGCTCCACCTTTTCACGATGCAGATACTGCGAGGCGACCTGCGGGAGACGGTCGAGCTGGCGATGCGCGGCCTCGTTCAGGCGCTCGTTGCGATAGCCGAAATTGACGGCGGAGTACCACATCTGAAGATCGAGGAATGGCGTGCCGGTCCGATCGTAGACGTAGGAACCTTCGCATTCCTCGAAGAACTTGGGCTTGTCCGTGTAGTGAACCGTGTCGCCGTGGGAGCAATAGGCTTCCTCGAGGGCGCGCAATTCTTCTTCCGAGCGGACGGACTCGGTCTCGCCGGTGAAGGCTTCGGCTACATTCGTTTTCATTCAATGCCTCTCGGTCTGTTTCACGCCGTCTTGAACTGCGGCAGTGCACGGGAGCGTCGCTCGACGCTCGGGAGAACGGCTTCCATCTTCGGAAGCAGGTCGGAAAAATCGTCGAAACCGACATAGGGAATGCCGTTTTCCTCGCAGTAATCGACAAGCTTGGCCTTGGCGAAAACGAGGTCGACCTTGTCGGAAACGCAGAAGTCGCTGCGCCCGTCGCCGATATAGACCTGCAGGTCATTGCTATCGACAACGCGGCATTTGCAGACGCCGGCACCGGACACGCAGCCGGTTGCCGTAAATGGCGGAAACAGCGAATAGGACTCGCGGCCCTGAGAGACGCTGCAGGTGAGCACATTGGCGACGATAGGCAGGCCGTCTATGCCATGACGCGCCAGAATGCGGCGGATGAAGTAATCGACGCCATCGCTGACGATGGTGACAGGCAGGTCGCTGCGGCGGCAAAAGGACAGGAAGCCTTCGAAACCCGGATCGATCGACAGCGTGTCGAGAAACCGGTCGAGTTCGGGTCTGGCGGCTTCAATGAGAGCGATCTGCCGACGCATGCATTCGCCGGAGCCGATCAGCCCCTGCTTCCACAGCCGTTCTATGTCTTCCCATTCGGAACCGGCGAAACGGGACAACACCATATCCGTCGCGTCTTCGATGGATATGGTTCCATCAAAATCGCAAAACACCCGCATGAACTACCCTTTCGCCTTATCCCAAGTTGCGTCTAACAACCTCAGATGAGCCGTGCATGAGGGGAAAATGATGCGAAAATGAAAAACGGGGTTGTGTTGGTTTTTAGCTCAATGGCAATCTTAGATCGACCTGAAGGCCATTGCCCCAACGCGGCGTGGAAAGCTCCACCGCGGCCGCGAGGCGATCGGCCGTATCCGCGACGATGGCAAGGCCGAGTCCCGCCCCTTCGGTATGAAGGGTGTTGAGGCGATAGAAGCGCTGGAAAACAGCCTCCCTCTCATGCGGCGGAATGCCGGGTCCGCTGTCGCTGATCGAGATGCGGCCGAAGCTCTCCTCCGATGAAATCGAAACTCTGATCTCGCCGCCGACCGGCGTGTATTTGATGGCATTATCAAGCAGATTCGTCACCATCATGCGCATCAGCGATTCATCGGTCCTGACCTGGATCTTTTCGTCCCCTTCCAGCACCACGTCGAGCTCGCGATCGGTGATAATGTTGCCGAATTCGGCGATCAGCGACGCGACCCAATGGTAAAGCGTCACGGACGTCAGATTGAGAGGGTGATGGCTGACCCTGGCAAGCCGCAGCAACTGTTCGATCAGGTGAATGGCGCGGTTGTTGCTGGCGACGAGATCGGAAATGATCGCTTGCCGCTCATGGTCGCTGTCGCTGTTTTCGAGCATGCGCAGCAGAAGCTTCACGCTTGCCTGGGGCGTACGCAATTGATGCGCGGCAAGATCGGAGAAGCGGCGCTCCAGCGTCAGAGACTGACCGAGCTTTTCCAATAGCTGGTTGATCGACCGGCCGAGCGGCAGGAGATCGCGTGGCAGCGCGTCCACCGGAATGGCCGAGAGATCGTCCGGCGATCGCGTGCGAATCTGCCGCACCAGCCCATGGATCGTGCGCAGGCCGCTGTTGATGCCGAGCCAGATGAGAAAGGCGATGACGGGCACCAGCATCAGCAGCGGAAAGAAGAGATTAAGGAGTATGTTGGAGACGAGCGTTTCGCGAAGCGCGATCTTCTCGCCAAGCTCGATCACGATGGTGGTGTTCGGGATCGGCAGCGAATAGACGCGCCACTCGTCCCCGCCATAGGTCAGGGTCGTGAAGCCCACCTTCTGCTGCGGGACGTCGGACAGGAAGGCCGTGCTGCTGTAGAAACGGATATTACCGTCGACCCAGGCCCGAAACATGTGGGCATCGGCATAATCGTCGGCATCCTCGTTGAAGGCCAGCTGGTTGTCCATGTTGAAATCGATGTCGTCGATCTGCTTGGCCGTACGGTCCGGCGTCTTTTCCAGAGGGTGTCGCAGCAGGCTCCAGATCACGTTCGCATCGTCGATCAACTGGGCGTCGTAGATATTGTTGATCTCCCGCGTCGCGCTGTTGAAGGCGAAGGCGGCGATGACGACGATCGTCACCACGACAACAGGCGCGATGCGCAGAAAAAGCTTGCGGGTAAGCGTGGAATTGTTCATCGCTCGATCATGTAGCCGACGCCGCGGATCGACTTGATGAAATCGGTGCCGAGCTTCTTGCGCAGATTGTAGATCGTCACTTCGATCGTGTTGCTCTCGACGGTGTTTTCGGCGTCATAGAGCGCATATTCGATATCGTTCTTCGTCACGTAGCGGCCGCTGCGCTCCATCAGAAGCTTCAGCAGATGGAATTCCTTGGCCGTCGTGTGCACCTGGGCACTGCCCTTGCGGGCGACCATGGCCGATGGATCGACCTCGACATCGCCGCAGCGGATGACGCTTTCGGTCCGTCCGTCGCGGCGGCGGATGAGCGCGCGCAGGCGCGCCAGCAGCTCATCCAGATCGAAGGGCTTCACGAGGTAATCGTCGGCGCCCTCGTCGAGGCCCTCGACCTTCTGGCGCACGGAATCCATCGCCGTCAGCAGCAGCACGGGCACGGAATTCCCCCGCTGACGGATGCGCCGCAACACTTCCATGCCGCTCAGCTGTGGCAGATTGATATCGAGGACGATCGCCGCGAAATGCGAATTCTCCGCCGCCTCCAGGCCGGATTCGCCGTCGCGCATCCAGTCGACGCCATAGGCGTGCTTTTCCAAGGCCTTCTTGAGCGATGATCCGAGGATATTGTCATCTTCAACAAGCAGAACCCGCACGACCAACCTCACTTAACCGAATTTCATAGCCGATGTGAGCCGCAATTGAAGCGGCCATGTGGCAAAGCTATGACGGATCATTTCCACCTGGCAAGAGCCGCGGGAAAAGCCCGCCGGCCCGTCGGATATCGCACTGCCAAGCCGGAAGGGCGAAACCGCCTGGCCGGCAACGTCAAGGCTGCGCATCGATCAGGCATTCGGCGAGGTGCATTTTGGCTGGATTTCGATCGGGCGACTGCAATATGCCGATCTCGCGATAGAAGGTTTCCCCGGCGAGCGACACCATGCGCACCGGCGTGGCGGAAGGCGGGCTGCCATCGACGATCGGCAGGAGCGCCACCCCAAGCCCGCATGCGACCAGAGCCGATATCCCGGCGATGTCGTCGATCTCGATCGCCTCGTTGGGATCGATCGAATGTGCCCGCAGAAACCGGTCAACCTGCCGCCCTCCAAAGGAGCCGCGGTCATAACGGATGAAGGATTGCTCTTTCAACAATGTCCGCCAATCGTCGCCCTCCAGCCATTCGGGAACCGCCAGTCCATAGGGCTCGCGCAGCAGCGGCTGCCATTCGAGGTTCTTCGGCAAACCAAAAGGAGGCTCGATAAGGACCGCCAGATCGAGCTCGCCCGCATCGATCAAATCGAGCAAGTGAAGGGAAACGCCGGGAACGATACGAACGCGGGTGTTCGGAAACCGCTGCCGAAACGGCACGAGCGCACGCGCAAGGATCGCCGACTGAACCGAGGCGATGGCGCCAATATGCAGCTGGCCGCCGGATGCGTCATCGGCGGGATCAGCGAGATGGTCGAACATCGCGATAATGGTCTTGGCGCGTTCGAGCGTTCTCAAGCCGGCGGCGTTTAACATCGCGGAACGGCCTGTCCGCTCGAACAGCGTCATGCCGAGCCTTTCTTCGAGCCGTTTCATCTGGCCGCTGACCGCTGCCTGGGTGAGTCCGATCCGCTCTCCCGCGGCGGCAAATGTCCCAAAGCGAGCGACCGCAACCAGGGTTTTAAGTTCCGGAATCATGATTCATAATTTTTCCTATGCCTCAGCCTAACGATATACAGTTTTTCATAGGAAAAAATGTACCTTATTCATGACTGCATCGAGTTCGCACTTCAGGGAGACGATCATGAGCGCAGCACCCCTTCACCCGTTTCATCTTGCATTCCCCGTCAACGATCTTGCCGCGGCCCGAACCTTCTACGGCGGCCTTCTTGGCTGCCCCGAGGGCCGGAGCTCGCCCGACTGGATCGATTTCAACTTCTATGGCCATCAGATCGTTGCCCATCTGGCGCCGAGCGAAACCGGGGAAGTGGCCGCAAATGCCGTCGATGGCCATGGTGTCCCCGTCCGCCATTTCGGCGTGGTTCTATCGATGGAGGAATGGGAAGCAGCGGCCGAGAAGCTGACGAAGGCCAACATTGATTTCGTCATCAAGCCCTATATCCGCTTCCGCGGCGAGCCCGGAGAACAGGCGACCATGTTCTTCAAGGATCCCAGCGGCAATGCCATCGAGATGAAGGCCTTTGCCGACATCAACAGCCTGTTTGCAAAATAGCGCCGAGCGCTGAGGATAGGAGCATCATCCGGCGACGATAAGCGGCCGCCGACAGGGCGCGATGCTCATATTCTCCATTAATTGCCTAAACCGCGGTCGAAACTGATGGCGTCGGCTGCCTGATCACGCATCCTCAACTTGCCCATGGCCGCCTGCAGCACGGCAAAGATGCGTGCATCCGTCGATTGGGCGACATTGAAGCGCATGAAGCGACCCGCTGTGTCGGAAACGCTGAAGGCATTGCCGGGCGCGAGAATGATGCCTTCGGCAAGGCAGGCGCGGGCGACATCGGCCGCATCCAGCCCCTCCGGTAATCGGCACCAGAGAAACATGCCCGCCTGGGGCTTGAGCCAGGGAACGATGCCAATGGCCTCAAGACGGGCTGCCACCTCGGCCATGGTCTTTGCAAGCCGGACACGCAGCGCTTCGACATGCTTGCGATAGCTGCCGTCCTTCAATGCAAGGTAAACGAGCTCCGCCGACAATTGCCCGCAGCTGAAACTGCTTGCGACCTTGAGATCGACGAGACCGTCGATCCAGTCCGGCTTGGTGGCGATAAAGCCGCAGCGCACGGAGGCAGAGAGCGTCTTCGAAAAACTGCCGATATGGATCACCCGGTCGAGCCCGTCATAGGCTGCGAGACGCGGCACCGGCACAGCCTCGAAATCGGCGAAGATATCGTCCTCGATGATGATCAGCCCGAAAGCATCCGCCAGCTTCAATAGCCGATGCGCTGTCACCGGCGAAAGCGCGGCACCGGTCGGGTTATGAATAGCCGAATTGGTGATGTAGAGCCGAGGCTTATGTCGTTCGAGGGCCTGACCGAACAGCTCGATATCCGGCCCCGTGGGCGTGAAGGGCACGGAGACGACATTGGCGCGATGAGCCCGCAGCAGCGCATGGAAATTGAAATAGCAGGGGTCGTCCACCAGCACGGTATCGCCGCGTTCAAGCAGAAAGCGGCAGAGGAGGTCGATCGCCTGCGTACCGGACTCCGTCAACATGATCTGGTCCGGAGGCGCATTGATGCCATGCTCGCCGAGACGCCTGGCAAGAAGCTGCCGCAGCGGCGGCAGGCCGAGCGGCGTCCCGTAATTGGCGAGCACGCCGATATCGCCCCGCGCCAATGTCCGCATCGCGCGGCGCAGGGCCGCCTGCGGCAGCCAGGACGGCGGAAGCCAGCCGCAGCCTGGCTTCAAAGCATCATCACCGACCTCCAGCGATTGCCGCGAGATCCATAGCGGATCGACATTGCGATCCGACGTTGCTCCGGTTTCGGTGAGCGACAACGGCGGCAACTGCCCGCAGACATAAAAGCCGGATCCCGGGCGCGAACGGATCGTGCCCTCGGCGGCAAGCCGCTCATAGGCCTCGACCACGGTGGAAACCGAGACCTGCATCGTCTTGGCGAAGCTGCGCACCGAAGGAAGCCGCGCACCCGGCGCCAGGCTGCGACTGGCAATGCGGTCGGAAATCGCCGCCATCACCCCTTCGATCCGCGTACTCCCGCCAATGCCGGCCGTCGAGAGATCGCTCATCCGTACTGCACCTTCAACCATAACAGTTTGCGCAAATTGTACTGTACCGTATCTGGCTTGACCAGACAAATGCACCGATATCTGCGAGCATCAAGAAGGAGCATGCACGATGGATAAAACGACGACGGGATGGATCTACGGTTTGACCGGAGTAGTGATTTTCAGCGGCTCCCTGCCGGCGACGCGGGTGGCCGTCATGGATTTCGATCCGCTGTTCCTGACCGTCGCGCGCGCCGTGATCGCCGGTCTGCTGGGTCTCTGCCTTCTGCTTGCCTTTCGCGAGAAGCGCCCGGCCCGCGGCGATATCACCGCGCTCGCCATCGTCGCGCTTGGCTGCGTGGTCGGCTTTCCGCTGCTGACGGCGCTGGCGCTCAAGCACGTCACCTCTGCCCATTCGATCGTCTTCATCGGCCTGCTGCCGCTGGCAACGGCCATCTTCGGCGTGCTGCGCGGCGGCGAGCGGCCACGGCCGGCCTTCTGGATATTCTCCGCCCTCGGCAGCGCGCTCGTCAGTGGCTATGCCTTGGCACAGGGCGTATCGGCCTCGCCGGTCGGCGATCTCCTGATGCTTGCAGCCGTTCTCGTCTGCGGCCTCGGCTATGCCGAAGGCGCGGTGCTCTCGCGCCGGCTCGGCGGCTGGCAGGTCATCTGCTGGGCACTGGTCCTGTCCCTGCCAGTCACGGTCGCGCTCTGCGTCATGACCATGCCGCACAGTATTGACGGCATCGGCCGCCCGGCCTGGCTCGGCCTCACCTATGTCTCGCTCTTCAGCATGCTGATCGGCTTCGTCTTCTGGTATCGCGGCCTGGCGCAGGGCGGCATCGCAGCCGTCGGCCAGCTGCAATTCCTGCAGCCCTTCTTCGGCTTCGCGCTTGCGGCAGCACTGCTCAAGGAAAGCGTCAGCTGGTCGATGCTCGCCGTCACGATCGCTGTCGTCGGCTGCGTCGCCGGCGCCAGGAAATTCGCGCACTGAGCCATCGAGCCGAGCAAGGGCCTTGCCGCTTGACCTCCTAAACTGATCGGTCTATTAAAAACCCATCGGTTTAGAAGGAGTTTATCATGCCGACCCCTCTCGTCCCACCTTTCACCCGCGAAACCGCCATCGCCAAGGTCCGCTTGGCCGAGGACGGCTGGAACAGCCGCGATCCGGAGCGTGTTTCCAAGGTCTACACGGAAGACAGCCAATGGCGGAACCGCGCCGAATTCCCGCGCGGCCGCAAGGAGATCGTCGAATTCCTGACGCGCAAATGGGCAAGGGAACTGGATTATCGGCTGATCAAGGAACTCTGGGCCTTCGACGGCAATCGCATTGCGGTGCGCTTTGCCTATGAATGGCACGACGACAGTGGCCACTGGTTCCGCTCCTACGGCAACGAGAACTGGGAGTTCGATGCCGACGGCCTGATGCAGCGCCGTTTCGCCTCCATCAACGACATGCCGATCAGGCAAGAGGACCGGAAATTCCATTGGCCGCTCGGCCGCCGGCCCGACGATCATCCAGGCCTCTCCGAACTCGGCCTTTGAGATGGTGCGCACCGTCTTCGAAAAGCCCGACGCCATAGCCCTTGTCGCCGAGGTCTTCCGCGAACTCGGCTACGAGGGTGCGTCGATGAGCAAGATCACCGCCCGCACGAAACTGTCCAAGGGCAGCCTCTATCACTTCTTTCCTGGCGGCAAGGAGCAGATGGCGGCCGAGATCATGGCCCATATCGACGCCTGGTTCGTGACGGAAATGTTCGAGCCGCTCGAGGGGGAGAAACCGCGCGCGGCAATCGCCCGCATGTGGGAGACGACGGATAGCTATTTCCGCTCCGGCCGCCGCGTCTGCCTGATCGGCGCCTTCGCGCTGGATGAAACGCGCGATCGCTTCTCCGCCGCCATCCGCGGCTATTTCCATCGCTGGATCGAGGCGCTCGCTGGCGCTTTGCTCAAGGCGGGGCTGTCGGGCACGAAGGCAAGAGCGCTTGCGGAAGAAGCCGTCATCGGCATTCAGGGCGCATTGACGCTTGCCAGGGCACTTGGCGATGAGACGATTTTCGGCAGATCCCTTGCGCGGTTGAAGCAAAGGCTTGAAACTGCGCTCGATTAGCCTCTTTGGCCGGTGCGAATCACTGGCAGTCGCTCGACAGTCCGGACGGATGATGCGCTCGCTCCGACGACGGAAAGCCGCCGAAACCGGTATTTCTGGTGGCGGGAATGGGCACGCAGGCATGATAATGCCCTGATCTTAAACAATCCTCCATAAATGCACGGCATTGTTAACCATGTTTGATTTGCAACTATCCAGGCTCCTGTGCTCAGCAGGGAACGGGAGCGCCGAGGAGACGGATAGAAGATGCTGCAACAGGTACACGACATCGATGACGCGCTGATCGATCAACTGCAACGGTCGGCGTTCGAGTATTTCATGCTTTACACCAATCCGGAAAACGGACTGGTGGCGGACACGTCCATCAAGACGAGCCATTGCAGCATTGCCGCAGTCGGCTTTGCGCTGTCGAGCTACCCTGTCGCCGTCGAGCGTGGATGGATCAGCCGTGCCGATGCCGCCAAACGAGTGCTCGCCGCACTCGATTTCTTCGCCGACAGCCAGCAGGGCGACGAGCGCGGCGCCACCGGCCATCGCGGCTTCTACTACCATTTTCTTTATATGGCGACCGGCAAGCGCGCCTGGAACAGCGAGCTTTCGACCATCGATACCGGTCTGTTGTTGCTCGGCGTCCTGACGGCTGCCGCCTATTTCAATGGCGCCAGCCAGGCCGAGCGCGATATCCGCAAGCAGGCAAAATTCCTCTACGAACGGTGCGACTGGCATTGGGCTTTGAACAAGGGCCAAACCATGAGCATGGGCTGGAAGCCGGCGAGCGGCTTCCTGCGCTGGCGCTATCAGGGCTATGACGAGGCGATCTTCCTCTATGTGCTGGCGCTCGCCTCGCCCACGCACGCGGTCCCGTCATCGAGCTACGATGCCTTCGCCTCGACCTATACCTGGATGATGTTCAAGGACACGCCCTTTCTCTATGCGGGGCCGCTGTTCATCCACCTTTTCTCGCATGCCTGGATCGATTTCCGCGGCATCCGCGACAAGCATGTGACCGATAAGGACACCGACTACTTCCGCAACACGCAGACCGCAATTGCCGTGCAGCGCGACTACACGGAACGCAATCCCGGCCATTTCACCGGCTATACGAAGGATATCTGGGGTCTTTCCGCCTGTGATGGCCCGAACCCCACAGGCACCAAACATAGCCTTCGCTATGCCCCGAAGGTCTTCGGCTATGCAGCCCGCGGCGCTCCGCTCGGCCCCGATGACGGCACCATCGCCCCCTGGGGACCACTGTCCTGCCTGGCTTTCGACCGCCAGGCTGCGCTCGACGGCACGAGGGCGCTGCTGTCAACCTATCCCAACCTGCTGCTCGACGGCCGTTTCCCCGGCGGCTTCAATCCGAGCATCAAGGGATCCGGTCCGGAAGGCTGGGTGGATGACCGCTCGGTCGCCATCGATCAGGGGCTACTGGTCATGATGATCGAAAACGCCCGCACGGGCATGATCTGGGACCTGATGCGTCGATCTCCGATTCTCCGCAACGGCCTGGAACGCGCCGGCTTCACCGGCGGCTGGCTGGACGAGAAGAAGACAACGCCGGCCATCGCTTGATTTCATATCGTGAGTGACCGTCAGGCGTCATCGTCAACGTAGCGACTGCCTGCCTTGTCCCTCACCCTAGCCCTCTCCCCGCAAGCGGGGCGAGGGGACGACCGAGCGGACCAACTAGCCTCTCACCCCCACAGCGTCTTGTTTTGCACGATCATTCCCCGTCTCTGCTTGCGGGACAAAGGAATAATCGAACCGAGCAACTATCCTGGATTTTCTACGGCAATGCATTGCTCTGCGCCCTCTCTACCCGCTTGCGGGGAGAGGGCTGGGGTGAGGAGCCGTGCACAAGGACGCGGCGAAAACACACTCCCCCGACAATCTTCAGCACCTCAAACCTTCTCTATCGCCGCAATCACCTCATCCTCGACGGAGATGCCCTCCGTTAGCGCAAGGCGCCGTGCACTCTGGCCACGCCGGCCCGGCAGGCGGACATTGGGATCGCGGGTGATTTCCCCCGCCAGCAAAGCCAGCCGCTGCGCCGTATCCGTCGCACTGGTCGCGGCGGGATTGATGGCGATGATCGTATGACCGAGCGCCGGCGGCGCGCCCTTGTCGTCGAAGAGCGAAGAGGATTCGAAGGCGTAGTTGGCACCGGTCAGGCCCGCCGCCAGTATTTCGACCATGAGGGCGAGCGCCGCGCCTTTCGAATCGCCGGCCGGGATCATCGTGCCGGCGAGAGCCTCTTCGGCATTGGTGGTTGGCTTTCCCTCGCGGTCGAAAGCCCAGTCGGCGGGTATCAAGGCGCCCTGCTGCCGCGCGGCCATCACCTTGCCGCGCGCCACTTTCGAAAGCGCCAGATCGATCACGATCGGCTCGTCATCCGGAAGCGGCGCGGCAAAGGCGATTGGATTGGTGCCGAAGATCGGCGTCTTGCCGCCCCAGGGCGCCATCGCCGCCGGCGCATTGGCGACCATCAGTGCCACCAGTCCCTGATCGGCGAAACGTTCCACGGTCAGGCCCATGACGCCGGCATGATGCGAGCGGCTGATGGCAACAAGCGCAATTCCCTGCTCGCGGGCGACACCCGGAATCTCGGCAACAGCAAGGTCGAGGGCGGGATAGGCATAACCATTGCCGGCATCGATGCGCAGCACGGCCGGAAAAGGCCGGCTCATCCGCGGCGTGGCGAAACCGTCGGTCTTGCCGGCCTTGGCCTGTCCGGCGTATGCGGGCACGCGGCGCAGACCGTGGCCGCTTTGCCCGGCAGCCTCCGCCGCGACAAGCGCCACCGCGACCGAGCGGGCATTCTCAGCGCTCACCTTGCTTCGCCGCAACGCCTCCACGACCAGCGTTTCGGCTTCGGCGAGCGACAGGTGCATGAGGCGGAACCTTGAAACATACGTAGAGGATAAAGGCTTTCTACGCCTTCATCCCTCCCATCGCAATGCAGCAAGGCTCTGGTGTTTTACGCCACGTCGAACTTGACACCCTGGGCCAATGGCAGCGTGCGTCCGTAGTTGATCGTGTTGGTCGCCCGACGCATATAGGCCTTCCAGGCATCGGAACCGGATTCGCGGCCGCCGCCCGTTTCCTTCTCGCCACCGAAAGCGCCGCCGATCTCGGCGCCGGAGGGACCGAGATTGACGTTGGCAATGCCGCAATCCGAACCGCGCGCGGAGACGAACGTCTCGGCTTCCCGCATGTCGTTGGTGAAGATCGAGGACGACAGGCCCTGCGGCACGGCATTATGCAGCGCAAGCGCCCTGTCGAAATCGCTGTACTTCATGACATAGAGGATCGGCGCAAAGGTTTCCTGCTCGACCGGACCGGTCTGCGCGGGCATTTCGACGAGCGCCGGGCGAACGTAAAAAGCGTCGGCGGAGCCGTTTTCGACTCGCTCGCCACCGGTGATCGTGCCGCCGGCCGACTTCGCCGCGGCAAGCGCTGCCTGCATGCGCTCGAAAGCCTGCCGGTCGATCAGCGGCCCGACAAGGGTTCCCGCCTCAAGCGGATTGCCGATCGTCACAGAACCATAGGCATTCTGCAGACGGGGAACGAGCTGGTCGTAGACGCTGTCGTGAACGAAGAGACGGCGCAGCGTCGTGCAGCGCTGGCCGGCCGTGCCCATCGCGGAAAAGGCGACTCCGCGCAAGGTGAGGTCGAGATCGGCCGTCGGGCAGACGATCGCCGCATTGTTGCCGCCGAGCTCGAGGATGGCACGGGCGAAACGACCAGCGAGGCGCGGACCGACGGCGCGGCCCATGGCCGTCGAGCCGGTCGCCGAGACCAGCGGCACCTGTGGATGATCGACCAGCAACTCGCCGAGATCGCGGCCGCCGATCAACAGCGTCGAGAGATTGGCCGGTGCTTCGCCACCCTCGGCGACATAGCGCTTCAGCGCCTTTTCGAACAGAGCCTGTACGGCGAGCGCCGTCAGCGGCGTCTTTTCCGACGGCTTCCAGATGGTGGAATTGCCGCAGACGATGGCGAGCGCCGCATTCCACGACCACACGGCAACGGGGAAATTGAAGGCCGAAATGATGCCGATCGCCCCCAGCGGGTGCCAGCTTTCCATCATTCGATGTTCGGAGCGCTCGGTGGCGATGGTCAGGCCGTAAAGCTGGCGGGAAAGGCCGACTGCGAAATCGCAGATATCGATCATCTCCTGCACTTCGCCGAGACCTTCGGACGTAATCTTGCCCACTTCAATGGACACGAGGCGGCCAAGGCCGGCCTTGCCGGCGCGCAGCTCCTCGCCGAGCAGGCGGATCAATTCGCCGCGCTTCGGCGCCGGCACGCTGCGCCATGCGAGAAACGCCTCGTGCGCCGCCGCGATCGCCCCCTTCGCCTCTTCGGCCGAATGCTCCTTCAGCCGCCCGATTTCGGCGCCTGTCACCGGGGACCTGACCACGAGCGTTCCGCCGGTATAGCGATCGGCCGATACGCCAAGCTCCGTCAGTATTGCCTTGGTTTCGGCAGCAAGATCTGATGTCGCGGTCATCCTGTTTCCTCTTCCCGTAATGCTGGTTCGATGTTTTCAGACTCTAGCGCCAACGAAATGCGCGGCCTGGGCGCCGGCCTCGTACCACATTTCCTTCGCTGCCCTGAAACTCGGCTCGACGATGTCGGTCACCGGCAGCGGCAGGTCGGCCTCGGAAATCTGCCCCAAGATATGGCCGGCAAGCACCTTACCGAACACGGTGCCCGGCGCGATGCCACGACCATTATAGCCCGAGAAGCCGACGACGTTCTGCTCGAGCTTGTGGAAGCGCGGCAGCGCATTGTCTGTCATGCCGATCTTGCCATACCATTCGCATTCGAACGGAATATCGCCAAGCTGTGGAAAAAGCTTCCTGATCGACCGCCGCGCCCAGTTTTTGTGAATGGCAAGACCAGTGTTGCGCAACGCACCGACACTGCCGAAGACGAGCCGGCCAGCCTGATCCATGCGGAAGGACGAGAGCACCTCCTTGGTGTCCCAAGCGCCCTCGCGCCCGGGCAGCACGGAATTCTTGAGGTTGTCGCCGAGCGGGATGGTGGCAAAATTGAAATAGGGCAGATGCACCTGTTCGTTTCGCACCGCCTCCCAAGGACCTGTACTATAGGCATCGGTCGCAACGACGATCCAGTCGGCGCTGACCTTGCCGCCATCGGTCGTAACAACCCATTTCGCACCGTTTCTTTCCGTCGACGTCACGCGGCTGCCGGTATGAACGACAACGCCGACTTTCACCACGGCATGGGCAAGTCCGCGCGCATAGGCAAGCGGCTGCAGCGTGCCGGCGCGCATGTCGAGCAGCGCGCCGGCATAAGCCGAGCTGCCGACCCTGCGTTCCGTCTCCCGCGCGTCGAGCACCGTGACCGGCGCGCCGCGCTTGCTCCATTGCCGGGCGCGCTCCTCGATTTCCTTCAGCCCCTCGGGGCCAACGGCGCAATGCAGCGTGCCGTTGCGCTCGAGTTCGCAGGCAATGCCATGCTTTTCGATCAACTCCATGACCAGCTTCGGTCCATTGCCGAGCAGTTCGAGAAGCCGCTCGCCATGGACGGCACCGAGTTCGCCCGGCAGATCGTCCGGCATCACCCACATGCCGGCATTGATCAGGCCGACATTGCGTCCCGCGCCGCCAAAGCCGATTTCATTGGCTTCGAGCAGCACGACACTGGTGCCGGCCTCGGCCAGATGCAGCGCCGTCGAAAGACCGGTATAGCCGCCGCCGACCACCACGACATCGGCTGATGCCGCGCCGGAAAGCGGCTTCGTTGCCGGCGGCGGGGGAGCGGTCTTTTCCCAAAGACCATGGGAGCGCGGGTCATTCAGCATGAAATCGGTCCAATCGACAGAGATAATCGTGCCAATCTAGCGCTATGCTCTAAATTGCGGAAGCGGCAAGAACGACATCCGGTGGACAGAGCATGATGCCGAAAAGTGTGATCGGTTTTCGGACGACATCATGCTCCACTTCTTTGGTTCCAGAGCGGATTCAGATTCTAGGTCGAACAGACCTAAAATCATCCGCTCTGGAGAAAAACTTGCATGGCGACGGCGCTTTCGACCATTATAGAGGAAACGCCGGTCGCCATCGTGGCCGCAGACAAAGTACGCCGCCATCGCGGCCGCGGATAAAAGCAGGACACTCTCATGAAGCCCATTTTCGTTCAGCTCCAATGCGCCCCCGGCAAGACCTACGAGGTCGCCGACGCCATCTACCAGACGGAGCTGGTTTCGGAGCTGTATTCCACCAGCGGCGACTACGACCTGCTGATGAAGGTCTACATCGCCGAAGAGCAGGATATCGGCAAGTTCATCAACGACCACATCGCCAACATCCCCGGCATCATCCGCTCGCTGACGACGCTGACCTTCCGCGCGTTTTAAGATATCCGGATCTCGGGTCGATACATCATCGCTAAGGCCAAGTTCCTGGGATTGCCCCTCACCCCAACCCTCTCCCCGTTTTTGACGGGGAGAGGGAGTCTATTGAGTCTTGTGAGCGGGACAAAAAGCGCGCAACAAACACCGGACCAGTCCCCTCTCCCCGCAATGCGGGGAGAGGGTTGGGGTGAGGGGCCAGGCACGAGAGTGACGGCCGGACAAAACCGCCCGGCGTCAACCACACTCCCCTGACAAGCTCATACCTCCCTCGCAAATCGCTCCGACATTAACCCTTTTGTCCGAAACATAACGCTCGCCGACCCGCGATTAAGCCCTTTTTAACCGCCCCGATGATCTGCTTTGCCAACTGATCAACGGGAGGCGCGCTGTAGCGCCTGATTGCCGACGCGTGGTGCGGCATAGGGTCGAGGGTGGATCGATGACATCGGCGGTTGCGGATATTCAGGCAAACAAGCAGGCCGGGCCGCTGATCGTACATGTCGTGCGCCAGTTCCTGCCGAACAAGGGCGGCCTGGAAGACGTTGTTGCCAATCTCTGCCGTCAACTGGTCTCTCGCGGCTATCGCGTGCGCGTCGTCACCTGCAACAGCCTGTTTTCCGATCCTGGCCGAAAACTCGCGGAACACGAAACCATCGACGGCATCGAGATCGTGCGCATTCCCTGGTCCGGCTCCAGCCGCTACCCGCTGGCTCCAAAAGTCTTCCGCCATTTGGCCGATGCCGATCTCGTTCATGTCCACGCGGTCGATTTCTTCTTCGACGCGCTGGCCTGGGGCAAGCTGATGCATGGGCGCCCCATGGTCGCCACCACGCATGGCGGCTTCTTCCACACGCAGAAATATGCCGCCATCAAGAAGGTCTGGTTCAATACGGCAACGCGGCTTTCGGCGCTTGGCTATGCTTCTCTCATCTGCTGCAGCCAGTCCGATGCGCGGCTCTTCTCCCAGATCGCCGACAGCCGCGTGCGCCTGATCGAGAACGGCGCCGACGTCAGCAAGTTTTCCAATTGCGCAGCGCTGGAAGCCCGCCGCCGCGTCGTCACCATCGGCCGCTTCTCAGTCAACAAGCGGCTCGACCACCTGCTCGATGCCATGAAGGTGCTGGCCGCCCGCGATACTGAATGGCATCTCGATATCATCGGCGCCGAGTCGGATCTCGATCGCGCGACGTTGGAAAAGGAAATCGCCGCGCGCGGCCTGGAACACAATGTCGCGCTGCATGTCTCGATCGACGACGGCTCGATCCGCAATATCATCGCCCGCGCCTCGCTCTTCGCGTCGGCCTCCGAATATGAAGGCTTTGGCCTGGTGGCGATCGAAGCCATGAGCGCTGGCCTGCTGCCGGTGCTGAATGCCAACGAAGCCTATAAGGCGATGGCAGAAACCCATCCGGCTCTCATGCTCTCGGATTTTTCCGATCCGGAAGCAGCCGCCGATACCCTGACCGCAGCGTTCAAACGCCTAGAGGCCGACGACCTGACCTTGCGGGAGGAGCTGCTGCGCGATGCCCGTGCTTACGCGTGGGACGAAGTCGCCCAGCGTTACATGGAGGTCTATGCGGAGACCCTGACCCCGAAAGGCAAATCGCCTCAGTTCCTGCGCCAGCGCGGCCAGGTGGCATAACCTTCCAGAATGCCCATGAGCCAGGCCCGCTTGTAGCGAGCTGCATCGCGGTTGAAGCGCGCCAGCGCCGCCAGCCAGCCGGCGACCGGCCGCAGCAAACGATAACAGACATAATACAAGGGAAAGGCCTGCTTGCGCATCAGCGCGCCGAAACCGCGCCCGTATTTGCGTGCACGCTCCACCTGCCGTGGGCCATATTCGCTGGTGACCTGATCGTGATGGACGATGAGCTCGGGAAAAAACATCGCTTGTCTGCCGGCGGCAAGGGCGCGCAGCAGAAAATCCGCCTCCTCGCCGCTCTGGAACGGTGATCCTGAGCCGACGCCGAGATCCTCGTCGAAACCGCCGATATCGGCCAGTGCGGCCCGGCGCACGAAGATGCCGTTGGAATTGCCGCATTTCAGATAATTCCAGCGCGTCAGCGCAAGCCGCCTTTCGCCGGTCGGGCTGACCGAGGCCAGGCCTTCGGCATCGAGCGTGCGCCCCGTGACGATCGCCAGCTCAGGATGGGCTGAAAACAGCGCCTCGGCAGTCGCAAGCGTCTCGGCCTCGTACCAGCAATCGTCATCGGGAAAGCAGACATAGTCGCCCCCGGCAACCGCCATGCCGTTGTTGCGTGCCCGCGAAAGCCCTTTTGGCGAACGGATATGACGGATGGCGAAGTGAGGCGAAAAACGGTCGATGAGTTCGCATAGCCGGTCATCCGCATTTTGGTCGACGACAACGGCCTCGAAATCCCGGTGACGCTGTTCGACGAGCGACCGGAACAAACGCTCGAGCTGATCAAAGCGATCGACCGTACAGACGATCAGGCTGAACAATGAAACCCTCCGGACAAGCCCCAGACGACCAACATCCGAAGGAATGAATATTAGCCGAAGTAAAAAATGAACTTATGGCAGCATTAAACTCTAAATATTAAGGCATATGAAATAGAGCTGACGGTATCCCACGAAGAGCCGGATATGTGCGGTAAATTCCGGCAATTTGAGGAGCGGTCTACCTTCATGACCAAGGGCATAATGGCGAATTCGGTGTTGAACGCGGCGGCGGGATTGACCCTGCTCGCGACCGGTTTTGCCTGTTCGATCATTGCTGCCCGCCTGCTCGGACCCGAGGCCAACGGCATCATCGCCTTCTCGCTCTGGCTGACGACGACGGGCGCGCTCATCGCCGAGCTCGGCGCCGGCGTCACGCTGCTGCGCATCCTGCCGCAATTGAAAGGCAACGGCTATTCGGCCGAAGAACGACTTGGCTTTGCCGCCTATCTCCTGCAGCCGACGATCCTCGCAACAGTGATCCTGCTTGCCGGCTATGCCGCCTATTATTGGGATGCGGAGCGTTTGCATTGGGCGGGCGACGCGTCTGAAGTCATTGCCATAACTGGCGTATTCTTCGTACTTCAGTCTCTCGGCGCCTACAGCAAGAACTATCTGATCGGCGAGCAGCAAGTCGGCGCCTTCCTGCGCATCACCGTGGCAAGTTCGGTGCTGCAGCTCGCGACCGTGCTCGCAGGCGCCATTTTCTTCGGCGTCAGCGGCGCGCTTGCCGGCTTTGCAATCGGCCAACTGCCGATGTTCATCGCAACCCTCAGGATCGCGATCGCGCGTAAAAACAGCTGCGGCGTCGGCCTTTCCGCCCTCATCAGCTCATCGCTCGTTCTCTCGATCGAGCTCATCAACAGCTCGATCTTCCTCAATCGCATCGAGCTCCTGTTCCTGCAGCGTTACTGGGGTATCGAAGCGGTCGGCTTTTACGCCGTCGGCCTGTCGCTCGCCAATCTGGCGCTGCAGTTGCCCGTACAATTGAGCGGCAGCCTGCTTCCCTATTATTCCGAACAGATGCATGCGCGCGCATCCGACAAGCTGCCCGTCGAAGTCTTTGCCGGCGTGGCGCGCAGCATAGCCTATATCACGCTGCCGATGAGCTTCGGCCTTGCGGCGATCGCGCCCGAGCTTGTCGTGACGATTTTCGGCCAGCCCTTCGCCCCGAGCGGCGGCATGGTGGCGCTGCTGTCCCTGACCGCGGCGCCCTACGTCTTCATGCAGATCTGCACGCAATATCTCTATTCGCTCGATCGCGCGCGCGAGCGTACCGTCATCGGTGTCATCGCCAGCTTTATCATGGTTGTCGGCTGCCTGGTCGCAGTACCCCTTTACGGAGGTGAAGGTGCTGCACTGGTGCGTTTCCTGGCTTTTACGGCCATGTGCCTTCTGATGGTCCGCCGCATGGAATTCGAGGGCTCGACGCGGGGCATGCTCATCAACCTTGCAAAAGTTACGGTTGCCGCCATTCTCTGCGCGATTACAGCCTATGGTTTCGTTCAGGCATTGAACGGCGTCGCCGGCCTCGTAAGCGCCATCATTGCCGGCGCCCTGGCCTACGGCGTCGCGCTCAGACTGCTGAAAGCCGTTCCAGCCGAGGATATCGAGGTGTTGCAGAAGATCGCGGCGCGGCTGCCCGCACGTATCAATCCGATTGCCACTCAGGCTCTGGCTCTACTGGCGCCACGCCGAATGTGAGGAGACTATCATGGCTGGTTGGGGAGCCGCCGAAGAAGAACGGAACGAAGGCAAACAGATAAGATCGGCGGCGATGCCGGTAACCTTCGCCGGCACGGTCGGCCTGTTTACATCGGCTGAGGTATCCTCGCGCAATATTGCGGTGCTGTTTCTCAGCCCGTGGGGTTTCGAGGAAATGTGCGTCCGCAAGTTCTGGCGGATCTTGGCTGAGGATCTTGCCGATATCGGCATACCAAGCCTCCGTTTCGACTATGCCGGCACCGGCGATGCGCTTGATATCGCGGACGAAGGCGATGGCCTGACACCATGGCAGGAGACCGCATTTGCCGCCGCTGCCGAGCTCAAGAGGCTTTCCGGCTGCGAGCGCCTGATCCTCGTCAGCCAGGGTCTCGGCGGCACGATCGCTGCCACGCTCGCCGAACGGCTGCCCGACATCGACGGCATCGCCTTTCTTGCGCCCGTCATCTCCGGCCGGGCCTACCTGCGCGAACTGACCGTCTGGTCGAAGATGATCGATGAAAGCATGGGGCTGCCCGAGGCGCAGCGCCAGACGGAAGGCGTCACCGTCGCCAGCCTGCGCATGCCGGATCGCGCCGCCGATGCGGTCAAGAAGCTGAACCTGATGACGCGCGACCGGCTCGGCGCTGCGAACTGCCTTGTGCTGACGCGGCCCGGCCGCCCGGGAGATGCGGACTTCGCGCGTCATCTCGAAACGCTCGTCCCGCATGTCGAGCAGTCCGCCTATGACGGCTATGACGATCTTGTATCGAACCCCACCATCGCCGTCATGCCAGCCGCAGCCGGCCGAAAAATCGTCGCCTGGGTGCAGTCAATCGCCACCCAGCCCGGCACGGTAGCATCAGCGGGGCTTACCCCGCCTGTTGCGGAACCCCTCTCCGGCGACGGCTTTAGCGAGTTGCCGCTGCGGTTTGGCGCTGGAAACCGCTTGTTCGGCGTTCTCTGTGAACCCGAGGGTGCCCGCACCGGGGCAACCGCGCTGCTGCTGACAACAGCCTATGACAGACATGCCGGCTGGGGCCGGATGTCGGTCACCATGGCGCGTGCGCTCGCTCGCGACGGCATCGCATCGCTGCGTTTCGATACGGCCAACGTCGGTGACAGCCCACCGCTTTCCGGCGCTCCCGAGCAGGTGCTCTATTCTCGCGAACAGCACCGGGATGTCGAAGAGGCGCTGGACCTTCTGGAGCAGCGAAATCTACTGCCGGCCTATGCCGTGGGACGTTGCAGCGGCGGCTACCTCGCATTCCAGGTGGCCGTGCGCGATGCGCGGTGCCGGGGCCTGATCACCGTCAACCCCTACAGCTTCCATTGGGATGAGAGCCGATCGGTCGATGAGTCACTGCGCTTTGCGCCCCGATCGCTGGAAACCTATGGCCGAAAGCTCCTGCAGATGGAGACGCTGAAGCGGCTCCTCGACGGCCAGATCGACGCGAAAAGCGCCGTCCTCAACATGGCGACGGGCATCGGCCGGCGCATGGTGCGCGCGAGCCGCCAGCTGCTCGGCGCCCTTCCCTTGTTCGCCGCCGCGCAAGGACCTGTGCTCGGCGGTTTCCGCGCACTCGCCAAGCGCGGCGTCGACATGTCGCTGATTTACAGCGCCCATGATATCGGCCTCGATCATCTGCATGATCAGTTCGGCGAGAACGGCGCCGGCTTGAAATACTTCCCGGACATACGCCTGATCATCATTCCCGAGGCGGACCACAACCTGACTCCCCCCTATGCCCGCAAGGTCTATCTGAGAGAGGTCAGGGAGATGGGTCTGAGGCTCGCCAATCGATGACGCCCTGACTGGAAAGCTGCCGGAAATGTTCGCCCTGTCCGATACTTGCTGTATAGTCGCTTCATGAGGCTCCTGATCGTCGAAGACAACCGCGAACTGGCGTCCTGGCTCGGCAAGGCGCTGCGTCAGGCGCAATATGCCGTCGACATCGCCTATGACGGCGAGGACGCCGAACATATGCTGAAGGTTGCGGGCTACGCCGTCGTCATTTTGGATCTGTCACTGCCGAAGATGGATGGCTTGACGCTGCTGAAACATCTGCGCCAGGGCGGCAACAAGGTGCCTGTCATCATTTTGACGGCCAATGCCAGCCTCGACGGACGGGTTGCCGGGCTCGACAGCGGCGCTGACGACTATCTCGCCAAACCCTTCGAGATTGCCGAACTCGAGGCGCGTATCCGCGCCGCCGTGCGCCGCGGCCATGACCGTGCCGCCCCCGAGATCGCAGTCGGCGACCTGCTGTTCGACGGCGGAACGCGGCAGTTCTATCTGGCCGGAGAATCCCTGGCGCTGACGCCCCGCGAACACGCCGTGCTCGAACATCTCATCATGAAGGCGGGTACGACCGTCACCAAGACGACGCTGTCGGAAAGCGTCTTCGGCTTCGACGATCTCGCCGATACCAGTGCCATCGAAATCTATGTGCATCGCGTGCGCAAGAAACTCGAAGGCAGCACGGTACAGATCGCCACGCTGCGCGGCCTGGGCTATCTCCTTCGCCATGCGCAGTGATGAAGCCTCCCCGTCCGAAGGGGTGTTGGGTCGCGTCGCCGGCGCGCTGACGACCAGCCTTCGGGCGCAATTGTTCGCCTGGGTGGTGCTGACGCTGATCGGCGCGATCTGCATCAATCTTTATCTCAGCTTTCGCTCGGCCGATGCGACGGCCAATCTCGTCACCGATCGCACGCTGCTCGCCTCCGCCCGCGTGATCGCGGAGGCCGTGCATGTCGACGCCAGCGGCACGGTTCAGATCGACATTCCGCCGGCCGCCCTGGAAATGTTCGATACCGGCTATGGCGACCGCGTCTTCTACCAGGTCGTGACCGCATGGGGAAATCTCGTCGCCGGCTTCCCCGATCTGCCGCGGCCGAAGCGGGATCTGATCGGAGAAGACAGGACCTTCCGGACCGACGGCGTCCGCGTGCTCATGCTGAGCCATCCGGTGGTCGGCCTCGATCAGGACAGCACGATCTCGGTAACCGTCGCCGTCACGCACAACAGCCAATACGCCATGCGCCGCAGGCTTTGGCTCTCGGACTTCACCAAGCAGCTCGCCCTTGTCCTCCTTGCCGGCGTGGTGACCATCATCGGCCTGCAGCGTGGCCTCGCCCCTGTGCTGAGGCTGCGCGATGCCGTGCGCGAGCGCGGCCGACAGCGCCTGGATCCGCTGGATCCCCACATGGTGCAGAACGAGCTTAGGCCACTCGTCCATGCGCTGAACGATCACATGGAGCGCGTGCAGAACCAGATGGCGGCGCAACGACGCTTCGTCTCGAATGCCGCCCATCAGTTGCGCACGCCGCTTGCACTGATTTCGACACAGGCGAGCGTGGCCGCACGCGAAGCCGACAACGGCAAGCGCGACGAGGCGCTGACCGCATTGCGCTCGAGCACGCGGCAGGTGACGCGTCTTGCGAGCCAGCTCCTGACGCTTTCGCGCGCCGAGCCCGGCAGCCGCCGGCCACGAAGCGATACGATCGATCTGGCGGAAACCGCCCGGCGGGTCCTGGAAACGCTCGCCGAGGAAGCCTTGCGCCGCAATATCGACCTTGGGCTGGAAGCGGACGAAACGCCGGTGCATGTCGAAGGCGACGGCACCATGCTGCGCGAGATGCTGGTCAATCTCGTCGACAATGCTCTGCGCTACACGCAGGCGGGCGGCCGAGTGACGGTCGGCGTCGGCCGGGACGACGATACGGCCCTTTTATGGGTCGAAGACAACGGCCCGGGCATTCCCGAAGCGGAACGCGCCCAGGTCTTCGAACGCTTCTATCGTGTCATGGGGACAGAGTCGGAGGGCAGCGGCCTGGGGCTCGCCATCGTCCGCGAAGTCGTCGACGGCGCCGGCGGCTCGGTCACGCTGGGCGAGGCGGCGGGCGGCGGACTGCTGGTCAGCGTGCGGCTGCCGGCTGTTTGAAGATGGAGAGTGCAGTTGTTGCGAGATAGTCCCCTCTCTCCGCGTGCGGGGAGTGGGGACTTCCTGCATCCGTAAAACAAAAGGGCCGGGCAAAATGCCCGGCCCCTGGCCTTGGGAGGTACCAGAAAACCAACGCTTAATGCGTATCGAGGCTCTGCTGCGGGCGCCAGCGGGTGATGCGGTTCTCTATGAGCGTCATCACGTATTCGGCGCCGAGCGTCACCAGCATCACCAGGATGATCGCGGCATAGAGGCCGGCTGCGTCATAGGTGCCCTTGGCGATCGAGATCAGGTAGCCGATACCAGCCAGCGATCCGACGAATTCGCCGACGATGGCGCCGATGATGGCGAAGGAGAAGGAGATGTGCAGGCTTGCAAAAATCCAGCTCATCGCCGACGGCAGGATGACGTTCCGGGTCACCTTCCAATTGGAAGCGCCGAGAATACGGGCATTGGCGATCATGTTCCGGTCGGCTTCGCGAACGCCCTGGAAGGCATTGGCGAACACGACGAAGAACACCATGATGAAGGCGAGCGCGACCTTGGAGGCGAGGCCGAGACCCATGATCATTACGAAGATCGGCGCGAGAACGACGCGCGGGATCGAGTTGATCGCCTTGATGTAGATCGACAGGATATCGGAGGCGAGCTTGTTGCGGCCGAGGGCGACGCCGACAAGAACGCCGGTCACCGAGCCGATGACGAAGCCGATCAGCGCTTCTTCCATGGTGACGCCGAGATGATACCAGAGCGAGCCGCTCTCGGTGCCCTCGGTGATCCAGTCCCACAGGCGCAGCGCAATGCCGTAGGGGCTCGAATAAAAGAACGGATCGATCCAGTGCAGGTCGGAGGCGAGCTGCCAGAGGCCGAGAATGGCAAGGAGAATGCCGATCTGCCAGGCCACGACGACGTACTTGCGGCGGGTAAGCGCCTTCAGCGCTGCGGCTTCGATTTCCGCGTCCGAGGTGCCGGCACGGAAAATCGGGGCATTGCCTGCTTCGAGAGCTGTGTTTGCCATGATCAATCCTCCCTTATGCCGCTTCCGCGGCACGGCGATAGCTGGTTTCGACCTCTTCGCGCAGGTCGTCCCAGATCGTCTTGCAATAATCGATGAAATTCTGCTCGTAACGGATTTCCGAGACGACGCGCGGGCGCGGCAGGTCGATGGTATAGACCGATTTCACCGTGGCCGGGCCGGCGGTGAGAACATAGACCTTGTCGGCAAGGGCGACGGCTTCTTCGAGATCGTGCGTCACGAAGACGACGGACGCCTGGCGTTCAGCCCAGAGCTTCAGCAGCTCTTCATGCATGACCGTGCGGGTCTGCACGTCGAGGGCCGAGAACGGTTCGTCCATCAAGAGGATTTCCGGCTCGTTGATGAAGGTTTGCGCCAGCGAGACGCGCTTGCGCATGCCACCCGAGAGCTGATGCGGATAGTGATGCAGGAACTTCGAAAGGCCGACGCGGGCAAGCCAGTCCTTGGCGATCTTTTCAGCCTCGGCGTTCGACTTGCCGCGGAACAGCGGGCCGGACATGACGTTTTCGATGACATTCTTCCAGGGGAAGAGCGCATCCGTCTGGAAGACGAAGCCGACGCGCGGGTCGATGCCGTTGACCGGGCCGCCCATCAGACGGACTTCGCCGGCGCTGGGCTTGGCAAGGCCGGTGACCAGGTTGAGCGTCGTCGATTTGCCGCAGCCCGTCGGTCCGACAACGGCGACGAATTCGCCGCGCTCGACGGTCATGTTGAAATCGCGCAGTGCGGTCAGCGATTTGCCTGTCGGCGATACGAAACGGCGGCTGACATTGATGAGCTCGATCGCCGGAGTGCGGCGTTCATCCTGTTGCATGGTGCTGATCCTGACGCGTGCCTTCAGGGCGTGCACGCAAAGCCCAGTGAACTGCAAAGTCTCTTGAACTGCCGCTTCCGGAACCGGCCGGAAGCGGCGTTATGACTGCTTACTTGACGTTCTTGACGAACTCCGTCGTGTAGGTCTTCGACAGGTCGATGGTCTTGCCCTTGACGTTCTTAGAGAACTGCGAGAGCACGGCGAGAACGGTCTTCGGGCCATCTTCCGGCATCACGCCGTCGGCCGTGAACATTTCCTTGCCCGCGTCGAGAGCCTTGATGTAGCCGTCCTTGTCGCCGACGTAGAAGTCCTTCGGCATCTTGTCGGCGATCTCGGCGCCGGAATGGGTGTTGATGAAGCGCAGCGTCTTGACGAAGGCGTTTGCAAGCTTCTGCACTTCTTCCTTATGGGCGTCGACCCATGCGGCATCCATGTAGAGCGAAGCGGCCGGATAGGTGCCGCCGAGCGCTTCCTCTGTGCCCTTCAGCGTGCGCAGATCGACAAGGATCTTGGCTTCGCCCGTCTTCAGCAGGCGCGAGATCGTCGGTTCGGTGGTCATGCCCACCTGGATAGCGTCCTGCTGCATGGCGGCGATGAAGGTCTGGCCGGCGCCGACCGGAACCGGCGTGACGTCGGCAGGCGAGAGCCCAGCCTTCGATGCCATGTAGAGCGTCAGGAAGTTGGTGGAGGAACCGAGGCCGGTGACGCCGGCACGCTTGCCCTTGAGATCGGCGAAGGACTTGATATCAGGATACTTGGCCGAGACCAGCTCGACTTCGCCGGGCGCCTGGCTGAACTGCACGACCGACTTAATGAACTTGCCCTTGGCCTGCAGGTCGACGCAGTGATCGTAGAAGCCGACGACGCCCTGAACGGCGCCTGCCAGCAGCTGGTTTTCGGCGTCGACACCGGCGGATTCGTTGAGAAGCTCGACGTCGAGGCCTTCGTCCTTGAAGTATCCGAGGGATTCGGCGAGCTTGGCCGGCAGATAGATCTGCTTTTCGTAGCCGCCCACCATGATGGAAATCTTGTCAGCGGCATTGGCTGCCGTGGCTGCAAGCGAAGCAGCGGTCATGACGAGGGAAAGGGCTACGGTATGAAAAAACGCGCGCGATGGACGCATCAATGTCTCCTCCTGTTTTATTTCTTGCGCCACATGACGCTTTAGAAAGGCGCTTCCTCCACGAAGCTCAGCAAATCTAGCGTGGGCAACCTTTCAGCCAGCTTTCAGTGCGCGATTTCCGTAAGGCGACATTGCAATTTTATTTTATCGGTGCCGGCAGCACCAATATGGCCGCCGGCACTTCTCTTCTACTTCGGGATCGGAAGTGAAACCCGAAGTGCCCGGTCAATGCCGGGAACGATACTGCACGCTATTTGGCGTTCTTCACGAACTCAGTCGTATAGGTCTTCGACAGGTCGATCGACTTGCCCTGGACGTTCTTGGAAAACTCGGAGAGAACGGCGAGAACGGTTTTCGGGCCATCTTCCGGCATAACACCGTCAGGCGTGAACATGGCCTTGCCGTTTTCGAGCGCCTTCACATAGCCTTCCTTGTCGCCGACATAGAAATCTTTCGGCATCTTGTCGGCGATCTCGGCGGCCGAATGGGTGTTGATGAAATGCAGCGTCTTGACGAAGGCGTTCGCGAGCTTCTGGACCTCCTCCTTGTGGGCATCGACCCAGTCGGCACTCATATAAAGCGACGCGGCCGGATAAGTGCCACCAAGGACGGCCTTCGTGCCCGCCATCGTGCGCATGTCAATGAGAACGTTGGCTTCGCCCGTCTTCACCATTCGCGAGATTGTCGGCTCCGTCGTCATGCCGGCCTGGATGGCGTCCTGCTGCATGGCGGCGATGAAGGTCTGGCCGGCGCCGACAGGAACGGACGTGAATTCCCCGAGCTTCAGGCCGCTCTTGACGGCCAGATACTGCGTCAGGAAATTGGTCGAGGAACCGAGGCCGGTGACGCCGAGGTTCTTGCCCTTGAAATCAGCCGGGGATTTGATTTCCGGGTGCTTGGAGGACACCAGCTCGACCTCGCCCGGCGCCTGGCTGAATTGCACGACGGATTCCACGAACTTGCCTTTGCCCTGCAGGTCGATGCAGTGATCGTAAAAGCCGACGACGCCCTGAACGGCGCCGGCGAGCATTTCGTTCTCCGCATCGACCCCCGCAGGCTCGTTGAGAAGTTCGACGTTGAGACCCTCGTCCTTGAAATACCCGAGCCCTTCCGCAAGCTTGGCCGGCAGGTAGATTTGCTTTTCGTAACCGCCCACCATGATCGATATCTTGCCTGCTGCTTGTGCGGCCGTTGCCGCAAACGCGGCTGCAGCCATCGCAAGGGACAAGGCCGTCGAATATCTTAGAATGCTCGATGCACGCATGAAGTCCTCCTCTCCATTATGTATCGCGCCGATTGATGACAGCACGGCACGCGCTTCCTCTTGAAGCGGGAAAGACATGCACATCCAACCTTTCATTGAGCTGAAAGCAGCTTCCTTCCCGGTCCACAAATCGCAAGGAGGAGCATTTGCGGATGGGAAGCCGGATCATCCTACAACGAGAAGCGTCGCCGCATCTTGGCATTTCCCGTAGCGCCACTATTTTGGATTGAGCGCTGTCACCGGGGGACCATCCATGAGGATCATTGCCACAGCCTTAGTTCTGGCGACCATCTCGATGGCCGGACCCGCTTCGGCCATCTCGCGCTACGAATCGTCGAGCAAAACTTGCACGTCCGTGCAGCAGCTGATCGCCGGCGAGCGCGCCGCAATATTTCGCTATCCTTCGCGAGGCGGACGTATCGTGCTGTATGACCGATATGTCGCCGATGACGGCCAATGTGGTTTGGGCGATTATGCAGCGCGCGCCTACATTCCCGCGAAAGACAATCCGCTTTGCCCGGTCCGCAACTGCAAATCGTCTTCCGTTTTCAATCCGCATTAACACGTTGATCTGCATTGACGCGCATCGGTTTTTTCTGTGGTCATGTAACAGTGGGATTACAATATATTACAGAAAATGACTCTTGGTTGAATTCTACTCATATTTAACGCACATTTTGCGGGCAGATAGAGCTCGCGAACTTGACTCCCGAGTCTCGGGAGCGGGGCCATGTCCGCCAGGTCCCCTATTTGATAAGGAGATTGCGCAGTGAGTGCAAAAGTACCTAACCCGATCGATGCCTATGTTGGCTCTCGCGTGCGCACGCGCCGACTTATGCTCGGCATGAGTCAGGAGCGACTCGCTGAGCAGATTGGCGTCACCTTTCAACAGGTACAGAAATACGAAAAAGGCACCAATCGCATCGGTGCCAGCCGGCTGCAGGCGATAGCTGGCGTGCTGGCTGTGCCGGTCGCCTTCTTCTTCCAGCAGGACAATACGCAGCCGCTGAACACGGACGGCCTCGGCGCATTCAACGGCCTCGAGGATCTATCGGATTTCCTGACCTCGAAAGAGGGCCTGAATCTCAACAAGGCGTTCATGAAGATCAACGATCCCGGCGTTCGCCAGTCCGTGCTGACGTTGGTGAAGTCGCTGGCGAATGCGTCCGATTCCCTGCCGGACCATGTACCGCAGACAACGAACGTGTCGGCAAGCCTTCGCAACTGACCTGTAGCCTCCCGGAAATCGGGCTGACGGCATAGTGCTGGCGCTAGCCCGAAACATGCCGCAAGGCCCGACATCCTCACCCGATAATGCCGAACCGACCTGTGGACGGCAGCATGGGCCGAGGTCGGGCCGGGCATCCAGCGCGGGGATATTGCTTGCCCACCCTTTCACCGATCGCATTTCAAGCCGTTTCGCGTCCTGAAGTTGCAAAGGCAAGATTCTGCCGCAGTCAAGCCTCGTGTCACGCTGCATGTCACGCGCCAAGCTGTAAAACATCCGTTACGGTTTGCTCATGTTCCTGAGCCAGACACGATTCGTCTGCCGGGAACGGGGGCAATAGAGGGCATGAAATGACAGCGGCACTTCCGATCGGAGCAACACACCAGGATCCAGATTCGCTCAAGGAACTGGCGTCAATCGCTCGGCTCATTACCTATGCGCGGCAGAGCGCCAAGAACCTGAATGCGGAATTCCCGGTCTGGTGTCTGGATCTGGCGCTTGGGGCCGTGCTGCAGGAAATGTATGCAAATGGCCTGCGGAATCTCTTTTTCGACGAGGGTACGGACGTAGCAAACGTGGTGGCACACTGAGCTAATCGATTCCGGCTTCTGTCGGGATCCCGAACGATGCCGATATGGGTCGACGGACCATATCGGCATTGTCGTTTTGCGCAGGAAGGTGGCCGGACAAGCAGGCTAACGAGCATCCTTGCGCGGCTGCACGCCCGCGACAAAAATCGAGATGCATTGGCGCAGATGGCGCAGCCGTGTTTCACGGTCCGGCCAGTCGCTCGGACGACCCGGTTTGGAAATCATGGCACCGAAGATCACGGTCATCAGCATGCGCGCCCCGCTAGCAACATCGGCAATCTCGATCAGGCCACGTCTTTGCTGCTGGCTTAGCCAGTCGGCAAGCATCTGTTGCGATTGCTTTGCGCCATAGGTGTGCATCAATGTTGCCACCTCCGGAAATTGCTGCGATTCGCTGATCGAGAGATGGATAAAAGCCTCGCGTTCGCGCTCCTGGGCTTCATCCATATTGATCATGAAGATCTGCTCAAGCGCCTCGGCAAGGGGTAGATTCTCGTCAGGATCGCGCGGGAGGGCCAGCATGGACGAGCGATGCTCAGCAATGATCGCCGTGAACAAATCAGCCTTGCTCGGAAACAACTTGTAGAGGGTCTGCTTTGAAATCCGGCATCGGGCGGCAACGAGATCCATCGTCGTACCGCCGTAGCCAAGTTCATAGAAAGTGGTGCGTGCCACACTGACGATCTCCGCGCGGCGCGCGGCGTCATTCGCGGTTTTGGGGCGTCCTCGCGGCCGTCGCTTGGCGGCCTGATCAGCCCTGCCTGCTCGTTCTTTTGTCAGCACTTCCGTCTTGACCCCAACAGCCGAATGCGATTGACATTTGAAGCAGTATAAATATTTTCTGTACGACTTGGTACTGTAAATAAGGCAACAGGAAATAGCAACGTGCGAAAGCTCGCCATCCCCACTTCTGCGCCCACATATACGATAGTATCCAACCGCTTTTCGGCCGGCCGCGCGTCGATAACCGTCGCGGGGATTGCACTCGCGATGTTGCTGGCCGGCTGCAACCAGCAGAATACCGCCCAGAACAATGCGCCGGCCGTCAAGACGGAAGTCAGCGCGATGTCGCTGCATCCGCAATCCGTCGCGATCACCGCGGAACTGCCGGGCCGCACCAGCGCCTATCTCGTTGCTGAAGTGCGGCCGCAGGTCGGCGGCATTATTCGCAGCCGCAATTTCAAGGAAGGCAGCGAGGTCAAAGCGGGCGATGTGCTCTATGAAATCGATCCTGCCTCCTATCAGGCATCCTATGACAGCGCCACCGCAGCCCTGCAGAAGGCGGAAGGGGCCGTTCCGAGCGCACAGTCGAAAGTAGATCGCTATAAGAGCCTGACGGCGCAGGATGCGGTCAGCAAGCAAAATCTGGATGACGCACTTTCCACTTTGGCTCAGGCGACCGCCGACGTGGCGTCCGCAAAAGCGGCCCTTGAAACAGCGCGCATCAATCTCGACTATACCAAGATGCGCGCGCCGATCGGCGGCCGCGTCGACGCTTCGGCGGTTACCGTCGGCGCCCTCGTCACCGCCGAACAAACGACAGCACTGACCACCATTCGTCAGCTCGATCCGATCAATGTCGACGTCACGCAGTCGAGCACCAACCTGCTCGAATTCCGTCGTGCCGTTGCCGACGGTCGGCTGAAGACCAGCGGCGACAATGTCTCCGTGCATCTGACGCTCGAAGACGGCAGCCAGTACAAGGAAACCGGCAAGCTGGAATTTGCGGAATCCTCCGTCGCTGAAACCGTCGGCACCATCACGGTGCGCGCCGTCTTCCCCAATTCCGATCGTGTTCTGTTGCCCGGCATGTATGTGCGTGCAACTATTCAGGAAGGCATTGCCGAAAACAGCTTCCTGGTGCCGCAGCGCGCCGTGACGCGCAACACGAAGGGCGAACCGATCGCCATGTTCGTGACCACCGACGGCAAGGTGCAGCAGCGGGTGCTGAAAGTTCAGCGCAGCATCGGCAACAGCTGGCTCATCGCCGAAGGCGTCAAGGATGGTGATCGCGTCATCGTCGAAGGCATCCAGCGCGTCCGCGACGGGCAGGAAGTCACTGTTTCTCCGGTGACGATCGACGATGCCACCGGCGAGGTGAAGCAGGCTGCCGCCGACGGCAAGTCTACGGAGCAAGCCGAATTGGAAAAGACAGATACCAAAGCCGCCTCCGGCGCTCAGAAGTGAGGTGGTTTAATGTCTCGTTTCTTCATTGACCGGCCGATCTTTGCCTGGGTTATCGCCATCGTCATCATGCTGGCGGGTGCGCTTTCGATCCTCACGCTGTCGATCTCGCAATATCCGCAGATCGCACCGACCACGGTCAGCATCTCGGCCAGCTATTCCGGTGCAGATGCCGCAACCGTCGAAAACTCGGTGACCAAGGTCATCGAACAGGGCATGACGGGTATCGACAACCTCGATTACATGACGTCGACCTCGACCTCCACGGGCCAGGCCTCGATCTCGCTGACCTTCAACAACAAGGCGGATTCCGACGTCGCGCAGATGCAGGTGCAGAACAAGCTGCAGCTCGTCACCGCGCAATTGCCGACAACAGTCCAGACCAGCGGTATCGTCGTTTCCAAGTCGACGTCGAACTTCCTGATGGTCGTCGGCTTCGTATCGACGGATGGCAAACTCAACTCGAACGACCTTGCCGACTATGTTTCGAGCACGCTCAACGATACGCTGAAGCGTATCGAAGGCGTCGGCAATACGCAGATCTTCGGTTCCGGCTATGCCATGCGCATCTGGGTGGATCCGGACAAACTCGCCAAGTACCAGCTGATGGTGAGCGATGTCACGACCGCGATCCAGGCACAGAATTCGCAGGTTTCCGCCGGTCAGCTCGGCGCTCTGCCCCAGCGCAAGGGTCAGCAGCTCAACGCGACGGTGACGGCCAAAAGCCGCCTGCAGACACCTGAGCAATTCGAAAACATCATCCTGAAGAGCCAGTCCAATGGCTCGCTGGTACGGCTCAACGATGTCGCCACCGTCGAGCTCGGGGCAGAAAGCTACACGACGTCGAGCACTTACAACGGTCATCCTTCGGCCGGTCTTGCCGTCATGCTCGCCTCGGGCGCCAATGCCATCAACACGGCGGAGGCGGTGCGGACCACCATCAACAATCTGAGCCAGACCCTGCCACCGAATGTCGAGGTGGTCTATCCCTACGACACGACGCCGTTCGTGAAGCTGTCGATCGAGGACGTGGTCAAGACGCTGTTCGAAGCCATCGTGCTCGTCTTCATCGTCATGTTCGTCTTCCTGCAGAACATCCGCGCCACGCTGATCCCGACGCTCGCCGTCCCCGTCGTCCTGCTTGGCACTTTCGGCGTGCTCTCCCTGTTCGGCTATTCGATCAATACGCTCACCATGTTCGGCATGGTGCTCGCCATCGGCCTTTTGGTCGACGATGCCATCGTCGTCGTCGAAAACGTCGAGCGCGTGATGGAGGAAGAGGGATTGTCGCCGCGCGAGGCGACGATCAAGTCGATGCAGGAAATCACCGGCGCGCTGATCGGCATCGCGACGGTCCTGTCGGCCGTGTTCATTCCGATGGCCTTCTTCTCCGGTTCGGTCGGCGTCATCTATCGCCAGTTCTCTGTGACGATCGTCTCGGCGATGGTCCTCTCGGTCATCGTTGCCTTGATCCTGACGCCGGCTCTTTGCGCGACCATTCTGAAAAACCCCGAACACGGATCGAAGGAAAAGGGTGTTTTCGGCTGGTTCAACCGCAACTTCGAACGGGCGACGCATCGCTATCAGCGCAGCGTCCACGGCATGATACGTCTCACCATGGTTTTCCTGCTGGTGTTCGTCCTGATCGGCGTCGGTGTCGGCTATCTCTTCAACCGCCTGCCGAGTTCCTTCCTGCCGGAAGAGGACCAGGGTATCCTGTTGACCGCGATCCAGCTCCCTCCGGGTGCGACGGACTCCCGTACCTGGACCGTGCTCAACCGGGTGAAGGACTACTATCTCAACAACGAGAAGGATTATGTGGAAGGCGCGTTCGCGGTTGCCGGTTTCGGCTTCAGCGGTCAGGGCCAGAATGTCGGTATCGTCTTCGTCAGGCTGAAGGACTTCGACCAGCGCAAGACGCCGCAATCGAAAGCGCAGGCAATTGCCGGTCGCGCCATGAGTGCCTTCTCGAAGATCAAGGACGGCAGCGTCTTCGCGCTGGCGCCTCCGGCGATCCCCGGCTTCGGCAGTTCGAGCGGCTTTGACTTCTTCATCAAGGATATCAACGGCGCCGGCCATGCCGCATTGATCCAGGCCCGCAACCAACTGCTTGGCGCCGCGGCAAAGAACCCGAAGCTGTTCGGCACCCGTCCGAACGGCCAGGAAGACACGCCGCAATATTCCTTGAACATCGACCAAGAAAAAGCGAGTGCATTGAATATCGCCCTTTCCGACATCGACACGACCTTGTCGACGGCCTGGGGCGGCACATACGTTAACGACTTCATCGATCGCGGTCGCGTGAAGAAGGTTTACGTGCAGGCGGACAAGAATTTCCGCATGCAGCCGGAGGATTTCGGCCGCTGGTACGTGCGCAACTCCGGTGGCGACATGGTGCCGTTCTCGGCCTTCTCGAACGGCGAATGGAACTACGGTTCGCCGCGCCTCGAACGCTATAACGGCTCGTCCGCCGTCGAAATCCAGGGTTCGGCCGCGCCGGGCGTCTCCTCGGGCGATGCCATGAACGAGATCGACAAGATCATGGCGGGCCTACCGCCGGGCTTCAGCCACGAATGGACCAGCCTGTCCGCTCAGGAAAAACTGTCAGGCAACCAGGCAAGCCAGCTCTATGCCATCTCCATCCTGGTCGTCTTCCTGGCGCTTGCTGCCCTCTACGAGAGCTGGTCGATCCCGCTTGCCGTCATGCTGTCGGTGCCGATCGGCATCTTCGGCGCTTTGCTGGCCGCAACCCTGTTCGGCCAGTCGAACGATGTCTACTTCAAGGTCGGTCTGCTGACGACCATCGGACTGGCCGCCAAGAACGCCATCCTGATCGTCGAATTCGCCATCGAGCAGCAAAATCAGGGCAAGAACCTGATCGACGCGACATTGGTGGCATCCCGCCAGCGCCTGCGACCGATCCTGATGACCTCGCTCGCCTTCATCCTCGGCGTCATGCCGCTGGCGATCGCCAACGGTGCCGGCTCAGGCAGCCAGAACTCGATCGGCATCGGCGTGATGGGCGGCATGATCTCTGCAACGGTGCTCGGCATCTTCTTCATCCCGCTGCTCTTCGTCTCGGTGCGCCGCATCTTCAAGGGCAAGGTCGTATCGACAGCATCGGACACTCCAGCGACGGATGCCGGGCCTACGCACTGACGAACGATCCATCCGCTCTCGATTGAATCAAAGGGCTGCCGTGATAACGCGGGAGCCCTTTAGCTTTATAAGTTCCTCTCCGCGCTAGCGGCATGGCAATCGCATTGGAGGCACATCGGGGCCGCACATTCCTTCTTCCCTCGGGGAGAAGGTGGCCCACCCTTCGACAAACTCAGGGGGCGGATCAGGGGGCTGACGGTTTGAAGATCGCGATCTGCGATCCGTGAAACAGAGTTTCTCGTCAGCTCGACGAAGCTGGAACTGGCGCCGCGGTCTGCGCCTTCGGCGACCATCTTGCATGCAGCTTGGCAAGCATCAGGTAGATGATCGGCGTGGTATAGAGCGTCAGCACCTGCGACACGACAAGGCCGCCGACGATGGTGATGCCGAGGGGGCGGCGCAGCTCCGAGCCCGGGCCGGTGGCGATGATCAGCGGGATGGCGCCCATCAGCGCCGCCAGCGTCGTCATCAGGATCGGCCGAAAACGCTTGAGGCATGCCTGATAGATGGCCTCCTCCGAAGACAGGCCGAGTGTCCGCTCGCCATGCAGGGCGAAGTCCACCATCATGATGCCGTTCTTCTTGACGATGCCGATCAACAGGATGATGCCGATGAAGGCGATAAGCGTCAGCTCCGTGCCGCTGATGGCGAGCGCCAGCAGCGCGCCGAGACCGGCTGATGGTAACGTTGAAATGATCGTCAGCGGGTGTGCGAGGCTTTCATAGAGAATGCCGAGAACGATATAGACCGTCAGCAGCGCCGCGAGCAGCAGCAGTGGCTGACCGCCGGACGATTGAGTGACGCTCGCCGCATCGCCGGCGAAATCCGCATGCAGCGTGTCGGGCAGATGCATGTCCAGAACCGCTTTCTGGATGGCATCGTTCGCCACCTGCAACGGCGTATTGAGCGCCAGATTGTAGGAGATGGTCACGGACGGATACTGACCCTGATGATTGACCACCAGCGGCGCAAGCGTTCGATCGATCGACGCGACGGCGCTCAGCGGCACCTGCGTGCCACCGGAGGCCGGCACATAGAGCTTGGAAATATCATGGGGGTCGAGCGCATAGTTCGGATCCGCCTCCAGCACGACGCGATACTGGTTTCGCTGCGTATAGATCGTCGAGATCTGCCGCTGCGCGAAGGCGTTGTTCAGGGCGGCATCGATGGACTGGATGTTGACGCCAAGCTGCGAGGCTATGCTGCGGTCGATATTGACGGTCGCCTGCAAGCCGTTGGGCTGCCTGTCAGTCGCGACATCGGTGAGCTCGTGAAGGGCCTGCAGGCGCTGCATCACCTTGGGCGCCCATTCGACCAGCTCATCATAATTCGCGCCCCAGACCGTGAACTGGTACTGCGATTGCGACTGGCGCGCACCGGCGCGGATATCACCGGGCGAAAACAGGAAGGTGCTGAGGCCCGGGACGGCCGTCAGCTGCTTGCGGAGGCGGTCTATGACTTCGGCCGTCGGCGCACGCTCAGACTCCGGTTTCAGCGAGATAAAGAGCTGCCCGCGATTGACGGAGCTGGAGAAGCCTCCACCACCGACGGAGGAGCCGAGACCCGAAACCGCCGGATCCTTCGCCGCAATATCGGCCGCCTGCTGCTGCAGCTTCACCATGGCCGGATAGGAGATGTCGGTCGCCGCCTGCGTGCCGCCCTGGATGAAGCCGGTATCGTCCTGCGGAAGGAAGCCCTTCGGCACCTTGACGTAGAGATAGCCCGACATGACCACGCAGGCGACGATGACAAGCACCGAAAGAACCCGATGGTGCAGCACCGCTTTCAGCGTGCGGCCGTAAAATCCGATAATCGCGCCCAACGTGCCCTCGACGAAGCGGCCGAATGGACCAGGCTTCGCGTCGATATCATGCGAACGCAGGCGATGGCCGCAGATCATCGGCGTCAGCGTCAGCGACACCAGCGTCGAAACGACGATGGTAAAGCCGAGCGTCAGCGAGAAGGTCTGGAAGAAGCGACCGACGATACCACCCATGAAGAACAGGGGTATGAAGGCGGCAAGCAGCGACAGGCTGATCGAGATGACCGTGAAGCCGATCTGTTTCGCGCCTTCGAGCGCCGCCCGCATTGGCTTCATGCCGGTTTCCAGATTGGCATAGATATTCTCGATCATGACAATGGCGTCATCGACGACGAAGCCGACGGAGACGGCAAGCGCCATGAGGGAGAGATTGTCGATCGACAGCCCGAAGAGCCACATCGCCGCAAAGGTTCCGGCAAGCGAGAGCGGCACGGTGACGCCGGCGGCAAAGGTCGGCGTCGCGCGTCGCAGGAAGATAAAGACCACGGCCATGACCAGGCAGATGGTGGCGAGCAGTGTCCATTGCATGTCGTTGACGCTGGCGTGAATCGTCGTAGTGCGGTCGGAGAGGATTGATATTTTCACCCCGGCAGGGATCAGCCGCTGCAGCTCGGGGATCAGCTGCTTGACGCCGTCGACGGTGGCGATGACGTTCGCATCCGCCTGCTTGGTGATGTTGAGCAGCACGGCCGGCTTGCCATCATACCAGGCATCGGAGCGGCTGTTGCGCACGCCCGGCTCGACGGTGGCGATATCGGAAAGGCGAACGGCCGTCCCGTCGCCGCTTTGCACGATGATCCGTCCATAGGCTTCCGGCGTACGAAGCTGGCTGTTTACCGCAACGGAGAAAGCGCCGCTGGCGCCATCGATCGAGCCGAAGGGACCGAGCACATTGGCGTTGACGATCGCCGTGCGCACGGCATCGAGCGACAGGCCCATTGCGGCGAGCCTGTCAGGATCCAGGCGAACACGTATCGCCGGCTGATCGGCACCGCTCACCGTTACGCCGCCGACGCCATCCACCTGGGAGATGCGCTGCAACACCACCGTGTCGGCGGCATCATAGATGGCACTTGCAGGGACATTGTCGGACGTCAGCGCCAGGATGATGACGGGCGCCGCGGCCGGATTGATCTTGCGGAAAGACGGCAAGGTCGGCAGATCGCCCGGCAGATCGGTCGCCGCCGCGTTCAGTGCCGCTTGCACGTCCTGGGCGGCGCCATCGACGCTGCGCGAGAGGTCGAATTGCGCGATGATGGTGCTGGATCCGAGCGAGCTGACGGAGGTCAGTTGCGTGATGCCGGCAATCGTGCCGAGATGACGTTCGAGAGGGGCGGCAACGCTTGCCGCCATGCTGGCGGGATCGGCGCCGGGACGGCTGGCGGAGACGACGATCGTCGGCAGGTCCACGGTCGGCAGGCTTGCGACCGGCAGGAAGCGATAGGCGACGATGCCGAGGATCATCAGCCCGATCGCCAGAAGCGTCGTCCCGACCGGGCGTTTGACGAACGGCTCGGAGATGTTCATGTCTCGCCACCCGCCATTTCGTCCATCTCGGGACTTGGCGTTCCACTGGTACGGCCGACGACGCGGGCACGCAGCCGTTCGAAAGCCAGGTAGATCACCGGCGTCGTATAGAGCGTCAGAAGCTGCGAAAGCACGAGGCCGCCGATAATGGTGATCCCAAGCGGAATGCGCAGCTCGGCGCCCGTGCCCTGCGCCAGTGCCAGCGGCAAGGCGCCGAAGAGCGCCGCCAGCGTCGTCATCATGATCGGCCGGAAACGCAGGATCGAGGCCTTAAGGATCGCCTCGCGCGGTTCGAAACCTTCCTTGCGCTCCGCCTCCAGCGCGAAGTCGATCATCATGATCGCATTCTTCTTCACGATGCCCATCAAGAGCACGATGCCGATCAGGGCGATGATCGACAGATCCTGCCCGAACAGCATCAGCGCCAGTAGTGCGCCGACACCGGCGGAAGGCAGCGTCGAAAGGATCGTCACCGGATGAACGGCGCTCTCGTAGAGCAGGCCGAGCACGATGTAGATCGTCACGACCGCCGCCAGGATCAGCCAGGGCTCGCCCGCAAGCGACGAGGCAAATTCCTCGGCATCGCCGGAATATTTGCGCTGGATGGTGTCAGGCATGCCGATGTCCAGCTCCGCCGCCTTGATCTCGGCCACGGCGTCGCTGAGCGACGCGCCCTTGGCGAGATCGAAGCTGAGCGTCACGGCCGGAAACTGCTCGTCATGGCTGATGACCAGCGGCGCGGTCGTGAAGCTCGCCGAGGTGAAGGCGTTGAGCGGTACCTGCGTGTCGCTGGCGCCGGCGACATAGAGCTTGTCGAGCGATTTCGGATCGGATTGATATTCCGGTGCAGCCTCCAGGATGACGCGATATTGGTTGGCCTGGCCATAGATCGTCGCGATCTGGCGCTGACCGAAGGCATCGTTCAGCGTATCGCCGACGGCCTGCATCGATACGCCGAGCCGCGAGGCGGTCTCGCGGTCGACATCGACGAAGATGCGGCCGCCGCCCATTTCGACTTCGGAGGCGACATCGATGAGCTTCGGACTCCGTTGCAGACGCTGCGCCAGCTTTGCCGACCACTCGACCACGGTCGCCGTATCCGTCGCCGTCAAGGTGTACTGATAGGGCGCGCGGCTTGCCCGGGTGCTGATCGAGATGTCGCGCACGCTCTGGAAGGTGACGTGGATGCCTGGCATGCCGGCGACCTCGTCGCGCAAGCGGTCGATGATCTGATCTGCGGAAGCGTCACGCCGGTTTCTCGGCTTCAGTACGAGGCTGAGATTGCCCGTGTTCAGCGTCAGATTGCTGGCGCTGGTGCCGATGACGGAGACGACGCCGCTGACATCCGGGTCCTTGCGCAGCCGGTCGGCGACATTGGCCTGTATCTGCTTCATCGTCTCGAAGGACGTCGTCGGCTCGGCCTCGATGACGGCGGTGATCAGCCCTGTATCCTGAGCCGGCAGGAAGCCCTTGGGGATGACGACATAGAGCGCGATCGTCGCGGCCAGCGTCACGACCGTGATCATGAGCATCAGCGCGCTGCGATCCACCGCCCAGACAAGGCTGCGCCGATAGCCCTCGATCAGCCATTCCGTGAAACGATCGGCACCGGCAAGGAAACCGCCTTGTCGTTCCCTAGGCTTGCGCAGGATACGCGCGCACATCATCGGCGTCAGCGTCAACGAAACCACGGCCGACACGACGACGGCAATGGTGAGCGTCAGCGCGAATTCGCGGAACATGCGCCCAACGATCCCGGTCATGAATAGCAGCGGAATGAATACAGCAACCAGCGAGACGGTGAGCGAAATAATGGTGAAGCCAATCTCGCCGGCGCCCTTCAGCGCCGCCTGCATCGGGTTCTCGCCTTCTTCGATATGGCGGGCGATGTTCTCGATCATCACGATGGCATCGTCGACGACGAAGCCGGTGCCGATGGTCAGCGCCATCAGCGAGAGATTGTCGAGGCTGAAGCCGGCGAACCACATGACGCCGAAGGTCGCGATCAGCGACAGCGGCAGCGCCACACCGGCAATGAAGGTCGCCGTCATCGTTCGCAGGAACAGCAGAACCACAAGGATGACGAGACCAATACTGATGACCAGCGTCCATTGCACATCATGGATCGAAGCCCGGATGGTCTCGGTGCGGTCATTGACGATATCAAGCGAAATACCGGCCGGCATCGCCTGCTTCAGCTTCGGAAGCTGCTTCAGCACGTTCTCGACCGTCTGGATGACGTTGGCGCCCGGCTGGCGCATGATGTCAAGAATGACGGCCGGTTGCCCCTGATACCAGGCGCCGACGCGGTTGTTTTCCAAGCCCTCGACGACGGTTGCCACATCCTTCAACTGCACCGGCGCACTGTTGCGATAGGCGACGATGACGGACTTATAGACGTTCGGATCGACGATCTGGTCGTTGGCGGCAAGCGTGAAGCTCTGTTGCGTGCCGTCGAGCGCCCCCTTGGCGCCGGCGACGCTCGCATTCGTGATCGCCGAGCGTATGTCTTCCAGCGCAAGACCATAGGAGGCGAGACGCGGCAGGTCTACCTGGATGCGGATGGCGGGCTTGACCCCGCCCTGGATATTGACGTCGCCGACTCCGGAAACTTCACTGAGGCGCTGGGCCATCATCGTATCGGCGAAATCGCTGAGCTCGCGGATCGAATAGCTGTTGGAGCGCAGGGCGAGCGTCACGATCGGCGTATCGGCCGGGTTCACCTTCGAATAGGTCGGCGGATATGGAAGCGTGCGTGGCAGGGTCGAGCCGGCGGCATTGATCGCCGCCTGCACGTCTTGCGCGGCGCCATCGATATCGCGGCCGAGATCGAACTGCAGCGTGATCTGGCTGATGCCGAAGGCGCTCGATGAGGTCATGGAGGCGAGCGACGGGATCTGGCCGAGCGGCCGTTCCAGAGGCGCGGTCACCAGGGCGGCCATCGTATCGGGATCGGCCCCCGGAAGCTGCGTCGTCACCTGGATCGTCGGAAAATCCACCTGCGGCAGCGGCGCGACCGGCAGGAAGAGAAAACCGAGAATGCCGCCCAAGAGAACCGCCACCCCGAGAAGCGAGGTGGCGATGGGCCGGCCGATAAAGAGCGACGAAACGTTCATTGTTGCTGTGTCGGCGCGGCGGACGAATTATTGGATGCCGAGCCGCCGCTCGTATCCGCACCCTGCTCGGTGCCGGCGGCAGGCTGGCCATCTTGACCGCGATGGCCGCTATGACCACCGGCACCGCCCTGACCATCTTGGCCGCCTTGATCACCTTGGCCGTTGTGCCGGCGGTGCGGCCGCTCGCCGCCATTGGCATTGTCCTGGCCCTTCTGCGGGTCGTTCTCCGCAACCGGCTGTCCTTGATCCTTCGATGCGGGCGCGCTTGGCGCCACCTGATCCGGGTTGGCCGAAATCTGCACTTTCGACCCATCCTGTAGCCGCGCGAAGCCCGTGGTCACCACCTTGTCACCCGGGGATACGCCATCGGCAATGACGGCCAGCGTGTCGTCCTGCTGACGCACCTTCACCGACTTCATGGCCACGGTCTGACCCTGACTGACGATGTAGACGAACGTGCCGTTCGGCCCGCGCTGCACCGCCCCGCTCGGAATGACGGTGACGCCCTTCAGCGTCTCCACCAGCAGGCGGGCATTGATGAAGGCTCCCGGCCAAAGTGCCAGCTTCTCGTTCGGAAAATTCGCCTTCAGCTTGACCGTACCGGTGGTCGGATCGACCTGATTGTCGACCACCGCCAGCGTGCCGTTGTCGACCACCGTCTGGCCATCGCTTCCCATGGCCTGGACGGCGAGCGTTCCGGCCGAACTTGCTGTATTGATGCGGGCAAGCTGCTGCTGCGGAATGGAAAACAGCACGGAGATCGGCCTGATCTGCGATAGCGTCACGATGCCTGTCGCATCCGACGAGCTGACGAGGTTGCCGATATCGACGTTGCGGATACCGGTGCGCCCGTCGATGGGCGCCTTGATGGTCGTATAGTCGAGCGTTGCCTGCGCGCTTTCGATGGCAGCCACATCGACCTGGATCTGCGCGGTATACTGCGCCACCAGCGAGATCTGGGTGTCGACCTGCTGCTGCGTGCCCGAAGCGCTTTTCACCATGAGCTGAAAGCGGGCAAGGTCACGTTGAGCGCCGGCAAGCAGGGCTTCGTCCTGCGCCTTCTTGGCAACCGCCTGATCACGCTGTGCCTTGTAGACGCCATCATCGATGCGGGCGATGACATCGCCCTTCTTTATATCCTGGCCTTCCACGAAGTCGATTTCGACGATCTTGCCGCTGACCTGCGCCCGCACGGTGACGGTGTTCAGGGCCTTTACCGAACCCACGCCATCGATATAGACGGGCACATCGGCGGCCTTGGCATCGGCGACCAGCACCGGAACGGGGCCGCTGAACTCCGAAAGGCTACGCCGTCCTCCGCCACCGCCTTGACCTCGTCCGCCGCCCCGGCGCTCGCCTTGCGCCTGCTCGGCAGGTGCTGCGGCATTCTGATAGCCGAGCAGCTTCTCCGCCGGCCCAAGCCAGCGATCACGGGTCGCATAGGCGACGTATCCAACCGCGCCGATGACCGCCAACCACACTGCGACCCGAAACGTCCGAGCCATCAACATACCTTCCTTCAAAGCCTTCGGTGATCTGCGATCCCGATATCGATGGCGCGACTCTAGCTTGCATCGTGCCGCTTAGGAATTTGGTATGGCCATTAAATTTTGTCCATTTTAGCGCGACTTAGCGTAACAAACTGTTACATTGGACAAAAACCAGGGTTGTAGTGGCAAAGATGAGATATGTACGCGTGCTGCCCGGCGGAACGGGTCAAAGCACGCCCCAGCCGCGGTAACGCCCGCGACCCGTCATCTCGCGCAGGCCGAGTTCGGCTACCAGATTGAGTGCCCCTCTCGAGGTAACGCCGACATGCCGTGCGATCATCTTCGCTGAAACGATCGGCCTCGACAGCACGATATCGATGACCTCGGGCAGGCTGCTGTTCGACCGCCGGTCCTTGAGCCTCAACTGCATTTGGAGCTTGGCGAGCGACAGGCGATCGAGCTCCTTCAGGCCTGAATCGGCCGAAAGCGCCATCGCCTCCAGGAACGCCGTCAGGCGCGTGATGCGGTCCGACGCGCGCCGCCGGTCATGCCGGACCGCTTTCAGGCCGACATTCAGGCAGAAGAGATGCGAGGTGATCTTGCCGCGGCTGCGCAGATAGGCACTCACCAGCAAGCCGCCGAGCCAGTGCTGCCGCCGCAGCGGTTCGATCCGCTCCCAGGCATCGAAAAGCACGGCGGCGCCGAGAACCGGCGGCAGCTGATCCGCATCGCGAATAGTGGCGCGCCACCGTTCCAGGCGCTCGTCCTCATCCCAATCCTCGTCGCGAACGAGCGCAAGCGGATCATGGACATCGACCGTCGCTTGACGGGCTTCCGGGACACCGCCATTCAGGACCTTGTCGGATCGGGCGAGGATGGCGTCGATCTCAGCGAAATCGACGCCAAAATCGTCTTCCTCATCCTCCTGCACCGCGGGCTCCAATGTTTCAGCGGGTGTCGGACGTAGTACAATCGCGTCTTCCGCCTCCCCCACATCACCACGCAGGACCGCAAGGCCCATCGCCTCCAGCCCCCAGGAAGGATCGGCGGTCCAAAGACGGCGCCGCGTCCGTAGCACGGCATGAGCGATGGTCAACTCGTGGGTCGGCGTGCGCGTATCCATGCGCGCATCATGCAATACGAGATCCTCGATATGTACCAGTTCGCCGCTGACCCAAAGCGCGCCCGCGGCATCGAAGAAATGCCCGCGCTCGCGAAAACCATCTGCCACGCCATGCCGCAGAACACGCTCGTCGAGACGCGCCAGCATGTCCTCCGCCTTGATGATGGCGGGCAGAAGCGTCGGTATCGGGAGTGTGGTCAAATCATATCGCATTGGAATCGCTTCATTGAATCGGCCTTACGGAACTTATCACCGCCCAGTGCGATGCGATAGGAAAGGAACCCTGTGAACTGTGGACGACAATCATTATTTTTCATCTTGACCTTCCAGTAACAGGAAGGTTCATAAACCTATCCAACGCCCTATCCCGGGCAATGGAGTTTGATATGGCATTGCATGACAAAAATGATCACAGCCATCACGGTCACGATCATCATCACGATCACTCGCAAGAGGCGGTGACGCGCGATCCCGTTTGCGGCATGACGGTTGATCCGAACGCTGGCAAACCGTCGCTGGACTATCAGGGCCGTACCTTCCATTTTTGCTGCAATGGCTGCCGCACGAAGTTCGAAGCCTCGCCGGAAAGCTATCTCACCGCCACGGACCCGACCTGCGGCATGACGGTGGATCGAGCCACCGCGCGCCATTTCCTGAAGCACGAGGGCGAGAAATTCTATTTCTGCTCGGCCGGCTGCAAGGCGAAGTTCGAAGCGGAGCCGTCGGCCTATCTCGACGGCAACAAGCCCACGCCGAAGCCAGTGCCGAAGGGCACGCTCTACACCTGCCCGATGCACCCGGAGGTCGTCAGCGATCATCCAGGCGATTGCCCGAAATGCGGCATGGCGCTGGAGCCCATGGGCGTGCCCGCCGCCGATGAAGGCCCGAACCCGGAATTAGTCGATTTCACGCGCCGGCTCTGGATCAGCGCCGCGCTGTCGCTGCCGCTGCTTGTCATCAGCATGGGGCCGATGCTCGGCCTGCCCTTCCGCGACTGGATCGGCGAACCGATCGCCACATGGATCGAACTCGTGCTCGCGACCCCGGTCGTGCTTTGGGCCGCCCTGCCCTTCTTCCGCCGTGCCTGGAATTCGCTCGTCAATCGCAGCCCGAATATGTGGACGCTGATCGGCCTCGGCGTCGGTACCGCCTATATCTACAGCATCGTCGCCACGCTGGCGCCCGGCCTCTTTCCCATGAGCTTCCGTGGGCATGGCGAGAGCGTGCCCGTCTATTTCGAAGCGGCTTCCGTCATCGTCGCGCTGGTCTTCGTTGGCCAGGTGCTTGAATTGAAGGCGCGCGAACGCACCGGCTCGGCCATCCGCGCGCTTCTCGATCTTGCGCCGAAAACGGCGCGGCGCCTCGGCGCCGACGGCAGCGAGACCGATGTACCCGTCGATGAAATCCAGGCCGGCGATCGGCTGCGCGTCCGCCCCGGCGAGCGCGTTCCGGTGGACGGTTCCGTTGTCGAAGGGCAATCCACCATCGATGAATCGATGATCACAGGCGAGCCCCTGCCGGTCGAAAAGACCAATGGCGACGCCTTGACCGGCGGCACGATCAACAGGAACGGCACGCTCATCATGCAGGCCGAAAAAGTCGGCGCCGACACGACGCTGTCGCGCATCGTCGAGCTCGTTGCCAAGGCACAGCGCTCGCGCGCGCCGATCCAGACGATGGTCGATGGCGTCTCCGCCGTCTTCGTGCCCGCCGTCGTCGCGGCCGCCATCATCGCCTTTGCCGTTTGGGCCTTTGTCGGGCCGGAGCCGCGCCTTGCGCATGCGCTGCTGGCCGCCGTCGCCGTGCTGATCATCGCCTGCCCCTGCGCGCTCGGCCTGGCAACGCCCATGTCCATCATGATCGCCACGGGCCGCGGCGCGCAGGAAGGCGTGCTGGTGCGCGACGCAGAAGCATTGGAACGCTTCGCGAAGGTCGACACGCTGATCGTCGACAAAACAGGCACGCTGACCGAGGGCAAGCCAAACCTCACCGACATCGTCACCGTAACGGGCGCCGATGAGGCACGCCTGCTCTCGCTCGCCGCCAGCCTGGAGCGCGGCTCCGAACACCCTCTCGCCGAAGCGATCGTTGCCGGCGCCGAGGAGCGCGGCGCGCAGTTCGTCGAGATCTCCGGCTTCTCGGCGGTAACAGGCAAGGGCGTCGAAGGCCGCAGCGGTGATGCCGCGATCGCACTCGGCAATGCCGCGATGATGGCCGATCTTGGCGTCGCGACCGACGCCTTGAAGGCGGAGACCGAGCGCCTGCGCGGCGAAGGCAAGACCGTCATGTTCGTCGCCGTCGACAGGAAGCTCGCCGGCCTCGTCGCCGTTGCGGACAGGATCAAGCCGACGACGGCCGCCGCCATTAAGGCGCTGCACGGGAGTGGCCTGAAGATCGTCATGGCGACCGGCGACAATGGCAAGACCGCCGCCGCCGTCGCCGGAAAGCTCGGCATCGACGAGGTGCGCGCCGACATGCTGCCCGAAGGCAAGAAGGCGCTAATCGACGAACTGCGCGCCAAGGGCCGCGTCGTCGCCATGGCCGGCGACGGCGTCAACGATGCACCGGCACTCGCATCAGCCGATGTCGGCATTGCCATGGGCACGGGCGCCGATGTCGCCATGGAGAGCGCCGGCATTACGCTGGTCAAGGGCGATCTCAACGGCATCGTGCGGGCACGCCACCTGTCGGAAGCAACCATCCGCAACATCAAACAGAACCTCGCCTTCGCCTTCGGCTACAATGCCCTCGGCGTACCGCTGGCGGCCGGCGTCCTCTATCCGGTCTTCGGCCTGCTGTTGTCACCGATGATCGCGGCGGCGGCCATGAGCCTGTCCTCGGTCTCGGTCATCGGCAACGCCCTCCGGCTGCGGCTGGCAAAATAGGGAGAACAGAGATGAATATCGGCGAAGCATCGGGCCGTTCCGGCCTGCCGGCCAAGACGATCCGCTACTACGAGGATATCGGCCTGATCCGCCCGGACCGCAGCGACAACGGCTACCGCGATTACGGCGCCGACGACGTGCACAAGCTGCGCTTCCTGCACCGCTCGCGCAGCCTCGGCTTCTCGGTGGAGGAGTGCCGGCAGTTGCTGGCACTCTACGAGGACAAGAGCCGCGCCAGCGCCGACGTCAAGGACATCGCCGCCACGAAACTCACGGAGATCGACCGCAAGATCCGCGAATTGACGGAACTGCGCCGCACGCTGGAGCATCTCGTCCACGCCTGCCACGGCAACGAGCGGCCGGACTGCCCGATTTTGGAGGAGTTGTCGGAGGGGTGAGGACGCTGCCTCGGTAGGTCGGGCGAATGCCTTGATGCCGGAACGATGTGCCTGACCCCTCACCCCAGCCCTCTCCCCGTAAGCGGGGTGAGGAAGCTCAAAGTGCCCCTGCACGGCCCTCGAGTAAAATGAAGAGGCTGGTTGTTTTGCGCGGTTGTCCCTTCTCCCCGCATAAGCGGGAAGAAGGCCAGGATGAGGGGCCATGCCCACAACCACGGCATCAACAGGCCCGCCTGACCAGCCCTTATATCGCTCCAGTTACCCTACCCGTTCCACAGCAATCGCCGTCGCCTCGCCGCCGCCGATGCAAAGTGCTGCAACACCGCGCTTCGCGCCCCGGCGCTCTAGGGCATGCAGCAAGGTGACGATCAACCGTGCCCCGGTGGCGCCGATCGGATGGCCAAGCGCGCATGCGCCGCCATTGACGTTGAGCCGATCGCGCGCAATGCCGAGTTCCTTCGCGGCCGCCATGGCGACGACGGCGAAGGCCTCGTTGATCTCGAAGAGATCGACATCGCCGATCTTCCAGCCGGTCTTGTCGAGCACCTTGCGGATCGCCGGGATCGGCGCGGTGGTGTACCACGCCGGCTCCTGGGAGTGCGTGGCATGCGCCTTGATCTCAGCGAGAATGGGCAATCCCTCGCGCTCGGCCACCGAGCGGCGCGTCAGGATCAGGGCCGCGGCACCATCGGCATTGGCCGAGGCGCTGGCAGCCGTGATCGTTCCGTCCTTGCGGAAGGCGGGCTTGAGCGTCGGGATCTTTTCCGGCGAAACCTTCTGCGGATGCTCGTCCTTGGAGACCGTGACCGCGCCGCCCTTGGCCATCACCGAAACCGGGGTGATCTCAGCCTCGAAAGCGCCGGTCTCAAGAGCGTTCCGCGCGCGCAATAGGGTCTCCACTGCATAGGCATCCTGATCGTCGCGGCTGAATTGATAGGCCTCGACCGCCATCTCACCGAAATCGCCCATCGAGCGACCCTTCTCATAAGCATCCTCGAGCCCATCAAGCATCATATGGTCGAAGATGCGGTCATGACCCATGCGATAGCCGCCGCGCGCCTTGGCAAGCAGGTAAGGCGCATTCGACATGGATTCCATGCCACCGGCAACCGCGATGGAGGCCGAACCGGCGAGAAGCAAGTCATGCGCCAGCATGGTCGCCTTCATGCCCGAACCGCAGACCTTGTTGATCGTCGTGGCGCCGACGGCATCCGGCAGACCAGCCCCGCGGGCAGCCTGCCGCGCCGGCGCCTGCCCCTGCCCCGCGGGCAGGACGCAGCCGAACAGAACCTCATCCACCTTCTCTGCCGAAAGACCGGCACGCTCAAGCGCGGCGCGGATGACATTCGCGCCAAGCTCCGATGCCTGCAATGACGAGAGCTCTCCCTGGAAACGGCCAAGCGGCGTGCGCGTGGCGGAAACGATAACGACGGGATCGATAGTGGGCATGACATCTCCTCGCGGTCAGCAAACAGTATCTTCAGCTGTCATTGCTAGCACGTTAGATGATGTTCGTCATCTAAATATCGCGCGCGCGGGGAACACAAAACTGCCAGCGAATGCAATTGCCATCACGATAGATGCGTCCTAAGGATATCCAAAACACCAAGAGGGATATTCCATGCCGCTTTATATCAAGGACGACGCCATCGATCGATTGGCACGGCGCTATCAGGCGCTGACTAGGGCCTCCACCAAAACCGAAGCCGTCCGTCTCGCCTTGCAAAAAGCACTTGATGAGGAGCTGACGAAACCAGCCCTGGCCGACGTCGCCGTCGCCTTCTGCCGCAATCTCAAGCAGAAAGCTACCGACAAGGGCGCAAGCGCCGGCACGGCGGGAGAGGCTTGATGTTTATCGATGCTTCGGTGCTGTCGGCAATGATGACCGACGAGGAGGAGGCGCGTGGCTTCGCCATCCGCATGCAGCCGTCAACGGCACGAATGACCTCGCCGCTTGTAGCGGCAAACGCCGCAATCCAGATTTCAGACATCTTGGAATTATCGCCGACCGAGGCCGGCGACGCCGTCCGCACGTTTCTGCAGCTCATGAACATTCAGCTGCTTGCCGTACCGCCCCGCGCCGCCGCCTTAGCTACCGAAGCCTACGAGCGCTATGGCCAAGGCGGCCATCCGGCGCGCCTAAGCCTTGACGATTGCGTGACCTATGCCTGCGCTCGCTATTATCGCCACCCGCTATTGTCGAAAAGCGACCGGTTCAAGCAGACGGATATCGAGCTGGCCTGAGCATGTCGCGTAAAAGTGTGCAGCGGTTTGCGACAACGACATGCACGAGATCAAAGACCTAAAGCGCGGCAGCGAATCTGAAAGATCGCGACGCGCTTTAGGCCGGCTTTAGCCATCAAGCCGTTACGGGCAAAGCGAAGCGGAGCCCGCACTATACGTGCTCGAACGAGCGCCCACGGAATTGGGGGCAGCGGCGCATTGCAGGCGGGAAATGGAGTCGCCGGCGCGGATCGGGCCGGTCACCGACGGGTCAGTGTTGATGGTGCCATCCGGGAGGATTGCGTCCTTGGAATGATCGACGCTGCCAACATCGGCCTGGAACGCCTCGACATTGACGCGCTTGGGATGATGCTTGTGAGCCTGCTCCGCCATGGCGGCGCTGGACATGCCGACGACGAGAGCGGAGATGGCGAGGGTTCTGAGCAGCATAAGACTGCCTCCTATGGGAGTTGAAGCAACATTCATATGGGAAGGACGAGCCATTTTTACAGCGGCTAGCGTCTCGATATCGTTAAGAATTTGAAGGTTTTGATCAGGTCTTCACTTTATGGCGGGACACCTCTGCGCCGGCATCGTGCGGCAGGCTGACAAAACGCAACGCGGAGATGGCACCGATAAGCCCAACGACGAGGAAAGCCCAGCGAAAATCGACAAGCGAGAGCGTTTCCCCACCATGAATGGTGCGCGAGAGATTGAGAACGGCAGCGGCAACGGCAACGCCGAGCAGCAGCGAAACCTGCTGCAGCATGCTCGACAATGTCGAGGCGGAACTGCGCTGTGCGGCATGGATGTCGGCAAACCCCAGCGTATTCAGCGCCGTGAAGTTCATCGACCGCGAAAGACCGGCGATGAATAGCAGGCAATATATCAGGAGGTCCGGCGTTGCCGGGGACAGGAACGCGCATCCGCCGATGGCGGCCGACGAGATCAGGCCATTGATGACGAGCACGTTGCGGAAGCCGAAGACCTTCAGCATCTGCGTCGTGATCGCCTTCATGCCGAGATTGCCGGCGAAATAAAACAGCAGATAGGTGCCGGCGTCGATCGCCGTGCGGCCGAAACCGACCTGGAAGAGCAACGGGATCAGGAAGGGAGTGGCGTTGATCGCGACCCGGCTCGCAGTGCCTGCCGAAAGCGTCGACATTGCGAAGGTCTGTACCTTGAAGGCGGAGAGATCGAGCAAGGGCGCATCGACCCTCATGAAGTGCCGGGTGGCAATGACGGAGAAAACCACGCCGGCAGTAATAAGTGCAATGCTGGGCGCCAGCCCCGTTGTCCCCTGGACGACGAATTCCAGACCGGCGAGCAGGAAGGTCAACCCAGCCGCCGATTGCAGGAAACCGATGAAATCGAGCCGCACGACCTTTTCCTCCCGCTGATCCGGCACGAAGCGCAGAACGAGCCCGAGGCCGATAATGCCGATCGGGATATTGATCAGGAAGTTCCAGTGCCAGCTGAGATAGGTGGTGATGAAGCTGCCGAGCACCGGACCGATGACGGGCGCCGTCAGCGCCGGCCAGGTGATCATCGACATGGCATGCACCAGATCGGACTTGCGTGCGTTTTTCAGCACGATGATGCGTCCGACGGGCGTCATCAGCGCGCTACCGACGCCCTGAACAGCACGGGCAATGATGAACTCGGTCAAGTTGCCCGAGAGACCGCAAAACAGCGATGCCACGGTGAAGATGGTGATCGACGCCAGGAACACCCGCCGCGCGCCGTAGCGATCGCCCATCCAACCGGCCAGCGGCACGAAGGCCGCCATGGTCAGCAGATAGACCGTGATGCCGATGCTCATCGACACCGGCTCGACGCCGAATGTCCTGGCCATCTGCGGCAGCGACGTGGTGACGATGGTGCCGTCCAGGATCTGCATGAAGAAAGAGACGGCGACGACCAGGGCGATGATGCGGGACTGCCGGCCGAAGCTTGCTTCGGAAGGCTGATCTGTGGTCCGGGCAACGGTCATGACATGAAATTTCAGAGAATGGCGTTCAAGGAAACCGAGCGCGCCCGGCAACAATCATACGATCATTGAATACGCCTATGATGCCGGCTTGCAAAGCCGTAAACCTACGCCGGCCCCATCAAAAATTGGCACGGTGACATAAGAAATCGCGATCTCCCCCGGATTGCTTTGGCGGCATCCTACGCCCGCAACGACCTGTCGGCGTCAATCGTCCGAGTAGCGCTGTTCTCGCCAGGGATCGCCGTACATATGATAGCCGTTCTTCTCCCAGAAGCCGGCTCTGTCGGCGCCGATGAGCTCGATGCGGTTCAGCCACTTGGCACTCTTCCAGAAATAAAGATGCGGCACGACGAGACGCATAGGCCCGCCATGCTCGCCCGACAGCGGCTGGCCTTCCCAGGCAGTGGCGAGGATCGCGTCTTCGGCCGCGAAATCCGCAAGCGGCAGGTTGGTGGTATAGCCGTCATAGCTCGTCAGCAGCACATGATGCGCCTCGGCCATCGGCATGGCGAGATCAAGGAGATCGCGCGTCGAAACCCCTTCCCAGCGATTGTCGTAGCGCGACCAGGTCGTGACACAATGAATATCGCTGACGCGGGTGCCTCGCTCGATCGCCTGGAAAGCGGCCCAATCGAGGCTGAGCCGCGTTTCTACGAAGCCAATCACATCGAGCCGCCAGCTCGACAGGGACACCTGCGGCTGCACGCCGAGATCGAGCACCGGCCAGTTCTTGACGAGATGCTGCCCCGGCGGCAGCCGCTCGGTCTCGGACCGGCTAATGCGCCCCGTCAAAAACTTGCCCTCCGCCGCCCAGCGGCGCTTGGAGGTGGTGAGCTTGCTATCGGCGGGGATCTGGTCGTCGCTCATACAGGTATCCTCTCTGCTGCGCAGAAATAGGATAGTCGAGTCGGGTGAGTGTCAAGCCAGAGATACGCTGATCAATCGGCTGATGGCATCTTGCCAAACACAATGCTATGGCTCGGCAAATCACGATGAGGGGCAAGCTTGAATACCGATATCACATCCATTCGCGAAATCAGGTACTCCAGATCCAGCTTCAAAATCATACTGGTAACCTATTGCTTCCTTGCCGCAGGGCTTGCGGCCATGTTGACAATGGAAGGCCCAGCACGCGTCCTGGCGATGATCCTGTTGCCGATGCTGATTTTCTTCATCGCCTTTGCCGTATACGAGTATTTTCGCCGCGACTTTGTAACTCCAGTGATAACGATAGGCCCCCAAGGCATTCAGGACATCCGGATTGCCGTCGGTTTCATTCCTTGGGAACACATGGATGGTGTGATCTTCGCTACCATGGATCCAAGAACGGCGAAGGCCGCTACCATATTCGTCAATATGGAAAGCAAGAGCAGCCTGAGCGAAGGCCTAGTCGCAAAGATTTGGAAGCGATCAAAGCGCCCGCGGCCAGTTTTGATCAGGCGCGGCCAGTTCGATACTCAGTTCAGGGAAATAGCTGCTGCCATCGATCTCTACTATCGCGCATACAAGACAAGGGCTGGGAATACCGAAAACGGCTCCCCACAACGCATGCCCGCGTAAATTGCCACGATCTCGATCGGAAAAATCGAGTCGATCGCTTCGGCAGGCTGTCTTTGCCTAGAGCGTGATGCCGAAAAGTGCAGGCGGTTTTCCGACGACATCACGCTCTACTTCTTTGATTCTAGAGCGGATTCAGATTTTAGGTCGACTCGACCTAAAGTCATCCGGCTCTAGCGTCGACCATTGGGATGAATATCAATCTGAAACAGCTCGGCTTTTCCGGAAACGGCTATGTCAGTCCAGACCGCTTCCAGAAGCAGGCAATCGCCTGCCGAAAGCGAAAGCCTGGCAGTTTTGGCGTGGCCGCGATGACAAAGGATAAGGCTCACACCACCACGAGGCGCAAGCTGGACTGTCCCATCGACCGAAACGCGCCGTACCGAATGCGTGAAGCTTCCACGCCGCGTCATCACGTTGAGATCGGTGATCGTACCGTCGATCAAAGTCGCTGATGTCGGCGCATCGGCGGCAAAGGGTAGCGGCTCGCTCGCCTGCGTCAGGCGTTCGGGCGCGCGCCCCTCGATGAAGAGGGTCATGCCCTCGCCATCGAGAATGGATAGCGTACGATCGATGCCCGGAAAGACCGAGAAGGGTCCGTCCGTGGCAACGGTCGCCATGCTGACGCGCCAGTCGAAGTCGGCAAGCCCCACGCCGTCGGGCGAAACGGCGATTTCCACCGTCTCCCCGCCGCCGTTTTTCCAGGGCATGCGCTTGTGATCACTGGCGCGCAGCAGCTTCATCTCAGTTCCCCAGGATGGCCGGCAAGCGCAAGCCCTGCTTCTTGGCCCAATCGAGGGCGATATCATAGCCGGCATCGGCGTGGCGCATGACGCCGGTTGCCGGGTCGTTCCAGAGAACGCGCTCCAGGCGTCGTGCCGCATCATCCGTGCCGTCGGCGCAGATGACCATGCCGGAGTGTTGGGAAAAGCCCATGCCGACGCCGCCACCGTGGTGCAGCGATACCCAGGTGGCACCCGATGCGGTGTTGAGCAGCGCGTTGAGCAGCGGCCAGTCGGAAACGGCATCAGAGCCGTCCTTCATGGCTTCCGTCTCGCGGTTGGGCGACGCGACCGAGCCGGAGTCGAGATGGTCGCGGCCGATGACGACAGGCGCCTTCAGCTCGCCATTCCTGACCATTTCGTTGAAGGCCAGGCCGAGGCGGTGGCGATCACCGAGACCGACCCAGCAAATGCGGGCCGGCAGGCCCTGGAAGGCGATGCGCTCGCGCGCCATGTCCAGCCAGTTGTGCAGATGGGTGTTGCCGGGAGTGAGTTCCTTCACCTTGGCGTCGGTCTTGTAGATATCTTCCGCATCGCCAGAAAGTGCGGCCCAGCGGAAAGGACCGATGCCGCGGCAAAACAGCGGGCGGATGTAGGCGGGTACGAAGCCGGGGAAGGCGAAGGCATTTTCAAAACCTTCATCCTTGGCGACCTGGCGGATGTTGTTGCCGTAGTCAAGCGTCGGTACGCCGGCATCCCAGAAGGCGACCATGGCTTCCACATGCACCTTCATCGAGGCGCGAGCAGCAGCTTCAACGGCCTTCGGGTCGCTCTCGCGCTTTGCCTTGGCTTCTTCCACGGTCCAGCCGAGCGGCAGATAGCCATTCAGCGGATCATGCGCCGAGGTCTGGTCGGTGACGATATCGGGGCGCGGGCCACCGGCCTTCATGCGCTTGACCAGTTCCGGGAAGATCTCGGCGGCATTGCCGAGCAGGCCGACGGACTTGACTTCGCCAGCCTTCGTCCACTTGTCGATCATGGCAAGCGCTTCATCGAGCGTCTTGGCCTTCTCGTCGACATAGCGGGTGCGCAGGCGGAAATCGATGCGGGTCTCGTCGCTCTCAACAGCGAGGCAGCAGGCGCCGGCCATGACGGCCGCCAGCGGCTGTGCGCCACCCATGCCGCCGAGGCCGCCAGTCAGGATCCACTTGCCCTTGAGGTTGCCGTTATAATGCTGGCGACCAGCTTCGACGAAGGTTTCGTAGGTACCCTGCACAATGCCCTGGGTGCCGATGTAGATCCACGAGCCGGCCGTCATCTGGCCGTACATGGCAAGGCCCTTCTTATCCAGCTCGTTGAAATGATCCCAGGTCGCCCAGTGCGGTACGAGGTTGGAATTGGCGATCAGCACGCGCGGCGCATCCTTATGGGTGCGGAACACGGCGACGGGCTTGCCGGACTGTACCAGCAGCGTCTCGTCTTCGTTGAGTGTCTTCAGCGTCGCGGCGATACGGTCGAAATCGTCCCAGGTGCGGGCGGCGCGGCCGATGCCGCCATAGACGACCAGCTCGTTCGGGTTCTCCGCAACGTCCGGATCGAGGTTGTTCATCAGCATGCGCAGCGGCGCTTCGGTCAACCAGCTCTTGGCGTTGAGCTCTGGACCACGAGGAGCGCGGATTTCGCGGATATTATGGCGTGGGTTGGTCATGTCACATCTCCAGGGAGGGCAGGATGTCGGTTGAAATCGAGGCATTGAGTGCGCCGGAGGCAATGAGGTCTGCGGCGGCTTTCAGGTCGTTTGCCATGTAGCGGTCCTCTTCCAGCGAAGAGACGGCGGCGCGGATCGAAGCAATGGCCAGGGTCAGTTCCGGGCTGGTCGTCAGCGGTGCGCGCAGCTCGACGCCCTGCGCGGCGGTCAGCGCCTCGATGCCGATAATGCCGAAGAGGTTTTCAGTCATTTGAAGCAGGCGACGTGCACCGTGGCAGGCCATGGACACATGGTCTTCCTGGTTGGCGGAGGTCGGCGTCGAGTCGACCGAAGCCGGGTGCGACATCTGCTTGTTTTCGGACATCAGGGCCGCCGAGGTCACTTCGGCAATCATCAGGCCGGAGTTCAGGCCCGGCTTCTTAGCGAGGAAGGCGGGGAGGCCATAGCTCAGCGCCGGATCGACCAGCAGTGCGATACGACGCTGTGCGATCGCGCCGATTTCGCAGACGGCGATGGCGATCTGGTCGGCGGCGAAAGCGACGGGCTCGGCATGGAAGTTGCCGCCGGAAACGACGGAATTGTCCGAAAGCACGAGCGGATTGTCGGTGACGGCATTGGCTTCGATTTCGAGGGTGCGGCCGACGGAACGCAGAAGGTCGAGGCAAGCGCCATCCACCTGCGGCTGGCAGCGAATGCAATAGGGATCCTGCACGCGCTCGTCGCCTTCTATATGGCTCTGGCGAATCACGGAGCCGGCGAGCAGGCCGCGAAGGGCGGCGGCAGTATCGATCTGGCCCTTGTGGCCACGCAATGTATGAATGTCGGGATGGAACGGCGCCGAGGAGCCCATGGCCGCATCCGTCGACATGGCGCCGGTGATGAGGGCGGACTGGGCGGCGCGATGGGCGCGGAAGAGACCGGCAAGCGCAAGGCCGGTCGACACCTGCGTACCGTTGATCAGCGCAAGCCCTTCCTTGGCGGCAAGCACGACCGGCGTCAGGCCGGCCTTTTCGAGCGCTGCCGCGCCGGAGAGCTGCTCTCCGGCGTAGAAGGCCTCGCCATGGCCCATCATCACGGCGGTCATATGGGCGAGCGGCGCGAGATCGCCCGATGCGCCGACGGAGCCCTTTTCGGGGATGACGGGCACGACGCCCTTTTCGAGCATGCCTTCGATCAGCCGCACCAGCTCCAGCCGCACGCCGGACGCACCCCGACCGAGCGAAACGAGCTTCAGCGACATGATCAAACGAACGACATTCTCAGGCAGCGGCTGGCCGACACCGCAGCAATGCGAGAGGATGAGATTGCGCTGAAGCGTGGCGACATCGGCGCTGTCGATCTTGATCGACGCCAGTTTGCCGAAGCCGGTATTGATCCCATAGACCGGCGCGTTACCAGCCGCGATTTCAGCAATGCGGGCTGCGGCCTTAGCGATACCAGCGTCGAAAGAAGCGTCAAGTTTAGCCGGCTCACCAGTCCAATAGATTGTCGCCAGTTGCTGCAGCGTCACGGAGCCGGGATGGAGAACGATAGTCATCGGTTGAACCTTTTTCCCTTGAAGACATGAGCATGAAGGGGATTGAAGCCGATGCGGTAGACGAGCTCCGCAATGCTTTCGACATCCCAGATGGCGAAATCAGCCGACTTGCCGGCTACGAGCGTGCCTGTCTCGGCGAGCTGCCCAAGTGCACGCGCGCCTTCACGCGTTGCGCCGGCAATGCATTCTTCCACGGTCAGACCAAAGAGCGTCGCGGCCATGTTCATGGTCAGAAGCATCGAGGTCAGCGGCGACGTGCCGGGATTGCAGTCCGTCGCGATCGCGATCGGCACGCCGGCATCGCGCAACGCCTGGACCGGCGGCTTCTGTTTTTCATGGATAGCGTAGAAGGCACCGGGAAGAAGCACGGCAACCGTGCCGGAAGCAGCCATTGCCTTGACGCCATCCTCGTCGAGATACTCGACGTGATCGGCCGATAGCGCGCCATAGGAGGCAGCAAGCTTGGCGCCGCCGAGATTGGAGAGCTGCTCGGCGTGCAGTTTCATGGGGATGCCGAGGGACTTGGCCAGATCGAAGACGCGGGCGATCTCCGCCGTCGAAAAGGCAATGCCCTCACAGAAGCCGTCGACGGCATCGACGAGCCCTTCAGCATGGGCTTGGCTGAGACCGGGCAGCACGACATCAGTAATATAGTCGCCGTTGCGGCCCTTGTAGTCGCCCGGCGTGGCGTGCGCGCCGAGATAGGAGGTGATGACGCGAACCGGGCGAGCTTCGCCGAGCTTGCGCGCGGCGCGCAGCATTTTCAGTTCGGATTCGATGCTGAGACCATAACCCGACTTCACTTCGATGGTCGTCACACCTTCCGAAAGCAGTGTATCGAGACGCGGCAGCGCAACGGCGACGAGTTCGTCCAAAGAGAGCGCGCGGGTCGCATTGACAGAGGAGACGATGCCACCGCCGGCACGGGCGATTTCTTCATAAGTGGCACCCTCCAGCCGCATTTCGAATTCGCGGGCACGATTGCCGCCATAGACGATATGCGTATGGCAGTCGACGAGCCCCGGCGTCACCCAGCGTCCCTCGAGATCGATCGTTTCGGCACCGGAGGTATCGGGCAGGTCGGCTTCATGGCCGGCGAAGACGATACGGCCGTCCTTGGTCACGATCGCACCCGTCTCGATCGTGCCCAGCCGGACCTCGCCCTCTTTCAAGGTTGCGAGGCGGGCATTGCGCCACACGCAGCTTACCGCGCCGCTTTCCCTGCCGTCTTCGGAAAAATTGTTCCCACCCATCAGCTTTACGCCTTTCCTCGCTGGCTCATAATGTATATACATAATCGAAAGGCTGACAAGAGGGATTTTGGACTCCGTGTCCGAAAGGAAAGAGTGAGACCATGACGATACTTCATGCACGCACGGCTTTGCTTGGCGACGGATGGCACGAGAATGTGCGATTGACCCTCGAGGGCGGCCGGATCGCCGAGATCGCAACCGACGTCGCACCCGCAAGCGGCGACAATAGACAAGATATTCTCGTCCCCGCCATGCCGAACCTGCACAGTCACGCCTTCCAGCGCGCCATGGCCGGCCTTGCCGAAGTCCGCGGCCCGGCCAACGACAGCTTCTGGAGCTGGCGCACCGTCATGTACAAATTCGCCCTGTCGATGACCCCCGATCATGTCGAGGCTGTCGCCGCGCAGCTTTATATGGAGATGCTGGAAGCTGGTTTCTCTCGCGTCGGCGAATTCCACTATCTGCACCATGACAAGGACGGCAGCCATTATGCCAATATCGCCGAACTGGCGGAACGCATCGGCGCCGCCAGCGCCGAAACCGGCATTGCGCTGACGCTGCTGCCCGTCTTCTACGCTCACTCCGGCTTCGGTGGTGCCGCTCCTATCGACGGCCAACGCCGCTTCATCAATTCGATCGAAAGCTTCGAAGCGCTGATGGCCGGCTGCCGTACGGTCACCAGCCGCTTGCCCGGCGCAGAGCTCGGCATTGCGCCGCACAGCCTGCGTGCAGTCACGCCGGAAGAGCTCGCAAAGCTCGTGCCGATCGCCGGCGACGGGCCGATCCATATCCATGTCGCCGAGCAGGTGAAGGAAGTGGAAGACTGCATCGCCTGGTCGGGTGCCCGCCCGGTGCAATGGCTGCTCGATAACGCGCCGATGAATGAGCGCTGGTGCCTGATCCACGCCACGCACATGACCGAGGACGAAACCCGGCGCATGGCCAGAAGTGGCGCGATTGCCGGCCTCTGCCCGATCACTGAAGCCAATCTCGGCGACGGCGTCTTCGCGGCACCTCTCTTCCTGGAAGAAGGCGGCCGCTATGGCGTCGGCTCGGATTCCAACATCCTGATTTCGGTGCCGGAAGAGTTGCGGCAGCTCGAATATTCGCAGCGCCTGGCGCTGCGCGCCCGCAACGTCATCGCAACGACCGGCGGCTCCACCGCCCGCATGCTGTTCGACGGCGCATTGGCTGGTGGCGGCGCGGCTCTGAAAGCGCCAACGGGCCTTGCCGTCGGCAATCATGCCGACATCGTTTCGCTCGATGCGAGTGCGGCACCCTATCTCTCCGGCGACCGCATTCTCGATCACTGGACATTTGCCGGCGGCGTCAAGGTCGATGGAGTCTGGGCGCTAGGTCGCAAGCATGTCGAAGGCGGTCGTCATATCAAGCGCGAGGCAATCTCGGCGCAATTCCGCAAGACGATGGCTGAACTCATTGCGTAAATACCGCTTTTCCTCCCATTGATTGCCCCCTAAATAACTTGCGGGAAATTCCATGTCTTTCACGGAACAGATGGGCGGTATGACCACGAGCAAAGATGCGACCCTGCATCAGCGCATCCTCACCGATATCGAGGGCCAGATCGTCTCCGGCGCCTGGCCGCCGGGACATCGCATTCCATTCGAACTGGAATTGGCGGATCAATATGATTGCTCGCGCATGACGGTGAACAAGGTGCTGACCCAGCTTGCGCGCGCCGGCTTGATCGAGCGGCGCAAGCGTTCGGGCAGTTTCGTCACGCATCCGCAGGCCCAATCCGCCGTGCTTGAGATCCACGACATCGAATCCGAGGTCCTGTCGCTCGGCCTGCCCTATTCGCATCGGCTGATAAAGCTAGCGGAGCGGCGCGGACGGCCTGAAGACGCGCATCGGCTGCAATTCGTCGGCTCAGTCTCCGTGGTGGAGATCACCTGCATCCATTACGCCGGCCCACGCCCCTTCTGCCTGGAAGATCGCGTTATCAATCTCGATGCTGTGCCGGATGCGACGAAGGCGGATTTCCAGACCCTGCCCCCCGGTCCCTGGCTGTTGAACCAGGTGCCGTGGAGCACCGCCGAACACCAGATCCGCGCCATATCGGTCGAGGGCGACGCTGCCGCAAACCTTGACGTTCAGAAAGGCACGGCCTGTCTCGTGGTCGAACGACGCACCTGGAGCGCGGCCGGCCCGATCACCCATGTCCGCCTCACCTATCCCGGTGACCGTCACAGCCTGGTCGCTCGGTTTACGCCGGCAAGCTGACCCTTTTTCCCGGCATTGCCCTTAAGGGCGCGGCGGGGATTCCGTCGGCGGCGGAATGAGGCTTTCGGATTGACGGACGGGCTGGGCGGGATCGACCAGCAGGATGCTGAGCGCAATCAGAACCAGTGCCAGAATCAGGAGGATTCCGATCAAAAGTGGACGAATCGCGGTCATTTCGTTCTCCAATCTCCCCAGCCCAGCGCAAAAGCGCGATAGGGAATTCGAGATAACCAGCGCAGTCTAACGGTAAATGTTAAGCAATGCTTGATGTTCCGGGAAATATCCGGCCTTTTCCAAGAATTTCTGGCCGCGCCGGAGGACATGACCATCTCACGCTTGTTTGAGTGGCGAGTGATGAAAGCGGCGCCTAGCATCGTGATGCAGATGGCGCAATCTCATTGCGCAGCCTGCTGCCGATCAATTTCAACCCTCCATAGTCTCCATACCAAAGACGACCGATAGATCGCTCGGCCGGTATATCAAGGGAGTTAATACCCATGCATCGCAAACGTCTGATCACGGCTGCGCTGACGCTTTCCGTCGCCATGCTTGCCGCGCTGCAAAGTGCCAATGCCGCCGAGCGCGTGAAAGTGCGCGGCACCGTGGAAAGCCTCGATGGCGACACTCTCAAGGTGAGGTCTCGAGATGGTAGCGACGTGACGGTCGCGCTGAAATCCGGTGGCAACGTCGGCGGCGTCGTCCAGGCGGCCGTCGGCGACATCAAGCCCGGCGATTTCGTCGGCATCGCCTCGCAGCCGACCGACAGCGGCATCAACGGCGCCATAGAAGTGGTTATCTTCCCGGCCTCGATGAAGGGAACCGGCGAAGGCGACCGCCCCTGGGATTCGGCGCCGAACGGCTCGATGACCAATGCCACGGTCGCCAATGCCGTGACCTCCGTCGACGGTCCGACATTGACGCTCACCTACAAGGGCGGCGAACGCAAGATCAACATTCCCAAGGGCACGCCCGTCGTGACGCTGACATCGGCGACGAAAGCCGATCTGAAGCTCGGCGCCGGCGTCTTCATAACAGGCGAACGCAACGCCGATTCCACAGTCTCTGCCGACCGCATCGCCGTCGGCCTCAACGGCACCGTGCCGCCGATGTGATGGCCGCAGGGTCATTGGCTGACTTTATCACTTAACGAAAACAGGCGGACCGCAATGCTGCGATCCGCCTGTTTTCTTGATACGTGGCGAATGGTCGGGAAACCCTATTCTGCCGCCTGCGCATGCGGGCGATGATCGATCGCATCATCCTCGTCATCTTCCACCGGCTTCGGCTGCTTCCAGGCGATCAGGCGATAAAACATCGGAATGAAGAAGGTGGCGATGAAGGTCGCCGCCAGCATGCCGCCGATGACGCCGGTGCCGATCGCATGGCGGCTGGCCGAGCCGGCGCCGGTGCTGATCGCCAGTGGCACGACACCGAGGATGAAGGCGAGCGAGGTCATGACGATCGGGCGGAAGCGCAGCCGCGCCGCCTCGAGCGCCGCCTCGGCCGCACTCATGCCATCCTTGCGCTTCAGCACGGCGAACTCGACGATCAGGATGGCGTTCTTTGCCGCCAGGCCGATCAGCGTCACCATACCGATCTGGAAATAGACGTCGTTGGTGAGCCCGCGCAGATAGGTGGCAAGCAATGCACCGAACAGCGCAAACGGGATCGCGGTGATGACGGCAAGTGGCAGGCTCCACTTTTCATACTGCGCGGCGAGGATCAGGAACACCATGATGATGCCGAAGATCATCGCCTGCGTGCCGGCGCCGCTGGTTTCCAGCTCCTGGTAGGCGGAGCCAGTCCAGGCGATCTGGAAGCCCTCCGGCAAGGTCTCGGCCGCCACCTGCTGCATGGCCTTGATCGCATCGCCTGACGTATAGCCGGGCGCCGGGTTGCCGGTGACCTTGGCGGCGTTGAAGGCGTTATAGCGTTCGAGCTGATCGGGACCGATGGTGCGCGTCACCTTGATGAGCGTATCGAGCGGAATCATCTTACCGCTGTCCGAGCGCACGAAGACCTGGCGCAGATCGTCAGGCGATTCGCGGAACGGCGCTTCCGACTGCAGGTTGACCTGATAGTTACGGCCGTAGAGCGTGAAGTCGTTGACGTAGAGGCTGCCGAAGGTCGCTTGCATGGCATCGAAGACCGAGTTGATCGGCACGCCGAGCGCCTTGGCCTTCTCGCGGTCGAGATCGGCGCGGAACTGCGGCACGTTGGTGTCGAGCGTGGTGCGCACACCCGCAAGCTCCGGCCGCTTGGAAGCGGCCGCCACAAGCTTCTGCGCCTGTTCGGAAAGCCCTGCGACGCCCTTGCCGCTGCGATCCTGCACATAGACTTCGAAACCGCCCGTTGTCGACAGACCCTGGATCGGCGGCGGGTTAAAGGCAAGCACCATGGCATCCTTGATGCCCATATTGGCGCCGATCATCGGGCCTGCGAGATTGCGGGCGTCGAGCTCGGGCGTCTTGCGCTCGCTCCAGTCCTTCAGCGTCACGAAGGCGACGCCGGCGCTGCTCTTCAGGCCCCCCGACAGCAGGTCGAAGCCAGAGACCGCAAAGACGTTCTCGACGCCGGGCAGCTTCTCGGTGTTGACGAGCGCCTCATCCATGACGGCCTGCGTGCGCGTCAGCGAAGCGGCCGGCGGCAGGATGGCGATCTGGAACAGCGAGCCCTGGTCCTCGTCCGGCACCAGCGATCCCGGCAGCGTATAGAAGAGATAGCCGGTCACGCCGAGCAGGCCGGCAACCAGCACGCAGCCGACGATGACGCGCTTCAGGAAGAAAGCGACGCCTGCGGCATACCCCTCCGTCAGCCGCTCGAAGGCGCGGTTGAAGATGCGGAACGGCAAGGCTGGCTCATGATGGCCGGGCTTCAGGATCAGCGCGCAGAGCGCCGGTGTCAGCGTCAGCGCCACGATGCCGGACAGAATGACCGAGATCGCGATGGTGACGGCGAACTGCTTGTACATCTGGCCCGCCAGCCCGCCCATGAAGGAGACCGGGATGAAGACGGCGCAAAGCACCAGCACGATGGCGATGACCGGACCAGTCACTTCGCCCATCGCCTTGATGGCCGCCTTTCTTGGCGACAGTTTCTCGGTCGACATCAGGCGCTCGACGTTTTCAAGCACCACGATGGCGTCGTCGACGACGATACCGATCGCGAGCACCAGCCCGAACAGCGTCAGCAGGTTGATCGAGAAGCCGAGTATATACATTCCGGCAAAGGTGCCGATGATCGAGATCGGCACGGCGATGACGGGGATCAGCGTCGCCCGCCAGTTCTGCAGGAAGACGAAGACGACGATGATGACGAGCAGGATAGCTTCGATGAAGGTCTTGACCACTTCCTCGATCGATACCTGGATGAACTTCGTCGTGTCATAGGGGATCTGGTAGGCGACACCCTGCGGGAAGGACTTCTGCAGCTCGTCGAGGCGCGACTTCAGCGCAGCCATCGTATTCAAGGCATTGGCGCCCGGCTGCAGATAGACGGCGATCGGGATCGCCGGCGTGCCGTTCAGGCTGCTCTGCACCGAATAGCTCTTGGTGCCGAGCTCGATGCGCGCCACGTCCTTCAGCCGGAGCGTCGCGGCGTTGGCGGTCGAACGCAGGATGATTTCGCCGAAGGCATCGACATCGGGCAGGCGCCCTTGTGTCGTCACCGTATAGGTAAAGGCCTGCGGATTGTTGCTGGGCTGATCACCAAAACGGCCGGCGGCGAACTGCGAATTCTGCTCCTGAATGGCGGTCGCGACATCGCTTGGCGTCAGATTGTATTGCGCCAGCTTGTCCGGCCGCAGCCAGATGCGCATCGAATAGTCAACATCGCCGAGCAGGTTGACGTCGCCGATGCCGGGAATGCGCTTAAGGTCGTCGATGACGTTGAGCAGGGCGTAATTGCCGACATAGGCGCGGTCATAGCGGCTGTCGGTCGAATACATCGCCACGAAGCCGAGGATCGAGGTCGAACGCTTGGTGACGACGACGCCGAGGCGCGTCACGTCCTGCGGCAGGGTCGAAACCGCCCGCTGCACGCGGTTGTTGACGTTGATCGCCGCCTGGTCAGGATCCGTGCCGAGCGCGAAGGTCACCGTGATCTGCATCGCGCCGCTGTTGGAGTTCGTCGACTGCATGTAGAGCATGTTTTCGACGCCGTTGATCTGCTGCTCGAGCGGAGCGGCAACGGTCTGCGCCACGGTCTCGGCGCTGGCGCCCGGATAGGTCGCGGTGACCACGACCTGCGGCGGCGTCAGTTCCGGATATTGTGCGATCGGCAGGATGCGCAGGCAGACGGCGCCTGCGAGCAGAATGACGATCGAGATCACCGCCGCGAAAACGGGGCGGTCGATGAAGAATCTGTTGCCCAACATCAGTTCTGCGCCACCTTCTTCGCGTCCTTAGGCGTTGCATCCGCCGTCGCCTGCACCGGGGCGCCGGGGCGCACCTTGATGATGCCTTCGGTGATCAGTCTGTCGCCGGCCTTGAGACCGGACAGCACCAGCCAGCTGCTGCCGATCTTCTGGCCGAGCGTCACCGGATTGACGTGCGCCTTGCCTTCCTGATCGATCGTATAGACGAACTGTCCCTGCGGGCTCTGCATCAGCGCCACTTCGGGGATCGTGATGGCGTTATCGAGCGAAACGCCCGTCACCTTCGCACGCACGAACTGGCCCGGCAGCAGCCGGCGGTCGGGATTGTCGACCACGGCGCGGGCCTGCAGCGTGCCGGTCGACACGTCGATCGTGGAGGAGGTGAAGTCGACGACGCCGTCATGATCATAGGACGTGCCGTCGCCGAAAGAGATCTTGACGCCGAGATTGGGCGCCTCGCCCTTGGCCTTTTTCATGTCGATCAATCGGCGCACTTCTGCCGCCTCGGAATCCGAGAACGAGAAATTGACGTAGACCGGATCGAGCTGCGTGATGCTGGTGAGCAGGCCGGTATCGCCCGTCGTGCCGATCAGGCTTCCCTCGGACACCTGCTCGAGGCTGGTGATGCCGCCGACCGGTGCGGTGACCTTGGTATAGTCGAGATTGAGCTGCGCCGTCTGGACCTGCGCCTGCGCGGCGGCAACGGCCGCCTCCGCCAGCTGCCGCGTGGAAATCGCGTCGTCGCGCGCCTTCTGCGTGACCGCGTTCTGCTCGAACAGCGTGACGTTGCGCTTTTCCTCGCGCTGCCCTTGCGCCAACTGAGCCTGGCTTTGCTGCAATTGTGCCTGAGCCTGGGCCAGCGCTGCCTGGTAGGTCGCCGGATCGATCAGGAAGAGCACATCGCCCGCCTTGACCTCGGCGCCCTCAATAAAGTTCCTTTTCAACAGGATACCGCCGACACGTGCCCGCACATCGACTTGCCTAAAGGCGGAGATGCGCGCAGCATATTCGTAGGTCAGCGATACGGTCTGCGGCTTGACGTCAATGGCTGTCACCTGCGGCGGCGGCATCTGTGCGGCCTGTTGCGCGAGGGAGGGGAATGCGCTGAAGATAAGCAGTCCGGCGACAACGAGGCTGCTGCGCAGGAGGAGGGAACGATGCGTCGTCATGGGAAAATCACCGCGAGATTCAACATTTTTTATTGCGCCGCAATATACAAACATACATGAATGATTGTAAACATCAAATCGACGTGACTTTCGTGCCGAATATCGCGAACCGCATGCAGGTTTCAGATATTACCGCATGAAATCAGATATATAGCGCGCGGCGAAATACCCCTTTTCGCCCGCGGAAGTTCGAGGAGGCGCATGCGCAGAACCAAGGAAGATGCGGCCAGGACCCGCGAGGAAGTCCTCGCCGCCGCCGCCGAGATTTTCTACGAAAACGGCGTCAGCGGCTCGAGCCTCGAAAAGATCGCCCAGCGCGCAGGCGTAACGCGCGGTGCGATCTACTGGCATTTCAAGGACAAGGCCGAGGTCCTGACGGCACTGCATAGGGAGATCCGCCTGCCGCAGGAGACGATCGTCGATTATGCGATTGCTCATGGCCATGACGATCCCCTCGGCCTGATCGAGAACGCCACAATCGAAGTCCTGCAGATTCTGGTGAATGATGAGCATCAGCAGCGCGTCTTCGCCATCATGATCCTCGGCTGCGAGTTTACGGAACACCTGTCCGACGCGGCCCAGCGGATCGTCACGGCCAATGCCGAAATGTTCGGCAAGTTGCAGAAACTGATCGAGATGGCGGATGAACGGAGCCGGCTTGCGCCGCTATGGACCGCCGATGCCGCCGCCCGGGCCATCCAGTGCTCGATGAATGGCCTTCTTGCCGAATGGCTTCGCTCGGGGAAATCCTTCCCGCTGGTCGACGTGGGCGAGCGGCTAGTCCGCAGCCTGATCCACTCCATGCGCGGTGAAACCTCTAATTAGGCGCCTGCGTGCCGCGTGGCCTCGGCCAGAGAAATGTCCGACTTGATTTCCCGCGTCGACATCGAGGTCACCGTATGCCTGACGCCGGGCAGCCTGTTCAGCTCCTGCCGCAACAGCCGATCGAGGGCAGCCATGTCTGTGGCCAGGATATGAAGGAGATAATCCGCCTCCCCCGTCGTCGCATGGCAGCGCCAGATCAGTGGATGTCGGCGGACGGCGGCTTCGAAAACATCGAAGCGCTCGACATCGATCGAAACCTGCACGAAAGCCTCCAGGCCGAAGCCGAGACGGGCGGGGTCGAGAAGCGCCCTGTACCCCCTGATCACGCCAGCCTCCTCCAGCGCCTTCACCCGTTTCCAGCAAGGCGTCTTGCTGAGACCGGCGAGATCGGCAAGCGCCGCGAACGAAATGCGGGCATCGGCCTCGAGGGCGGCGATGATCTTGTGATCCAAAGCGTCTAAATCCATCGTTCTCTCCGTCGCGTAAAAACTTGTCGATCGTACTCTATTTCCGCGATTTTGGATGACAAATAGGAACAATGTTCAAGCCGAAATTTCGTATCCTGCAGGAAGAGCAAACATGCTTGGCGGTCGAGGGCCGGAACAAAGGGAACGAGGATGCAGAAGAAAGACTATTACGCGCGCATCGAAGCGCCCGAAATGCGCGACTATGGCGTTTACCTGCAATGCGACAAGCTGCTCGCCTGCCAGAAGCCGCTCGGCGGCATGGTCAACGGCGACGAACTGCAGTTCCAGATCGTGCATCAGGTGGAAGAGCTCTGGATGAAGCTCATGGCCTACACGCTGGTCGACGTCATCGCCTTCATGGAGGAGCGCAACACGCATCGCGTCGTCACGCTGATGGGCCGCGTGCACCGGATCATGCGCATGATGACGGCGCAGCTCGACCTTCTGGAAACCATGTCGCCGAAGGAATATCAGCAAATCCGTCTGCAGCTCGGCAATGGCAGCGGACAGGAATCGCCGGGATTCAAATTCCTGCTGCGCATGCCGCCCGATCTCTGGCACGCCTTCAAGGCGAACTATCTCGACGCCGCCGGCCTGACGGTCGCGGACATCTATGATGGGAAATACGATCATGGCGACAGCTACGTGGTCGCCGAGGCGCTGGTGGAATATGACGAGCTGTTCCAGAAATTCCGCGCCAACCATATCTACCTGATCCAGCGCTCCATCGGCCTCGGCTCGAAATCGCTGAAAGGCCGCCCGGTCGACCTTTTGCAGGCCGGCACGCGCCATCGCTTCTTTCCGGATCTCTGGGACATCCGCGCCGAAATGACCGATCGCTGGGGCAGCGAATACGGTGTCGTCCGCGATTCCATTTCCAACCACGACGCCGCCGAATAGGCGCTGAATGGAAACTGCCTTCCGCTGCCGCCGATTTCAAGCGGAAGGCCTTCGATGACTGGTAGACCCAGGTTCCTCGGATAGCCCCATGGTCACTATCCGCTCGGCAAACGCTGCCGAGGATGTTGCGATCCCGATCCCTTGCAAGCATTCGGCCCGCAATCGGTTGATGCGCGGGGCGACCGGGGCACCGTCTTCCCCGTCGTAACGGTCAAGCCGGACGGACTCCTTTCCCCATCGAGCAAATCACCCGGTTGCCTCCGACACTGGCCCCGACGCCCTGCCACAAGGGCCAGGAAATTGGCATTTTGGTCCTATGAAATGTAAAAACCATGAAATATAGCCTATTGCATAAATTTGTTACCTGGCATATTTAATTAGTAACTTCAAAATCCGATCCTCCCCCCGGAGCCCCGCATGACGCAATTTCAGGAAGCCGCCACGCAGGAACGCACATGGAAGTTCGCGAGCCGTGACGAGGACGACCGCCCGAGCCTTCCGGAAGTCAATTCGACTGTTAAGGTTCCTGATGCCGGCAGCTGGATCCGGCGCCTGATCGCCTTCCTCGGCCCAGGCTATATGATCTCCGTCGGGTACATGGACCCCGGCAACTGGGCGACGGATCTCACCGGCGGGGCGCAGTTCGGCTATACGCTGCTTGCCGTCATCATGCTGTCGAACCTGATGGCGATCCTGCTGCAGGCACTGTCGGCCAGGCTCGGCATCGCCACCGGCCGCGACCTCGCCCAGGCCTGTCGCGATCACTATCCGCGACCCGTCAACCTGGCGCTCTGGTTCGCCTGCGAACTCGCCATCATCGCTTGCGACCTTGCGGAAGTCATCGGCACGGCAATCGCGCTGCAGCTGCTTTTCGGAATTCCGCTGATCGGCGGCGCGCTGATCACCGCGCTTGACGCCTTCCTGCTGCTCCTCCTGATGAACAAGGGCTTCCGCTACCTCGAAGCCTTCGTCATCGCGTTGCTGATCGTCATTGCCACCTGTTTTGCCATCCAGATTGCCGCCGCCGCCCCGCCGGTTGCAGCGATCCTCGACGGCTTCATCCCCTCGCCCGAAATCGTCACCAATCACCAAATGCTCTATATTGCCATGGGCATCATCGGCGCGACAGTCATGCCGCATAACCTCTACCTGCACTCCTCGATCGTGCAGACGCGGGCCTACAAGCGCACGGAAGAAGGACGCCGCGACGCCATCAAATGGGCAACCGTCGACAGCACCGTCGCACTGATGCTGGCGCTGTTCGTCAATGCCGCCATCCTGATCGTTGCAGCAGCCGCCTTCCACACCACCGGCCACTCCGATGTCGCCGAGATCGGTCAGGCATATGAGCTGCTGTCGCCACTGCTCGGCCTCGGCATCGCATCGACACTGTTTGCTGTGGCGCTGCTGGCCTCCGGCCTCAACTCGACCGTCACGGCGACGCTTGCCGGCCAGATCGTCATGGAAGGCTTTCTCCGGCTGCGAATTCCGCACTGGGCAAGACGGCTTTTGACGCGCGGCCTCGCAATTATTCCGGTTGTGTTCGTAACCGCCATCTATGGTGAAAAGGGCACCGCGAATCTCCTCGTGCTGAGCCAGGTTGTCCTGTCCATGCAGCTGCCTTTCGCGGTCATCCCGCTGGTCCAGTTCGTCACGAACCGTGAGAAAATGGGCAGTTTCACCGTATCCAGAAACATTGCCGTCCTTTCCTGGGCGGTCGCGGCAATCATCCTGCTGCTGAACTTCAAGCTGCTCTACGACACCATCTTCGGTTGACGAATCATTTTGAACGCGCGAATCTGGATCTGTGGATGATCACGACAATTAACTGACTCGTAATACTTGCCTAGATTTCGCCACGATTTGCCCTAGTTTGGGCCCACCGCAGTCTGCAGGGTTCCTCACTTCATGGCCGAAAGTCCATTGCGCGTTCAATTTCCTGCAGAGGCTGCCATCCAGGCGCGGCCGCATCATGATTTTCACATTCCATTTCTGCCGCGCTCCGCCCATCTGCGCCATCTGATCGCCATCGGCCTGGCGGGCACCGCATCCTTTGGGCTGCTTGCCACCGTGCTCTATCCGCTGCTGGCGCGTCATACGATCGAACAAGCCGTGCCCATGCGCACGGCGGAGCTCGCCCATCCCCAGCCTGCAATGCCCAAGGGCAGCCGGTTGGCGGCAAAACAGCGTTTCGACGGCGCTCGCTTCGCTCAGGTTGCGGAAAAGCTCTCCAGCGGCGAAACCCGCATCTTCACCTACCATCGCACCACGCTCGTCTTCAAATCCGACGAGTCCGAAAGTGCGCGCAACGGTGCCGAAGCGATCAATGTCGCCTATGGCGGCGAGCGTGCCGACAATGAGATGTTCTCGCCACCGTCGCTTTCGGATATCCGCGACGGCATCTACCCGCAAACGACGCATTACGACACCGTGCGCCGCTCGCGCTTCCCCGTTCGCGGCGTCCCGCTGAACGTCAGCGTATCGAAGGCGACGACCGGCGAGCAGGGCCGTGAATTCCACCGACTGGTCTCCATGCCGAAGGACAAGCAGGATCTGCAGGACATCCTGGCTTCCGCGGGCCTCGGCAGCGACGCCGGCGACGAGCTGCAGCGCGCCCTGGAGACCGATACGGTTTCGCCCGGCGACAGCCTGGAACTGCTGCTCGAGAAGACGGGTCCGCACGCACGCCCGAAACTGATCATGGCCCGCCTCAGCGGCGACAAAACGCCGGAGCGGGTCGTTGCCCGCGACGATGCCAACGGCTTCGTGCCGATGGCCAACGACAGCCTGTTTTCGACCCTCTATAGCGAAAGTCAGGCCGAGGCGCCGTCCTCTTCGGAAGTAGCGGCGGTCGATCTCAGGAACGTCGACGGCAATGACGAGGCTGCGGTCAGCGCCAAGCTGGAGAGATCCGGCCTGAGCAAGGAATATGCCTTGCAGCTCATCAAGCTCGCCAAGACCAAAGGCGTTTCGCTGACGAGCATCGAGGACGCTCCCGACAGCGTCGACCTCCTCTTCCGAAAGTCGGATGACGGCCGCAACGAGCTTATGTTCATCGAATTCCATGCCGATGGCGACACGCATCGCTTCTATCTGCATAGGGACGGAGGCGACGGTTCCTCGGAATTCTACGATGAAAGCGGTCACTCGGTCGCTAAGTCACTCGTACACCGCCCCGTGCCGAACGGCACGCTCGGCGATGGTTTTGCCTGGCGCATCCATCCCATTCTCGGCGTGAAGAAATTCCACAACGGCGTCGATTTCCGCGCGCCGATGGGTAGCCCCATTCAGGCGGCCGGCGACGGCATCGTCGAGAAGATTTCCTGGGAAACCGGCTACGGCAAATATGTCCGCATCCGTCATGACGGCGGCTATGAAACCACCTATGCCCATATCTCCGCAACGCCGCAGTCTTTACGCGTCGGCCAGCGCGTCACGCAGGGGCAAGTCATCGCCTATGTCGGGTCGACCGGCTACTCCACCGGCCCGCATCTCTATTATGAACTGCGCGTCAACGGCCGCTATGAAAACCCGCTGACGGCGCAATTGCCGGCCGGCACGAATCTCACCGGCAAGTCGCTCGACAGCCTGCGCTCGCAGGTCAGCCACGTCGAAAACATCATGAGCTATCTCGATGTTCCGCCGGCCCGCGACAATCCGCCCGAACCCTTTTCCAGCTTCGATCAGGGGCCGAATTTGGGCGCGAGCCTCGGACCCAGTTTCGGGCCGAACCATTTCGGCACGCCGTAACCGTAAACCAGCCAGAAGCCGGTCTATGCGCCGCCATTTCGCGCTCCGCGCGGGTGGCAATGGCGCGTCGGTGCCGAATGCGATAACAATCCTCCGATACATCGCCATAGAGACGGTATCGCCGCGTGCCTATGACAGGCATGCCGAAATCGTCCACAAGACAATCTGTAAGGAGCAGACATTGGCGCGCAAGCCGTTGCCGGAACCGAAGGATCGCTTGCCAAGCGAAAGCAGGCGTCTGCGCGCCGATGCGCAACGCAACCGCGACATGCTGATCGAAGTCGCGGCGCATGCCTTCGCGAGCCACGGCACCGCCGCCTCGCTGGAGGATATAGCACGACAGGCGAATGTCGGGATCGGAACGCTCTATCGCCATTTCCCCAGCCGCGAGCATCTCGTGGAGGTGGTCTATCGTCACGAAGTCGAGGCGCTATGCGCGGCGGCCGAGACGCTCTCCGGCGAACTTGCCCCCGATCAGGCCCTGGAGGAATGGATGCATCGCTTCGTCGGATATCTTGCCACCAAGCGTGGCATGGCCGATAGCCTGCGCATTCTTGTCAACAGCAACTCCAAGCTCTTCGCCGACAGCTACGGCAAGGTGCCCGTCGCACTTGCCGGCCTGATCGAAAGAGCGGTCGCCGCCGGTTCGATCCGCGCCGATGTCGACAGCACGGACGTGCTGCATGCCCTGACGGGGGCCTATTCCATGCCCAATTCGCCGGAATGGCACGATCGCGCCCGGCGTCTCGTGCGCCTGTTGATGGATGGATTGCGCTGGGGTGCGCCGAAATTGCCGACGCCATAGGGCCTGATAATCGGCGGGATGCTTCCTATATGTTTTTTTGAACGCGAATCGTCAGGCGCGTCTACCGCCGTCGTAGCCTTGTGCCTGGCCATTATCAAAGCTGCGGAGAGCAAAAATGTCCGAAAAGCTGGTCAAAATCCCCGGTCCAGATCACCCCATCACGATCGAAGAGAAGTATGCCCATGTCACCGTCTCCGTCGCCGGCAAGATGATTGCCGACACGCATGAGGCGCTGTCGCTCAAGGAGGCATCCTATCCGGCCGTCCTCTACATTCCCCGTAGCGATGTCGACATGTCCTTGCTGCAAAGGACCAGCCACAAGACCTACTGCCCCTACAAGGGCGAATGCTCGTATTACAGCATCCCGGCCGGCGGCGAGCGTTCGGTGAACGCGATCTGGACCTATGAAAATCCCTATGCGTCCGTCAGCCGGATCAAGGACCACATGGCCTTCTATCCGGATCGCGTCGATTCGATCGATATCATCACCTAAAGAGCAAGGCCGCTCGACGCGTCGAAGACATAGACCTGCTCCGGGCTCACCGAGACATTCAGCGGCTGCCCGTAGCGCACCGGCGCCTCGCCATCGACCACGGCCGTCACCTGCTCGCCCGCGAGGTCGAAGAGCACATGCATCTGCGCGCCCGTCGGCTCGACCAGCAAAGTCTGGCCGGTGAGCGGCGAGCCGTTGCTGGCAAGGCTCAGATGCTCCGGCCTGAGGCCGATCTTCACGCTCTGGCCCGCCTTCACCTTGCGTTCTCCGGCAATGCGCACCGGCGTACTGTCCTTCAGCCGCACGGCAGGGGAGCCCTCGATACCTTCGACCACGCCGTCGAGGAAATTCATGGCCGGCGAGCCGATGAAGCCGGCGACGAAGAGATTGGCCGGTTTGCGGTAAAGTTCGATCGGCGTGCCCTGCTGCTCGATCCGGCCCTGGTTCAGCACGACGATGCGGTCTGCCAGCGTCATCGCCTCGATCTGGTCATGGGTGACGTAGATCGAGGTGGTCTGCACCTTCTGATGCAGCGCCTTGATTTCCGAGCGCATCTGTACACGCAGTTTCGCATCGAGGTTGGAGAGCGGCTCGTCGAACAGGAAGACGGCGGGATTGCGCACGATGGCGCGGCCCATGGCGACACGCTGGCGCTGGCCGCCGGAAAGCTGCGCCGGCTTGCGGTCGAGCAGCTTGGTGAGATCGAGCATGCGCGCAGCTTCGTTGACCCGCTGCTCGATGACCGGCTTGGTCTCGCCCGAGAGCTTCAGGTTGAAGCCCATATTCTCGGCGACCGTCATATGCGGATAAAGTGCGTAGGACTGGAAGACCATGGCGATGTTGCGCTCGCGCGGCGTCATGGCGTTAACCACCTGCCCGCCGATCGACACGTCGCCATCGGTGATTTCCTCAAGCCCGGCGATCATCCGCAGCAGGGTGGACTTGCCACAGCCGGAGGGACCGACGAGCGCGATGAACTCGCCGTCCTCGATCGCCAGTGAGATATCGTGGATGACGGTCAGCGCCCCATAGGCCTTGTGGATGTTGTGCAGTTCGACGGATGCCATTTGTTTGTGCTCCAATAAGGCTCAGGATTTCACCGCGCCGGCGGTGAGGCCGGCAATGATGTGCTTCTGCGCCAGGAAGAAGACGATGACGGTGGGCAGGATGGTCAGCGTGATGAAGGCGAGCACCAGCTCCCATTCCGTGCCGAATTCGCCGCTATAGACCATCATGCCGAGCGGCCAGGGATAGATCGAGTCCGAGTTCAGCATGATCAGCGGCAGGATGTAGCTGTTCCAGCTGCCGACGAAGGAAATGATGCTGACGGTCGCGATGATCGGCCGCGAGAGCGGCAATGAAATATGCCAGAAGAAACGGATATAGCCGCAACCATCGACAAAGGCCGCCTGGAACAATTCTTCCGGAAGGTTTCGAAAATAGTTCCGGAAGAGAAGGATGCTCATGCCGAGACCGAAAGCCACCTGCGGCAGCACTACGCCCCAATAGGTGTTGAGCAGGCCGAGATCGCGGATGCGGATGAAGAGCGGCAGGATGGCGGTGGCGGCCGGGAACATCAGGCCGATGAGGAAATAGTTCAAGAGGAAGTTCGAGCCGAAGAATTTTACATGCGCGAAGGCGAAGGCGGCCATGGCCGAGACCGACAGCGTCAGGAACACGGTGAGAACGGCGATGATCAGGGAATTCATCATCTGCCGCCAATAGCGGTCGCCGAACAGGATGCCGGTATAATTCTCGAAATGCCACTCGACCGGCAGGCCGAACGGATTGGTGCGGAGATCGCCGAGCGTCTTGAAGCCGCCGAGCGCAGTCGTCAGCAGCGGGATCAGCACGATGGCGGCAATGAGGGTCAGCGACACATAAAGATAGATCTTCGTGCCGGTGGTCAGTCGAACGGATGAAGCGATATCAGTCATTGCGCATAAATATCCGTTTGTAGCCGAAGGCGAGGGTGACGCAGATCACGAACAGCACGACGCCGACGGCGCTGCCGAGGCCGACCTGCATGCGCGTAACGCCGAAATTGTAGAGGAAGGTCACCATCGTCTGCGTCGAGTTGAACGGGCCGCCGCCGGTGAGCGGCATGATCATGTCGAAAAGCTGCAGCGATCCCACGACTGCGAAGAAGACGGAAAGACGCAGCGTCGAGCCGAGCAGCGGCAGCGTCACGTAACGGAACTTCTGCCAGCCGGTCGCGCCGTCGATCTCGGCCGCCTCCAGCACGCTCTTGTCCAGCGACTGCATGCCGGCGATGAACAGCATCATATGGAAGCCGAAATATTTCCACACGATCACGCCGAGCACGGCATACATCGCCAGGTCCTTGTCGGCGAGTACATAGGGCGTCGGCGTGCCGAGGAATTGCGCGATCGCGGCAAACAGGCCGTAATCGCCGTCATAGACGAAGCGCCAGATCAGGCCGGCGGCCACTTCGGCCAGCACGTAAGGCAAGAAGAAGATCAGCCGGAAGAGCACGACGCCGCGAATGCGGTGCGCCAGCATCGTCGCGAGCCAGATGGCAAGCGGCACCTGGATGGCGATCGAAATCAGGATGATGAGCGCATTGTTCTTCAGCGACGTCAGGAAGGCGCCGTTCTTGAAGAGCACCTGGAAATTGCGCAAGCCCACGAACTCCGTCGGCGGGCCGTAGCCGTTCCAGCGATAAAGGCTGTACCAGGCCGCCTCCCCCATCGGCAGGATGACGAAGATGGTAAAGAGCAGCAGCGCCGGCGGCAGGAACAGCAGGATGACGGGCAGGCGGCCGCGCGCGGCCGGCGATTTTCGTTTTGCAGCCGGCCTCGCTCTTGCGACGGAAGGCATGGCGGTCGTGGCGCTGACATCGGTCATGGGCGGTCTCGACAGTTACAATTCAAGGAAAAACCGGCGCCGGCACAAGGGAGCGGCCGGCGCCGGATGCCGCTAGAGCTGGTCCTGTTCGAAGGCGTCCTGGACCTGCTGCGCGCCATCCTTCGGCGAAATCTGGCCGGAGACGATGCCGACGGCCACATCGTTGACGACGCGGCCGACCGAGGGGCCGAGATCCTGGTCGAAGAAATTCTGGTGCCAGGTCGAATGCGCCAGCTGGTCGGCAGCTTCGTGCATCAGCGGACCCTTGACGCCATCTTCGGCGCCGACGGCGACCGGGATGATCATGCCGGCCTGCGCCATGGTGCGCTCGTTTTCGGCATTGGTCAGATAGGCAAGGAAATCCAGCGCCTCGGGCGGGGCCTTCTTGGTGACGGCCCAGCCGTTCAGGCCACCGAGCGTATCGGTCGGAAGGCCAGCGCCGCCGGTCACGGCCGGGAAGGCGAAGCGGCCGATATTGTCATTCGTCAGACCCTTGCCGTCGCCGGAATTGGTGCGCTGGTTGGCAACCGTATTTTCGAAGCCGAGGATCATCGCGGCCTTGCCGTCGCCGAAGACGCCGAGCGCCTGCGGCCAGGTGGTGCCGAGATAGCCGGGCTGGAAGGGTTCGAGCTTGCCAAGCTCGGCAAGCTGTTCGCCGGCCTTGATGATGGCCGGGTCGTTGAAACCGTTGCCCTTGCCGTTCTTGGCGTCGCTGAAGACCTGCTGACCGCCGTCGCGCATCACCAGATAGCTCCAGTAGAAATGGATCGGCCATTTCTCGCCGCCACCGCCCGCGATCGGCGCGATGCCGGCAGCCTTGATCTTCTTGACGGCGGCCAGATAATCGTCCCAGCTCTTGATGGCATTGGCGTCGACGCCGGCCTTGGCGAACAGCGCCTTGTTATAGAAGAAGGAAACCGTGCCGAGCTTGTAGGGTACAGCGCTGATCTTGTTGTCGAAGGTCAGGCCCTTGACGGCCGCCTGATTGTAGCTTTTCAGCCAGGCGCCATCCTTGGCGTTCATCGCCGCGGTCAGATCCAGCAGCGTGCCGGTCTGCTGCTGCTGCTTCAAGACGCCGCCGCCCCAGCTGAAGAAGAAATCGGGCGCGTCCTTCGATTGCAAGAGCGTCGGCAGCTTCGCCTTGAAGGCCTCGTTGGCCAGAAACTGCATCTCGATCTTCGTGCCGGGATGCTTGGCCTCATACTGATCCGCGATCTTGCGCCAGACGGCGACATAGTTCGGATCGGTTTCCAGATGCAGCCATTTGACGACGGTGTCGGCGGCAGCGCCCGTCGCGCCGGCCAGGATCGCCAAGCCGGTCGTGGCGGCGACAGCTGCGATGCGAAGGGCCTTGGCCCCACGTAGATGGATCATGATTTTCTCCTCCCAAGGGAACCAAGAGCCTCAATATTTTTTCCCTTATGCGGAATAATTCAACGGAGCTTTGCTGAAATGTCAACCACCATCGCTAAATTTTCGGCATATTGCTGGCAAAATGGCTTGACATTGGGCGATGACCATAGGTTATTTAATTCGCATTCCGTCAAAAATACCAGGCCGCAGCCGAGCGGGTCCGTCATTCGGCGCCATTCTCATGAAAACAGCAGATCCCGAGCTTATGCGGGCGATAAACCGCTTCAACGTGCTGGATACGATCCGGCGGGCGGGCTCGATCGCACGTATCGAAATCAGCGACCGCACGCAGCTTTCGACCACCACCGTGTCGGCGATCACAGCCTCATTGCTGGATGACGGCTTGATCCTAGCGCGGACGGAGGGCGACCTGCGCGAGGCGGCCACTCGAGGCCGGCCGCGCGTCATGCTGGAGCTCAATCCGGATGCCGCCCGCGTCGTCGGCGCTAAAATCGCCGCCAACCGCATGGTTTTCGTCGTGACGGACTTTCGCGGCGAGGTTCTTTCCACGCTGACGCTGGCGCTACGCGTCGACCGACAGCCGATCGGTGTCATTGCCGATCTGATCGAGGATGGCGTGCGCCGCTGCGTTGTCGACGCCAATCTGGCTTTGGACGAGATCGATTCCGTCTGCCTCGGCCTGCCCGGCGTCATCGAACATCGCACCGGCCATGTGCGCACCAGCCCGATCTTTCGCGAAACCGGCGTCGATTTCGCCAAGGAAATGTCCGAGCGGTTGGGCGTGATCACCATCGTCGAAAGCGACGCGCATGCGATCACGCTCGCCCATCACTGGTTCGGCAAGGCGAGAGACCTGGACGACATGGTGCTGGTGTCGCTGGAACAGACGCTGGGGCTCGGCGTGCTGCATGGCGGCCAGCTCTTTCGTGGCGCCGGCGGCCTCAGCCACAATCTCGGCGATCTCGTGCTCGGCATGGGTCCGCAAGGCATCATCCGCCTGGCAAGTCTTGCCGGCGAAAGCGCCATTCTCGGCGATCAGCCAAGCGGCCGTTTTGCCGAAGCCATCCGTCTCGGTCGGGGCATGGCGCATGCCAAGACGCTGATAGACGCCGAAGACATCTCGCTGATCAATGCGGCAATCCGCGCCGGCGAAGCCTGCGGCATGGCGCTTGCCAATATCGTCACGCTGTTTGCCCCACCGCGCGTCATTCTTGTGGGATCGAGCCTGGCGCTCGGCCAGCCCTTCCTCGACAGCCTGCGGGAGGCCTATTCGCTGGCCATTCCGCCATCGATCAAAGGGGTAACCGAACTCGTTTTCGACCAGTCCACCGACGAGACCTGGGCACAGGGCGCCGCGGTCGTCGCGCTGCGCGAACTCTACGAATCGCCCTGGGGGACGACGGGACCGGCACCGGCCCTCTGATCACTGGAATTGCGTCGAAACAACAGGATAGAGCGGCTCAGCGATTCCGTGAAACGCTGAGCCGCTCCAGGACAGCAAAGACAATTCATCTGGAGGAAATCTATGAACAAGGTCGGCATCGGCATTATCGGCTGCGGAAACATTTCCGGCGCCTATCTCACCGCCATGAAATCCTTTCCCGTTCTCGACATCAAAGGCGTGGCCGATCTCAATCGCGAGCTCGCCGAGGCGAAGGCTGCCGAATTCGGCCTGAAGGCCGTGGATATCGCAACCCTGCTTGCTGATCCCTCGGTCGAGATTATCGTCAACCTGACCATTCCCAAAGCGCATGTTGCCGTGGGCCTGCAGGCGCTGGACGCCGGCAAGCACACCTATTCGGAAAAGCCGCTCGGCATCAATTTTGCCGAAGGCAAGAAACTCGCGGATGCCGCGGCGGTCAAGGGCCTGCGCATCGGCGCGGCCCCCGACACCTTCCTTGGCGGCGGCCATCAGACGGCGCGCGCCATCATCGACGAGGGCGCGATCGGCATCCCGGTCGGCGGCACCGCCACCTTCATGTGCCCCGGCCACGAGCGCTGGCATCCGAATCCGGCTTTCTATTATGAAGTCGGCGGCGGCCCGATGCTCGACATGGGTCCCTATTACATCACCGACCTCGTTAACCTGCTCGGTCCCGTCTCCCAGGTCGCCGGCTTTGCCGTCACGCCGCGCAAGGAGCGCATCATCACCAGCGAGCCGCGCAACGGCGAGCACATTCCGGTGCACGTGCCGACGCATGTTGCCGGCGTCATGGCCTTTGCCAATGGCGCTGTCGTCCAGATCGGCATGAGCTTCGATGTCGCCGGCCACAAGCATGTGCCGCTCGAAGTCTATGGCACGGAAGGCACGCTGATCGTGCCTGATCCGAACCATTTCGGTGGCGCTGTCGAATATCTGAAAAAGGGCGGCCAGTTCGAGGGGCGCGAGGTCACCGCCCCCTATGCCGACGGCAACTACCGCTCGCTCGGTGTCGCCGATCTGGCGCACGCCATCCGCTCCAACCGGCCCCACCGCGCCGATGGCAGCCTAGCGCTGCATGTGCTCGAGGTCATGGAAGCCTTCCAGACGGCCTCCGACACCGGCCGCACGGTCACGATTACTACCAAAACCGAACGTCCGGCCCCTCTGTCCGAATCCCTGGTGGACGGAAAAATCGGCCGCTAATCGAAAGAGTTCAGGAGATACATCATGCGTGAAGCACTTATTGTCTGGGGCGGCTGGAGCGGCCACGAACCGCAGGAATGCGCCCATATCATCCGCGATATGCTGGAAGAGGACGGCTTCAAGGTCTACCTCGAAAACAGCACCGAAGCCTTCGCCGACCCCTCGATCCACGATCTCAGCCTGATCGTGCCGATCGTCACCATGTCGAAGATCGAGAAGGAAGAGGTGAAGAACCTTGCCGATGCGATCGAAAGCGGCGTCGGCATCGCCGGCTATCATGGCGGCGCTGGCGACTCGTTCCGCGAAAGCGTCGAGTATCAGTTCATCATCGGCGGCCAGTGGGTCGCCCATCCCGGCAACATCATCGACTATACGGTCAACATCACACGACCGGACGATCCGATCATGGAGGGGATCACCGATTTCCCCTATACGTCGGAACAATATTACATGCATGTCGATCCGTCGAACGAGGTGCTGGCGACCACGACCTTTACCGGTGACCACGCCTACTGGATCGACGGCGTCGTCATGCCGGTCGCCTGGAAGCGCAAATACGGCAAGGGCCGCGTCTTCTATTCCTCGCTCGGCCACCAGGCCAAGGAATTCGACGTGCCGCAGATGAAAACCATCTTCCGCCGCGGCGCCAATTGGGCGGCACGCTGAGCGCTGCCCCTTTCGAAAAAACCGCTCCTCATATCATTTGAGGGGCGGCTGATTATCGGGCTCGGCCGCCGCCGCAGCCTCATTGCTTCGAGCAAATCGCAGCCGGAGCAGCCCGGACGGGCCGCCGCTGGAATCTCCCGCGAAAACGCGGTGCAGCCTTCACTCTTTCGGCCGTTTGCCAGCCCATTCCCAGACATTCCAAATTTTCGTCTCATAGTCGGCGGCAAACCCGATGCCGGATCGCACGCGCCGCCGACGCCAAGGAGCGGCCGCGGGCCTCAAGAGACGCGGAGCGCGAGACCTCGCCGGGAGGCCTGTTGGGTTTCATTTCCAATGCCGATCAATCGGTTACCGGTTTTGTTATTTATCCCTGAAATAGGCCTCCAGCGAGATTCATGAAGCGAAACTGAAACGCGACCAGTTTTCGTTTGACATTCCTTTATCTTCATTTATCGTCATTCTTGTTTCGGTTTTCGCGTGAGGGATGCAAATCGAAACAAGGGGAGGAATAATTGTCCGAAAATCAGATCAACACGGAAAACGGCATGGTTTGCGGCATCGGCCGCACCGCCACTGACGTCGCGCGACGCAATTCTTGCCGACGCGATGTTTCCGCAGGCAAATCGGCACAATCCACCTCCCGACAACCATAATCTCAGCAACAGACACCGCCCGGCGACGGCATTTCCGGACGGATCAGTCTCTTCGCGATCCTCGCGGCAGCATCGATATGCGACGCATGGAAGGAATTTATCGTGCTTGAACTTAGAGGCGTATCGAAGTCGGTCGGCGGCGAGACGCATATCGCAGAAACGAACCTGACGCTGCAGCGTGGCACGCTGAATGTGCTGCTGGGACCGACGCTTTCGGGCAAGACATCACTGATGCGGCTGATGGCCGGGCTCGACAAGCCGACCGCGGGAACCATTCATGTCGACGGCGCCGACGTCACCGGCCAGCCGGTGCAGCGCCGCAACGTCGCGATGGTCTACCAGCAATTCATCAATTATCCCGCGATGACCGTCTACGACAATATCGCCTCGCCGATGCGGCTGGGCGGCAAAAGCGCCGCGACCATCGACAAGGAGGTCAAAAAGGCAGCCGACCTTCTGCGCCTTGGCCCCTTCCTCGACCGCCTCCCGTTGAGCCTTTCCGGCGGCCAGCAGCAGCGCACGGCACTCGCGCGAGCCATCGTGAAGAATGCGGGGCTGGTGCTGCTCGACGAGCCGCTTGCCAATCTCGACTACAAGCTGCGCGAGGAGCTGCGCGCCGAATTGCCGAAAATCTTCGCCGAATCCGGCGCGATCTTCGTCTACGCCACGACGGAACCGTCCGAGGCCCTGCTCCTCGGCGGCAATACCGCAACCTTGGCGGAAGGCCGCATCACCCAGTTCGGACCGACGATCGAGGTTTTCCGCAACCCGAAGGACCTGATCACCGCCACCACTTTCGCCGATCCGCCGCTGAACACAATTACGCTCGACAAGCGCGGCGGCGAATTCGTGCTCGATGGCAATATCCGCCTGCCCGTGCCGAAGGATCTCCAAAGTCAGCCGGATGCCCGCTACACGATCGCCTTCCAGCCGCATCATCTGGCGCTTGCGCCGCAGACGCCGGAAGCCGTCGCCGCGTCGGCAACAGTGAGCGTCTCCGAGATCACCGGTTCGGAAAGCTTCATCCATATCGACGTTTCCGGCCGGCGCTGGGTGATGCTGACCCAGGGCGTGCAGGATATCGATGTCGACGATGCGATCGATGTCTATATCGATCCGCGCCATATCATGGTCTTCGACACTGAAGGCGCCGCCGTCACTCCCGCCCTGCAACAAGCCGCCTGAGGAGAGACAATGGCCCGCATCGATCTTGATCACATCAGGCACGCCTACAACGACCATCCGAAATCCGACGCCGACTATGCGCTGAAGGAAGTCAACCATAGCTGGGAAGACGGCAGCGCCTATGCGCTGCTCGGTCCCTCGGGCTGCGGCAAGACCACCCTGTTGAACATCGTGTCCGGTCTGGTGCAAGCCTCCGAGGGACGCATCCTCTTCGACGGCAAGGACGTGACCCGGCTGTCGACCCAGGAGCGCAACATCGCGCAGGTCTTCCAGTTCCCCGTCGTCTACGACACGATGACCGTCTACGACAATCTCGCCTTCCCGCTGCGCAACCGGCATGTTCCGGAAGCCGAGGTCAAGCGCAAGGTCGATGAGATCATCGAGATGATCGGCCTTTCCGACAGTGCCCATCGCAAGGCGCGCGGGCTCACCGCCGATGCCAAGCAGAAGATCTCGCTCGGCCGCGGCCTCGTGCGCTCCGATGTCAACGCCATCCTGTTCGACGAGCCGCTGACCGTCATCGATCCGCATATGAAATGGGTGCTGCGCTCGCAGCTGAAGCAGCTGCACCGCCGCTTCGGCTTCACCATGGTCTATGTGACCCACGACCAGACGGAGGCGCTGACCTTCGCCGACAAGGTGGTGGTCATGTACAATGGCGAAGTGGTGCAGATCGGCACGCCGAACGACCTGTTTGAGCGCCCGCGCCATACCTTCGTCGGCTATTTCATCGGCTCGCCCGGCATGAACGTCATGCCCGTCGAAATCGAAGGCAGCAGCGCGCGCATCGGCAGCCGCACGATCGCGTTGCCCGGCGCGCCGCTGGAAAAGCGCACCGGCCGCTCCGAACTCGGCATCCGCCCCGAATTTGTCCGCATCGGCCGCGAGGGCATGCCCGCGACAGTGACCAAGGTCGAAGATCTCGGCCGCCGCAAGGTGGTCCGCGCCAAGCTGGACGGCCAGGATATCGTCGCCGTCATCGGCGAGGACCAGACGGTGCCGGCCGAGCCGCACATCGCTTTCGACCCGGCCGGCATCAATATCTACGCCGACTCCTGGCGCATCGAGATGGGAGCCTGACGATGGAGAAGACCTGGAACAACAAAGCCTGGTTCATGCTCATTCCGGTTCTGCTGCTGGTCGGCTTTTCCGCCGTCATTCCGCTGATGACGGTGGTGAACTACTCGGTGCAGGACACGTTCGGCAACAACGTCTTCTTCTGGGCGGGCACGCAGTGGTTCGAAGAGATCCTCCATTCCGGCCGCTTCTGGGATTCGATGATCCGCAACCTGATCTTCTCCTTCGTCATCCTGGCGATCGAAGTGCCGCTCGGCATCTTCATCGCCCTCAACATGCCGAAGAAGGGCATCGGCGTTCCCGTCTGCCTCGTGCTGATGGCCTTGCCGCTGCTGATCCCGTGGAACGTCGTCGGCACGATCTGGCAGGTCTTCGGGCGCAGCGACATCGGTTTGATGGGCTATGTCCTCGTCAATCTCGGCATCGACTATAATTACGTCTCCGATCCCGCCGACGCCTGGGCGACGATCATCATCATGGACGTCTGGCATTGGACGAGCCTTGTCGTACTGCTCTGCTATGCCGGCCTCGCCTCCATCCCCGACGCCTTCTACCAGGCCGCCAAGATCGACGGCGCCTCGCGCTGGTCCGTCTTCCGCTACATTCAGCTGCCGAAGATGAACCGCGTCCTGCTGATCGCCGTGCTGCTGCGCTTCATGGATAGCTTCATGATCTATACCGAACCCTTCGTCGTGACCGGCGGCGGCCCCGGCAATTCGACGACCTTCCTGTCGATCGATCTCGTGAAGGTGGCGCTCGGCCAGTTCGACCTCGGCCCGGCGGCAGCCATGTCGCTGATCTACTTCCTGATCGTGCTCCTGCTGTCCTGGGTCTTCTACACCGTCATGACCAATTACGATGCGGGAGAACGCCGATGAGCGGCAAATCCTTCTCCACCACGGCCGATGACGCCGCGATGCACAAGATGGCAGCGTCGGATGCCGCCGCAAATGTCGTTGCCGCGGCGGGCGCGCAGGTCAGCCGCCGCCAGGGCGAAAAAGGGCGCTGGTCCTGGCTGGTGCCGGCAATCTACATCGTCTTCCTGCTGCTGCCGATCTACTGGCTCGTCAATATGAGCTTCAAGACGAATGAGGAGATCATCGGCGGGTTGACGCTCTATCCGCATGAGCCGACGCTGCGCAACTACGCGATCATCTTCACCGATCCGTCCTGGTACAAGGGCTACATCAACTCGATTACCTATGTCGTCATGAACATGGTGATCTCGGTTGCGTGCGCTCTTCCGGCGGCCTACGCCTTCTCGCGCTACCGCTTCCTCGGCGACAAGCATGTCTTCTTCTGGCTGCTGACGAACCGCATGGCGCCACCGGCGGTCTTCGCCCTGCCGTTCTTCCAGCTCTATTCGGCCTTCGGCCTGATCGACACCCATATCGCCGTAGCGCTGGCGCATTGCCTGTTCAACGTGCCGCTGGCGGTCTGGATCCTCGAAGGCTTCATGTCCGGCGTGCCGAAGGAGATCGACGAGACGGCCTATATCGACGGCTATTCGTTCCCGCGCTTCTTCATCAAGATCTTCATTCCGCTGATCGCAAGCGGCATCGGCGTCGCCGCCTTCTTCTGCTTCATGTTCTCCTGGGTGGAGCTGCTGATCGCCCGCACCTTGACGACGACCGACGCCAAGCCGATCGCCGCCATCATGACGCGCACGGTCTCGGCTGCCGGCATGGACTGGGGCCTGCTTGCCGCCGCCGGCGTGCTGACGCTGATCCCAGGCGCGCTCGTGATCTATTTCGTCCGCAACTACATCGCCAAGGGCTTCGCGCTCGGCCGCGTCTGAAGGAAACCGCTGTGAATACTGACTTTTCCTGGATGGCCTGGACACTGCCGACGGCGCTCTTTTTCGCGACGATCCTGCTGCTTTTGATCGGCATGGCGGTCTGGGAATATTTTTCGCCCGGCGGCAATCCGCGCCTCGGCATCCTGCGCTTCGAAACAACGCGCGGCGACCGGCTGTTCATCTCGCTGCTCGGCGCCGCCTTCATCCATCTCGCTTGGCTGGGCCTGGGAGGCCCCAGCCTGTGGTGGGCTCTTGCTCTCTCCGTGGTCTACGCCGCCGGCGTTTTCCGTCTGGTCTGAAGCAACCGATACGGCGGCCGGTAATCCGGCTGTTCCGAAATGCACTCGCAACCTGTAGGGAGGAATATATGCGAAGACATCTCTTGACGACGACGGCTGTCGCCCTGCTGGCCTTGGCCGGCACGGCCAACGCCGGCATGAACGAGGCCAAGACATTCCTGGACAAGGAGATCGGCGATCTTTCGACGCTCTCGCGCGCCGACCAGGAAAAGGAAATGCAATGGTTCGTCGATGCGGCCAAGCCTTTCCAGGGCATGGAAATCAAGGTCGCTTCGGAAACGCTGACGACCCACCAGTATGAATCGCAGGTTCTCGCGCCGGCCTTCACCGCCATCACCGGCATCAAGGTCACCCACGACGTCATCCAGGAAGGCGACGTCGTCGAGAAGATCCAGACGCAGATGCAGACCGGTCAGAACCTCTATGACGGCTGGGTCAACGATTCCGACCTGATCGGTACGCATTGGCGCTACAAGCAGGTGCGCAACCTGACGGATTGGATGGCTGGCGAGGGCAAGGACGTCACCAATCCCAATCTCGATGTCGCCGATTTCATCGGCACCAGCTTCACCACCGCTCCCGACAAGAAGCTCTATCAGCTCCCGGACCAGCAGTTCGCCAACCTCTACTGGTTCCGCTACGACTGGTTCAACGACCCGAAGAACAAGGCGGACTTCAAGGCGAAATACGGCTACGAACTCGGCGTGCCGGTCAACTGGTCGGCCTATGAGGATATCGCGCAATTCTTCACCGGCCGCGATGTCGACGGCAAGAAGGTCTTCGGCCATATGGACTATGGCAAGAAGGACCCGTCGCTCGGCTGGCGCTTCACCGACGCCTGGCTTTCCATGGCCGGCAACGGCGACAAGGGCCTGCCGAACGGTCTGCCGGTCGACGAATGGGGCATCAAGGTCGATGCCAATTCGCGTCCTGTCGGCTCCTGCGTCGCACGTGGCGGCGATACCAACGGACCAGCCGCCGTCTATTCGATCCAGAAGTATCTCGACTGGCTGAAGGCTTACGCTCCGGCGGAAGCACAGGGCATGACCTTCTCGGAATCCGGTCCGGTTCCGTCGCAGGGCAATATCGCCCAGCAGATCTTCTGGTACACGGCCTTCACCGCCGACATGGTCAAGCCCGGCCTGCCGGTCATGAACGCCGATGGCACGCCGAAATGGCGCATGGCGCCGTCTCCGCATGGCGTCTACTGGAAGGACGGCATGAAGCTCGGCTATCAGGACGTCGGTTCCTGGACGCTGATGAAGTCGACCCCGGTCGACCGCGCCAAGGCCGCGTGGCTCTATGCGCAGTTCGTGACGTCGAAGACGGTGGATGTGAAGAAGAGCCATGTCGGCCTCACCTTCATCCGCGAATCCACCATCCGCGACAAGAGCTTCACCAAGCGCGCGCCTGAACTCGGCGGCCTGATCGAGTTCTATCGCTCGCCGGCCCGCGTGCAGTGGTCGCCGACCGGCACCAACGTTCCTGACTATCCGAAGCTGGCTCAGCTCTGGTGGCAGGCGATCGGCGATGCCGCATCGGGCGCCAAGGACGCCCAGGGCGCCATGGATGCACTCTGCGCCGACCAGGAAAAGGTAATGCAGCGCATCGAACGCGCGGGCGTTCAGGGCGATATCGGCCCGAAGCTCGCCGAAGAGCACGATCTTGCCTACTGGAACGCCGATGCCGTCAAGAACGGTCATCTCGCTCCGCAGCTGAAGATCGCCAACGAGAAGGAAAAACCGGTCACCGTCAACTACGACGAGCTGGTCAAGAGCTGGGCTGACGCGGCGAAATAAACCAGGCTCATCGACGCTATACGAATGCCGGGGCTCGAAGGAGCTCCGGCATTTTTCGTCAGAATCAAGACTCCGCAAAAATAAAGCCGCGATGATTGTCACAGCCTTGACACATTTCCCGCGAGCGCGAACTATCCTTATCCGGGTCACAACACCTGCGTACGTCAGAACTCATTGATATACTTCGTGGATTTCTGGATAAGGAGAGCAACGTGAGAAACGGATTTTTTGGGCGCCGAACGCTCGTCACCGCCATTGGCCTTGTCGCCGCCCTGCCGGCCCTGGGCGCCGATCTGCCGGCACCGTCGCCCGACGACAATCTCAATGCGGTTCTCTGGGACCAAACCTCGGTCGAGGCGCAGGCCAACGCGCTCGGCGCCTATACGCTCGGTCGCATCAGGCTCGACGAAGCATTGGCCGACAAGAGCTGGACCGCCGCACCCGTGGAGCAGACGGGCAGTTTCCAGGACTTCCCGCCAGCCATCATCCTCGATGTCGATGACACCATCCTCAACACCTCGCCCTACCAGGCGCACAATATTACGGGGGGCACCAGCTTCACCCCGCAGAGCTGGACGCAATACGTCAATGCCCAGCAGGACAAGCCGATCGCTGGTGCGGTAGAATTTACCCAATATGCGGCTTCGAAAGGCGTGAAGGTCTTCTACGTCACCAATCGCACCGCCGATGAGGAAGGCCCGACCGTCGAGGAAATGAAGCGCTTCGGCTTTCCGATGGGCGACAATGTCGACACCTTCCTGAGCGCCAAGGAACAGCCGGATTGGGGCTCCGCCAAGGGCACGCGCCGCGCCTTCATCGCCAAGAACTATCGCGTTCTCCTGATGTTTGGCGATAATTTCGGCGACTTCACCGACGACTACAAGGGTACCGTCGAGGAGCGCCAGAAGGTCTTCGAAGCCAACGCCGCCCATTTCGGCCACGACTGGATCGCCATCGCCAACCCGACCTATGGCTCATTCGAGAGCGCACCGTACAAGGGCGATTACAAGCTTCCGCCGGAAGAACAGCGCAAGATGAAGCAGGATGCTTTGACGCCTTGGGATGGGAAGTGACTCTCTTCGACAAAAGACTGTCAGGCGAATTCGCGCTTATGGCAATTCTTTGCCTCGCCCCTCACCCCGCAGAGCGGGGGAGGGAGCTCTGCATGCCAAACGCTGCTGCTAGACGAGGCCAATTACGTTGCGCAGTCATCCCTCGCCCCGCTTGGCGGGGAGAGGGCTAGGGTGAGGAGCCAGGCACAGGAGTTGCCGCAAAGCCGAGCTCACTTGGTCTTCACCCATATAGCCAACTATCAATCAACTCTTCCGCTTCAGCTTCGTCGCACCCTCTTCCACGAGCCGCTTCGCCGCTTCGGCGACCGTGATCTTGCCGAAGGCGAGCTGGTCGGCGACGGGGCGGGCGACGTTCTGATCGAATTCTCCGGAGCCGAGCGGCGCCGGCACGGGATAGGTACCGACCTGATCCTTCAGCAGCTCGATATAGTGCACCGTCTGCTGCTCCACCGGATTGAGCGTGGGCAGGAGGGCGGCGCGCACGGTAGGCGACATCGGCACACCACGTTCCACACCGAGGATCTTGCCGGCATCGATGTCGTTGACGAAGAAATTGATGAATTTCGCCGCCGCTTCGCCGTTCTTGCTGGTGGCGCCGACACTCCAGATCAGCGCCGGACGATAGTAATGACCGGAGGGACCGTCCTTCTTCTCGCGCGGCAGCATGGTGACGGCAAGCTTGCTCTTGACCACGAGCTGGTAGCCGACGAGCTGGTTGGAATAGGCCATGCCGATGGCCGATTTGCCAAGCGCCAGGCAGTTGCTCTCGATGACGTTCTGGTCGAGCGTCTGCACATCGGCTGAGACCGTGCCGCCGCGTTTGCGCAGGTCTTCCCAGTAGCTATACCATTCCTTGGCATCGTCGACGCCGAAGCCGAGCCCACCCTCCTCCGTAAAGAGGCTCTTGCCGCGCTGGCGCAGCCAGACGTCGAGCACATAATTGTAGCGTGCGCCATAAGGACCACCCCAATAGCCGCGCTTGCCGGCGGCCTTGGTCATTTCCACCGCGAGATCGGCATATTCGGCCCATGTCGTGGTCGGACCGGGCGGCGTCAAGCCGGTCTTCTTGAACATGTCCTCGTCATAGAACATCGCAAAGGAGTTAAGCCCGAGGCCAACGCCATAGAGCTTGTTGTCGACCGTGGTCAGCTTCAGCACGTCCTTGCCGAAACTGTCGATATTCAGCGTCGAGGGCACGAACTGGTCGAGCGGCATGCAGGCGCCGCGTTTGGAATAATCCGAGATCGTGCTCGGTTCGAGCTGGAAAACGTCCGCGATATTCTGGCTCGCCATTCCCGTCGCGAGCTTGGCCCAGTAGCCGTCGCCGCTGATGCTCTCGCCGACGATGGAAATATCCGGGTTCTTGCCGTGGAACAGCTCGGCGACGGCGACCGTGCGCTTGCCACGATCGGGCGAGCCCCACCACATTGCCCTGAGCTGCGTCGCATCGGCAAACGCCGGCATCGCTCCTCCGCCGAAGGCAAGCCCGGCCGCGGCCCCAGTGGCCCCGATCATGAATGAACGGCGATTCATGCGCATGAGATTCCTCCTTCTCTTGCGTTGCCATCCGCGGCGATCTCCCCGACGCTTTTCGCGGATGAAGTGGGTCGAAGATATGCAACTTCATTGCACTGCGCAATAAAAAATCTTTCTATTGCAAATTTGCATAATTTTGCATAGCGTTTGCACCATGAACGATATTCGCTCCAAACGCATCCGGCAGGCTGATATTGCCACAGCCGCCGGCGTCTCCGTTTCGACGGTGTCGCGGGTTCTCACCAACGAGCCCGGCATCAGCGAGACGATCCGTCAGCATATCTTCAAGGTCGCGAGCGATCTCGGCTATCCGCTGAAAACGGCGACCGAGACGATCTCAGGTGGACTGGCGCTGATTGCAAGCGACAGCGTCACCGGAGGCTTGAGCGTTTTCTATGAAGGCATTCTGGAAGGCCTGCGCGCAGGCGCCGCCGAGCGCGGCATGCGCTTCGACATCCGTCTCATCCGCGAGGCAAGGACCGAGCCGGAGCTGGTAAAGGAATATCTGCAGGCCGCCGGCGCCGAAGGCCTCTTTCTCGTCGGCATCGACCCTTCGGAAGAGCTATGCCGCTGGCTTGAGGCAAGCGGCACGCCAACGGTGCTCGTCAACGGCACCGACCCGAAGCTGCGCTTCGACGGCGTTTCGCCCGCGAATTTCTTCGGCGCCTACAACGCAACCCGGCGCCTGCTCGATGCCGGCCACCGCCGCATTCTGCATCTGACCGGCTCGCATCGCCAGACGATCCGCGAACGCATCCGCGGCTTCGAGGCGGCGATCGCTTCAGTGGAGGGTGCTGACGGCCGCATCGTGCCGATGAACTTTCGCGGCAGCTCCAGCCAGGAAGCCCACGACACCACGACTGCGATCCTAGCCGAGAAAGGCGGCTATACCGCCGCCTTCTGCATGAACGATTTCATTGCCGTCGGCGTGCTCGACGCCGTGACCGAAGCTGGCCTGCGCGTACCGGAAGATTTCGCCATCGTTGGCTTCGACGACCTTCCCTGCGCCCTGATGACCAATCCCCGGCTGGCAACCATGCGCGTCGACCGCGCAGCGCTCGGCCGGGAAGCCATCGGCCTGATGATCGCGCGCTTCCGCGACCGCGATGCGCCGGCACGCCAGATTTGCCACGGCGTTCCGCCGGTCGTTGGGGGCACGCTGCCACCCGAAACCTAAAGTCCAATCCCGCCGCGGAAAACGATCGAGAAAGCCGAACCGATGATCTATGACCCCGCCAGCACCAATCCGCTCGCCGGCAACCCGCTGAAGACCCCTCCGGACATGCGTCGGGCGCTGACTGACCTGTTCGATCCGCTGCTGCCCTATTTTTCGCAAGGCAATGCCCGCGTCCGCATCGATGCCGCCGGCGCGCATTTCGATCGCGCCGCCGCCGATCTCGAAGGTTTCGCCCGTCCGCTCTGGGGCCTCGCGCCGCTCGGCGCCGGCGGCGGCGACTTCCGCCATTGGGACCGCTACGCCGAAGGCCTCGCAAACGGCGTCGATCCGAAACATCCGGAATATTGGGGCACGGTCAACGGCCGCGATCAGCGCATGGTCGAGCTTGCAGCCCTCGGCTTCACGCTTGCCCTCGTGCCTGAAAAGATCTGGGAGCCGCTCGATCAACGCGCGCGCGACAATCTGATCGCCTATCTCAAGCATGCTCGCACCTTCGACTATGCCGATAACAACTGGAAGTTCTTCCGCATCTTCGTGGATATCGCGCTCGACCGGCTCGGCGCCTCCTTCGACCGCAGCCTGACGGAAAACTACCTGAACGAACTCGACGGCTTCTACATCGCCGATGGCTGGTATCGCGACGGCAATATCAGGCGCATCGATCACTACATTCCCTTCGCCATGCATTTTTACGGGCTGATCTATTCTAAGCTCGTCAATGACGACCGCGCCAAGCGTTATCGCGAACGTGCAATCCTCTTCGCCAGGGATTTCCGCCATTGGTTCGCACCCGATGGCGCCACTATCCCTTTCGGCCGCAGCCTGACCTATCGCTTCGCCTGTGCCGGCTTCTGGTCGGCGCTCGCCTTTGCCGATGTCGAGGCGCTGCCATGGGGCGAGATCAAGGGCCTGTGCCTGCGGCACCTGCGCTGGTGGGCCGACAAGCCGATCGCCCATCGCGATGGCACCCTGCCGATCGGCTTTGCCTATCCCAACCTCCTGATGTCGGAAAACTATAATTCCGCTGGCTCGCCCTACTGGGCTTTCAAGGCCTTCCTGCCACTGGCTCTGCCTGAGACTCATCCGTTCTGGGCCGCCGAAGAAAAGCCGCCGGAAAATGAGCCGGCTATCATCCCACAGAAGCATCCCGGCATGGTGCTGATGCGCAGCAAGGCGGATGTCATCGCACTTTCGTCCGGCCAGGAAAACCAGCAGATGCGCTTCGGCGCGGAGAAATATTCGAAATTCGCCTATTCCGCCCGCTATGGCTTCAGCGTCGAAAGCGACGAGCGCATCTTTGCCGGCGGCGCCTTCGACAGCATGCTTGCCTTCAGCGACGACGGCCTGCACTACCGCGTGCGCGAAACCAATGAAGAGGCAAAGCTTGCCGGCGATACGCTTTATGCCAAATGGTCGCCCATGCCCGACGTGACCGTGGAAACATGGCTCGTCCCGGCCTCGCCCTGGCATATCCGCCTGCACAAGATCACCACGCCGCGGCCGTTGCAGACAGCCGAAGGCGGCTTTGCTATCGCCAGACGTGATTTCGAGGCCGATACACTCTCTTCCGAAACCGGGGCCGCCTACGCCATCGGTGAAGCGGATTTCAGCGGTATTCTCGATCTCGGTTCGACGATCGAGCGTCAGGGTGTCGCGCAGAAAGCACCGCCGAACACCAATCTCATCGTCTCGAAGACCTTGGTGCCGCAGCTGCGGGGCGCGATCCCGGCCGGCGAGACCACTCTCGTCTCGGCCGTACTTGCGGAGAAGGATCCAGCTGCCGTCGATCACGCCTGGACGAAGCCGCCTGCGCGGCCCGATATCGACGCCTTGCGCACCCTCGTGAAAGACAAGGGCATCACGGTGAGCGCCATCGAGGCGCCGGGTCGCCTGCCATGACGCAATCTCTCTCCGGCCGTCCGGCCGTCGCCTTTGCCATGCAGCCATCGCGCACGCAGCATGTCTTGCCGGAGGCGCTCATTCAGCGTCTCGCTACCATCGGACGCGTGCTCGATGCAGCGCCGATGCAGCGCTTCGACGACGAGCGCGCGACAAAGCTGCTTGCGGAAACCGAAATCCTGATCACCGGCTGGGGCTCTCCGACGATCGATACCGCCGCGCTTGCCCAGGCGCCGCATCTGAAGCTGGTCGTTCACGCAGCCGGCACGGTGAAAGGACTGCTCGGAGACGGCCTATTCGATCGCGGTATCCTGGTCAGCCATGCCGCCCAGGCCAATGCCCTGCCGGTCGCCGAATTCACTCTCGCCGCCATCATCTTCGCCGGCAAGAAGGTCTTTCGGTTTCGCGATCTCTATGTCGCCGATCGCAACCGCAAGCGGACGCAGCCGATCCAGGCCGAAGCGATCGGCAATTACGGCCGCACAATCGGGATCATCGGCGCCTCGCGGATTGGCCGGCGCGTGATCGAGCTGCTCTCGCCCTTCGACTACCGGATTTTGCTTTACGACCCCATGGTCAGCGACGCCGAGGCGGCCGGGTTGGGCGTGGAGAAAACCGAACTGGGCGCCCTGATGGCATCAGCCGACATCGTTTCGCTGCATGCGCCCTCGCTGCCGGCGACGCGGCACATGATCGATGCCCAACGCCTTGCACTGATGAAAGACGGAGCAACCTTCATCAATACCGCGCGTGGCGCGCTTGTCGACGAAGCCGCCCTGATCGCCGCGTTGAAGACCGGCCGCATCGATGCGATCATCGACGTCACCGATCCGGAAATTCCGGAGGCTACCTCGGCCTTCTACGACCTGCCGAACGTCTTTCTGACGCCGCATATCGCCGGCGCTGTCGGGCTGGAACGGACCCGCCTCGGCGAGATGGCGATCGACGAGGCCATCCGCTTCATCGATGGCAGGCCGCTGCTCTATGAAATCCGCCGCGAGGACATGGCGCTGATGGCATGACGCGACGCAGCAAATCCATGAAAACACCCTGAAATCGCCCCATTTCGGCACAGGCGAACAACCCGTTTTTAATCATTCCGCTCTAGCAATCTCTATGCGCATGACCGCAAAACGTTCGGCCTCGAATTTTTGCAAAGGATCATGCGCCAACAAAGTTGTTGCTGTGTCCTTTGCGCGCCCGGAAGACGCGCGGCGCAGCAATGAAGAGGTTCTAGTAATGCGTACCCGCGTCCTTTCCATTCTGGCCGTGATGCTGCTCGGCGTGCTGGCAGGCTGCGCAACGGCGCCGTCGCGCACCCGCAACATCTGCGCGATCTTCGACCAGCGCGACGGCTGGTTCAACAATTGGCAGCGGGCGGCGCAACGCACCGAGCGCAAATACGGCGTGCCGGTGCCGATCTTGATGGCGACGATCTACACCGAATCCGGCTTCCGGCCGCGCGCCCGCCCGCCAAGGCGTTATCTGCTCGGCTTCATTCCCTGGAAACGTCCGACGACGGCCTATGGCTACTCACAGGCCCTCGACGGCACATGGGATAAGTACAAGCGCGAGACCGGCAACTGGACGGCAAGCCGCACCAACTTCTCCGACGCCGTCGATTTCGTCGGCTGGTATCACTACCAGACCCACCTGCAGACCGGCATTGCCCTGAACGATTCCTACGATCTCTATCTCGCCTATTATTCAGGCGCCAAGGGCTATCTGCAGGGATCATGGCGCGGCAATGGCACGGCTCTGGCCGGTGCCAAGCGCTTCAACGGCATGACGAGGATCTACGCACAGCAGCTTCCGAGCTGCAGCTGATTTCGACGCTGAAAAGCATAAAACTGCGGCCTTAGGGCCGCGGCTCCAACAAGTTCAAACCGCCATCCTCGCCCCATATATCGGCAATCGACACCTGCTGGCCGGTGCGGCTGCTCTGCAGCGCGGCGATACCGCACAGGACCGACATCGCCCCCGCGCGCGAGCCGGCGCGCTGCTTCAGCTCGTCGTTCGGGCCGGAACGCAAGATCATGTTCCGCAGCCGGTCGTCGCCGCCATAGTGCCCGCCGGATGAATGCGGCACCCATATGCGCTCGACATCACCGAAATTCTTCATCACGACGATCTCGTCGGCGGGGGGCGTCGTCCAATCCTGCTTCTCGTATTGCCGCAGCTCGATGCGGCCCTTGTGGCCGTTGAAGGCAATGTGATGGCCTTCGATCGGCATATAGGTATTAAGGGAATAGGAGACGTTAACGCCACTGCGATAGCGGATCGACGCGACCATCGTATCAGGAATGTCGATTTCCTCGCGGAAGACGCAGGCATCGCGGACATAGCCGTCGACCGCCGATGGCTCCTCGTAAAGGCTTTCGAGCAATGGCGTTGCGCTGATGTCGAGATAATAGTTGCACTCGTGCTTGTATCGACAGGTGCGACAGCGCTCGCCGCGGAACGGGCCTTTGCGGCCGTAATGCTTGAGATCGGCAAAGGCTGCCACGGTTTCCGGATCGGAATCCAGATACCAGTTCAGAAGGTCGAAATGGTGTGTCGCCTTATGGACGAAGAGACTGCCGGAATTTTCGACGAAGGCATGCCAGCGGCGGAAGTAATCGGCGCCATGGCTGGTATCGAGATACCAATGGAAATCGACCGACGTAACCTCGCCGATCACGCCGGAATTGATCAGCTCCTTGATCTTCGCAGCCGTCGGCGCGAAACGATAGTTGAAGGAAACATCCAGCCGTTTGCCGGTGCGCGCCTCGGCATTGAGAATGCGCTTGATCTTGTCGACGGTCGTCGTCATCGGCTTCTCGCTGATGACATTGGCGCCGGCCTCCATCGCCTTGACGATCAGCTCGTCATGGGTGGAATCGCGGGTGCAGACGATGACGAGATCCGGCTTCTCGACGCGCAACAGCTCATCGAAGTCAGTATACACCGGCACCGATGCGCCGATATACTCCAACGCCCGCTTCGCGCGCATGGCATTGAGATCGCACACTGCGACGAGTTCCACCTCATTGCTCCAGCGCTCGACCAAATCCTTGCCCCACATGGTCGCGCCACGATTGCCCGTGCCGACCAGAACGTAACGTTTCTTCGATGACGATTGCATGTCTCTTCCTCCGGAGTCTGCAAATGATGATGCAAGGCCTCAGCGACCTGAATTTATCTCGGTGGTATGCCCCTCACCCCAACCCTCTCCCCGCTCGCGGGGAGAGGGGCTTTTCCACTAAACCCGTGACGCGATCCAAGCGGCAAATTCAAATGTCTTACTCCGTCGTTCCCTCTCCGCGCGCGCGCGCGAGGGCTAGAGTGAGGGGCCAAGCTCGCCAGGACGTCAAAATCAAAACTCAATCCTAAGCCGGCGACCTCTCCATCGCCGTCCAGTCCGGCGTGACCGACGAACCGAGACCGACCGCGCTGATAACGGAACCGATGGCGAGTTGTCCCGCCTCGATCCGCAGCCGCGTGCGGCCATTGCTGACGCGGTAGAGATCGGAATGCGCGTCAGCGAAAACCGCCTGCTCCGCCTCCGGCGCGCCGGCCATGCCGTCGACATAGTGATGGCCGTTGCGCTCGATATGCGTCATGCCGATCAGCGAAGCGAGCGCCAGGTCCTGCTGCACGGCAAGCCCCCCTTGAGTCGTCAGATCCTCCGCCGACATAAAATAGGGAATGCGGTCCTCGGCGCTCCACTTGGCGACGCGGGCACGGTTCAATAGCGAGCGATAGAACCCCTTGCAGGATTTCGAGGAGATGCCGGTATAGCCGAGCTCCCTGGCCGTGACGAAAGCATTGATATCCGCATCGGATTCGTCGATCTCCACCGGCTTGAAGGCAGCAAGGGCTTTGACCGGCTTCTCGAAGGCATGGGCACGGGCGATCGGTTGCTCGACAAACAGGATCGAGGCTGCAAACCGCGCCAGCCTGGGCTCATCCTTCACGCGGGCAAGCAGATCGGCGACGGCCTCGGCGGAAGAAAATTGCTCGTTGCCGTCGAGCGTCACCGAATAGCTGGGCACCTTGGCGTCGATGACGGCAGCAACGCGGCAGAGACGATCGATATCGGCCTCCGGTGCGCCGGAAACCTTGACCTTGAAGAAGGTGAGGCCATAGGCGTCGATCGCCTCCTCGAAACTCTCCGGCAGGCCATCGTTCAGGCGCTCGCTTGCCGGAATATCTCCGGGCACGATGGCATCGACCAGGCCGACCGTATGGCGGGCGGCAAGGCGTGTGGCAGGTTCCAAAGTTGATAGGAAGCCCGGGAGATCGAAGCCGGATAGATCGCGTACTGTCGATGCATCGATGCCGGGACGGTTCGCCTTGATCGCCTGCGAAACCGTCAACCCTTCCAACCGGCAGAGAGCATCGAGAACAGCCCGGTTGGCAAGCGCCAGGCCGAAGGAGGCGACGAGCCCGTTCAGCTTTTCCGCCGCTGCCCGGGCATGGTGCGATGCCTCGACGGCCGCGTGCAGCCCGAAAGCCGTTGCCGAGCCGGCACTCCTCAGCGCATCGAGCGCCAGAGCCAGCGAACGGCGCAGCTGGTTTTCATTGTCGGCATTGGAAAGCTCGGGCGATTTGTCGAACCATTTCGGCACCATCAGCTCGGCCGCCATCCCCTCAGCCGAATGCCCCAGCGCATCCTCGATGCGCACGCGCAGGAAAATCTGCCGCGCCTCCCGCAAGGTCGCCGCCCCGAAACGGAATGGAAGCCGCAACTTCACCGGGCGCTCGAATGCCTCAGCCTCGACAAGCCTGATTTTCAATGGATCGGTCATGATGTTAGGCGGCTCCTGTGATTGTCAGGCAAGTCGATTTGCATAGGGATCAATGTGCATGGCCCATCAGCCCTCTCCCCGCCCTGAGCTTGTCGAAGGGGCGGAGAGAGGGCCGGGGTGAGGACTATTTAGTTCACTGCAGAAGCAGTTGTACCGTCAGCCAGTTGCATCGCCTTGTGGCAGGCGATGAGTCGTGTCGATACGACAGGCTTCATGATTATCCTCCGTGCCCGACTCCCTCCAGAATCAGGAAAAGCAAATGCTTGCTCTCTCAAGCAATGTAACCATATGGTTACAAGATCGCGCGTTACCTCCGGCCTTGTCAATCATCTTTTGAAAATTTCTCGAAAGCGCCGAAGCCTCTGTTTCTGGGCACCTTACGCCCGGATCGAAGCGAGCGTGACCGCAACGATGTGTTCGCCCCAGGCATTGAGCGCATCCTGGCTTGCCAGCTTGCGCGCAAAAATCGTCGACAGCGTGTGCCGGTTCGACAAATAGAAGAAACCGAGCGCGGCGATCGTCAGATAGACGGATACTGGATCGATCGCTGGCCGAAAGATGCCGTCCGCCTCGCCTCGGCGTAACACGTCCGAGAGTTCGTCAATAAGATGCGAATGCATGGCCGAGACCTTCTCGGACCGTTGCAGGTAATGGGCGTGATGCAGATTTTCGGTAGCAAGCAGGCTGAGAAACTCGGGATGCGCGAGGAAATGCCGCCAGGTGAACAAGGCGAGTTCCCGCATTCCCTCCTCCGGATGGCGACGCGCGAGGTCGAGCTGCTTCTCGGCATTGCGGATCGTCGCATAGGTCGCTTCCAGCACGGCGAGATAGAGCCCCTCCTTATCGCCGAAATAATGATAGAGCATCCGCTTGTTGGTCTGCGCCCGCGCGGCGATCGCATCCACCCGGGCACCGCCGAAGCCATGCGCGGCAAATTCTTCCGTCGCCGCTTCCAGGATCGAAGCATGGGTGCGTTGCGGGTTGCGCGATACCTTCTCCGGCCGTGTCTTTACGGTCTTGTCGGCGTCGGCTTGTGCTGTATTTTCAGTCTGTTGCCTCGCCCTGGCCGCCATGGACGATCTCCTTCACGATCGGGGTTGCAACGATGGATGCCACCAGCGCGCCTGAGCCCCGTTTTTGATTGTAACGCGATTGGCGCTTGACAGCGGTCACGTTTCTATCCAACTTGTAACCAAATAGTTATATCATGCAAAGCAGTTCGTAAATCATCGGTTCACTGGGGAGGAGACCAGGATGAGTTTGACGATCGACCGCCGCCAATTGCTTGCGGGCATGGCAGCCACACTCGCTTTCAGCAGTATCGGGCTTTCACGCGCCAATGCGGCAACCGCGATGCGCCTTCTTTGGTGGGGATCGAAGGAGCGGAGCGACCGTACGTTTGCAGCCGTAAAGGCCTATCAGGCGAAGAACCCGGATATCACCATCGCCGGCGAATCCTTCGGCTGGGACAGCTACTGGACGCGCCTCGCCACGCAGACCGGCGGCGGCAATGCGCCCGACCTCATCCAGATGGATTATCGCTATATCTTCGAATATGCCCGCCGCGGCGCGCTGCTCGATATGACGCCCTATCTCGGCAAGAGCCTGGCGATCGAGGACTTCGGTACCGCCAACATCGATTCCGGCAAGGTCGACAACAAGATCTACGGCGTCAGCCTCGGCGTGAATTCCTCGATGGTCGTCGTCAATACGGCCGCCTGGAATGAGGCCGGCGTCGAGCCACCGCAGGATGGCATGAACTGGGAACAGCTCGGCGATGCCTGCGCCAAGGTGACGGCCGCCAAGAAGCGGCGCGGCTTCTACGGCACGGCGGATGCGAGCGGCGGCGAGCCGGCCTTCGAATGCTGGCTGCGCCAGCGCGGCAAGGCGCTTTACACGGCCGACGGCAAGCTGGCCTTCGAGGCCAAGGATGCGGCCGAATGGTTCGATTTCTGGGGCCATATGCGCAAGATCGGCGCCTGCGTGCCGGCCGACGTCCAGGCGCTGGATCAGCAGACCCTCGAAACCGACATGCTCGTGACCAAGAAGGCGGCCGTCAGCTACGCTCATTCCAACCAGTTCGTCGCCATTCAGGGCCTCGTCAAGGAAAAGATCGATCTGGTCTCCTATCCGGTCGACGCCGGCGGTAAACCCGGCCAGTACCTGAAACCCTCGATGCTGATGTCGGTTTCGGCAACATCCGCAAACAAGGACGCCGCCGTCGCCTTCGTCAATTACCTGGTGGAGGATCCGGAAGGCGCAAAGACGCTCGGCGTCGAGCGCGGCGTTCCCGCCTCACCGAAGATCCGCGATCTCCTGACGCCTGCTCTGGATGAGACAAGCAAGAAGGTGGTCGATTATATCGGCCGGCTGACGCCGCGTGTCGGAGCACTGCCGCCGTCTCCGCCGAATGGCGCCGGCGAGAACGCATTTCTGCTGAAAAAGATCGCCGAGGAAGCGGCATTCGGCAAAACCAGCACACAGGACGCTGGCGCGAAATTCACCGAACAGGCAGCAGCAAACATTACGCGAGGCTGATACCGTGGGTACAAACAGCAAGAGCGTTGCCGGCGGCTTGGCCGTCGGCGCGCGCGCGCCGTTGCGCGTGGAAACCGCCTATAAGGCGCCGAGCGCGTTTTCGCGCAACGCACCCGGCTATCTCTTCCTTCTGCCGTGGTTCATCGGCTTCTTCGGACTGACCCTCGGACCGGCGATCGCCTCGCTCTATTTGTCCTTTACCGACTATAATCTGCTCCAGGCGCCGAACATGGTTGGACTGGACAACTACATGCGGATCGCCACGGCGGACGACAAATTCCTGTCGTCGATGAAGGTGACGTTGTTTTACGTCGTCTGCTCCGTGCCGCTGAAGCTTGCCTTCGCGCTCTCGGTGGCGCTGCTGCTCAACCGCGGCATCCGGGGACTTCCGGTCTACCGGGCCATCTTCTACCTGCCGTCGCTACTCGGCTCCAGCGTTGCGATCGCGGTGCTGTGGCGGCAGATCTTCGATGCCGACGGCATCGTCAACACCCTGCTCTGGTACACTTTCGGCATCAACGGGCCGAGCTGGATATCCAATCCGGACTATTCGCTCTATACGCTTGTCATTCTCGCCATCTGGCAGTTCGGCTCGCCGATGATCATCTTCCTGGCCGGCCTCAGGCAGATACCGACCGATCTCTACGAGGCCGCCAGTCTCGACGGCGCCTCTAAGGCGCGGATCTTCTTCAAGATCACCCTTCCGCTTCTGACGCCTGTGATTTTCTTCAACGCCGTGGTCCAGACGATCGACGCCTTCAAGGCCTTCACGCCGGCCTATGTGATTTCGTCAGGCACCGGCGGACCGATCGATTCGACGCTGTTCTACACGCTCTATCTCTACCAGGAAGCCTTCGGCTATTTCCGCATGGGCTATGCCTCGGCACTGGCCTGGGTTCTGGTTGTTATCATCGCGATCTTCACCGCCTTCTCCTTCCTCTCCGCTCGTTATTGGGTCCACTACGATGACTGACGCGAAGCTCACCCATTTTGCCGAGGATATGAAGCCGCCGCGCGAGCGCCCGTGGTTCCTCTCTGTCCTCATCCACATCGCCCTCGTCGCCGCATCGATCGTGATGCTCTATCCACTGCTTTGGATGCTCTCCGGCTCGATCAAGGACCAAAACGAGATCTTCGGCACGGCATCGCTGATCCCGTCGCATTTCGATTTCAGTTCCTATGCCCGCGGCTGGTTCGGCGGCCAGGTGACCTTCGGCAAATTCGTCTGGAATTCGGTCGTCATCGCCGTGCTCTCGGTCATCGGCAACGTGATTTCCTGCTCGCTGGCGGCCTATGCCTTCGCGCGGCTGAATTTCTGGGGCAAGAATTTCTGGTTCGCCCTCATGCTGGGTACGCTGATGCTGCCCTATCACGTCACGCTGATCCCGCAATATATCCTCTTCCTGAAGCTCGGCTGGGTGAAGACGATGCTGCCGCTCGTCGTGCCGAAATTTCTCGCGGTCGACGCCTTCTTCATCTTCCTGATGGTGCAGTTCTTCCGCGGCATTCCGCGCGAGCTGGACGAGGCTGCGATGATGGACGGCTGCAGCGCGTGGCGCATCTATTGGCGCATCATGCTGCCACTGTCGCTTCCCGTTCTGGCAACAGCCGCCATCTTCTCCTTCATCTGGACATGGGACGATTTCTTCGGGCCGCTGATCTACCTTTCGGACATCAACACATACACGGTGCAGCTCGGCTTGCGCTCCTTCGTGGATTCCACGGGAAGTTCCGACTGGAGCAGCCTGTTTGCCATGTCGAGCCTGTCGCTGATCCCGGTCTTCCTGATCTTCCTCTTCTTCCAGAGACTGCTGATCGACGGCATCGCAACCGCCGGCCTCAAACGCTGACTAAGAACCAACAGTCCCGAATACCCAAGATTTGGGGCTGTGAACCAACAAACCTATTGAAAGGAAATGTCGCATGAGCGCGCTGCGTTTTGCCGCCATCGGCCTCAATCACGATCACATCTACGGCCAGGTCAACGTCATGCTGCGGGCCGGCGCCGAACTCGTCGCCTTCCATGCGGTGGAAGACGATCTCGCCGCCGCTTTCGCCGGGCGCTTTCCGCAGGCCAAACGCGTCACCGACAGAAGAGAAATCCTGGAGGACAGCTCCATCGCGCTGATCGTCAGCGCCGCAATCTCCAGCGAGCGGGCCGGCCTTGCCATCGAGGCCATGCGCCACGGCAAGGACGTGATGCTCGACAAGCCCGGCATGGTGACGCTGGATCAGCTTGCGGAAGTCAAAAAGGTGCAGGCCGAGACCAAGCGCATCGTCTCCATCCTCTATTCCGAGCATTTCGAGACGGCATCCACGGTCAAGGCCGGCGAACTCGTCAAGGCCGGCGCCATCGGCAAGGTCATCCACACGACGGGCCTCGGCCCGCACCGTCTGCGCAAGCCGACCCGGCCGGACTGGTTCTTCGACCGCAAGCGCTATGGCGGCATCATCACCGACATCGCCTCGCACCAATGCGAGCAGTTCCTATTCTTCGCAGATTCCCTTGAAGCCGAAGTGCTGTCTGCGACGGTGTCCAACCGCGCCAATCCCGAAACGCCCGGCCTGCAGGATTATGGCGATTTTCATCTGCGCACGCCTGACGTGACAGGCTATGTCCGCGTCGATTGGTTCACGCCGGACGGGCTTTCCACCTGGGGCGACGGCCGCCTTTTCATTGTCGGCACCGAGGGCACGATCGAGCTGCGCAAATATATCGACGTCGCTGGCCGCCCTGGCACCGATCACCTCTTCCTCACCGATCGCAAGGGCATGCAGCATATCGACTGCACCGGCTTCGACCTGCCCTACGGCCGCCAGCTTGCCGCCGACATAAGAGACCGCACCGAAACGGCCATGGGTCAGGAACATTGCTTTAAGGCCATGGAGCTCGCGCTGAAGGCGCAGGCGCTCGCCGAGGCAACATCGCTCAACAGCATTCAAAGGTAATTGCGATATGTCCGACATCAAGAAAGTCGCGATCATCGGCCTCGGCATCGGCCGATCCCACATCGTCGAAGGCTATCTGCCGCATTCAGACCGTTTCGAGGTCGCCGTTCTCTGCGATCTCAATGAGGAGCGCCTGAACGCCGTCGGTGACGAATTCGGCATCCGCAGGCGCCTCAAGGATTTCTCCGAAGTCCTGAACATGCCCGATATCGACATTATCGACATCTGCACGCCGCCCGGCTCGCATTTCCAGCTGATCATGCAGGCGCTTGCCGCCGGCAAACATGTGGTCTGCGAAAAACCGCTCGTCGGTTCGCTCGCCGATGTCGACGCCGTCATCGCGGCCGAGAAGACAGCCAAAGGCCGGCTGATGCCGATCTTCCAGTATCGCTATGGCGACGGCATCCAGAAGGCCAAGCGCATCATCGCTTCAGGCATTGCCGGCAAGCCCTATGTCGCGACCTCCGAGACCCATTGGGTTCGCGGCGCCGATTATTATGCGGTTCCCTGGCGCGGCAAATGGGATACCGAACTCGGCGGCGTGCTGATGACGCACTCCATCCATCTGCATGACATGTTGACCTACCTGATGGGGCCGATCGCGGGCCTTTTCGGCCGCGTTGCGACAAGGGTCAACGATATCGAGGTGGAGGACTGCGCCAGCGCCAGCCTACTGATGGAAAACGGCGCGCTTGCCACCATCAGCGCCACGCTCGGCTCACAGGAGCAGATCAGCCGCTTGCGCCTCGCCTTCGAAAACGTCCTGATCGAAAGCAACCACGAGCCCTACAGCCCCGGCCAGGACCCTTGGAAGATCGTCCCCGCCAATGACGAGATCGGCGCGAAGATCGATGCGCTGCTCGCCGATTGGTCGGCGATTCCGAATCGTTTCAATACGCAGATGAAGCTGTTCCACGAAGCACTGGTATCGGGCGGACCGCTGCCGGTGACGACGGCCGATGCCCGCCAGGCGCTGGAACTGGTCACCGCATTCTACGAATCGTCGGAAACCCGCGCCGAAGTCCGCTTTCCCGTCGGGCCGGAAGCCAAGAAATACAAGAGCTGGAGGCCGTCATGAACGTTGCCCCGCGAGCCATCAGGACCAATAAGGAGGAAGCACCCATGGCGACAAGCGTATCGCTGCAGAAAGTCATCAAACGCTATGGCGAGCTTCAGGTGGTTCACGGGATCGATCTGGAAATCGAACCGGGGGAATTCACCGTCTTCGTCGGCCCCTCCGGCTGCGGCAAGTCCACGCTCTTGCGCATGATCGCCGGGCTGGAGCCGATTTCCGGCGGCGGGCTCTATCTCGATGGCAGTCGCATGAACGATGTCCCCGCCTCAAAGCGGGGCATCGCCATGGTCTTCCAGTCCTATGCGCTCTACCCGCATATGACCGTCTACAAGAACCTTGCTTTCGGCCTCGAAACCGCCGGCATGAAGAAGCAGGAGATCCATCCGCGCGTCGAAAAAGCGGCGGAGGTCCTGCAGATCACCCAGCTTCTCCAACGCAAGCCGAAGCAGCTTTCCGGCGGCCAGCGCCAGCGTGTCGCGATTGGCCGCGCCATCGTGCGCGAGCCCAACATCTTCCTCTTCGACGAGCCGCTTTCGAACCTCGACGCCGAGCTGCGCGTGCAGATGCGCGTCGAGATCGCCCGCCTGCACCAGCGGCTCGGCAACACCATGATCTACGTCACCCACGATCAGACCGAAGCCATGACCATGGCCGACAAGATTGTGGTTCTCAACGGCGGCAAGATCGAGCAGGTCGGCGCACCGCTTGAGCTCTACAACAAGCCGACGAACAAGTTCGTCGCCGGCTTCATCGGCTCGCCGAAAATGAACTTCCTCGATGCGAAGGTCGTCGCCTCCGATGATGGGTCCGCCGTCATCGATCTCGCCGGCCAGACGGTGCGCCTGCCGCGCCGGCTGGGCAGCCTCCAGCCCGGACAGCCCGTGACCCTCGGCGCACGCCCGGAACATCTGAACGTTGGCGATCGCGGCCTGGCGCTCGGCGATGCCCGCGTCGATCTCGTCGAGCATTTGGGCGGCCAGACGATCCTCTACGTCACGCTGCACGGCGGTCAGGCGCTGACGGTCGCGCTGGAGGACCAGCAGGCCATCCGCGCCGGAGAAGCGGTCAGCATCCATATCGATCCCGAGCGCTGCCACCTGTTTGGCCCGGATGGCGTGACTTTGTAGTTGGAGCTAGCGCGGGACCTATCTCGCCCCAATCAAACCTCGACGATCCGCCGGCTGCCGATGGTGCGGATCTGGCCCATCGGAATGGCATCGGCCGGAATACCGTCCCGCCGATCCAGCCGAATGCGCCGGCTGCTGCCCGGTGCAAGATGGAACCAGTCATCCTCCGCCCGATAGGCCTCCAGATCGATCTGCACCGATTGCGCCAGCCTATCGGTGCTGAGATCGAGGAACCAGTCCTCGCCCTCCTGCACCGCCGACGCCGTGATCTCGGCATCGTGAAACGCCCTGGCTCGTCCCAGCGGAAAGTAAAAGGCCTGAGCGATCACCATGCCGGTCGCTGATGTCGTCAGCCGCGCCACCGTAACATCATGCGACGGCGGGCCGAAGCGGAAGGCATAGGTCGTGTCGAAGAAGGCGCCGAAAAGATCAGTGCAGGCTATCTTTTGCTTGCCGCGGGCTTCGACGACCAGATCGCGGCCACCGCCGACGACGATCTGATGGCCGTCGCGCAGGCAGGAGACCTCGACCGTCAGCTCAAGCACCGCATCGCTTTCGTTGATGATATGCGCGTCGAGACCGTTCGTGCCCTCGTCCACGAGCAGCACCTGCACCGGCCGGAAGGCACGGCGCAGCGCATACCAGACCGGCTTCGGCTCCCCGGTCGAGTCGATCACGCCCCAGCCGGCGCCGGGAAGCAGGTCCTGCAGCGTCCAGACGAGCGCCCCGTTGCAGCCGGAACCGTGGCGGCGCCACTCGGCATAGGTCTCCTCGGCCACTTCGCCGGTCACAGCGCGGGAGAGGTTAAGATAGAGATCGGGATCTTCCCGCCGCAGCCGATTGGGCTCGAAACCATAAAGCTCGTGAAGATAATGGTCGCGCACATCCTCGAAATCCCAGGAAGCGCCGCGATCGCGCGGCACGCGTTCCTTCCATAGCGGGCTATGGACCGCAGGAACAGGCAGATGCCGGCCGAGCGTGCGCGGCTGCGGCACATGCGCGAAAGCGAGACTCTCGGCGGCAAAGCGGACATCGGCGCGGCGCGCATCGGCAAGCGGCCGCATATAGGCGCCGACGCCGTAATAATGCGTGACACCGGCATTCGGCGAAAACGGCATAGGGCCGCCGGAGGGTGAATTGACGACATAAGGCACATCCGGCCGGAGCGATTGCACCAGTGGAGGAATGATCTCCTCGACAACAGGACTTTTCCAGAACTGTTCGGGCAGGCCCATCATCGCCGCCTGCTGGTGGATCTCGCTGCCGCCGCAAAGGACAGCCAGCGAAGGCGACAGGCGGGTACGGTTCAGAAGCTGCGAAACCTCGACCTCGACATGGGTATTGAAGGCCTTGTCGTTCTTCGGATAGTCGAAATTGGCAAACATGAAATCCTGCCAGACGAGCAGGCCGAGTTCGTCGCAGAGGCGGAAGAAGTCCGGCGTCTCATAGGCCATGGTGCCGCCGATGCGGATCATGTTCATGCCGGCCTCGGCCGCCAGCCGTAGCCAGCTCAGGTAATCGTCGCGGCCGCCCGGCAGGCGCACGATGTCAGCCGTGGTCCAGACTGCGCCACGGCAGAAAATCCGCTCGCCATTGACAATCAGTGCAAAATCCTGCCCGTCGGTCCCGCGATCGACCGACAGCCGGCGAAAACCAGTCTGCCCAAGCGCGTGCTCGACCCCATCGATGACGAGCGTGACATCATGGAGATGCGGCACACCATGCGTATGCGGCCACCAGGGCGCCACATCGGGAATTTTCAGGATTGCGGTATAGCGGCCGGCACCATCGTTCTCGAACGCCTGCTCCGTCTCGCCGCATCGCAGCGCCAGCTCTTCGACATCGCCCTCGATCGCAACCGAGGCATAGAGTCGGCCCTCGCCATTTTCGAGCAGGTCCGGCCGCAGGGAAAGATCACGAACAACAGGCGCGCTCGGCCGCAGCAGTGAAATCGGCCGCCAGGGGCCGACGGCCTGAACCTCGGGGCACCAGCCGGGCATATGGCCGAGCAGCGTCGTGCGCACCATCCGCAGGCCCTGCGGCGTAATCATCTGCGGTCGCCAGCGGGCGCGCGGCCCTGGCTCGGAAAGCTTCGGCTCCAGCGCGCGGAAACAGAGCGCCAGCTCGTCGCCGCCAAGCAGGGTGACGTCGACGTCATGCGCTTCGAACATGCTTTCGGAGACAAGGATTTTCTGGCCGTTGAGAAAAACTTCACAAAGCGTCGCAAGTCCCTCCAGCCGCAAAACCGCCTCTCCCGCCCCCGCATCCACCAAACGGCAGATGTACCAGGCATCGCGGTCCTGAAGAAGCTGCGGCTTCGTCCGGTCGAAACGCCCGGCCTTTTCCAAGGCCTCCGCCACCGTGCCCGGCACGGGCGCCGGGATGAAGCCAGACGTCAGCGGCACATCGGAGGGCGCAATGCAGGTGCCTGCATCCGTGAACACCAGATTCCAACCCTCGCTCAGCCGCATTCCACCGCCGAGATCCGCCAAGCGCCCGCCCATGACATTTTCGGAGGATTTCCCCCGCCCCAATATGTTCAGAAATAACCCAGCCGTATCGCGATCGAACGGAAGCCGGTCAAAGCTTCCGTTCGAGCTCGCTCATCATGGAATCCCACGCATCTGCAGCCGGATCAAGCGCTGTCCGCAACGGCTCGAATTTCTTGCGCGTGACGGCGCGGGCGAGTTGGAACTGCACCGACTTCGCCGTCTCGGAAATTTTCCGCGCTTCTCCGGCCGCATCGGACAAGTCGGCTGTCAGCCAGTCGAAATGACTGCCGGCTAGCTCGAAATTGGCGCCGAGCTGACGCAGCGTGTTGAAAGCGTATTTATGGAAGAAACCGAAAGGCCGTTCGGCGATCGCTTCCACCTGCGCGGGGAAGAATTCGGCAAAGGCGCGGATCGGATTGGCGCGTGGCCGGCGGCGGAAATGGAAGGACAGAAGCTGCCGCGCCGTCTGACGGATTGCGGCTTCGCCCGGTGACTTCTCCGGGAATTTCGCAAATTCCGTGTAGGGCAGGAAGGGCAGGTCCTCATCTGTCAAATGCAGCTGGAAGAGCCCATCGAAATCCTCGCCCGACAGTTGGAAGAACCCGCCATTGTGGAAGTAATCGACTGTGCGGCCTTCCATGTCGAGCCGGTTGATCGCCACCGTCGTCTTGCCGTGTTCGCGGCGATAGCCGACGCCCTGCGTATCGGGCATGAAGAAGGAGTCCATCTCGACCAGGCAGAGCCGGCCGCGGCCGATCTGCTCGACGACATGGTTCTGCACCTTGTCGTAGATTGCAAGCTCGGTGCAGCGCACACCATAGAGCGCTTCCAGATCTTCGAGCGGCACCTTGAAGAAGGTGAACTGGTCGCCTTCGAAATCTTGTGTCACCGTGAAGCCGAGCATGGCTTCCGGCGGCAGCTTCAGGCTTGAGAGCACCTCGATCCAGAGATCGATGTAGCAGTTGGTCTCGGGCCACATGCGCTCGCTGTCGTGCAGCGCATGTGGCTTGTAGGCGGTGGGATCCAATCCCTGAAACACGGCAGCCATGGAAGCGATCAGCCCCACAGCGCCTTGCGCACGCTCTCGGGCCATTCCCTAGCGTCGAGACCGTGGGTGTGGAACAGCGCCAGCGCGATGCGCTCCAGGCCGAAGCCGACGCAGGCCGTGTGCACGACGCTGCCGTCGGCAAAGTTCAGGCCCCACTTCGTGCCGAAGGCATCCTGATGGTAGTTGAAGCTCATGCAGGCGGTCGGCTTGGCGGCAGACGTGATCGGGATCAGCAGCTCGAACTTCAGGTTCTGGTCGCGCTGGTTATTGGCGAGCATCTTGCCGGCGCGGCCGAAGAACGGGTCGTTGGCGACGTCGATGGTCACGTCGAGGCCGACGGCCTTCATCATCTCGACACCGCGATCCATCCAGCTCTGCCGGAAATCCGTCACATGCTTTTCGCTGCCCATGCAGACATATTCGCGCATGCGGAAGAGCTGCTGGCGGGCCGGGTCCTTCGAAGGCTCATGACGGAAGCAATAGGATTGCAGGTCGAAGAGCGCGCCGGTGTCAGGCAATGCGCCGCGCTTGGCGACCGTCGGATAAAGCGGATAGCAGGCTGCTGGCGTCAGCACGATATCGGTCGCCTGCTGGTCCTTGGTCCAGTCGTCGCCGACTTCCATGCACTTCAGCAGGCTCATATGATCGAGCTCGTTGCCGCAGAAGCTGTGCACCGTACCGGCGAGCTGCGGGAAGCTCTTCATGTAACCGCTCGTTTCGAAGAAGGCGCGGTTCATGCCGGGCGGAAAGCGGATGGCCTCGGCGCCATCGGCGCCGCCGAACGTGTCGATCAGGCGCTCGAAAGCGGCAATGACGTCTTCGAACTGACCGCTGCGGCCGTAAAGGCCGTCAACGCCGGTGTCGATCAGAAGACCGGATTCGAAAAGGCGGTCGAGAAACGAGGTCTGCATATCCATGACGATTACCCCAACAGGCTGGTATCTTGTTTGTGGACGAGCAGCATGGTCGACGTATTGCCGAGGATGCGGTCGTTCGAGATCATCAATTGAGCTGAGTGCGCGTCGCGCAGGTGGCGGCCGAGGCTATAGGGCGTACCGTTCTTGTAGCCCATGATGCCGCAGATCAGCATCGCGTGGTTGATGATCGGCAGGATCATCTCCGAGGAGGCGATCTTGACGTTGTTCATCGCCACGGCAAAACCCATCGACGACAGGCGGTCCGCATCGAGCTTCGCCTCTTCATAGGCTTTGAGCCCGGCAACGACGTTGGACTTCACCATCTGCAGCATGCTGGAGGCTTCGGCCAGGCGCAGCGCGCCGGGCGGCGGCGCACCGGGAGACTTGCGGGCCGCGGCGCGCACGAAGGCCTGCGCGCGGGAAACCGCGTCGGCGGCAATGCCGTACCAGACGCCGCTCCAGAGAAGATGCGAGCTTGCCAGCATCGATTGCGCGGCAATTTCGGCAAACGGCTTCGGCAGGATCTGCCTGGCCGGAGCCTGGCCCTTGAACAGGAAGCCGTCGGAGCAGGTGCCGCGCATGCCAAGCGTGTTCCACTCGACCGTGCGCTTGATATCGTATTGGTCCTTCAGAAAGCAGGTCAGAACCTGATCGGAGGACGCCGCCTCGGCATGGCTGCGCGAGGTAATCAGGATGGCGTCGGCATGGGCGCCGTAGGAAATGACGGTCGCATCCTTTTCGAGGTAGCAAGTATCGCCTTCGACCTTGATGGCGCAGATGCTGTTGCGCAGGTTGCCGCCGATCCCGCCTTCGGTCGTCGCCGAAGCCAGCAGCAGCTGTTCCCTCGCGATGCTGCGCATGAAGTCGCGGTGCCAGTCACTATCGGCGCCATGCTCGACTAGGCTCGAAAGCTTGATCTGATGCATGGCGAAGACCATGGCGCTGGCGGCGCAGGCCTGACCGAGGATCGAGCAGATCTCGGCAATCTCGGTGATCGACGCGCTCTCGCCGCCGAGCTCGGCGGGGATCTGTATGGAGAGCAGCTTCTCGGCGCGCATCGCGTCGACGGCTTCGTGTGGGAACCGGCCCTCGGTATCGACGGCATCGGCATGTTGGCTGGCGATTACAGCGACACGGGCGGCGCGCGCCGCCGCCCCCTCGCCCGTCCCAACCTCAAGCAGAGCGACCGCCGCACTCATCATGCGACCTTTCTGCTGTCCAGGATCATGCCGACGGTTCTTTCGATTGCGGCGATACTGGCGAAGGACTTGCGGTTCAGCAGGTTATCGGGAAATTCGATGTCGAAGGCTTCCTCGATGCCAAGCATCAGCTGCACGGAAGCGAAGGAGGACAATCCCGCAGCATAAAGATCGGCATCGTCTTCGATCTGGTCGACAGCAACGGGAAGCGTACCGAACTTGGCCAGCAAATCGCGAATCGTCTTATTCATAGTCTAGTCCCTTCTGGCAATGGAAAGCACGACCGAAGTCATGCCGTCTTATCGTTCGCCAAGAAGTAACAGGTAAAATAGAACATTCCGCTAAGCGACGTGGTAAATACAACTAACTTATACTTTGTGGAAAATTGCTATATACAACACTTGTCTGATTGAAATTTACCATGCGTAAGCCATCTAACTCACGGCCCGCGCATTAATATCATGAATAACTAATATTGTGGAACGACGATTTTGGGAACGTTGAAATGCACAAGAAGGTTAACGCGCCAAAATTCGCCGCCACGTTTTATTCAAAAAACCTCATAACAATCATAGCGTCAGTGATAACATAGGCCGGACAGAGGTCTCTAGGCTTCCGGCGGATAGATGTGCTCGCCGCCGCGGTAGTCCGAAATCGAATAACAGCCTTCCCCCAGCGCGCGAACCGAACTCCCGCCGATATCCGCCTTGCCGTAACCACCGGGAATATCGAGAATATAGGTCGGTTGGCAAAGGCCGGAAATACGGCCGCGCAGTGCCGCGACAATCGCCTGCCCCTCGGCGATCGTCACGCGGAAATGGCTAGTGCCGGGGGCAAGGTCAGGATGGTGCAGGTAATAGGGCTTCACCCGCGTCTCGACGAAAGCCTTCATCAGCGCCGCCAGCACATCCGGATCGTCATTGACGCCCTTCAGCAAAACCGACTGGCTGACGAGTACGATCCCGGCATCGACCAGCCGGGCGCAGGCCGCGCGCGCCTCGTCCGTCATCTCACGCGGATGATTGGCATGCAGCGCCACGTAGAGGGTCTTGCCGCTCGCCTTCAGAGCCGCGATCAGCGCCGCATCGATCCTCGAGGGATCGACGACCGGAATGCGGGTGTGAAAGCGGACAATCTTCACATGATCGATATCGGCAAGCTGCCTGAGAATCTCTTTCAGCCGCCGCGGCGAAAGCACCAGCGGATCGCCGCCCGTCAGGATGACCTCCCAGATCTCTTTTTGGTCGCGGATATAGGCGAAGGCACCGTCAAGCGCGTCGCCATCCAGCGTCCCGAGCCCCTGCGGCCCGACCATTTCGCGCCGAAAGCAGAAGCGGCAATAGACCGGGCAGACATGCACGGCTTTCAGCAGCACACGGTCCGGATAGCGATGCACGATGCCTTCGACCGGGCTATGCGCGTGATCGCCGATCGGATCGGCGCGCTCTTCGGGCGTGACGACCAACTCGGCCATGTCGGGAACGAACTGCCGGGCGATGGGATCGACGGAATCGGCGGGGTCGATCAAGCGCGTAACGGTCGGCGTCAAGGCGACGGCATAACGCTCTGCCACCGCTTCGAGCGCGATCGCCTGATCGGCATCGATCAGCCCGGCACGCTCAAGCTCGCCGATGTTCCGGATCGGACGTATCGCATTCATGCGTCATACTCCGCGACCGGCGCCCACAGCACCTGCTCGATCCGCGAGGCGCCGGTCGCCAGCATCACAAGCCGGTCGAGGCCGAGCGCAATGCCGCTTGCCTCCGGCATGACGGCAAGCGCCTGCAGAAAATCCTCGTCCAGCGGATAGGTCTCGCCATAGACGCGTTGCTTTTCCGCCATCTCGATCTCGAACCGGCGTCGCTGCTCCTTGGCATTTGTGAGCTCGCCGAAAGCATTGGCAAGCTCGACGCCACAGGCATAGAGCTCGAAACGCTCCGCAACGCGGTGGTCCCTGGCCGAAGGCCGGGCAAGGGCTGCCTCGGAAACGGGATATTCATCGAGGATCGTGACGCGGCCGAAGCCAAGATTAGGTTCGATCTTCTCGACCAGTACCCGGCTGAAGAGATCCTGCCACAGATCGTCGCCGGCAACGCGAATGCCGGCCCGGCGCATATCCTCCGCCAGGCGCTCGCGATCCGTCGATCCGTCGCGGCCGATGGAGGCAAAAAGATCGATACCGGCATAGCGCTCGAAGGCGGCGGCGACGCTGATGCGCTCGGGCGCAAGAAACGGATCCGTCTCGGCACCGCGATAGCTTAGCTTCTTCGCCCCGACCGTCTCGGCCGCGAGTCTCAGCAGCGCTGCGCAATCGGCCATTAGGCTCTCGTAGCTTTCGCCTGCCCGGTACCATTCGAGCATGGTGAATTCCGGATGGTGCAGCGGTCCGCGTTCGCGATTGCGGTAGACATGGGCGAAGCAGGCGATGCGCTCCTCGCCGGCCGCCAAGAGTTTCTTGCAGGCGAATTCCGGCGAGGTGTGCAGATAAAGACGCGATGCCCTGCCGTCGGTCGTCACCACCTCGGTCTCGAAGGCATGCAGATGCGCCTCATTGCCGGGCGATACCTGCAGCGTCGCCGTATCCACCTCGATGAAGTCGTTGCGCGCAAAGAAAGTCCGCAGCGCCGCCTGAATGGCATTGCGGCCGATGAGGAACGGCCGCCGGTCCGCATGGACATTGCGGGTCCACCAGGGGGACGCTTTGCTCGACTTCGGCTTCATTCCTAGCTTTCTTCAGGACACCAGCCGCCTTAGGGGTGGCAATTTCCATTAATTTAGGGTAGTTGCGCCCCCAAGCAAACAATTGCTGCGTCTCGGAGAGCATTTCGACAGTCCCTCTACGACGCAAAACGCAGCGTTACAAGGAAGTCTTATGGTCAAGGTCATCGCCTCTTCCGTCCGCAAGGGCAACGTTCTCGACGTCGACGGCAAGCTCTATGTCGTTCTTACCGCCGCGAACTTTCATCCGGGCAAGGGTACGCCGGTTACGCAGGTCGACATGCGCCGCATCGTCGACGGCGTGAAGGTCTCCGAGCGCTGGCGCACCACCGAGCAGGTCGAGCGCGCTTTCGTCGAGGACGTGAACTTCCAGTATCTCTATGAGGACGGCGAAGGCTTCCACTTCATGAACCCGTCCAACTACGACCAGGTGGTCGTCGACGTCGAAACCATGGGCGACCAGAAGGCCTATCTGCAGGAAGGCATGACCTGCGTGCTGTCGATCCACGAAGGTATTCCGCTGGCGCTCGAACTGCCGCGCCACGTCACGCTCGAGATCACCGAGACCGAGCCGGTCGTCAAGGGCCAGACGGCATCGTCCTCCTACAAGCCCGCCATGCTGTCGAACGGCGTACGCACCATGGTGCCGCCGCACATCAACGCCGGCACCCGCGTCGTCATCGCTACGGAAGACAATTCCTACGTCGAGCGCGCCAAGGACTGAGAATCGGCTTCTTTCCGCATTGAAAAACGCCTCGTCTCCATGACGGGGCGTTTTGCATTTCGAGCGAATGGACTCAAATCAAGCTCGCCAAAGCACGCGAGATGGCGTCATGGCGCATTGGCCTTTTTCTGATTCTTCTGTACCGCGCTGACGGTTTCCGGCGGCGTATCAATCTCGATACTATGCTCATGCGGAGCCAAATTCTGCAAATGCAGGAGGCGCGGCGACATGGCCTGCATGAAGGCCTCGGAGCGGCCGATATAGATCAGGGTCGCATCGGGTAATTCGGCCAGCAAGGCACAGGCCTTGGCCTGAACTTCGGCCTCCAGCCCTTCCAGGGCATCGTCCAGGATGACCCATTTCGGCTTTGCCAGCAGCAGATGCGCAAAACCGATGGCTTTTTGCTCTTCGGTATCCAGCAATCGATCCCAGCGGGCTTGCGTGTCGAGGCGACTCTTGAGGCGACCGAGCCCCACCGTGTCCATGACGGCATTGACGGCGGCATCGTCATAAGCGTCGCGATCCTCGGGGAAGCAGATCGCCTCTCTCAACGTGCCGCTCGGAACGTAGGGCGTATGCGGCATGAACAGCATATCGTCCATCGGCGGCAAGCTCACCGTGCCGGAGCCGCTGTACCACTGGTGCGCCAGCACCTCGAACAGCAGCCTGCGGTTCACGCCGTGATCGCCGTTGATCATAACATGCTCGCCGGCATGAATGGTGACGGTGCCCTCGGCAACCGAGAAACCGTTCTCCGTGGCCTCGTCATTGGTTTTGGTGGAAACTTCCAGATCGGTCCATACCATCGTGCCCGGCGCCGCCTTGTCGAAGACGAGCGTATGCGGCATCGGCGTCCTGTCGTCCATTTCCGTCAGTGCCTTGCGGAAATCGGTGACGCGCATCAGCGTGGCGCGCCATTCGGCAATCGGGCCGAAATTGGCGACATACCAGCGCAATGCCGAATTGACCTGATTGAAGGCGCCGACAGCCACCATAAGCTGCCCGAAGGTCAGCCCGCCGGAAAAATAGGCGGGTGCGGCAACGAGGATCGGAATAATCAGCACCAGCCAGCCATAACCTGCCGAGACCCAGGTCAGGTTTGTATTGGCGATGGCAAGCTGGCGGATGACGCCAAGGACCGCGGAGATATCGAGATTGATCCGCCGCCGCTCGTTCTCTTCGCCACCAGCAATGGTGATCGCCGCCATATGCTCGTTGGCATGCATGAGCGCAAAGCGCAGCTCGGCTTCCTTCGAATAGCGGTCCGCATTCAATCGCACCAGCCGGCGGCCGACGAACTGGCTGAGGAACGAGGCCGAGCCGGCATAAAGGATCGCCGCCCAGACCATATAGCCGGGGATCGCAAAGCTCGCGCCGTTGACCTTGAACACCATGCCGCTGGACAGTTCCCAGAGCACACCGATGAAGCTCAGCAGCAGTATCGTCGCCTGCACCAGGCCGATGGCAAGCCCCGTCGTGCTTTCGGCGAGATTGCGGGCATCTTCATGCAGGCGCTGATCTGGATTGACGCCGATCAGCCCGGACGAGGCGAGCCGAAGCGCGCGCTTGGCCTGTAGCCACTGATTGACCAGATCCCGCGCCAGACCCTCGCGCATATAGAGCGCGGTCATCTGGCTGAGCCAGGCTTGGATGACATTGAGGAACAGAAGCGAGCCGGCGATGATGCTGAAGACGCCGAGCTGATGGAAGAAGGCGGCGATATCGCGCCTTGCTAGCGAATCGTAAAAGGGCGCATTCCAGCTGTTGAGCAGCACCTGAACATAGGCCGTAACCAGGATGATCACGAAGAGCGCGACGGTAAGCGAAATGATCTTGATGCGGACGGGCGAATTCCAGAAAGCGGAAAACATCATCCTCAGTCGAAAGAAGATGCTCAAATCGTATCCGACCTGTTCGTTCCCTTGGATATTCGGCTTGGCTTGCATTTCAACTGCCATCAGCACTTCCCTGCGACGCACATCTCGTCAGTTAACCATGACCCGCCCCCATGTCCATCCTTGCAATAGATCAGTGCGATCACGTTCGTATATACACGGTTTCGCGCCTTGAACCGAATTAGGTCAGCAATTAGCTTGCCCTTGAGAAATTGAGAAAGCCGTCCGATGCAATTTCAGGGAACTGCGGACTACATCGCCGACAAGGACCTGATGGTCGCCGTCAATGCCGCCATTCAGCTTGAACGCCCTCTCCTCGTCAAGGGCGAACCGGGGACGGGCAAGACCGAGCTCGCCCGGCAGGTGGCCACGGCCCTCGGGCTCGATCTCATCGAGTGGAACGTCAAATCGACGACGAAAGCCCAGCAGGGCCTCTACGAATATGATGCCGTTTCACGCCTGCGCGACAGCCAGCTCGGTGACATCAGAGTTCACGATATCAGCAACTATATCCGCCGGGGCAAGCTCTGGCAGGCCTTCACCTCGCAGCAAAAATGCGTGCTGCTGATCGACGAGATCGACAAGGCCGATATCGAGTTCCCGAACGACCTGCTGCAGGAACTCGACCGCATGGAATTCCATGTCTACGAGACGAACGAGACCATCCGGGCCGCTATCCGCCCGATCGTCATCATCACCTCGAACAACGAGAAGGAACTGCCGGACGCCTTCCTGCGCCGCTGCTTCTTCCACTATATACGTTTTCCCGACATGGAGACGCTGACCCGCATCGTCGAGGTGCACTACCCCGGCATCAAGCAGGCGCTCGTCCGCGCGGCGCTGACACAATTCTTCGATATCCGCGACGTGCCGGGCCTGAAGAAGAAGCCATCCACCTCCGAAGCCCTCGATTGGATCCGCCTGCTCGTTGCCGATGATGTCGATCCGGCCACCCTGCGTGTCGATGCGAAAAGCGTACTGCCGAAGCTGCATGGGGCGTTGCTGAAGAATGAGCAGGATGTGCACCTCTTCGAACGGCTGGCCTTCATGGCGCGAGGGCAGCAGAAACAATGACCCTCGCCGTGCTTTCCGCCCAAAAAATTGCGGAAACCTTCTCCAACAGACAACGGGGTCTATCAGCCGCCCCCGTGCTTCGAGGCTCCGGAGTTCAGGCCTACGCGTGTCTGGGTTTGGAGTTGCCCCATTGACCCGCAGAGACAGCAGGTTTATGCATTTCTCCTTGTGGTGATTTGGCCGGCCGGCTTGCAGCCACGTTAAATAAGTCGCTAAAGGGCCGCGTGCGGACCGGTAGCGATTCATGATCGCGGCCGGTTTTTTTGTATTTGGTCGAGTGAAAACAATGCCCATCAAGATTCCCGATACGCTGCCCGCCTTTGAAACCCTCCAGAACGAGGGCGTGCGGGTGATGACCGAAACGGTGGCGTTCCGTCAGGATATCCGCCCCCTTCAGATCGGGCTTCTCAACCTCATGCCGAACAAGATCAAGACCGAGGTCCAGATGGCGCGCCTGGTCGGCGCATCGCCGCTGCAGGTGGAGTTTTCGCTGGTGCGCATCGGCGCGCATAAGGCCAAGAACACCTCCGAAGAGCATCTCCTCGCCTTCTATGAGACCTGGGAAGAGGTGAAGCACCGCAAGTTCGACGGCTTCATCATAACAGGCGCGCCGATCGAGCTGCTCGAATACGAAGATGTCACCTACTGGGAGGAGATGCAGCAGATCTTCGACTGGACGGCCACCAACGTCCATTCGACGCTAAATGTCTGCTGGGGCGCGATGGCGGCCGTCTACCACTTCCATAAGGTGCCGAAATACACGCTGACAGAGAAGGCGTTCGGTGTCTATCGCCACCAGAACCTGAAGCCCTCTTCGGTCTACCTCAATGGCTTTTCCGACGATTTCGCCATTCCAGTCTCGCGCTGGACTGAGGTGAAGCGCGCCGACATCGAAAAAGTGCCGGGGCTGCAGATCCTGATGGATTCGAGCGAGATGGGCGTCTGCCTCGTGCACGAACAGGCCTGCAACCGGCTCTACATGTTCAATCACGTGGAGTACGATTCCACCTCGCTGGCGGACGAGTATTTCCGCGATGTGAATGCCGGCGTGCCGATCAAGATGCCGCACAATTACTTCCCGCATAACGATCCGGAGATTGCCCCGCAGAACCGGTGGCGAAGCCACGCGCATTTGTTCTTCGGCAACTGGATCAACGAGATCTACCAGACAACGCCCTATGATCTGGAGGAGATCGGCCAGGAAAGGACCTGAGGCTTGTTCATTCCCTTCTTCCTGAAACTGAAGGAAGCGAAGGTTCCGGTAACGCTCCGGGAGTTCCTATCGCTGCTCGAGGGGATGGAAGAAGGGATTGCCGATTATGACGTCGAGGCCTTCTACTATCTCGCCCGCGCGGCGCTGATCAAGGACGAGCGCTTCATTGATCGCTTCGACCAGATCTTCGCCGATTATTTCCGCGGAGTCGAAGCTATCGGCGGCAATGCCGATGGAGAAGCGGTGGAGCCGACCGCCATTCCCGACGAATGGCTGCGCAAGCTCGCCGAGCGGCATCTGACCGAAGAAGAGCGAAAGCAGATCGAGGCGCTCGGCGGCTTCGACAAGCTGATGGAGACACTGCGTGAGCGGCTCGCCGAACAGAAGGGCCGGCATCAGGGCGGCTCGAAATGGATCGGCACGGCCGGAACCTCGCCCTTCGGCGCTTATGGCTATAACCCGGAAGGCGTGCGCATCGGCCAGGAAACTTCGCGCCATCGCCGTGCGGTCAAGGTCTGGGATCGGCGCGACTTCAAGAATCTCGACGACCGCGTCGAGCTCGGCACCCGCAACATCAAGGTGGCGTTGAAGCGCCTGCGCCGCTGGGTGCGCGAAGGGGCAGCCGAAGAGCTTGACCTATCCGGCACTATCCGCGCCACCGCCGAACATGGCTATCTCGACGTCCAGACGCGGCCGGAACGCCGCAACGCCGTCAAACTTCTCATGTTCTTCGATGTCGGCGGCTCGATGGACGACCATGTCCGCATCGTGGAGGAACTCTTCTCTGCCGCCCGCGCGGAGTTCCGCCACATGGAATATTTCTACTTCCACAACTGCCTTTACGAGGGCGTTTGGAAGGACAATCGCCGGCGGCGGGTCGATATCACGCCAACGACGGACCTGATCCGCACCTTCGGCCCCGATTACCGCGTCGTCTTCGTCGGCGACGCCTCCATGAGCCCCTACGAGATCACTCAGGCCGGCGGCTCGGTGGAGCATTGGAACAAGGAGGCGGGCGAGACCTGGCTCGGCCGCGTGACCGGCCATTTCCGCAAATGCATCTGGATCAACCCCGTGCCGGAAAACTATTGGGGCTATACGACCTCCATCTCCATCATCCGCCGCCTGATGACCGACCGCATGTATCCGCTGACGCTCGGCGGGCTGGAAAAGGCGACAATGGAATTGTCGCGCTAAGCCCTAGCTGTCTGCACCCTTAGCCCCTCACCCCAACCCTCTTCTCACTGGCAGCAGGCAGTCCCATATGAGGCACGTCGGCGCCGTATGTTCCTTCTCCTCTCGGGGAGAAGGAATGCGCGCCAACGACCTCATTTCACATGCGGTTACCCCGCCCCTATAAGGAAGGCCGTCAGCGAAACTGGCCGCTCTGTCATAGGCATTGCACACTTCCGGCGCAGCGTAGCGCTCGAAAGCCAGACCGAGCCTTGATCCCCTTCCGCCCGCCCCTAAATTTCGCCATCGAACCGGTTGCGGAACGGCGCGATTGGGGGCAGGGTCTGGCCTCGCATTTCGATAGGGAGTGGATGAGCTGATATGACGGAAAGCAATTTGCAGCGGGAACATTTTGGGACGACGGCCGATGGGGATACCGTCTATCGCGTCAAGATCGTTGGCGGCGGCCTGACGGCACATATCATGTCCTGGGGGGCGGTCATCCAGGATCTGCGCCTCGACGGCCATGAGTCTTCGCTCCTGCTCGGTTTCGACGATTTTGCCGATTATCCCGCCCATTCCTCCTATTTCGGCGCCACGCCCGGACGCTGCGCCAACCGCATCGGAGCCGGCCGCTTCACGCTGGACGGCAAACAATACCAGCTCGAGCTCAATGAAAAGGGCGTCAACCACCTGCACGGCGGCAAAGACAATATCGCCAAGCGCAATTGGACCATCGTCGAGCACGACACCGACCGCGTCGTCCTGAAGATCGTCGATCCAGACGGGCGCGCCGGCTATCCCGGCAATTGCACCATCCACGCGACCTATCGGGTGCATGGCAATGGTGAACTCTCGGTGACCTACGAATCGACCACCGACCGGCCGACGCTCGCCAATGTCTGTCAGCATGCCTATTTCAACCTCGACGGCCGTGACGATGCGCTCGGCCATGACATCATGATCGCCGCCGATCACTACACGCCAACCGACGACAAGCAGATTCCGACAGGCGAAATCCGCTCCGTCGAAGGCACGGTCTTCGATTTCCGCGAGATGGCGCCGATGAGGCGCTTCGAGGGAAGCGAGCAGGCGCTCTACGATCACAATTTCTGCCTGTCGAGCGAACGCACCGCCAAACGCTCCGTCGTGCTTGCCCGCAGCGTCAACTCCGGCGTCTCGCTCGAGGTGCGCACCACCGAGCCCGGCGTGCAGTTCTATGCCGGCTTTAAGCTCGACGTACCGGTTCCCGGCCATGACGGCCGCAAGATCGGCCCATTCGCCGGCTTCTGCCTGGAAACGCAGGTCTGGCCCGATGCCATCAACCACGAAGGCTTCCCCAATGCCGTGCTCCGCCCAGGCGAGGTATTGCGGCAGGAAACGGATTATATCTTCACCAAGAACTGAGCAGGACATGCTCTGCTCAGTTGAAAATCGGCCGGGCGTCCAAAGCGCCCGGCCGATTCTTTTTTGCGCTGCGACCAGATTCACCTTGTGAATTGGTTCTAAATAGGTTCTAAATATACACCATGGATAGAACCAGTTTGATCGCCGAATTGAACAATCGCGGCCTCAGCAACGGAACCGGCAGCGGGCCGCTTTATAAGCGCCTGGCGCAGGCGCTGACCGGTCTCATCCAAGAAGGGCTGCTGAAACCAGGCACGGCGCTGCCGGGAGAGCGCGATCTTGCTGGTGCCCTGCAGATCGGCCGCGTCACGGTGCGAACAGCCTATCGCGACCTGCTCACCTCGGGCGTCATCGAATCGCGCCATGGCAGCGGCACCTTCGTTTCGCAGCATGTCGAGCGTATCGAGCAGCCGCTCTGGCGCCTCTCCTCCTTTTCGGCCGACATGCGCTCGCGTGGTCGCGAGCCGGCGGCGCGCATCCTCCAGCGCACGGTCAGCGCGCCGGCTCCGGAAGAATCCTTCCTGCTCGGCCTCGGCCTCGACGAGCCCGTGCTGCGGCTCGACCGACTGCGGCTGGCCGACGGCCAGCCGCTTGCCATCGAGCGCGCCGTCGTGCCCATCAAATTCCTTGGCGAGGAAGCCATATCCGAAGGATCGCTCTATGATGCGCTGTCCGCCAGGGGCTTCAGGCCCGTGCGCGCCCAGCAAAGGCTGACCGCCGTGACGCTCGACCCCACCTCCGCATCGATCCTGACCGTCAAGGCCGGGGCGCCCGCGCTGCTGATCGAACGCGTCTCGCGCCTCGCGGACCAGCGCGTCGTTGAATACACACGTTCGCACTATCGCGGCGATGCCTATGATTTTGTTGCTGAATTGAGAATTGGAGATGACCAATGAGCGAGACCCAATCCCTGATGTTGACGGAAGCCGGACAATCGCCGGAGGTTGTCGCAACCCTGCTTGAGAAGGAAAAGCCCGCCTTTGCCGAGATCGCGAAGCTCTTCGCCTCCGGACCCCCCTCGCTGATCACGACCGCGGCGCGCGGCTCTTCCGACCATGCCGCGACCTTCTTCAAATACCTCTTCGAAATTTCCTGCGGCATTCCGGTCGCCTCCGTCGGCCCGTCGATCGCCTCGGTCTATGGTGCACCGCTTCACCTGAAGGGAGGCGTCCACTTCACGGTATCCCAGTCCGGCGGCAGCCCGGATATCATCGCGCTGCAGGCCGCGGCCAAGAAGGGCGGCGCAACCACGATCGCCGTCGTCAACGTCACCGACAGCCCGCTCGCCAAGGAAGCCGACATCGTGCTCGGCCTCAACGCCGGACCGGAAAAGAGCGTTGCGGCGACGAAATCCTTCATCGCCTCCGTTGCCGCGCTCGCGGGCGTCACCGCAACGATTTCGCAGGACAAGACGCTGTCTGCTGGTCTCGCGAAGCTGCCGGAAGCCCTTGCGGCGACATCAGGCATCGACGGCAAAGCCGCCGAGGACGTGCTTTTCAATGCCTCCTCGCTCTATACCGGCGGGCGCGGTCCTGCCTTCGCCATTGCGCTGGAGGCAGCGTTGAAGGCCAAGGAAACCGCCGGCCTGCATGCGGAGGCCTTCTCGCTGGCCGAACTCATGCATGGCCCGATGCGCCTCGTGCAGCCGGGCTTCCCGATCGTCGCCTTCTCGCCCGACGATGCCGCCTTTGCCAACAATGCGCAGGCGCTGGAGCGCTTGCAGAAGCTCGGCGCAACCGCCGTCTCCTTCTCGACCGCGCCGCTCGCCGGCATCAACCTGCGCATGCCGAGCACCGGCAACGGCCTGCTCGATCCGCTGGTGTCGCTGCTGTGCTATTATCGTCTCATCGAGTCGGTCACGCGGCGGAAGGGCTTCGACCCTGACAAGCCGGCTAATCTTCTCAAGGTAACGGAGACCATGTGATGGACTACAAGGTCTTTACCGGCGCCCGCATCTTCGATGGCGACCGCTTTCATGAAGACAGTGCGCTTGTCATCGGCAATGGCCGCATCCATGCCATCACCGGTGTCAACGATGTGCCCGATAATGCCGCAATGATCCAGCTGAAGGGCGGCGTTCTCTCTCCGGGCTTCATCGATGCGCAGGTGAACGGCGGCGGCGGCCGCATGCTGAACGACGCGCCATCGCCCGAATCCATGTATATGATTGCCGCGGGACATCGCCCCTACGGCACGACATCGCTGCTGCCGACCCTCATCACCGATGTGGCAGCCGCGACCACGGCGGCGATCGAAGCGGCCGTTGAAGCCGTGAAGGCCAATCGCGGCGTCGCCGGCCTGCATCTCGAAGGTCCGCATCTGGCGCCGGCCCGCAAGGGCGCGCATCTCGCCGAGCTGATGCGTCCGGTCGAAGACAGCGATGTCCGAACTTTCATCCGTGCCCGCGAGGCGATCGGTACGCTGCTGGTCACGATCGCGGCCGAGCAGGTGACGGAGCGGCAGGTGCAGGCGCTCAGCGAAGGTGGTGTCATCGTCAGTATCGGCCACAGCGATTGCACGGCGGAGGCGGCCAATGCGCGTTTCGATGCCGGTGCGCGCGGCGTCACTCACCTTTTCAATGCCATGAGCCAAATGGGTCATCGTGCCCCCGGCCTCGTCGGCGCGGCGATCGATCATTCCGCCCCCTGGTGCGGCATCATCGCCGATGGCCATCACGTCGAGCCGATCGCGCTTAGAGTCGCGCTGCGCGCCAAGCGCGGCGAAGGCCGGCTGTTCTTCGTCACCGACGCCATGTCGCTCGTCGGCACCGACCTTCCGGGCTTCACGCTGAACGGCCGCACGGTCTATCGCACCAAGGGCGGCTATTGCTCCAAGCTGACGCTCGACGACGGCACGCTTGCCGGCTCCGATGTGGATATGGCGTCCACGATCCGCTATGGCGTCAACATCCTCGAGCTGCCGCTGGCCGAAGCCCTGCGCATGGCGACCTCCTATCCCGCCCGCTTCCTGCGGCTTGCCGATCGCGGCCACCTGACACCAGGAGCCCGGGCCGACCTCGTTCACATCAACGACGGCATCGAAGTCACGGAAACCTGGATCTCCGGTCAGCCTTCGGCCTGACACAGCATACAAGGACGTTCGGCATGAGCGCAGTCACGGACAATTATTTCTCCGCCCTTATCGGACGGCTGCAAACCCTGCGCGAGGTGCTTGCCGAACCCATGTCCAGGGCTTCCGCCGCCATTTGCGCGGCCGCACGCGCTGATCGCCGCGTCTATGTCTTTGGCACCGGCCATTCGCACATGCTAGCGGAAGAGGTGCATTATCGCGCCGGGGGACTTGCCTTCACCATTCCCGTGCTTGTGGGATCCGCCATGCTGCACGAAGGCGCCGTCATCAGCTCTGTCTATGAGCGCACCGAAGGCCTCATCCGCCCGATCTTCGAGCGTTACGGCATGCAGCCGGGCGATGTGCTGATCATCGCATCCAACTCCGGCGTCAACGCGGCACCGCTCGAGGCGGCGGATTATGGCCGCGAAATCGGCGCGACGGTGATCGCCATCACCTCGCTTGCCTACTCGGCGGCCATCGCCAACGGGCGCAGGAAACTTGCCGATATCGCCGACATCGTGCTGGACAACGGCCTGCCGCCGGGCGACGCGATGATCGACCTGCCAGGCACCGGCCTGAAGGTCGGACCGGCATCGACGGCCGTCGGCGCCAGCGTGCTGAACGCCATCTTCGCCGATGTCGCCGCCGAACTCTGCAAGGATGGCGATCCGCCGGTCTACCTCAGCGCCAACATGCCGGGCGCCAAGGAGACCAATCAGCGGCTGGTCAAGAAATACCGGCCGCGCAATCCACATCTCTGAAGTAATGAGCGTCTTTTCGCGTTTAGCTGCGTAGAAGCGGAAACATGGATCGACCGAGCGTTTCACGGGAAACGCGCGGTCGCTCTACTGAGCATTATTGCGCCGCGGCGTCGGTAGCCGAGGACTCCTGCGCAGCCTCCTCCTGCTTGCGCCGCCGGCGCAGGACGACGTAGAAGACCGGCGTCAGAAAAAGGCCGAACAACGTCACGCCGAGCATGCCGGAAAAGACGGCCGTACCGAGCGACTGGCGCATTTCCGCGCCCGGGCCGGTAGCGATCATCAGCGGCACGACACCGAAGATGAAGGCGAAGGCCGTCATCAGGATCGGACGCAGACGCAGATGGCTGGCCTCGATCGCCGCCTCTACCGCGCTTTTTCCCTCGAGCTGCGCCTGCCGGGCAAACTCGACGATCAAAATCGCGTTCTTGGCCGCAAGACCGATCAGCACGATGAGCCCGATCTGTGTCAGGATGTTGTTGTCCATCCCTCGCAGATGCACGCCGATCAACGCCGCCAGAACCGCCAGCGGCACGATGAGGATGATCGCGAGCGGGAGGATCCAGCTTTCATACTGCGCCGACAGCGCCAGGAACACGAAGATGACGGATAGGGCGAAGATATAGATCGCCGTATTGCCGGTATGCTTCTCCTGATAGGCGAGTTCCGTCCATTCGAAAGTCGTGCCCGAAGGTAAGAGGTTCTTCGCCAGCCCCTCCATGATGTCGAGGGCCGAGCCGGTGGAAACCCCCGGCCCCGGATTGCCCTGCAGGGGGACCGAGACATACATGTTATAGCGCTGCACGAGCGTCGGCCCGGTCGTATCTCGGATATCGACCAGCGTGCCGAGCGGCACCAGAGCCCCGGTCGCCGAACGCACCTTCAGCGCCAGAATGTCCTCGCGATCCATGCGATATTGCTGATCGGCCTGCGCCCGCACTTGGTAGACGCGGCCGAAGGCGTTGAAGTCGTTGACGTAAGACGTGCCGAGATTGATCGACAGGGTCTCGAAGATATTTGGGATCGGCACATTGAGCGCACGTGCCTTGTCGCGGTCGATCGCCAGGAAATATTGCGGGCTGTTGGCGGAAAACGTCGTGAAGACGCCGCTGACGCCCTTGTTCTGCGCGGCAGCACCCATCATCTGGTAGGCGAGCGGCAGGATGCGGCGCATATCCGGATTTTCTCGGTCCATGATCTGCATCTTGAAGCCGCCGGAATTGCCGACGCCGCGGATCGACGGTGGCGGAATGGCGATGATGAAGGCCTCCTGGATGCCCTGGAGGCTGCCGAAGAGCTGACCGATGATCTTGGTGGCCGAGTCCCCGGTTTTCAACCGCTCCTCGAACGGCTTGAACGGCGTGAAAATCACGCCCGAATTCGAAGCATTGGTGAAGGTCGCGCCATTGAAACCGGCAAAGGCGACGGCATTGGCAATACCTGGCGTCTTGTTAATGATATCGGTCGCCTTCTGGATGACGGCATTGGTGCGCGCGAGCGAGGCCCCGTCAGGCAATTGGACGACGACGATCGCGTAGCCCTGGTCCATTGTGGGAACGAAGCCCTGCGGCACGATCCGGCCCATGTACCATGTGCCGGCGAGCAGCCCGGCAAAAACGAGAAGCGCGCAGGCAAGCGCCGCCCACGTCGTCACCAGATGGCGGACGATCCAGGAATAGCCTCCGCTCATCCGCTCGAAACCCCGGTTGAATCCATCACCCAAACCACGGCCGAATCGCGCGAAGATATTGTTGGATTTCTCGTGACTGTGCGGGCGCAGCACGATCGCGGCGATCGCCGGCGAGAGCGTCAGCGAGTTCAGGCAGGAGATCGCCGTCGCGACCGAAATCGTCACCGCGAACTGCCGGTAGAATTGCCCGGAGATACCGGGAATGAAGGCGGTCGGCACGAAGACGGCGATGAGCACCAGCGAAATTGCCAGAACGGCGGTGCCCACCTCGTTCATCGTCACATGTGACGCCTCCTTCGGCGTCATGCCGAGCGAGAGGTTGCGCTCGACATTCTCGACCACCACGATCGCATCGTCGACGACGATGCCGATCGCGAGCACCAGGCCGAACAGCGTCAGCATGTTCAGCGAAAAGCCGAAGGCAAGCAGGAAAGCGAAGGTGCCGATCAGCGACACGGGGATGGCGACGATCGGGATGATCGCCGTCCGCCACGATTGCAGAAAGACCAGCACGACGATGGCAACGAGAATCGCCGCCTCGAAGATGGTCTTGTAGACCTCGTGGATCGACTCGGCGATGAATTCCGTGGGGTTATAGATGATGCGATATTCGAGCCCCTGCGGGAAATCCTGAGCCAGGCTCTCCATCGTTTTCTGGATATCGGCAGCGGCGGCGAGCGCGTTGGTGCCGGGCCGGGCGAACACGCCGAGCGCGACCGCCGGGCTGCCGTTCAGATAGCTATTGGTGACATAGTCCTGCGCGCCGAGCTCGATACGCGCGACATCCTGCAGCTGCACGAGGCGGCCATTGCCCGTCGCCTTCACGATGACGTAGCGGAATTGCCGCGCATCGGAGAAGCGCCCTTGCGTCGTCACCGTATATTGGAAGGCATTGGTGCCCGAAACCGGCGGCCCACCGATCGCACCGCCCGAGACCTGCACGTTCTGGTCCCGAAGCGCCTGCACGATATCGCCTGCGGTCATGCCGTAGGCGGCAAGCTTTTCCGGATCGAGCCAGATGCGCAGCGAATATTGCCGCTCACCGAACAGCTGCACATCGCCGACCCCGTCCAGTCGGACGAGAATGTCGCGGATGCGCGTGCGTGCGTAGTTGGAAATATAGAGCTGGTCGTAACGGTTGTTCGGCGACAGGAGATGCACGACCATCATCAGGTCCGGCGAACTCTTGACCGTGGTGATGCCGATGCGGCGGACATCGTCGGGCAGACGCGGCTCGGCAATGGCGACGCGGTTCTGCACCAGCACCTGCGCCTTGTCGAGATCGGTGCCGAGCTTGAACGTAATCGTCAGCGACATCGAGCCATCGGCACTGGAATAGGAGGACATATAAAGCATGTCCTCCACGCCGTTGATTTCCTGCTCGATCGGAGTCGCCACCGTATCGGCAATGGTCTGCGCATCGGCGCCGGGATAGGAGGTGCGAATTACGATTGTGGGAGGCGCAACCTCGGGATATTGCGCCACCGGCAGCTGGAAATAGGCGATGCCGCCGACGATCAACAGCACGATGGATAGAACCGATGCGAAAATCGGTCGATCGACGAAGAAATGGGAAAACCTCATTGGTTCGTCCCCTGTACATCGGCCTGGGCCGGCGGCTCGTCATTCGTCGCCTGCTGCGGCAGTTCGATCAGCTGCGGCGTCACCTTGGCGCCCGGCCGGATGCGCATCAGCCCGTTGACGACGATCGTTTCGTCACCGGTCATGCCGTCACGGATGACGCGATAGCCATAGAGCTTCGGCCCGAGGCGCACCGGCTTCGGCGTGATATTGCCGGCGGTATCGGCGACATAGACGACGCGCTGGTTCTGGTCCGAGCCGATAGCTTCGTCTGGCACCAGGATCGCCTTATAACTGTTCGAGCCTCGCACCTGAACGCGTCCGAACAGGCCGGGCTGCAGGGTGAGATCGGGATTCGGGAAGCGGGCGCGGACGCGGATCGTGCCCGTCTCGTTGTCGACGCGGTTTTCGGCGAAGTCGAGCTTGCCCTTGAATGGCTTCTGCCGCTGATCGGCAATCGTCACGGTCACGTCGAGCCCGCCGCCGCCCTGCTGCAAGGCGCTGCCGTTCTTGCGGGCCTCATCGGCATAGGAAAGCAGCCGGCGCTCATCGACGTCGAAGTAGAAATCGATGGGATCGAGCGAGACGATGGTGGTCAGCACGGTCTGATCGGCCTGCACGAGGTTGCCGACCGAAATCAGCCGACGGTCAATCCGACCGCTGAGCGGCGCAGTGATCTTGGTGAAATCCATGTCGAGATTAGCGCGATCGACGGCTGCCTGCGCACCACGCACATTCGCCTGCGCGGAAAGGAGGTCGCGACGGCGGTCATCCAGGGTCGAGGCCGACTGGCTGCCCGTCGTCGACAGGGATTCCGTCCGCTTGAATTGTGCATCGGCTAGCGTCAGCGACGATTTCGCCACCTCGAGCGAGGCCGTCGATTCGTTCAGCGTTGTGATGAACGGCCGTTGGTCGATGACGAAAAGCAGGTCACCCTGCTTGACCATGGCGCCATCCTTGAAATGCACCTCCTGCAGATAGCCACCCACCCGCGAGCGCACGGAAACTTCATCGACCGCCTGGAAGCGCCCGATGAACTCATCGCTGTCGACAACATCGCGAACGATGGGTTTGGCGACCGTCACCGGCGGGGCCGGCGGCGCACCCTGCGCCAGCGCCTGGGCGCCTGAGAAAACGGCAAGAACACAGCTGAACAAAACGGCACGCGGCAGCATCGGCATGAAGCCCCCCTCGAAAAACCGCATACGGCAAGAGGCGCCGTCATCACGGTAAGCGCTCACGAAATTTGTCTGCAACTTTCCGCGAAGGACCTGCCGCCAGCAGGCGCATTCCAATCAGGTCTCTTCGGACTTCCCCAACATGCGCCTCGGGCCGCTGCGGCCCGAGCATTATCCAGCCCTCGGGGCCGGCATCACGCGTTAATGTATAAACGGTTTATCGAATTGGACAACAGGGAATGACGCGGACGCGACCAAACGCAACCGTTTGTTTTCATTATATGGAAGGACGCTTATAAGATGCGTCGGCCGAGGCGATCAGCCCTCCAATTCCTCGCGCAGCATTTCGAGTTCGAACCACTCTTCCTCCATGCTGACAAGGCTTTCCCGCAGCTTTTCCATCTCCGCCGCGAGGCGATTGAAGGTTGCAGGATCCTTGGAAAAAAGGTTCGGATCGGCCATTTTCTGCTCACGGGCGGCAATCTCGGCTTCCGCCTTGGCCATCTCCTTCGGCAGGTTTTCCAGCGCAAATTTCTGCTTGTAGGACAGCTTGCCCTTGCCCTTCGAGCCCTCGCCGCCCGACGATGAAGCTTCGGCCGCCTTCGGCTTTTCGGCCCCCTTTTCCGCTCGCCTGCGTTCCTCGATCGCGCCCTTGCGCTGAGCGAGCATGTCGGAATAGCCGCCGGCATATTCGATCCAGCGTCCATCAGGCTCTTCCGGGTTGGCGGGCGCGATCGTCGAGGTCACGGTGCGATCGAGGAAATCGCGGTCATGGCTGACGAGGATGACGGTACCGGAAAAACCGGAAACGATTTCCTGCAGCAGATCGAGCGTCTCGATGTCGAGGTCGTTGGTGGGTTCGTCGAGGATCAGGAGATTGGTCGGCCGCGATAGGATGCGCGCCAGCATCAGCCGGGCCCGTTCGCCGCCGGAGAGATTCCTGATCGGTGTGCGCGCCTGCTCCGGCTGGAACAGGAATTCCTTCATGTAGCCGGTCACATGCCGCTGCTCACCATTGACAAGCAGGTTCTCGCCGCGACCGTCGGTCAGATAGTTGGCGAGCGTATCTTCCGGATTAAGCTCCTCGCGCTTCTGATCGAGTGTCGCGATTTCCAGATTGGTGCCGAGCTTCACCGTGCCGCTATCCGGCTCGAGCTGACCCGTCAGCATCTTCAGAAGTGTCGTCTTGCCGGCGCCGTTCGGGCCGACGAGACCGATGCAATCGCCGCGATGCACGCGGATCGAAAACGGCGCGACGATAGCCCTGTCACCATAGGTCTTGGTGATCTTGTCCGCCTCGATCACCAGCTTGCCGCTCTCCTGCGCATCAGACGCGGCGGCCTGCACGGTGCCCAGAGCGCCTTTATGGCCGCGATAGCGGGAACGCATGTCGTGCAGCTCGCCAAGACGACGCATGTTGCGCTTGCGCCGCGCCGTCACGCCGTAGCGCAGCCAGTGCTCCTCGCGCTCGATCTGCTTGCCGAGCTTGTGCTGCTCCAGCTCCTCGGCCTCGAGCACCTGATCGCGCCAGGCTTCGAAATGGGCAAATCCCCTGTCTAGACGGCGTGAGGTGCCGCGATCGAGCCAAACGGTCGCGGTCGAAACCTTTTCGAGGAAACGGCGGTCGTGCGAGATCAGCACGAGCGCGCTGCGGCTCTTCTGTAACTCGCCTTCCAGCCATTCGATGGTCGGCAGGTCCAGGTGGTTCGTCGGCTCGTCGAGCAGCAGAATATCCGGTTCCGGCGCCAGAACGCGCGCAAGAGCCGCGCGGCGGGCCTCGCCGCCCGAGAGATTGTTCGGGTCCTCCTCGCCGGTCAGGCCGAGATGCGAGAGGAGATAGGTGACGCGATAGGGGTCATCGCCAGGTCCGAGGCCGGCCTCGGCATAGGCGGCAACCGTCTTGTAACCGACGAAATCCGGAGCCTGTTCGAGATAGCGCACGGTCGAAGACGGATGGCGGAACACTTCGCCCGACTGCGCCTCGACAAGGCCGGCCGCGATCTTCAAAAGCGTCGACTTGCCCGAACCGTTGCGGCCGACAAGGCAGATCTTGTCGCCTGACTCCACCTGCAGCGCGGCACCAGCAAGCAATGGCGCGCCGCCAAAGCTCAAAAAGATGTCGTCGAGTTTCAGAATGGGAGGGGCCAAAGTCAGACTCCACTGAGATCATAGGGGCGGGCAAGAACGATCGCCCTGCCGCTGCCAAGCGAAAAGCGCACGTCGCCTTCCGCCACATTGGAAATGGTGCGCGATACGCCGAAGGGCAAATGGAAATCACGCAAGGGATAGCGGGCATTGCCGATGAAAAGGCCCGTCAGGTCGCTAAAACCGAGGACTGAGAACAGCGAGCCGGCCGGGAGCGCCAGCGTGAGGCCGCCTGGCGGCAGCGGCACCGCCTCCTCGTCACCCGATGTCAGCAGGACATCGAAGCCTTTCTCGGCCAAGCGGATGCCATAAAGCAGATGCTGGATGGCATGATCGGAGCGTTCACCGCCCATGGCGCCCGCGAGAATCAGCCTCGTGGCACCGCGATCGATCGCTTCTGAGACGGCAATCTCGCCGTCGGTCGCCGCCTTTGCCGCTGGATAAGGCTGCTTGGGCACATTGGGAAACGCAGCTTGCAAATCGGCCGGCGTGGAATCGAAATCGCCAACCCACAGCTCAGGCTGCACCTGGAGCGCGACCGCATGGCGCATGCCGCCATCAGCTGCGATGAAACGGCTGCCGGAAATGGCGGCGCGCAACCGCTCCGTCAGGCGAAGCTCGCCGCCGAGCAGGATGGTGAAGGTGGTGGACTGGCTCATGAGGCATGCCCATAGCGCAAACTCATATCCCTAGGGAAGAGCGCCATGGGTAAGAACGGCAGCAACGACGGTTCAGTCGTCCGTTTCCTTGAGGCGCGCCTGGAAAACCTGCTCGTAACCACTGACGTAGCGATCGAACAGCAGCGAGAAACTCTCGATCTCCTCCGGCGTCCAGTCGGCGAAGATGCTGCCGATGACGGAATATTTCTGTGCCTGGATCTCCGACAGCAGTCTTTGCCCGAGCGCGGTCAATATCACGACAATGCGCCGCGCATCCGCCTGCGATGCCTTGCGTCGCAACACGCCGCGCGTCACCATGTCGGCAACGATGCGGCTCGCCCGCGAGGGATCGATGCGCAGCATCTCGGCGATCGTGCCGACGGTGACTTCGCCCGTCGCCTCCGCCCGCCGCACGACATCGAGCACGTCGAGATGCGAAAGCTCGAGCCCCGGCGCAACACTCTGGATGGCAAGCCTGCCGATCATGCGGCGTCCCGTCAGGAGACGCATGCGCGTCATGGCATGGCCGATGCGCAGGAGATTCTCGTCATCGGTCAGGGCCTGGGCTTCAACTTCACGTGTATTCGTCGCAGATGTCATCTTTCCACCATACCAGAGGCGGAAAAGAAATAAAACATGCAAACAGCATTCACCTGTCGTTGACATTTATATGCTAATGGCACATATGTATCAAGTATGAAAACCGGGGCGTCCCGCGCATTCGATCGACCGCGCAGCGTTTCGGGCAAGCTCGGATTTTTTACCCCATGGACATGCAGACAACGTTCGCGCCGCTCGTGGCGGATCATAAACGGCGGCTTATACTCTTCCTGTTTCTGATGACTGCCATGTTCATGGCCACGCTCGACAACCAGATCGTCTCGACGGCGCTTCCGACGATCGTCGGCGAGTTCGGGCATCTGGAACGCTTCGGCTGGATCGGATCGGCCTATCTTCTCTCGCTCTCCGCCGTCATGCCCGTTTACGGCAAGCTCGGTGATCTCTTCGGCCGCAAATATGTGATGATGATGGCGATCGCGATCTTCACGATCGGCTCCGCCGTCTGCGGCCTTGCCGTTTCGATGAATACGCTGATTGCCGCCCGCGTCCTTCAGGGGCTGGGAGGCGGCGGCATCCTCGTGTCGATCTTCGCCGTCAATGCCGACCTGTTCGAGCCGCGGGAACGCGCCCGCTATCAGAGCTATTCGAGCCTCGTGCTGATGGCCTCCGGCGCCATCGGCCCCGTTCTCGGCGGCACGATGAGCGACCTCTTCGGCTGGCGCTCCATCTTTCTCGTCAACGTGCCGATCGGCTTTGTCGTGCTGGCGGGTCTCGCCACCATGCTCCCCTATCGCAAGCCGCCCCGCCGCCCGAAGATCGATTATGCCGGCGCAATCGTTCTTGCGCTGACGACGACGAGCATCGTGCTTGCCGCCGACGGCACCGAACTCTTCGGATCACTGCTGTCGCCACAGTGCCTCGGCATCATCGCCTTCGGCATGATCTGCGCCATCGCCTGGGTCTTCATCGAGCGCCGCGCTCCTGAGCCGATCGTGCCGATGACGCTGTTCCGCAATCCGACATTCGGCCTCCTGCTGATCATTTCGATCACCAGCGGCGCCGTTGCCATCGGGATGGTCAATTATTTCGCGCTCTTCCTGCAGACGACGACAGGCCTTTCGCCCTCGATGGCCGGCCTGCTGTTCATTCTCCTGACTGGCGGTATCGTCTGCGGCTCGCTATCGGCCGGCAGGCTGATCGCGGCCAGAGGCCGCTACAAGCCCTTTGCCATCGCAAGTGCTGCCTGCAGCGCCATCGCATTTGGCTCGTTCGCCTTCCTGCCTGCCGGCACGCCCATCGTCTTCATCGGCGGCCTGATGCTGCTGCACGGCATCGGCATCGGTCTTGCGCAGCAGGTGCCCGTCATCGGCGTGCAGAACGCAGCCGCTGCCCGTGACGTCGGCGCTGCAACCGGCGCCGTCACGCTCTCGCGCATGGGCGGCGCCTCGATCGCCATTTCCATCTACGGCGCCATCATCGCCGCCAAGCTCGGCAATGTCGGCATCTCCATCGCGGGCGTATCCGACATCGAGCAGCTGACGCCGAAAATGATGGCCGCATTGCCCGAGGCGACCCGCGAGGCCGTCGCCACCGCCTATGCAAGCGCCTTCAGCCCGCTGTTCTTGACGGCTGCCGGCATCTGCCTCATCGGCCTTCTGACCTCACTGTCGTTGAGAAACGTGCAGCTTCCGGGCGCCGTGAAGAAAATCGAAAGCCCGACGGCGGCCGCTCACGCGGCCGAGTAAGATCGCCCGCCTGCAATCGACAAGGGAATCATTTTCCTTGTCATCCCTTCGTCGCAAGGCTAAATCTGCCGACGCTCTAACGGGGTGCCTTATGTCCTTCCGGACATCCGGCTGAGAGGCTTTTACCGGGCCAACCCGCGGAACCTGATCCGGCTAACACCGGCGGAGGGATTAGACGCGTGACGAAATCATGGCGCCCTTTCCCCTTCAAGACGAAACCTAAAGCATGATGCCGAAAAGTGTAAACGGCTTTCGGGCAACATCATGCTCTAATTATTTGATTTTAGAGCGGATTCAGATTTTAGGTCCATAGACCTAAAATCATCCGGCTCCAGGAGGAGGCGCTGTCATGCAACACCGTTCGCTATTGTCATTCTTCACCGGCCTGGCCCTTGCCGCCGGAACAAGCTTTTTCGCCGCACAGCCTGCTGCAGCGGCCGACAAAGCTCTGACCATCTACACCTATGAGAGCTTCACCGCCGATTGGGGGCCGGGCGCCAAGGTCAAGGCCGCCTTCGAAAAGACCTGCGGCTGCACGGTCAACTATGTTAGCGTCACAGATGGCGTCGCGCTTCTGTCGCGCCTGAAGCTGGAAGGCGCGGGCACCAAGGCCGATGTCGTTCTCGGCCTCGACACCAATCTCGTCGACGAAGCCAAGGACACCGGCCTTTTCGATGCAAGCGGCGTTGACACTTCCGCGCTTAAGGTCCCCGGCGATTTCAAGGATGACGTCTTCGTGCCCTACGACTACGGCCATTTCGCCGTGATCTACGACAGCCAGACGGTCAAGAATCCCCCGAAGAGCATGAAGGATCTCGTCGAGGGCGATCCCGCGCAGAAGATCGTTATCGAAGACCCGCGCACCTCGACGCCGGGCCTCGGGCTTCTGCTCTGGGTGAAGTCGATCTATGGCGACAAGGCGGCCGATGCCTGGACGAAGCTCAAGGGCCGCATCCTGACGGTCACCCCCGGCTGGTCGGAAGCCTATGACCTCTTCACCAAGGGCGAGGCACCGCTGGTGCTCTCCTATACGACGTCACCGGCCTATCACATGATCGAGGACAAGACCGATCGTTATCAGGCGGCCGCCTTCTCGGAAGGACACTATATCCAGATCGAGGTCGCCGGCCTCATCAAATCCTCGCCGAACAAGGACCTTGCCCGCGACTTCCTGAAGTTCATGATCTCCCCCAGCTTCCAGGACATCATCCCGACAAGCAACTGGATGATGCCGGTCTCGGCCACCTCCGAGCCGCTGCCGGATGCCTTCAGCAAACTCGTCGTGCCGTCGAAGACCTTCCTGATGAGCCCGTCCGACGTCGACAAGAACCGCAAGGCCTGGATCGACGAATGGCTGGCCGCCACCAGCGGCAATTGACGCGCTGATCATGCTCGCGGCACCCGAACGAAGACGCGCCATTTCCGGCGGGGCGCTTAGCCTCGCCGGCATCGTGCTCTTCGTCGGGGTCGCCGTTTTTGCCCTCTTGGCCGCCAGCATCGAATCCGGCGGCGACACCACGCTGACCGATCCCTATCTGCTGCGCGTCCTGCGCTTCACGCTGCTGCAGGCGGTGCTCTCGACGCTTCTCTCCGTGGTGCTCGCCCTACCGGTCGCCCGGGCGTTGGCGCGCCAGCCGCATTTTCCCGGCCGGTTGTGGCTGCTCCGGCTGATGGCGGTTCCGATGGGATTGCCGGTGCTGATTGGCGCGCTCGGCCTGCTCGGCATCTGGGGCCGGCAAGGGCTCATCAATCAGGCGCTTACTACGCTTGGCCTATCGCAACCCGTCAGCATCTATGGTCTCGCCGGCATCCTGCTGGCCCATGTCTTCTTCAACATGCCGCTCGCCTGCCGGCTGATGCTGGCCGGGCTGGAGCGCGTACCGGCGGAATACTGGCTTGTCGCCGGCGGGCTCGGCATGCGGCCCGCCTCGGTCTTTCGCTTCATCGAATGGCCTGTCCTGCGCGGCCTCATCCCCGGCATTGCCGGCCTGATCTTCATGCTCTGCGCCACCAGCTTCACGCTCGTCCTGATTCTCGGCGGCGGACCGGCCGCGACGACGCTGGAAGTGGCGATCTATCAGGCGCTGCGCTTCGATTTCGACCCCGGCCGCGCCGTAATGCTGTCGCTGCTTCAGATCGCCGTCACTCTCCTCGTCCTTAGCGCCATGACGCTGTTTCGCGCGCCAGACGATCACGGGCTGACCAGCGGCCGCGCGCTCCACCGCATCGATGGGCAAAGGACAGCCGCACGGTGGACCGACGCCGGCGTGCTGTCGGCCGCCACGCTCTTTCTCGGTCTGCCGCTCGCTTCCGTCGTCGTGACCGGCTTTGAGGCGAATCTTCTGAAACTCGCCGGCCAGCCGATCTTTTTGCAAGCGGCCGTCACGAGCCTGGCAATCGCGCTCTCCGCCGGCCTTCTGGCGGTCTTGTTATCCTTTGCCATCATCCGCGCCCGATCGGCGATATCGGTCGATCGCCGCAAGACCGTCAGCCTGCGCGGCCTGGCGCTCGCCTTGAGTGCAAGCTCGTCCCTTATTCTGCTGATCCCGCCGATCGTGCTGGCAACGGGCTGGTTTCTGGCGCTGAGACCATTGGGTGATCCCAGCCGCTTTGCCGCCATCCTCATCGTTGTTATCAATGCGCTGATGGCGTTGCCCTTCGTCATCCGCGTCATCGAACCGGCCTATGCAGTCCATCGCCGCCGCACCGAACGGCTGGCCGCAAGCCTCGGCCTTTACGGCATCGCCCGTCTTCGCCTGATCGATTGGCCGGGTCTGCGCAAGCCGCTCTTCACCGCGCTCTCCTTCGCCATGGCGTTGTCGCTCGGCGACCTCGGCGCGGTGGCGCTCTTCGGCTCGGACAGCCTGATGACCCTGCCATGGCTGGTCTACAGCAAGCTCGGCAGCTACCGCACGAACGACGCCGATGGGTATGCCTTGATCCTCGGCCTGGTCTGTCTTCTTCTGACCATCGCCGGCACGGCGGGCCAAGGCGCGCGCGATTCCGAAAGCAAGAGAAATGACTGACGGCAACGACATGAAGCAACAGGGTATCGCCATGGCCGGAGTCGAGCTGCGCCTCGGCACGCATGACTTTCGCTTTGACTGCGCATTGCCGCAGGGCAGGATCGTCGCCATTGCCGGACCGTCGGGGTCTGGCAAGTCGACCTTTCTCAATTTGTTGGCCGGCTTCGAACAGCCCGATCGCGGCCGCGTGCTGCTGGCGGGGCAGGATGTGACCGGCCTCCACCCTGCGGAACGGCCCGTGTCGCTGGTCTTCCAGGACAACAACCTCTTTGCCCATCTCGATCTCTTCACCAATGTCGGTCTCGGCATCAGCCCATCATTGAAGCTTTCTGCACAGGACCGGCAAAGGGTCTCGGAGGCCTTGGCGCGCGTCGGACTGCCCGGCTTCGAGAAGCGCAGGCCGGGAACGCTCTCCGGCGGCGAACGGCAGCGCGCCGCTTTCGCAAGGGCGCTCGTGCGCGACAAGCCGATCCTGCTGCTGGACGAACCTTTCGCCGCCCTCGATCCCGGCCTGCGCTCCGGCATGGTCGAACTTTTGAAAACCCTGCATCGCGAGAGCGGCAATACGGTGCTGATCGTCTCGCACGACCCGGCCGAGGTGCGGCGTCTTGCCGACCATGCCGTGTTTATCGATGGCGGCACGATCAGGCTTGCCGCCCCCATAAAGACCTTCCTCGAGACAGGCGACATTCCGGCACTGACCACATTTCTGCAGCATTGATTGCGCTGCAGCATCTTGTTGCCCGCTCTGCCTTAATTTCGTCGTGCGAAGCGGCTGAAAGTCCTGGGAAATGCTTGCTAAAATACAACGCTGCCACATTTAAACGGAGTCTCGCTATGCAACCGGTGCCAAAATCGGCTACAGCAAGGGCTGGAGACCGTCCGGGCAGACGCGGATCGAAGGGGATGCAGGCAACCTCTATCGGCGCGCGACGATGATCAGCCCGGTAACGATCAACCGGATTTGGCGCCGAGCCGGCATGGCAGCGAAATGAGTGGGACACTGGTACTGAAGCAGAGCGAATTAGCAGCACGTAGGATCAGCGTGACCGTCGCAGCCCGTTTGCGCCGCCTAGCCCCGCTCCTTGTCGCTGCCATGGTGCTGGACAGCTGCCAGACGGTGATGGATCAATCCTATCAGCCAAGCGTCTCGCCCTCCGCTAATCCGCAGATCGTCTCCGAGGTGCAGAAAAACGACCCGCGCGCGCAGATGGGCGCACGCGAGCATCCGCGCATCCTCGCAAGCTATGGCGGCGAATACAAGGATGCCAAAACTGAGCGCCTCGTTGCCCGCATCGCCGGCGCCCTGACCAGCGTGTCGGAAAATCCGCAGCAGTCCTACCGCATCACTATCCTCAATTCGCCCTCGATCAACGCCTTCGCGCTTCCGGGCGGCTACCTCTACGTGACGCGCGGCCTTCTGGCGCTTGCCAATGATGCTTCCGAAGTCGCTGCCGTGCTGTCGCACGAAATGGCGCACGTGACAGCCAATCACGGCATCGAGCGGCAGAAGCGCGAGGAAGCCGAAGTCATCGCCAGCCGCGTTGTTTCGGAGGTTTTGTCGAGCGATCTGGCCGGCAAGCAGGCGCTCGCGCGCGGCAAGCTGCGTCTCGCCGCCTTCTCGCGCCAGCAGGAACTCCAGGCCGACGAGATCGGCATCCGCACGCTCGGCCAGGCCGGCTACGATCCGTATGCCGCCGCCCGCTTCCTCAACGCCATGGAAGACTACAGCCGCTTCATGTCGGCCAATTCCGATGCCGACCAGAGTCTGGACTTCCTTTCGAGCCACCCGAGCACGCCGCAGCGCATCGATCTTGCCAAGGCGCATGCCCGCGAATTCGGCGAGGAAGGCAAAGTCGGCGACATCGGCCGCGATTATTACCTGAACGGCATCGATGGCCTGCTCTATGGCGACAGCCCCGAGGAAGGCTATGTCCGCGGCCAGACCTTCCTGCATGGCGGCCTCGGCATCCGCTTCGACGTGCCGCCCGATTTTCGCATCGACAACAAGGTCGAAGCCGTGATGGCAACCGGCCCAGGCGATATCGCCATCCGTTTCGACGGTGTGGCCGACAGCCAGAACCAGAACCTGACGAACTATATTTCCAGCGGCTGGGTGACGGGCCTCGATCCCTCCTCAATCCAGTCGATCACCGTCAACGGCATGCCGGCCGCCACCGCGCGCGCTTCCGCCGATCGCTGGGATTTCGATGTCACCGTCATCCGCGACCGCACGCAGATCTTCCGCTTCCTGACGGCCGTGCCGAAGGGGAATATCGCCCAGCTCAACCAGACGGCGGACGTGCTGCGGTCGAGTTTCCGGCATATGACGCAGGAAGAGGCGGCATCGCTGAAGCCGCTCAGGGTCCGCGTCGTCACCGTCAAGCCCGGCGACACGATCACGACGCTTGCCGCCCGCATGATGGGCACCGACCGCAAGCTCGATTTGTTCAAACTGATGAATGCCCTACCGACCGGGGCAACGATTGCACCGGGCGACAAGGTCAAGATTATCTCGGAATAGTAAGCGTTCTATCTTCTCCCGGACGGGAGAAGATCCGTCTTAGGCGTAGCTCGCCATGCGGGGATCCGCATCCACCAGCGCGTTGCGGAGCTTGTCCATTGCACGGCTTTCGATCTGACGCACGCGCTCCTTGGAGATTCCAAGATCGGCGCCGAGTTCCTCGAGCGTCGCTCCATCTTCGACGAGGCGTCGTGCCTGGATGATCTTCATCTCGCGTTCGTTGAGATGCTTCAGCGCCGAGGCAAGCCAGATGCGACGGCGCTCGCCATCGATCATGTCGGATACCTGCTCGTCCGGAAGCGGCTCGTCGCTGATGAGAAAATCGATACGCTCGGCGCTTTCGGAATCGCTCGATATCGACGGCGCCTGCAGGGACGTATCGTTGCTGGAAAGGCGCGCATCCATGGTCTGCACGTCGGAAAGGCTGACGCCAAGCGCAACCGCGATTTCCTCGTGGATAGATTGGACGGTAACGCTCGAATTGCTGCGAGCGAGCTTGGCGCGCAGGCGGCGAAGATTGAAGAATAGTGCCTTCTGCGCTGAACTCGTGCCACCACGCACGATGGACCAATTGCGCAAAATATAGTCCTGGATCGAAGCGCGGATCCACCAGCTTGCATAAGTCGAGAAGCGAACTTCCCGTTCCGGTTCGAAGCGGGCAGCTGCCTCAAGGAGGCCGACATAGCCTTCCTGTACGAGATCGCTCATCGGTAGTCCGAAATTGCGAAACTTGCCCGCCATGGAAATGACGAGGCGCATATGCGCGGTTGCTATCTGGTTGCGGGCGCCGCGATCATCGTGATCCTTCCAGCGTATGGCAAGATTATGCTCTTCGTCGCGATCGAGATAGGGAGCAGCCATCGCGACTTTGATCATACGTCGATCTGCAGACATGTTCGTCATACGCATCTCCTAAGGTTCGGCCTCAAATCGTCTCTAATCCCGCGGTCGACGAAAAGGGCAGCAAGTATCGTTTCCGAACATCGCTGCTCGGATGGAAATCAATGAATGAAATTCAAATTGGAAACCGATATCCGGTTCGCCGGATAATCGATGACTAGTCTTGTTCGATCTCAGCGAATGGATCTGGCGATTGAAGCATGTTCAGATCGCCGGGGGGTTTCGGATGAAAACGCATAGGCCGGTCCTCGTGAATGTCGATAAATACGGCCTGCTTGGAAACCCCTCCCCACAGGAGAGCACCCACACCGACCGCTAACACGAGGCTTAAACGCGGCAGAAGCAAAAAGGTTCCAAAGAAAAAACCCGGCACGAAGGCCGGGTTTTTTGAAGCTAGAATTGGCGCACTTAGCCTTATGCGGCTTCGTCCTGGGAATCGTCGTCGTCGACGACCTTGCCGCGCTTGGGACCCTTGTTGAGATTGACCTCGACAAGGCGAACGGCTTCGGTTTCCGACATCTTGTTGACGGCTGCAATTTCGCGCGCCATGCGATCGAGCGCAGCTTCATAGAGCTGGCGTTCGGAATAGGACTGCTCCGGCTGGTTCTCGGCGCGATAAAGATCGCGAACCACCTCAGCGATGGAAAGCAGATCGCCGGAATTGATCTTGGCATCATATTCCTGGGCGCGACGCGACCACATGGTGCGCTTCACGCGGGCTTTGCCCTGCACGACCTTCAGCGCCCGCTCAACGAAATCCGTCTCGGAAAGCTTGCGCATGCCGATGCTCATGGCCTTGGCCACCGGTACCTTCAGGCGCATCTTGTCTTTCTCGAAGTCGATTACGAACAGCTCGAGCTTCATGCCTGCGACTTCTTGTTCTTCGATGGCAGTGATCGTGCCGACACCGTGGGCCGGATAAACGATCGCTTCACCAGTCTTGAAGCCATGGCGTGCTGCTGAAGGTTTTTTCTGCTGGGTCGTCATTCTTTTCAAAAACTCCCTGTTATGCGCCCGGTTGGGCCGGGTGCCGGGTCAGTCAGGCCCGGATGAGACGGACGAACCGTCGGGTCACTTCATCCTGGTCCAGCCAGACTTATGCAAACAGAAACCCACCCATCGCGATCTAGGACCCGACAACACAAATCGTTGATATGTCAAGGAAACCGCGTACGGATTGGTGATTTGCTTTCGTGATGGTTTTGGGCATGCGTAATGCCGCTGTGGATCAGTGTGAGGAACCTATCACAAAAATCTGAGGAAATCAATAATTTGCTGCGTGCGCGCCAAAAACGCCACGTTGACCGCCATGCGACCCAACGGCAATGATTCGCTTTCTGCGATATCGACTACACCTTTATCGACGGCCTGTCACGGCCCTCGATCAGTCGCCGCTTCCGGGGTTCGCCGAGAAATACTTCTCGAACTTTCCTTCCTCGCCGTCCATCTCCTTAGCTTCCGGCAGCGGGTCGCGCTTGACCGTGATGTTCGGCCAGATGGCGGCATATTCCGTGTTGATCTTCAGCCACTTGTCGAGGCCCGGCTCCGTATCGGGCTTGATTGCCTCGGCGGGACATTCCGGTTCGCAGACGCCGCAATCGATGCATTCGTCGGGATGGATGACGAGAAAATTCTCGCCTTCGTAGAAGCAGTCAACAGGGCAGACTTCCACGCAATCAGTATATTTGCAGCGGACGCAATTATCGGTCACGACATATGTCATGAAGCACTCCAGGAATGTCTTTAGCCTTCGCGGATGCGCAACCTGGAACGTCGCGCCGTCCCGCGGAGCCGAACGGACAAACGCATGCGCCACACGCAAACGCGCCGCCCGGCTGGTTACCGGCAGGTTGATGGTGAGGTATCGACTTTATCGGCCAATTTCAAGGACAAACAATCTTGAAAGCGGCCCGACACAGGCAGAGTTTTCTAATCGTCGTCCGAGATCAGGCGATCGATTGCACGGCGATCGCGCTTGGTGGGCCTTCCGCTTCCCGGCGCGCGCAGCGCCTGCTCGAACGGGGTGAGGCGTTTTGTCTCATCCGGCGGCGGCGTCAGATCCTCATAGAGCAGCTTGGCTTCCTCGAAAGGTCCCCTGCGCTCGCCGGGCGAACGCACGATGAGGACGATATCCCGGCGCTCCAGCGAGAGCTCGATACGGTCGCCGGCCTTGACGCCGAAACTCGGCTGGGCGATCCGCTCGCCATTCACCCGCACGCTACCCTTCTGAACGTAAAGCTGCGCCAGCGAGCGGGATTTCACCATGCGGGCAAAGAACAGCCATTTGTCGATGCGCTGGCGCGAACCGGAAAATGGCTGTTTCTCGTCTGTCATGGGCTATTTCTTCATCTGCTCCTTGAGGGCAGCGAGCTTGGCGAAAGGAGAATCCGGATCGATCGGCTTTTCCTTGCGCGGCGGCTTGGCTTCGAAGCGCAACGGCTGCGACGCGCCGCGATTGTTGCGATCGTTCCGGTCGTTGCGTTCGCCACGCTCCTGACGATCGCCGCGGTTGCCCTGATGCTGGGGACGGCCGCCCTCGCGGTTGCCGCGCGGTGCCTTGTCGCCGCCGCGATTGTCACGGCCATCGCGACGGTCGCGTCCCTCACGGTTGCCTTCGCTGGCGTTTGCCTGCTGCTCGCCACCACCACGGCGATTGCCTTGCTGTCCGCGACCCTCGCCCTGCTGGCCGCGACGGTCACCATGACCACGGCCACCCTGACGCTGCTGATTGTCGCTGCGGCCACCCAGGCGCCAGAGCAGAACCGGCTTCGGCTCCGCGGGCTCGGCGGCATCCGCAACGGCATCGGTTTCCGTAGCCACCGGGGCGGCCTCAGCCGGCGCATCGGCCGGAGCACCTGCTTCCTGGGAAACGGTCTCTGCTTCCTTAGCCGGCTCTTCAGCTGCGGCATCGGCGTCGTCGTGATCGGCCTTCTCGGCAACGGTCTCCGCAGCCGGTGCCGCGGCGCTCGCCGTTGTATCCTGCTGAGCGAGGAACGCGGTTGCTTCCTCCGCCTTCACGGAATCGGCGCGATAGCCGAGCCCCTTGAGGATTTCCTCCATGTCCTCGAGCGTTGCGCCGAGGATGGAGAGCATGGCGGTCGTCGTGGTGAAGCGGCGGCCGTCATAAGCGCCTTCCGGGCGCGAAGCCTGGCCGGGCTTCCACTGCAAGAGCGGGCGGATGAGATCCGCCAGGCGCTCGAGAATGTCGATGCGGACCGCGCGCTTGCCGAGGAAGCGGAAGCCCGCAAGCTTGTAGAACATGCGCTCATAGCCCGGATCGGTGACGACCGAGGTGCGGCCGGCAGCAAGAACCGGGATCAAATCACCGTAGCCCGGCTTGTCCAGGCCATCGTTCTTCAAGGCCCATAGCAACGTGATGAGCTCGGCCGGAGCCGGCTTCAGCAATGCGGGCACGAAAATATGATAGGCGCCGAAGCGAACGCCGTAGCGGCGCATGGAGGCGCGCGCATCCTGATCGAGCGACTTCACCTCTTCGGTGACGTCGCGTCGGAACAGAACGCCGAGATTCTCCACCAGCTGGAAAGCCAGCCCCTTGGCGAGGCCCTGCAGATCCTCGGCGCGCTGGAGATCGTCGAGCGGCTTCAGGATCGTGCTGATATGATGGTTCACGAAGCGCTCGATGCGCGACGCGACATGATCGCGCGCATTGCCCGTCAGCTGCTCGTCGGCGAGCAGGATGACGCGCGGACGCATGACATGATCGCTCCCCGACAGACGCGCCACGGGATCGCCGAGCCAGCGCACGAGGCCATCGGCGCTGATCGCAAGATCGCTGTTGCCAGCCGCATGCATACGCGCGGCGCGCGCCTCGAATTCCAGCGACAGCGCCTTCTGGGAGGCTGTCTGGACGGCCTTGGCATCCGGCCCCTCGGTTCCCGCAACAGGCGTGAACCGGAATCCGGTCAACTGTCCCACATGATGCCCTTCGACGAAGACATCCCCATTCACACTGATTTCAGCTTCCAGCATCGCATTCTCTCTCAGGCGCTTCATGAGCACAGATGTCCTGCGATCAACAAAGCGTTTCGTCAACCTCTCATGTAACGCGTCGGACAATCGATCTTCGATTTCCCGCGTCTTTTCTTGCCAGTGTGTCGGATCGGCAAGCCAGTCGGGCCGGTTCGACACATAGGTCCAAGTCCTTATCTGCGCGATTCGCGCCGAAAGCGTGTCGATCTCGCCGTCCGTCCGATCGGCGCGATGCACCTGTTCGGCAAGGAAGTCCTCTTTCACCGTGCCATAGCGCACCAGGTCGGAAAAGAGGGTGGCAATGAGATCGGCGTGCTGGGCGGGCGTAATGCGCCGATAGTCGGGAAGCGCGCAGGCCTCCCATAATTTCTCAACCCGAGCCGGGTTGCTGGCAAGATCGACTATCTCCAGATCGCGTGACAAATATTCCAACGCCTGCTGGTCTACCGCAGGCAGCGCCCGCGTCAACCCCTGCACGCGAGGCGCGCCTTCCAAACTGGCGCGCAGCGCCGCGATTGAGGAAAAATCCAAGGCCTTGCTGCGCCACTGCAGCACCTTGACCATGTCGAATTCGTGTCCCTCGATCCGGCGCACCAGCTCGTCGTCGAAAGGATCGACCTGTCCGGTCACTCCGAAGGTGCCGTCTTTCAGATGGCGGCCGGCGCGGCCGGCCACCTGGCCGAGCTCGGCGGGGTTGAGGTTGCGGAATTGATAGCCGTCGAACTTGCGGTCCTGGGCAAAGGCGACATGATCGACATCGAGGTTGAGGCCCATGCCGATCGCATCGGTCGCGACCAGATATTCGACATCGCCGGCCTGGTAGAGCGCCACCTGCGCATTGCGGGTCCGCGGGCTGAGCGCGCCGAGAACAACAGCGGCGCCGCCACGTTGGCGGCGGATGAGCTCCGCGATCGCGTAGACCTCGTCAGCGGAAAAAGCCACGATCGCCGTGCGTTGCGGCAAGCGCGTGATCTTCTTCTGGCCGGCATAGAAAAGATGCGACAGCCGCGGCCGCTCCAGAACGGTGATCCCGGGCAGAAGCTGTTCGAGGATAGGCCGCATCGTGCCGGCACCCAATAGCAGCGTCTCGTCGCGGCCACGCAGGTGCAGGATGCGGTCGGTGAAGATATGGCCGCGCTCGAGATCGCCGGCAAGCTGAACCTCGTCGATGGCAACGAAGGAGGCACGCGTCTCGCGCGGCATGGCTTCGACGGTGCAGACCGAAAAGCGGGCGTTGGGCGGCGATATTTTTTCCTCGCCCGTGACAAGCGCGACATGCTGGGCGCCGACCTTTTCGACGACGCGCGTATAGACCTCGCGCGCCAGCAGGCGCAACGGCAGGCCGATCACGCCGCTGCCGTGCGCCACCATGCGTTCGATGGCATAATGGGTCTTGCCGGTATTGGTCGGTCCGAGCACCGCGGTCACACCGCGTCCGCTCAGGATCATGGGCTGCAAAGTCTGTGTCATTGGTCCGTGCATGGGCGAGAAACCACCGTCTTTCGATCAGCAAGTTCCCCAAGGAGGAAACGAAGAGATGACGACCATATGCGACAAAGGCAAGGCCTGAATAAAAAAACAGCCGTGGCAACAATCGATTTCACTATTGGCATCTTCAACCAGAAGTTACATGCGTCCTGCATCTCATGCGAGTCTTGACGATTCCGGAACAGCTTGAGAACGAATCGGAGACGAATCGCTGACTCACCACCGTTCTTTTTTTGTTCACTACAACATATGGATTTCAATGAAAAGATTCACACCAAATGCTGAATCTCGCTTCTACGCCTTTTCCACGAGAAAAGGAGTCAAGTGTTGAATCTGAAGTCGGCGAAAATCGGCGCTTTTCATGGTTAATTATCTGTAAATTATGTAATTTTTCGGAATGGCGCTATTTGCGTTAAGATTTGGGTCAAAGCCGGAACGAATCGGCGACGAATCGCTATTCCAGCTCAATTCTGTCTTTGTTCCATACAATATCTAGCGTTTCCTCGACCAAAACACATAGGACTCTGCATGGTTGAGCCCGCAAGTCCGGCCGAATCAGGAATTGCGATCAATCTTTTAATGGGCGCAGATATAATGAGTTTCCAAATACACGCATAAGCTGTTATCATCGTTATATCGATCGAGGCCGGAGCGAATCGGATTTCACGGCTACATAGTTGTATGTCGCCAGGACAGCATCGGAATACTGAAAGCGGCACGGGCCCAGAACGTTGTTCGCGGCCCATTCCGCGCGAGCCGATCGAAGCATGAAGGCCATTCTGCGCACACCCGCCTACCGCCGGATTTCGCTCGGCCCGCACGTCGGCACCCTATAGGAAGGCCTTAACGTTAACCAAAGTCCAAACGCAGAACGAATCGCCGACGAATCACGGACACGTTTCCTTTCTCGTTTCGTTCACCGCAACATATTGTATTTTAATCATATTTTAACCATAAGAATGGATCGCGACCCTCTCTCCGCCCCCGCATCGCGCAGTCGCGTTAACGTTTGGCCGATCGCGGCGCCGCCGAGATCCGAGCATTTTTATTTCTTAGCCGGAACAATTTTCGGCGATGCAAGTTTCTATCTGCAGAATTGAGAAACTCCGCGCATTTACTAGGGAACCGATTTGAGCTGGAGTCGCTGAAGCATGGTGCCGGATTGAACGACATTGCTGGTGCTATTCAAGCGATGGACATGGAGGAGACATATCATGCTTGGTACGGTATTGCTTGTCATACTGATTCTGCTGCTGATTGGCGCGCTGCCCAGCTGGGGTTACAGCCGGGCATGGGGGTACGGCCCATCAGGCGGTCTCGGGCTTGTTCTCGTCATTGTTCTCATTTTGCTATTGATGGGGCGGATTTGATCCGCGGGTCAATGTTCAAACGTCACAACACCAGGGAGCTAACACCATGAAGAAGATCATCGTCGCGATCGCCCTTGTCGGCGCTTTGGCGTCATGCACGGCAACGGAAAAAGGGACTGCCATCGGTGCTGGCACCGGCGCCCTGATCGGCGGCGTGGCCACCCATAGCTGGGGTGGCGCGGCAGTCGGCGCCGTCGCCGGCGGCGTCGTCGGCAATCTTATCGGACGCTCCCATGAGCGCCGTGGCTATTGCATCTATCGCGACCGGTATGGCCATCGCTACGAGGCCCGTTGCCGCTAAGGCTTGACCCGTTCGTGACCGACCGCACCGCGGCCGGTCACGAACATCGGGCCATTGGAGGCTCTGAAAGCCGGAGTTTCTGAAACAATCCTCCTCCCGCGCGTTTGGTTGCGGGAAGGAAGCAGTGTTTTGAGAAAGGAACGGCACCATGGCCGCAATCATCGCAAGCATTGCAGCACTCGCGCTCATCGGCACCACTTTTTACGCGCTTGGAAGCGCGGCAAGAGCGCGAGACAAGGAGAAAAAGCGGCTAGCATTGGAAGCCGTCATCCTGGAATTCAAGCCTCGGCAGCGACAGCAGGCAAACTCAGGCCGAGGATGATGCCGGGCCGGCACTTCCGTCTATCCGGCAATCCTGCCCATGATGCGAACGGCCAAGAGCGGAGCAGCTCTTTACGGAAGTTCCGAACCGCTCTCTCCCATTGTTTCTACGCAATTTCCGACGGAAAACTGCCGCGCACCTTCCTGGAACTGCTTTAGACGAAGAACTGGCCGCCGTTGGCTGTTATCGTCGATCCCGTGATGAAACCGGCGTCGTCACTGGCAAGAAAGACGGCTATGCGGGCGATTTCCTCGGGCTCGCCTAGGCGTCCCACCGGGATCTGCGGGATGATACGCTCGGTCAGCACCTTTTCCGGCACCGCCAGCACCATTTCCGTGCCGATATAACCGGGGCAAATGGCATTGACGGTGATGTTCTTGGCGGCCCCCTCTTGGGCAAGCGCCTTGGTGAAGCCGAGATCGCCGGCCTTGGCGGCGGAGTAGTTCGCCTGCCCCATCTGCCCCTTCTGACCATTGATCGATGAGATGTTGATCACGCGGCCGAAGCTGCGATCGCGCATGCCCTGCCAGACATGATGGGTCATGTTGAACAGGCCGCTGAGGTTCGTATTGATGACCTCGTGCCATTGCTGCGGCGTCATCTTGTGGAACATGGCGTCACGGGTAATGCCGGCATTGTTGACCAGGACCTCGACATGTCCGAGATCATGCTCGACCTTGGCGATGCCCTTGCCGCAGGCTTCGTAATCGGTGACATCCCATTTATGGACGGCGATGCCGGTCACATCGTGGAACGCCCGGGCTTTCTCGTCGTTGCCGGCATAGGTTGCCGCCACCTTGTAACCCGCATTATGCAGCGCCATCGAAATGGCCGCTCCGATGCCGCGTGTGCCCCCGGTTACCAATGCCACTCTGCTCATGTGCCACTCCCCTTTGTTGCTGCGGAGACGAGACGCCCGAAGGCCGGGTCGCCGGCTCCGCTTTCACCACTTCTTCTGGAAAACTCCTTTCAAGACGCCTTAAAGCGCCTCGAAGCACATGGCGACGCCCATGCCCCCGCCGATGCACAGCGTGGCGAGCCCCTTGCGGGCGCCGCGGCGCTTCATTTCGAACAGCAGCGTATTGAGAACGCGGGCTCCGGAGGCGCCGATGGGATGGCCGATGGCGATCGCACCGCCGTTGACGTTGACGATCGACGTATCCCAGCCGAGATCCTTGTTGACGGCGCAAGCCTGGGCGGCGAACGCCTCGTTGGCTTCGACGAGATCGAGGTCTGCGACGGACCAGCCCGCCTTTTCCAGCGCCTTGCGCGAGGCCGGGATCGGCCCGGTGCCCATGATCTGCGGATCGACGCCGGCGGTTGCCCAGGACACGATGCGCGCAAGCGGTTGAATGCCGCGGCGCGAGGCTTCCGCCTCGGTCATCAGCACGGCGGCAGCGGCGCCGTCATTGAGGCCGGAAGCGTTGCCGGCAGTGACCGTGCCTTCCTTGTCGAAGGCCGGGCGCAGCTTCGCCATGCCGTCCATCGACGCGCCATGGCGGATATATTCGTCGGCATCGACCGTGACGTTGCCCTTGCGCGCCTGGATGGTGAAAGGGATGATCTCGTCGGTGAACCGGCCGGCCTTCTGCGCGGCTTCCGCCTTGTTCTGGGAGGAAACGGCAAACTGATCCTGTTCCTCGCGCGAAAGCTGCCACTGCCGCGCGATGTTTTCAGCCGTAATGCCCATGTGATAGCCGTAAAAAGCATCCGTCAGGCCATCCTTGATCATGGTGTCGATCATCTTCATGTCGCCCATCTTGGTGCCGGAGCGAAGGTTTGCCGCATGCGGCGCCATCGACATGGATTCCTGGCCGCCGGCGACGATGATCTTCGCGTCGCCGGTGGCGATCTGCTGCAGGCCGAGCGCCACGGCGCGCAGGCCGGAGCCGCAAAGCTGGTTGACGCCCCAGGCGGTCGCTTCCTGCGGGATGCCGGCCTTCATCGCGGCCTGGCGGGCCGGGTTCTGTCCTTCGCCGGCCTGAAGCACCTGACCGAGGATCACTTCGTCGACTTCCTTGGCATCGACGCCGGCGCGCTCCAGCGCGCCCTTGATCGCGGCCGCGCCGAGCTCATGAGCCGGAACGGTCGCGAACGCGCCGTTGAACGAGCCGACCGCGGTGCGGGCCGCGCTGGCGACAACGATGGATGAACTGCTCATGGAAGCCTCCTCAGGAAATGAACGTGTATATGAGGCGAAACTGTCAAAGCTTTGCGCTGGAGTCAAATTGCAAGAATTTCCCGCGTACAGATTTCATGAAGCCGTCATTGCCCGCTGGAAATCCAACCAAGGATTGGGCTTGCCGCATCGCACAAAGCGATTGTCACCAAGCTTCTTTTGCGTCTACACTCAGCAGTGGAGGAGTATTCCATACAATCAGACGGGGCCAGGAGACTGATAATGGCAAAGACTGAGGGCCAGATCGTAATCAAGAAATATGCGAATCGCCGCCTATACAATACCGGTACCAGCACCTACGTGACGCTGGACGACCTGGCGGAGATGGTGAAGAAAGGCGAGGAATTCACTGTCCAGGATGCCAAGAGCGGTGAAGACATTACGCATTCGGTCCTGACGCAAATTATTTTCGAGCAGGAATCAAAGACCGGCAACACGCTGCTGCCGATTTCCTTCCTCCGGCAGCTTATCGGCTATTACGGCGACCAGATGCAGATGGTCGTCCCGAGCTTCCTTGAGCATTCGATGCGTTCCTTCACGGAGCAGCAAACGCAGATGCGCGAGCAGATCAATCGCGCCTTTGGCGAAACACCGCTCGGCAAGAATCTTCAGCTCCCTATACAGATGGTCGAGGAGCAGGTCCGCCGCAACACCGAAATGTTCCAGCAGGCCATGCAGATGTTCTCGCCCTTCATGAAGCCGCCGGCCAAGGAGAGCCGCAAGGCCGAAGCCAAGGATATCGACGAGCTGAAGGAACAGCTCCGCGCCATGCAGAGCAAGCTGGATAGCCTGTGAAATAAGGCAATGCGCCTATGAACGCTCGGAGATGGTTCATTCCCTCTGTTCCGAAAGGGACAGAGGGCATCAGAGCTTCAGCGCACAAACAGGCACCTTTTCATCCACCCCGATCACAACGAAAAAAGGCCGGCAAAACGCCAGCCTTTAATTCATGCCACCAAGGCAGCGCTTGATTATGCGCTTTCCTTGGGCGTCAGAACCTGGCGACCGCGATACATGCCGGTCTTCAGGTCGATGTGATGCGGGCGACGCAGTTCGCCGGAGTTCTTGTCTTCGACGTAGGTCGAAGCCTTCAGGGCGTCAGCAGAGCGGCGCATACCGCGCTTGGACGGGCTCGTTTTTCTCTTCGGTACAGCCATTCTCGTTACTCCATGTACGGACGAAACATATCCGCGGCCAGCAAGGCGGCCGAAACAGACATGCATCAATTTCGGAAATTGGGCCGGCTTATACATGGCTTACCGGGCTTTGACCAGTCCCTAGTAGCATTTTTTCCCGGGGCGCTTGATTTGGACATATCGACGCCGAATCAGGCGGTCAGGCCTCGTCCTCCGGCACCGTCCACGTTTCCATCAGCGCCGCTTCCTCCCATTTCTTCCAGGCAGGCAGGGCTTTCATGACAGCCATATAGTCCTTCGTATCGGCGGAGACGGCAATATCATACCGCTCCAGGCGACTGACGACCGGAGCGAACATGGCATCGGCTCCGGAGAATGTCCCGAACAGGAAGGGGCCGCCGGAGCGGGAATGCGCCTCGCGCCAGATGGCCTCGATGCGCGCCACATCCTCCATCACTCCCTCCGGCAGGTTGAGGGGACTCACGGGGCGACGCATGTGCATCGGACAGGCATTGCGCAAGGCGCTGAAGCCAGAAAGCATCTCCATGCTATAGGATCGCGCCAGCGCGCGGGCCTGCCGATCCCTGGGCAGAAGACCGGCATCGGGAAAAAGTTCGGCTGCATACTCGATGATGGCGAGCGACTCCCAGACCTTGAAGCCGTCATGCACCAGCATCGGCACCTTGCCCGTCGGCGAAACCTCGCGAATATTTGGATTGCCCGCCGGAAAATCGAAGGGGATAAGCACCTCCTCGAACGCTATGCCGCAGCCTTCGAGCGCGATCCATGGCCGAAACGACCAGGAGGAATAGTTCTTGTTGCCGATATAGAGTGTCAGCTTGCTCACGATCTTGTTCCCTTTTGGCGTCGGAACTCGAAGGTCAGGAGTTCCTCGAAATGGTTCTTGTCCTCGAACGCGCGGAAGGCCGGCGTCACCCGCCCATACGTCATGGCCGAGAATGCCAGACGATGGTCAACCAATCGAACGACAAGTGTTGATCTCAATCATAAAGGCATTTGATGTATGCGTCGGCATTCCTCGCGCGGCGCTGGATCAGCGAGGCGAGCTGGCCGAGCCCGCGCCCCGGCTTGCCCGCCACCCGATCGATCGGATTGGGAAGCGAGACGGCGAGAAGTGCTGCCTGGCGTGCCGTGAGCTTGGAGGCCGGCACCTTGAAATGGTAGCGCGCCGCGGCCTCGATACCGTAGATGCCCGGCCCCCATTCGGCGACGTTCAGATAGATCTCCATCATTCGGCGCTTCGACCATACGGCGGAAGCGGAGACCGCAAGCGGCAATTCCAACGTCTTGCGCACGAAGGAGCGGCTGTTCCAGAGAAACAGGTTCTTCACTGTCTGCATCGGGATCGTACTGCCGCCGCGCGTGGACTTGCCGCGCAGCGTCTCCTGGACCAGCATCCGCATCTCGCTCCAATCGACGCCGCCGTGGTAACAGAATTGTCCGTCCTCGGAGACCAGGACGGATTTCACCAGCACCGGCGCGATTTTATCCAGCGGCACCCAGCGACGGTCGTATCCCTGAAGGGTGACGGCATCCCCAATCATCAGGGTGGAAACAGGGTGGATGAACGGCAGCATATAGACGACGATGAAGAAGTACGGCAGCAGCAAAAGGCCGATCAGGACGAGGATGATGCGCTGCCAAAGCGGACGGTCTCTGAAGCGCGCCAACAGGGAGGAGCGTTGCGGCACCTCGGCTTCCTCCCCCTCATTGTCCGTCGATATGTCCAAATGTCTGACGTCCACAGCCGCTCCATCCCGGTACACCCCTTAATGTATCCGGGAAACGCTTCGATGCTGCATTCGTCATACCGTCTACACAAAGCGATGACCAGAGTGCGGCGCAATTCCTCATCCGGCTGTTGACAATTCCCGTTGCCAGCAACCGCCTCTCATGCCAAACAGCGGCCATGGACAGCACCGAAACCCCATTCGAACAGCGCCTCCGGCACAATGCTGGCAAGGTCGAAGCCATGCTGAACCGGCTTCTCGGCGATGCCGGCCTCGACGACGAGATCGTCCGCCCTGCCCGGCTTCTGAATGCGATGCGTCACGGCGTCCTGAACGGCGGCAAGCGGCTGCGGCCCTTCCTCGTCATGGAAACCTCGGCGCTTCTCGGCGGCAATGCCGAGGCCGCTCTAAGGGTCGGCGCCGCGCTCGAATGCGTGCACTGCTATTCCCTCGTCCATGACGATCTGCCCGCCATGGACGACGACGACCTGCGCCGCGGCCAGCCGACGGTGCACATCGCCTTCGATTACGCAACGGCGATCCTGGCGGGCGACAGCCTGCTGACCTATGCCTTCGACATCATCGCGGCGCCTGAAACGGAGCTGCCTGCGGACAGGAAAATGGCGCTCGTGCTGGCGCTGTCACGCGCCGCCGGCATCGGCGGCATGGCCGGTGGGCAGGCGCTCGATCTCGCCGCGGAGAAGGAGGCGCCGGATGAAAGTGGCATCACCACGCTGCAGGCGATGAAGACGGGCGCGCTGATCCGCTTTGCCTGCGAGGCCGGCGCCATCATCTCGGGCGCCCCAGCCGAAGACCGCAAGCGCCTTCGCACGTTCGGCGAAAAGATCGGCCTTGCCTTCCAGCTTGCCGACGATCTTCTCGACCTGACAGCCGACGCCGCCACCATGGGCAAGGCAACCGGCAAGGATGCCGCCCGCGGGAAGGGAACGCTCGTGGGCCTGCGCGGTCAGGAATGGGCCGAGGCGACGCTCGCAAGGCTGGTAATGGAAGCAGCCGAGCTGCTGTCCGGCTATGGCGACAACGCAAATATCCTGACAGAAACCGCGGGCTTCGTCGCAAACCGCAAGAGCTGAGGTTTGCCCATCAGGTACGGTACTGGCTGATGGCGGGCGGCTATCTTTCGCTAGGCATCGGCTCCTGGGCGCGGAAACCTGTCCAACCAGGATAGCGGCACGCGCCTGCCATCCATTCAGCTCGGGCCATCCATTCAGCTCTGGAATGTCACCATCACAAGAATCCATGGCGTTGCCGGGTGATTTCCGCTGCATTCTATGACACATTTCCGTGCCGTTTCGGCCTGTAGACGTGGAATTCTTCGCGCCGGGCCGACGACCCCAGGAATAGTCTCCATGCGCGAAATGCTTGCCTATCTGCCGCACATCCTGCCGGCCTATATCGCTTACATCGTTGCCGTCATCAGTCCCGGTCCCGCCATCATGGCCATTATCGGCACGTCAATGACCCATGGCCGCAAGGCCGGCATGACCCTGGCGCTCGGCATTTTCGGGGGATCGCTGACTTGGGCGACGGCTGCCGCGGCGGGCCTTGCCACGCTGCTGCAGACCTATGCGTTGGCGCTGGAGGTTCTGAAGATCTTCGGCGGCCTCTATCTGCTTTATCTCGCCTACAAGGCGTTTCGCGCCGTTCGTGCCAGCGACGAGCTGCCGACCGCTGCCGGGGGGCCGAAAACACCCGGCTTCAAATCGCTGATCCTGCGCGGCTACGGCATCCACGTCACCAATCCGAAGGCCATCTTCGCCTGGCTCGCCATCATCGCGCTCGGCATGCCGCAGGGCGCGCCGGGCTCGGTCGCGATGCTGATCATCGCCGTCTGCGGCGTGACCGGTTTCGTGGTGTTCATGGGCTATGCGATCCTGTTTTCGACGCCGCACGCGCTGAAAATCTATCGCAATGCGCGGCGCTGGATCGAGGGCGCCATGGCCGGCTTCTATTGCTTCGCCGGCATCAAGCTACTGACGAGCAATATATAATCCGAGCCTAGAGCTGTTCAGTTTTCACGGAATCTCTGAACTGCGGCGGATCACTCCGCCGCGACATTCTTCTGGCCGAACCGCTTCTCGATATAATCGGTCACAAGCGCCTCGAAATCGGAGGCGATGTTCGGGCCACGCAGCGTCATGGCCTTCTGGCCGTCGATGAAGACCGGGGCGGCCGGCGTTTCGCCCGTACCGGGGAGCGAAATGCCGATATCGGCATGCTTGCTTTCGCCGGGGCCGTTGACGATGCAGCCCATCACGGCGACGTTGAGCGCTTCCACGCCCGGATATTTCTCGCGCCAGACCGGCATGTTCTTGCGGATGTCGTTCTGGATGTTCTGCGCCAGTTCCTGGAAGACGGTCGATGTCGTGCGGCCGCAGCCGGGACAAGCCGCGACGACGGGGATGAACTGGCGGAAGCCCATAACCTGCAGCAGTTCCTGCGCCACCTGCACTTCGCGGGTGCGGTCGCCATTCGGCTCCGGCGTCAGGGACACGCGGATCGTGTCGCCGATGCCGTGCTGCAGCACATAGCCCATGGCGGCCGACGAGGCGACGATGCCCTTGGAGCCCATGCCGGCCTCGGTGAGCCCCAAATGCAGCGCATGGTCGGAACGCTCCGACAGCATGGAATAGACGGCGATCAGGTCCTGCACCTGGCTGACCTTGGCCGAGAGGATGATACGGTTGCGCGGCAGGCCGATTTCCTCGGCAAGATCGGCCGAGATCAGCGCCGACTGCACGATGGTCTCGCGCGTCACCTGCCGGGCCGACAGCGGCGAGCCTTCGGCGGCGTTCTTGTCCATCAGCGCGGTCAGCAAATCCTGATCGAGCGAGCCCCAATTGACGCCGATGCGCACCGGCTTGTCGTAGCGGATCGCCATCTCGATGATTTCGGCGAACTGCTTGTCCTTCTTGTCCTTGAAGCCGACATTGCCCGGATTGATGCGATATTTCGCCAGCGCCTCGGCGCAGGCTGGGTGGTCGGCGAGCAGCTTGTGGCCGATATAATGAAAGTCGCCGATCAGCGGCACGTCCATGCCGAGACGCAGCAGCCGCTCGCGGATCTTCGGCACGGCGGCGGCGCTTTCATCGCGATCGACGGTGATGCGCACGAGTTCCGAGCCGGCTTTGAAAAGGGCGGCGACCTGCGCCACGGTCGAATCGATATCGGCCGTGTCGGTATTGGTCATGGACTGCACGACGACGGGAGCACCGCCGCCGACGATCACGCCGCCGACATCGACGGCAACGGAGGAACGGCGCGGTTTCGGATCGAAATCGGTGGCGGACGACATGGAAAGCTCTCGCAGGCCTCGAAAATGGGTGCCTTTCAGGTGGATCACGAAACGGTCGTTGTCAACCGCCGCGGCAATCTCTTTTGATCGGACGGGACCCACCCGTTAGCGAGCAAAAGCGACGAAATTAATGCTCGCTCTCGCCGATGCCGTCGGCGTAGCGTGCGAGAGACGAGAACGCCAACACGACGAGCAGCAGCACCGGCAGCGCCATCAGGACCGGCGAGAAGCCGACATGCTCGGCGGCGAAGCCAATGGCCGAAGGTGCGACCAGCATGCCGGAATAGCCGAGCGTGGTCACGACCGAAATGCCGATGCCGGGCTGCAGCCCCGGAATGTTGCCGGCGGCGGAAAAGGCGATCGGCACCATGTTGGAGATGCCGATGCCGCAGAGCGCAAAGCCGAGGATGGCAATTTCAGCATTTGGCGCCAGCGCCGCCGTCAGCATGCCGATAATGGCAAAGACCGTGCAGACGCGCAGCGTGCGTACCGCCCCCAGCCAGTCGCGGACGAAATCGCCGGCAAAGCGCATAGTCGCCATGGTGGCCGAGAAGGCAGCGAAGCCGAAGCCGGAAAGCGCCACCGACGCTCCCTTTTCCTGGCCGAGATAAAGTGCGCTCCAATCGAGCACAGCGCCTTCCGGCACCATGCAGAACAGCGCGACGATGCCGAGCAGCCAGGGCAGCGGGATCATCGGCAGCTTTGCCTTCGGCTTGGCCTCGTCGGGATGCGGCTGATCGCCGAAAACCATCGGCCAGGCAACAACCAGAAAAAGAACAGCTAGAACCGTCGAGGCCTCGGCGTGGCCGAGAACGCCCACGCGCGAGATCAGCAGACCGCCGATCGCCGATCCTAACAGGCCACCCAGGCTCCAGAAGGCATGGCAGGAGGACATGATCGCCCGGCGCATGGATTTTTCCACCGACACGGCATTGGCGTTCATCGCCACGTCCATGGCGCCGATGAAGCCACCGAAGAGGAAGAGCGAGATCGCCGCAGTCCAGACATTCGGCGCCAGCGTAAGCGCCAGGATCATCGGCAGCAGCAGCACCGCAAACGCGCGCATGACGACGCGCGAGCCGCGCTCGGCGATCTGCGCACCGGCAAGCGGCATCATGACGAGCGAGCCGACGCCGAAGACGAGGATCATCAGGCCGAGCTCGAATTTCGTCAGTTGCAGCCGCTCGGCGAATTCGGGAATTTTCGGCGCCCAGCAGCCGACCATGAAGCCGTTCAGCAGGAACATCAACGACACGGCCGCGCGCGGTTTTGTGAAGAATCCGCTCCTTTTCGCCTCAAGACCCTCCAATCGCGTCATATCGTCCATGAAAATTCCTCCCAATCGGTGTCGCAGTCTATTTAAATCGATTGAAATCTCAACGACCGAAAACAGCCGGAACGGTCACATTTCGTCTCCGTCTGTTAAAGCGGAGGCAAAGACGTCACAACCCCGAATAAATAATTCGTGACCATACGTCCCTGGCGAAAAGCCCTATTGACGACGAAAAAACAGGCTCCTATCGCTTGAGGCCTGAAAGATTCTTCAGCCGGCCCAAGTCGGGTCATCCTCTGGTGCATCCCCGTGAAAAACTCCATCAGCTATGGCATCCTGCTTACGGTGTTTGCCTACATGCTGTTCACCGCCCACGATTCGGCGGTGAAGCTGCTCGTCGCTTCCATCCCCGTCTGGCAGGTCCTGTTCATCCGAAGCTGCACCATCCTTGCCGGCTGCTTCGTCTTCGAAGGCCCCTCGCTCATCCGCAAGGTGGCGCGCTCGCCGATCATCAAGCCGATGATCGTGCGCAGTATCATCATCCTGATCGCCTGGATTTCCTATTATTCGGCGGCGTCCTATCTGCAGCTCGCCGAGGTGACGACGCTCTACTACGCCGCACCGATCGTCGGCACTATCCTGGCGACCATCGTGCTGCGCGAAAAGGTCACCGTCGCCCGCTGGATGGCGGTCGGCGTCGGCTTTTGCGGCGTCGTGATCGCTTCCAATCCGGTGGGTCTGTCGATCTCCTGGCCGGTTTACCTGGCGCTGCAGGCCGCCGTCCTCTGGGCAAGCGGCATGGTGCTTTTGCGCAAGACAGCGCTGCACGAGAAGAGCCATATCCAGATGGCGGTCTCCAACCTCATGTTCATCATCCTGACCGCCGGCATGGCGATCGCCCATTGGCACACGCCGACGCCGTTCCAGATCGTCCTGCTTGCGCTCACCGGCATCATCGCCGGCGCCGGCCAGCTCGCTCTCTTCGAAGGCATGCGCCAGGCGCCCGTCTCGGTGCTGGCGCCGTTCGAATACACCTCGCTCGTCTGGGCTTTCCTGCTCGGCTACCTGATCTGGGGCGACATCCCCGGCCCCAACACCTTCATCGGCGCTATTTTGATCCTGAGCGCTGGGTTCATTATTATCATCAGCGAGCGGATGAAGCGGCGCGCGGCTGCGGCTTGAGGCGGATCAATGCGTTTCCTGCAGGTACAAGCCAAGCTTGCCCGGCAAGCAATGCTTCCAACCCACACCAAGGCGTTGAATTCACTCCACCACAACGACAGCCTGTTCGATGGGTTTCGGCTGCCGCATCAGAAGAGCCTGCATCGGCCGCTCGAAGAACTTGAGAAGCAGCACCGAAATCCCGATCGTGCAAAGCGTGACCAGCGCCAATATTCCCGTCACAAAGGGTAGCGAGAGGTGCTTGCCCAGCAGTTTGATCGGAAGCTGCAGCGTGTAGGGATGGATGAGGTAAAGCGAGTAGGATGCGTCCCCCAAGAGAATCAGAATAGCCCACGCTTTCCCGTACGGTATCCGCATGAGCAGGAAGCCCGAGACGAGCAGAACCGCAAGCAGGCTTGAGGCGAAAAGACTGGGGCCGGCGAATGTCACAATGAAGAAATGAGCCCCGCAGGCGAGAAGAATGAGCAGAGCGGCGGCGATATTCGATCCGTTCCTGAAGGCACTGTATGCCGAATATGCTTTATGAAGCATCATGCCGAGCACGAATTCGATCAATATCGGATTTGTATAGAACCGCCATTCGACGGATCCCTCCGGCCAAATCTCATGCAGCCCGATCAGGAAGAGGACGGCCGCGGAAGCGAACCAGGTTGCCCTGGCGCCAAAGATCAGACAGGCGCCATAGATTATGTAGAAAAACACCTCGTAACAAAGCGTCCAGCCCAGGAAAAGGATCGGCTGCATGGCGCCGCCGCTTTTCTGATAGGGGACGAAAAGAAGAGATTTGACGATCGTCTCCAAGGTCACGATCGTCGAATTGAGCAGGCTGGGTTTCACAAGCGCTATCAAGACGACCACGAATGTCAGCAGCCAGTAGAGCGGAACGATTCTGGCAATCCGCTTGCGTGCGAAATAGACAAGCCCACGCGCCGGATCGGACGAGTAGCTGATGATGAAGCCGCTGAGAACGAAGAAAACGTCGACGCCGGCCGCGCCCATGAAGAAATAATTGCGATCGAGATGGTATTCGATCGCAAGGCCGCTTCCGAAATGGAAGAGAAGGACAGAAAAAGCGGCCACGAACCGGAGGAACTGGAGAGAATCCAATTGTTTCAAGTTTGACCGTCGAATGGAAGGCATCTGCTCGTTAGTCATGAAGGCCCCAATCCGCTCTGATAGCTTGTTCCAACAAGGTTGCCATTGCCGCATTGGTGCTGCGGCTTGGATGCCAATCGCATCCGAAATCCTTCGGTTTGACGCGTAAATTCAGATATCGCAGGCGAGTTTCGCCTTTCGCGGCGCTCGTCTGGACGGCGGCCTCGATTGCTTTCTCGGCCACATCGAAGTCCTTTTGGGACATCATCGGACCGAGCGCGGCGTACAGATACGCCTTTGGAAACTGATATCTGAGCCTGAAGACGAGCTTGACGTATTCGTCGACGAAATCGCTGGGATTCCTATTGTCCGAAAAGTCGTTCGTCCCGAGATTGACAACCACTGCGGAAACGCGCTCGTCAGGAAGAGCCGGCGTTCCCTTTCTCAACGGCGTCACGCTGTCGATGACATCAAGCATGGTTTTCGCGTTCTTGCCGGCACGCGAAAGGCCGATTCCCGAAACAGCGAGCGTCGTAAGCTCCATCCCGAGGCTACGCGCCGCAACCGCGGCATATGTCAGGTATTGATTTTCCGTTCCGGGGCTGAATTTGCATCCGGGGCCGACACCCTCGAGGCCATAGCCTGCCGTAATGGAGTCTCCGATTGCCACCAGCTTTGCGGCTGGTGCTTCCGCGGGAAGGAACGACCCATCGGTTTCGGCGGAAACGAATATGGTATCGCCGATCCATCCCTCGGTGCGACGCGTCACGCGAACCTCATGGGCGCCTTGCGGCAAAGCGTCGGCAAGCTGGTATCGGTGCTGTCCCGCCTGTAGATCAAGGCGCTGGGGAACGCCGTCCAGTTCGACCTCAAGGCTATTCTTCCCGGTATCAACGAGAGTAACCGAGAGCGATGTACCTTCGAAACGCAACGCAAAACCACTGCCGGGCCAGCCGAAAGCCGCATCGCTGGCTGCAACGCGGCCGATCCATTTCGATGGCCGCTCGATCGTTTCTGCCGCGAAGCTCGGCATGAACGTACATAAACCCAGGAAAAGAGACGCAATCGCAACATCAAACCTCATGACCGGCCATGACCGGCGGCGCGCAATGATGGGCAATTCATCACCTCTTCGGCTGCGTCAGATCAATTTCTGCACTATAAATTTTCTAGTAGAATCGCAGTTTGATTGCCGCCCGCGTCTCCCGGCAAACCGCCAGGACACAGGATAACATGCACGCGCTGCGCGAATGCTGCCACACCAACCAACACTCATATGCTGCACCATGGCAACATTGGGACAAATAGGGCAGGATTGTGAATTGTCACTATGCCGCGCTGCACCATCGATCAGCAATTTTTGGTGGTGACGGAGGTAGTGGCTCCCTTGGCGGCCCGATCGCAATTCCTTGAGAAAAATATTCGCAATTGCCCGATTCTTTTGCAGTTTTCTACGCTTCCGCGCTGCAATTTTTCTGCGATGTATGCAACATTGAATGAACGCTCCAGAAACGGAAGAAAACGATGAACTGGTTGAAGACTGTTGCCGCCGCCGCCCTCGTGCAGGCGGCATTCCTGCTCCCCGCCCATGCAGGCGAAAACCTCAAGGCGATCCAAGCGGCCGGCGTATTCAAGGTCGGCACGGAAGGCACCTATGCGCCCTTCACCTTTCATGACGAAAGCGGCAAGCTGACCGGCTTCGACGTCGAGATCGCCGAAGCGATCGCCGGGAAGCTCGGCGTCAAGGCTCAGTTCCTGGAAGGCAAGTGGGACGGCCTGATCGCCGGCCTCGACGCCAACCGCTACGACGCCGTCATCAACGAAGTCGGCGTCACCGAAGCCCGCAAGAAGAAGTATGACTTCTCCGAACCCTATATTGCCTCCAAGGCCGTGCTGATCGTCAAGGACAGCAACACCGACATCAAGGATTTCGCCGATCTCAAGGGCAAGAAATCCGCACAGTCGCTGACCAGCAACTTCGGCAAGATCGCCACGGAAGCCGGTGCGGAGCTCGTCGGCACCGACGGCTTCGACCAGTCGATCCAGCTCGTGCTGACCGGCCGCGCCGACGCCACGATCAACGACAGCCTCTCTTTCCTCGACTTCAAAAAGCACAAGGCCGACGCGCCAGTGAAAATCGTCGCCCAGCAGGCCAATGCCGATTTCTCCGCCGTCATCGTCCGCAAGGGTGAGCCGGAACTGGTGGCCGCCATCAACAAGGCGCTGGCCGATATCAAGGCCGACGGCACCTATGACAAGATCTCGCAGAAATACTTCGGACAGGACGTTTCGAAGTAAGAAGGCATAGGCAGCGACATAAAACTGTGAAAAAGATGCGTCCGGGGTCACCTCCGGACGCATTCTCTTATCGAAAGGCTTCTTCGTGGAGCATTGGCTGCAACTGATGTGGGAATCATTGGGCACGCTGCTTTGGGCAGGGCTCGTCTTCACCATCCCGCTCACCTTAATTACCTTCGTCCTCGGTCTGTTGCTTGGCCTGCTTACCGCCGTCACGCGCCTATTCGGCCCACCGCCGCTGGTAGCCGTTGCGCGCTTCTATGTCTGGGTGATCCGCGGCACGCCGCTTCTGGTCCAACTCTTCGTCATCTTCTACGGCCTGCCGAGCCTCGGCATCCTGCTCGATGCCTTTCCGGCGGCAGTGATCGGCTTTACGCTGAGCGTCGGCGCCTATACGTCCGAAATCATCCGCGCCGTCATCTCCTCCGTGCCAAAGGGCCAGTGGGAGGCCGCCTATTCAATCGGCATGAACTGGCGCCAGGCCATGAGCCGCACCATCCTGCCGCAGGCAGCCCGCGTGGCCGTGCCGCCCCTCTCCAATACCTTCATCTCGCTCGTCAAGGATACCTCGCTTGCCGCCGCGATCACAGTGCCGGAGCTTTTCCAGGCCGCGCAGCGCATCGTGGCGACGACCTACGAGCCTCTGATCCTTTATGTCGAGGCTGCCCTTATTTATTTGGTCATGAGCTCCTTCCTGTCGGTGCTGCAGGGCTCGCTAGAGCGCCGTTTCGCCCGCTATGGCGGCACGCTGGAGGCCCGCGCATGATCGAGCTGTCCCACATCGAAAAGCGCTTCGGCGACAATGTCATCCTCAAGGACATCAGCCTGATGATCCCGGAAGGAACGGTGACGGCCCTCGTCGGCCCTTCCGGCGGCGGCAAGAGCACGCTGCTGCGCTGCATCAACCTGCTGGAAATCCCGACCGCCGGAACGATCCGCATCGGCGGGGAATCCACCTCCTTTACGCCCGGCAAGCGCTCTGTATGGCAGGATATCCAGAAGATCCGCCGCCAGACCGGCATGGTCTTCCAGAATTTCCAGCTCTTCCCGCATCGCACCGCCATCGAGAACGTCATGGAAGGCCTGACGACCGTGCTGCGCTGGCCACAAGACAAGGCGCGCGCCCGCGCCGTCGAGCTGCTGACCAAGGTCGGCATGGCGCACAAGATGGATGCCTGGCCCTCGACGCTCTCCGGCGGCCAGCAGCAGCGCGTCGCTATTGCCCGGGCACTTGCCCCCTCGCCGCGCGTGCTGCTCTGCGACGAGCCGACCTCGGCGCTCGATCCGGAACTGGCGGCCGAAGTGGTCGATGTGCTGGGCAAGCTCGCCAATGAAGGTACGACCATGGTCATGGCGACGCACGACCTGCGCCTCGCCTCGAAGATCGCCAACAACGTGGTGTTCCTCGAAGCTGGCGACATCGTCGAAACCGGCTCCTCACGCAGCATCTTCGCCAATCCCTCGCAGGAGCGGACCAAGCAGTTCATCTCGACGCTGAACTCGGGGCTCACGTACGACATTTAAGTTGACCGCAAGCACCCGTTTCGCGGGCAGGCCATGCATTGACGATGCAGGGCTTTGCGAATAGCGTTAGCGCCATGAACACAGCATTCGTTCTCGTAGTGGTAGGAAGGCGCATGGGCAGGATGGTGTAACCATCCGGCGAAAGCACCCATGCGCGATAAGCAGGCTCCTGACGGGGCCTTTTTTATTGCCCTGAAACAAGGGCGACGCCTCGTCAGATCTTCCTCGACTTCCCACTCACACGACGGACAAGGCCATGACGCGCACCGAGAGCCGCATCGAAGGTTCAGCCACGCAAGCAATCCAAGACACGGCCATCACGCAAGCGGCCCCGCCGCCGCGGCTGGCGACCCTTATCTTGCTTTCGGCCCTTGCCGTGCTGCCTGTTAATATGATCCTGCCGTCGCTGCCGAAGATCGCAGCGACATTCCACGCCGATTTCGCCCTCGTGAACCTTTCGGTCGCCGGCTTTTCCATTGTCACCGCCTGCCTTGAGGCGATCGGCGGCGCGATGTCGGACCGGTTCGGCCGCCGTCCCGTCGTCCTGACGGCGCTCGCGGTCTTCATCATCGCCTCGATCGGCTGCGTTCTCGCGCCCGACATTGGCACATTTCTCGTCTTTCGCTCGATGCAGGCATGCATCGGCCCGTGTTACTCCGTCGCCCTCGTTATCATCAAGGAAACATCAAACGAGCGCGAATCCGCCAGCAAATTCGGCTATCTTGCCATGGGATGGGCGTTGGCACCGATGGTCGGGCCGCTGTTCGGCGGGTCGCTGGACGAGTTTTTCGGCTGGCGCGCCAGCTTCGTCGTCCTTGCGGTCCTCGGCATCGCCGCCTTCCTCCTGTCCCTGCGCGAATTAAAGGGATCGAGAGCCCCCTTACCGGGGACGCGAAGGAACTACCTTGCCTCCTATGGGCTGCTTTTGTCTTCGGCGCGATTCTGGGCCTATACCCTCTGCATGGCCTGCTCGATGGGCGTGCTCTATATCTTCCTCGGGGGAGCGCCACTCACGATGGGCGATGTGCTCGGGTCGAGCGCCTGGCTCGGCTTCTATATGGGACTGGTTCCCGCCGGCTTCATCCTAGGTAGCTATCTGGCCGGCCGTTACGCCGCAAGAATCCCGCTCGGCACGATCCTTGTCATCGCGCGGCTTCTGACCTGCATCGGCCTGTCGATCGGCCTCGCCCTGTCGCTTTCGGGATTGACGCAGGTACTGGCACTCTTCGGCCCCTGCATCTTCATCGGCATCGGCAATGGCCTCACCATGCCGGCCGCCAATAGCGGCGCCATGTCGGTCCGTGCGGACATGGTCGGGACGGCTGCGGGGCTGGCGGCTGCCATGCGGATCGCAGGCGGCGCGCTCATCGGCTCTATCGGCGGGCTGTTCCTCGCGCGATCGGCTGATATTCATACTCTCTTCGCGCTGATGCTGATATCCGCACTGCTCGCGCTGCTGTCGGCACTTTGGGCCGCCTTGGTGGAGCGGCATGCCCATAAGCCGCGATAAAAGGCATTTCTACCGCAAAGCCGGCTGCAACAGTCAGGCCTTGCGGTAGAGAATTGTCTGCGTTCAGTTAGAGCAGTTTAGCTTTTCGCGGAATCGCAGAACCGCCCTCACTTCTTGTTTTCTCGCAATTCCGGACGGAAAACCGCTCAGCACTTTTCCTGGAATTGCTCTAGCGGCCAGGTTCGAAAACCGTCCCTTGCCGATCACGCACCATAGACGACGAGCAGATCCTTGGCGTCGATCTGGTCGCCGGCGCGCACCAACACCTCGGAAATCGTACCATCCTTCTCGGCGTGCAGCGCCGTCTCCATCTTCATCGCCTCGATGGAAACAAGCACGTCGCCGGCCTTGATCGCCTGGCCGGGCGAGACGAAGACCGTGGAGATGACGCCCGGCATCGGCGCGCCGACATGGGCGGCATTGCCAGTTTCGACCTTACGGCGGATAGCGCTGCCGGAAGCACCATGGGCGCGATCCGGCACCTTGATGCGGCGCGGCTGGCCGTTGAGCTCGAAAAAGACTGTCACCATGCCCTTCTCGTCGGTCGCCGTCATCGCTTGGTTGACGATGACGAGCGTCTTGCCCTTCTCGATTTCGGCGAACAGCTCGTCGCCTTCCTTCAGGCCGTAGAAATAGGCCGGCGTCGGCAGCACCGAGACTGGGCCGTAAGTGTCGGCCGCCTGCGCATAATCGGTGAAGACCTTCGGATACATTAGGTAGGAGGCAAATTCGAAATCATCGACCTTGCGTTCCAGCTTGGTTTCGATCGCCTTGCGCTCGGCGCCGAGATCGGCTTCGGCCAGCAGCGAGCCGGGGCGGACGACATAGGGCTTGTCGCCCTTCAGCGCCTTCTTCTGCAGGGCTTTAGGCCATCCGGACGGCGGCTGGCCGAGATCGCCCTTCAGCATGGAAACGACCGAATCCGGGAAGGCGATATCCTTGGCCGGGTTCTCGACATCGGCAACCGTCAGGTCTTGGGACACCATCATCAACGCCATGTCGCCGACGACCTTGGAAGACGGCGTCACCTTGACGATATCGCCGAACATCTGGTTGGCGTCGGCATAGGCCTGGGCCACCTGGTGCCAGCGGGTCTCGAGGCCAAGCGAACGGGCCTGTTCCTTGAGGTTGGTGAACTGGCCGCCCGGCATTTCATGCAGGTAGACCTCCGAGGCTGGTCCCTTGAGATCGCTTTCGAAGGCGGCGTACTGATGGCGCACCGCTTCCCAGTAGAAGGAGATGCGGCGGATCCATTCGGGATCGAGGCCCGGATCGCGCTCGGACCCTTTGAGGGCTTCGACGATCGAGCCGAGGCAGGGCTGCGAGGTGTTGCCCGACAGCGCATCCATCGCCGCGTCAACCGCATCGACGCCGGCGTCGACCGCGGCGAGCACGGTTGCGGCAGCAATGCCCGACGTATCATGCGTGTGGAAGTGGATCGGCAGCCCGGTCGCCTCGCGCAACGCCTTGAACAGCACCTTCGCCGCGGCCGGCTTCAGGAGGCCCGCCATATCCTTCAGCGCGATGATGTGGGCACCGGCCTTTTCCAGCTCGACGGCGAGATCCGTGTAATATTTCAGGTCGTATTTCGGACGGGCGGAATTGAGGATGTCGCCCGTGTAGCAGATCGCCGCCTCGCAGAGCTTGTTCTCCTCGGCAACGGCATCCATCGACACGCGCATGTTCTCGACCCAGTTCAGGCAGTCGAAGACGCGGAAGAGATCGATGCCACCCTTGGCCGCCTGGCGGACGAAGTACTTTACGACATTGTCGGGATAGTTGGTGTAGCCGACGCCGTTGGCGCCGCGCAGCAGCATCTGCAGGAGCAGGTTCGGCGCGGCCTCGCGGATCAGCGACAGACGTTCCCACGGGTCTTCCGTCAGAAAGCGCATGGAAACGTCGAAGGTGGCACCGCCCCAGCATTCCAGCGACAGCAGCTGCGGCAAGGCGCGTGCATAGGTGCCGGCGACGCTGGCGATATCATAGGTTCGCATGCGGGTCGCGAGCAGCGATTGATGTCCGTCGCGCATCGTCGTGTCGGTCATCAGCACGCGCTGTTCGCCGCGCATCCATTCGGCGAATTTCTGCGGACCGAGCTTGTCGAGCAGCTGCTTGGTGCCGTCGGGCACCTTGCCATCGATATAGGGCAGCACCGGCTCTGCCGCCTTCGGCGACGGTGACGGACGGCCGCGCGTTTCGGGATGGCCGTTGACGGTGACGTCGGCGAGATAGGTCAACAGCTTGGTGGCGCGATCCTGGCGCTTGACCTGCTGGAACAGCTCCGGCGTCGTATCGATGAAGCGCGTCGTATAGCTGTTGTCGCGGAATTTCGGATGCGTGATGATCGCTTCTAGGAAGGTGAGGTTCGTCGCCACGCCACGAATGCGGAATTCGCGCAGAGCGCGGTCCATGCGGGCGATCGCCTCCTGCGGGTTCGGCGCCCAGGCGGTTACCTTCACCAGCAGCGGATCGTAATAGCGGGTGATGATCGCGCCGGTGTAGGAGGTGCCGCCGTCGAGACGGATACCGAAGCCGGAAGCGGAGCGATAGGCGGTGATGCGGCCGTAATCCGGGATGAAATTGTGCTCCGGATCCTCGGTCGTCACGCGGCACTGCAGCGCATGGCCGTTGAGGCGGATATCCGCCTGCTTCGGAACGCCCGATTCTGCCGTCCCGATGGCGAAGCCGTCGAGAATGTGGATCTGCGCCTTGACGATATCGATGCCGGTGACGACTTCGGTCACCGTATGCTCGACCTGGATGCGCGGATTGACTTCGATGAAGTAGAATTTGCCGGTATCGGCATCCATCAGATATTCGACGGTGCCGGCGCCGACATAATTCGTCGCCTCGGCGATCTTCAGCGAATAGGCGGCCAGCTCCTGGCGCTGCGCATCGCTGAGATAGGGCGCCGGCGCGCGCTCGACGACCTTCTGGTTACGGCGCTGAACCGAACAGTCGCGCTCGAACAGGTGCACGACGTTGCCATGTGTGTCGCCAAGGATTTGGCTTTCGACATGGCGGGCGCGCTCGACCAGCTTTTCGAGATAGACCTCGTCCTTGCCGAAGGCGGCCTTCGCCTCGCGCTTGGCTTCCGTCACTTCCTTGGCGAGATCGGCCTTGGAGCGGATGACGCGCATGCCGCGGCCGCCGCCGCCCCAGGAGGCCTTGAGCATGACCGGATAGCCGATCTCCTCAGCCATCTTGGCAACTTCGGCCATATCCTCCGGCAGCGGCTCGGTTGCCGGCACGACGGGCACGCCGACCGAGATCGCCAGATTGCGCGCCGCAACCTTGTTGCCGAGCTGGCGCATCGTATCGGCCCTTGGGCCGATGAAGATGATGCCGGCGGCATCGCATGCATCGACGAATTCCGGGCTTTCCGACAGCAGGCCGTAGCCGGGGTGGATGGCATCGGCGCCGGAAAGCCTGGCGACACGGATGATCTCGTCGATCGACAGATAGCTCTCGATCGGCCCGAGATCGCGGGCAAGGTGCGGACCGCGGCCGACCTGATAACTCTCATCCGCCTTGAAGCGATGCAGCGCGAGTTTGTCTTCTTCGGCCCAGATGGCCACCGTTTTTATGCCAAGCTCGTTAGCGGCGCGGAATACGCGGATGGCGATTTCGGAACGGTTGGCGACCAGGATCTTGGAAATGGGCAATGCGCTCTCCTCACGGCATCGAAAACGGGCAATGCTGCACCCGCGAAGAAAATTCTTAACTTCTTGTCACGGGAAGTTCAATTTCTCCTGCGACATCCGACAGCAAAATAGTTGCCATTACGGAATAAGTCCGGTTCTGAAAGCGATGGCAACGATATGCTGCCTGTTTTTGGCATTCAGCTTGTCCTGAATACTGTTCATGTACCAGTCGACGGTGTGGTTGGAGATCGTCAGCAGCCGGCTGATCTCGATCGACGTCATGCCGTCGGCCAGGTGGTTCAGCACCTCCATTTCGCGCTTGGTCAGCTTCCGCTCGGTCCTTCCCAGGTCCTCCAGGGATTGCGCTCCGCCGTTCAGCTCCAGAAGCCGCCAGAAGGCCTTTTTGGCGACTGCATCGAATAGAGAAAGTTCCGTCGGAGAAAGATCGATCGCATCGCCACCGATCGTCATGCATCCAAGCAAGCCGCTTCGCCCATGAATCGGAAAAACATACCCGTCGACAAGCCCGTGGGCGCGGGCGTCCGCCATCATCTGCTCCATCCGCCGCCTCAGCGAATCCACCTTCAGGGCAATGACGGCGTCGCGCCAGCGGAAAGGACGCTGCGCCCGGCCAAGATAGCGCGCGACCGGATCGACGAGCATGTACCGCTTGCGAACATAGATAAGCGGCCACCGATCGGGCCAGCGGCCCGCGAGCATGAAGTTCGCGACGTCGACATTCGGCCGCGTCTGTTTCAGCAGCCCGTAGAATTCAAACTTGTAGGAACGGAGCACGCGCTCGAGCTCGGTCACGACGTCGTTTGCAAGCTTGCACTCTTCGATGACCACAAGCAATTGTAACAGCGAATGGATATTCACATCTACCCCTTGGCTTTGCAGCCTGACTTACCGGCGGAGGGGGGCATTACGACCATGCCCGTCTGGCCCCACGGCGCGCTCAATCGCCGGCAACATACTCATGTTGGCGCAAAATTGAACGCCCTTAGCGATTTTTTTACAGTTCAACCCTGACTGGCGATCTGTGCGCTGCTTGGGATACGCGATGCTGTCGCGTCCAAGTCTCCCTAAATTGTCATATTTCTGCGGCGACCGATAGCGTCATCATAATGCCATCGCGCGCATTGCGCGAAAAATTCCCTGAAAAAACAGCTGCAGATTCCGTTAATCGCCGGTTCAGGTAGCGATCTGTAGTGTCGCAGCATTCCTAGTTTTGCTTGTGCAAGAGGGTGCCAGACGTGTCGCTGTTCAAAGTCTATGCAAGAGCCCTGAAGTATCTTGGCGCGTATCGATATCGCGTCTGGATGGTCGTGATCGCAAACATCGCATTGGCGATGACAACGATCTATGAGCCGGTTCTATTCGGCCGCATCTTCGACGCCATTGCCAAGAAAGAGGCAGTGACGCCGACCATGATGCTGTGGGCCGGTTTTGCCGTGTTCAGTGCCGTGGCCTTCATCGTCGTGTCCCGCGAGGCGGATCGTCTCGCGCATGGCCGCCGCGCATCTTTGCTGACCGAGGCATTCGGCCGCATCATCTCCATGCCGCTTTCCTGGCATAGCCAGCGCGGTACGGCGAGCGCGCTGAACACACTGCTTCGCGCCTGCGAAGCGCTGTTCGGCCTGTGGCTGGAATTCATGCGCAATCACCTGACGACAGCCGTTGCACTCGTCGTCATGATCCCGACCGCCATGGCTATGGACCTGCGTCTCTCGGCCGTGCTGATCCTGCTCGGCGTCTTCTACTGGACCATCGGCCGCCTGGTGATGAACCGCACGAAGGATGGCCAGACCTCGGTCGAAAGCCATTACAATACCGTCTTCTCGCATGTCAGCGACTCGATCAGCAACGTTTCGGTGCTGCATAGCTACAATCGCATCGAAGCAGAGACCAAGGCGCTGAAGTCGTTCACCGAGCGGCTGCTGGCCGCGCAATATCCGGTTCTCGACTGGTGGGCCCTTGCCGGTGCCCTGAACCGCACGGCGTCGACCGTCGCGATGATGGCGATCCTGATGATCGGCACCGTCCTCGTCCAGGGTGGCAGCCTGAGCCTCGGTGCGCTGATCACCTTCATCGCATTTGCGAACGTGCTGATCGGCCGCCTTGAGCAGCTGCGCAACTTCGCCAACCAGATTTTCGAGGCTCGCGCCAAGCTCGAAGACTTCTATACACTGGAAGATTCGGTCCGCGAACGCGAAGAGCCGGCTGGTCTGGCGGAGATCAAGGACGTGAAGGGCGAAGTGGAATTCCGCAACGTTTCCTTCGGCTTTGCCAGCACCTCGCAGGGTCTGCACGACATCTCCTTCAAGGTGAAGGCTGGCCAGACCGTTGCTATCGTCGGCCCGACCGGCGCCGGTAAGACGACGCTCGTCAATCTGCTGCAGCGCGTCTTTGACCCGCAGTCCGGTCAGATCCTCGTCGACGGCAACGACATCACCAAGGTGACGCGCCGCTCGCTGCGCCGCTACATCGCCACCGTCTTCCAGGATGCTGGCCTGCTGAATCGTTCGATCAGCGACAACATCCGCCTCGGCCGTGAAGGCGCGACGGAGGAAGAAATGATCCGCGCTGCTCAGGCCGCCGCCGCCAACGACTTCATCGAAACTCGTGAAAGCGGCTACGAGACACGTGTCGGCGAGCGTGGCAACAAGCTTTCCGGTGGCGAACGCCAGCGTATCGCGATCGCTCGCGCCATTCTGAAGGACGCTCCGATCCTCGTGCTCGACGAGGCGACAAGCGCACTCGACGTGGAAACCGAGAACAGGGTCAAGGCGGCAATCGACAACCTGCGCCAGAACCGCACGACCTTCATCATCGCCCACCGCCTGTCGACGGTGCGCGAGGCCGATATCGTGCTCTTCCTCGATAATGGCCGCGTCATCGAGAACGGCAGCTTCACCGAGCTCAGCCAGAGCAATGGCCGCTTCGCCGCCCTGCTGCGTGCCAGCGGCATCCTGACGGACGAGGAAGTCCGCAAGGCACACACGACGGAAACCGAAGCCGCCTGATCTTCGCAAGGGGCCCAAGATCGAAGCCGGGAGAGCACCGCTCTCCCGGCTTTTTCGTGCAAACATAAAAGACTCCCTTTCGCCAGAACGATAGGGCACTCTCATATGAAATGAGGTTGCTGCCGCGTCCACCTTCTCCCCTCGGGGAGAAGGTGCCGACAGGCGGATGAGGGGTGCTGCCAAGAGCACGAAAATCCCCGCATTCAAATCGGTCAACCTCCTCATCCGCCTCCCTGAGCTTGTGAAGGGCGGGCCGCCTTCGTTCCGAGGAGAGAAGGAACTTGTGGCGCATACGTGCCTCAAATGCGATTGCTCTGCCGCTTGCGGGGAGAGAGCTGAGTGAGGGACCATGCTCCCAAGAAGCCTGAGCATCGAGGTCCTTTCCTCGATCGGCTAACCAAAAACAAGAAAGGCCCGGCGGGAAAACCGAGCCTTTCCGTTTTCTGATCGGAGGTCAATTGGCTGGGGCGCACCAGGAGTTAAGATCGGCGCCCAACCGGTATCAGATCAGAACTTGCGCTCGAAGCGGAGTACGCCGGCCCACTGATCGCGGTCGGCAGCATCCCAGTTCGTGTAGGAAACTTCCGGCTCGACCAGCAGATCCTTGACCGGGCGCCAGGCAACGTTGGCGGTGGCGGCAAAGATCTCCGAGTCGGTGTAGGCGACCTGAGCATTGGCCTGCAGCTTCGGGTTCAGCTGATAGCTGGCGCCCGTCCAGAAGGCCCAGTCGCCCCAGCCGCAATCTGCGCCGTTGGTCGGGCAGGCGGAACGGTTGCTGTTCAAGTAGGAGCCTGCATACTTGTTCAGCTTGTCGCCGTCCGTGTTGTACCCGCCCATCAGGAAGGCCTTGAAGTCACCGAAATCGGCGTCGATACGAGCTTTGATTGCGCCTTCCTCGACGACGCTATCATAGCCGCCGATCACGCGAAGGGTCCATGCACCCGTCTTATAGCCGGCGCCGAGAACGACGTCCGGAGCATAATGGTTGCCCTTGCCGGTCTGCCATGCGCCGCCATAGGACGACGTATCGCTGGAAGAGTTGGAATCCTCGAGCGAGATGACTGCCGTGAAGCCGTTGCCGGCATCATACTTGTAGGTGAGCTGGTTAAGTTCCTTCGGGCCGTCATAGATGACGTCGTCGTTGATGACGTTGCCGGCGTAACCCATGTAGTAGTTGTACTGCGAATCGGCCTTACCGACCAGGAAGCCGCCGAGGCTGATATTGGCCCAGAGCAGCTTTGTGCTGGTCGCATTGCCGTCATTCCAGTCCCAACGGACGACCGTGTTGGTCTTCAGCGGGCCATATTCGGTGTCGGTCGCGGTGTCGACGCTCAGTTCCGCACGGGTGTGCCAGAGCGTGCCGTTCTTGCTGTTCGGGTTATAGGCATCATACCATTCGCCCTCGGTGCGGACGCGGCCGCCGACCTTCAGGCAGGTTTCGGTGCCCGGAATGAAAAAGTAGCCGGGGCCGTAAGCATCGCAGATGCGAACGTACTGGAGCGGTTCCGGCTCGGTAGCCACGATGGCGTCAGCCGCCTGTGCTCCCGATGCAGCTGCCAGAGCGGCGGCCGAACCGAGAAGAAGACTTCTGATATTCATAGATTACTCCAATTCAGTATCGATTGGACATGAGCCATCGCGCCGAGAATTCGACGTCCCTACCCATTCCCGATTTTGACAATCCCCGCGAAGGCGCGGCGATCCCCTTGGACAATGCCGGCAACGCGATGGCGGCGCTCCCCGAGCGTCGTCACATCGACCATATAACAATTAGATTTTGCACAACAAGATTTTGGGCACTCGAAATTCTGCTGCGACGCAGCGCAATCATGCCGCGTTGCAGAAAAATCACGTCACACTTCCTTCGCGAAAGTGTCACAAAAAGAAATAATAAAGAAAATCATGGGATTGAGCCGCGCATCGACGCGCAGCTCAGGAAGTCAGCGACGCTTCGCGATATGTGCGGGCATCGTGATCGCCCTTACGGCGGGCACTTTCGCCGCACGCGCGCCGGCAAGTTGCAGCCGCTTGTGTTCCAGATAATAGGCGTAGAGGAACTGCGCGGCGATGCCGATGACGACATAGATCGCGCCGACGGTCGGGCTCTTGTTCGTCACATATAGGATCACCTGACCAGTCATGGCGAGGATCGTGCCCGCCACGAAGATGCTGAGCGAATGCCGGCCAAGGATCGTCAGCGGATGATTCGCGGAGCGGCGCAGCAGCTGTGAGATGGAGGGTATGCTGACGATCAGATAGGCGAGCGCCAGCACGTGCAGCAGGCGCGGCAGCGACAGGAACGTCTTGTCGAAGCCGGTAATGACGGTAGGCAGGCCAAGCGTGGCTAGATAATCGCCGAGGATCCAGAGCTTGTCGGTCACCCAGATGAAGGAAAGGAGCACATAGGCGGACGCAAGCGCGATCAGCACTGGATGGACGGGGACGCGCCCGCCGCGCTTGACGTGCATGGTGGCCATGAAACCGATGACGAATAGGAGCTGCCAGGACAACGGATTGAGGAACCAGAAGCCATCGAGCAGCGTCGTATGCGGCGCGATATAGTAGATGCCCGACACCAGCCAGACGCCGACAGAAATCAACAGCAGGAGCAGCGGGTTTTTCGCCTCCAGCAGCATGATCAGCGGCAGCATCAGAAACAGGGCGCCATACATCGGCAGGATATTGTTGTAGCCGATCTGGTGTCCGAGCGTCAGCAGCGCAGGAATGCCGCGCGCCGGATCCATCAGCAACGCCAGGATGTTCACTTCGCAGAGCAGACCCTTCTGGTGAAAAATCCATGCCCCCGAGATGAACAGTACCAATGTCACGAAGGTCGTGATCATATGCGCGGTATAAAGCGTGAATGCCCGCTTGATCGCCTTCCACGCCATTTTCAAGCGATTGCCGGGTGAAAACTTCGTTCCATAGGCTAGACCAACCGAGATGCCGGAGATCAGCACGAAAGCTTCCGCCCCGTCGGAAAAGCCGAAATTCTTTGAGGTCAAATCCTCGAAAAACTGCCCTGGCACATGGTTGATGAAAATCATGATCAGAGCCAAGGCTCTGAGAACATCCAGTCGGGTATCCCTCTGAGAGACCGGCTTGGGCAGGCTTATATGTTGCACCGCCGCTGAGCCGATATTCGCCCTTGAATTCATAAAACTCTCCTGTTCCGACAATCAAATGCAATCGGGGCCAAAGAGTTCCCCCTTTGGCCCCGATCGTCGAAGCGAAACAGTGCAGGAGCCGCTACTGTCCGATCGGATGACCCTCTTCGGGATGGGCGATCGCCCTGTCATTGATGGTGACCGAGTATCCGGCCGCATCGGGCGCTTTTGAGACGGAAATGCGGTAATTTCCGCCCGGCAACTCGAGATCCGCCGTAAAGCCGTCCCAGTTCGAAGGCAGTGCCGGCTTGACGAAAAGTCGGCCGTTTTTCACGCGGATACCGAGAATACCTTCGACAGCGACACGATACAGCCAGCCGGCGGACCCCGTGTACCAGGTCCAGCCGCCACGGCCGGTCAATTGTCCTTCACCGTAAATATCAGCCGCGACCACATAGGGCTCTACACGATAGGTATCGGCCTGATCACGATCGCGTGCATGGTTGACGGGGTTCAGCATGTCGAAGCAATGCCAGGCATCGTCGCCGCGATTCATCTCCGCCAGCGCCATGACGACCCAGGTCGCGGCATGGGTATACTGGCCGCCATTCTCGCGCACGCCAGGCGGATAGGACTTGATGTAGCCCGGGTCTCGCGCCGACTTGGCAAAGGGCGGCGTGAACAGCCGGATGATGCGGTTTTCATCGTCCACCAGCTTGTCGAGAACGGCGTTCATTGCCTTCTCGCCGCGCGCCTTGTCCCCCTCGCCGGAGAGAATGTTCCACGACTGCGCAATCGAATCGATCTGGCACTCGAAATTCTCGCTGGAGCCGAGCGGGCTGCCGTCGTCGAAATAGCCGCGGCGGTAATGGCCGCCGTCCCAACCGGCCGCTTCCAGCGCCTTGCGCAGTTCCGGCAGGTGATCGGACCAGCGCTTGGCGCGCTCCTTGTCGCCGCGTGCTTCGGCATAGGGCAGGAAGGCGGTGAGCATGCCGGCCAGGAACCAGCCGAGCCAGACGCTTTCGCCGCGGCCCTGGATGCCGACGCGGTTCATGCCGTCGTTCCAGTCACCGCCAAGGATCAGCGGCAGGCCGTTGCCGCCCTTGCGCTTGATCGCGAGATCGAGAGCGAGAGCTGCATGTTCGTAGACACTGACTTTGTCCTGCGACACGGTGGGTTGATAGAAGACGTCATGCGTGCCGGGCATGAGCGCCGCACCTTCGACGAAGGCAAGCTCCTCGTCGAGGATCGACTTGTCGCCCGTCACGGTGCAGTACTGGTCGATCGCATAAGCCAGCCAGACGACGTCGTCCGAGATATGGGTGCGCACGCCGGCGCCGCTGCCGGGCAGCCACCAATGCTGCACGTCACCCTCGCGGAACTGACGCTGCGCCGCATTGAGGATCTGGTTGCGGGCGAGTTCCGGCTTATGCACCAGGAATGCCAGCGTATCCTGCAGCTGGTCGCGGAAGCCGAAGGCACCCGACGACTGGTAGAAGGCGGTACGCGACATGATGCGGCAGCCGAGGCTCTGATAGGGCAGCCAGGCGTTGATCATGTTGTTCATCGCCTTGTCCGGCGTCGAGATCTTCACATGGCCGGTGAAGCCGTCCCAGAACGCGCGGCCTGCAGAAAGCACGGTCTCGAAATCGGCCTTGCGGATTTCCGAAACCAGCGCGCGGGCCTCCTCGACGGTGGCCGTGTCGCCCATGTAGAAGCAGATTTCCTTCTGCTCGCCGGCCGCGATCGTCACGTCGAAAGCCAGAGCACCGCAGGGATCGCCGTCGAGATCGGTCGAGTTCGAGAGCGCAGCGACGGTAACGACGGCTTCCGGCATCTGAATCGTGCCATGGCGGCCGATGAACTCGCGGCGGCTTGCCGAGAAGCTCGAATGCGCCTCGCTCGCCGCCATGAAGGCGGTCCGCTTGAAATAATCGATGCTGTAGGGATTGTTGGCAAACAGCGCACCCGTCTCCTCATCCAGCGTCGACAGGATGAAGGGCCTGGTCTTGTTCTGATTGGTGCCGAGCACCCATTCCGCATAATTGTAGATCCGCAACCGCCGGCTGCCGGCACCGTTGTTGCTGAGCCGCAGGCGGAAGAGCTTGACCGGGCGGTCGCGATCGACCGTCTGCGTCAACTCCAGCGCGACGCCATCCTCTTCGCTCGAGAAGACGGAATAGCCGAGACCGTGACGGGCCTCAAAGCGGACCTTCGCATTGCGCGACAGGCCGGCATAGGGCGTCATGACCTTGTTGTTGTCGAGATCGGCCACGTAGAGCGCTTCGCCCGGACGGTTGACGACCATGTCGTTGGTCCAGGGTGTCAGCTGATAGTCACGCGAATTGTGGCTCCAGGTGAAGCCGCCGCCTTCGGCGGGCACATGGAAGCCGAAGCGCTCGTTCGAGATGACGTTGATCCACGGATGCGGCGTCGACTGCCCGCCAGGCAGGCGAACGACATATTCGCGGCCGTCCTTGGAGAAACCGCCATAGCCGTTCCAGAAATCGAGATCGTCCTGCGCCTCCAGGGCGTCGGCCGCAAAGACCGACGCCTGCAGCGCCGCCGGTACGGTAAGGCGATTGACCAGCGCCGGCGCATCGGACTGCGCCGAGGCGAATAACGTCGCCGCGCGGGCGATCTGGTCGACGAGCTTGCCGTTGCGGGCATGGAAGATCACCCGCGATGCGGCAAGGATCTCCTGATAGGTCTCGTTTTCGATCTGGTCCTTGCGAACTGAGAAGATGTTCTGCCGGAGACCGTCGCCCTGATTGTGACGAACGTGCTCGACGAGCTTGTCCAGTTCGCGCTGCATGTCCTGGGCCTGCTCGACAGCGCGTTCGTTGACGATCACCAGATCGGCAGTGATGCCGCGTGAACGCAGATATTCCGCCGCCATCAGCGCTTCCCTGGCGATTTCGAGGTCGATATCGTCGTTGATGCGCAGCGTGAAGATCGGGAAATCGCCCGAGATCGTCACCGGCCAGAGTGCGGATTGCGAATGCAGACCGGCCTGCACGGTGGCGCCATCGGCGCGCAGATGCATATCCGGATAGACCAGATAGCGCGCGAGCTTCTGGAAGGCCGCCGCCTGCTGCGAGGTGACGCCGACATGGCGCATCTGCATCTGCGTGCGCGTCCAGGCCTGCGTGAGTTCGATGCCGAATGTGTCGGGATTGCGGTAGCGCTCGACGGCCTTGTCGACCTCTTCGCGGTTCGGCGCGGCCATAGTCCAGAAGATCACGCTGACCTTCTTGCCCGCGGGCACGCGCACGACGCGACGCAGCGACAGGCAGGCATCCATGGTGAAGCCGTCGGTGCCGGAAAGGGTCGTGCCCGGATCGAAAGCAGCGGCTTCCGCAAGCGTGCGGCCGCGGCCGAGGAACTTGCGGCGATCCGTTTCGAATTCGGTCGGCCGTTCCGATCCGGCATTGTCGACGACCATGTGGGCGATCGATATATCCGGCTCGTTGAAGTCGCGCTTGTTGCGCTCGGCGCGGATCACGTCGCCGCTATTGCCGATCTCGGTGCGCACGAACATGCGCGCGAAGACCGGGTGACCGGAATCGACGTCGTCACTGGCAAGCGCCGGCTCGAGATAGGAGGTCACTTCGATGAAGCGATCTTCCGCGCCCATGTTGAGCAGCGTCACGCGACGGCCTTCGGCGTCATGTTCGGTCGCGACGATGCATTCGACGTCACTGGTGAGATCGCCGACCGTCTTGCTATATTCGGCCTTTTCATCGCTGAACGAGACCTTGGTCTTCTCGCCCTCGATGCTGCGCGGCTCTGCAGTCGCCGACCACCACTGGCCGGAGGCGGTGTCGCGCAGGAAGATGAAGGTGCCCCAACGGTCTTCCGTCGGGTCGGCGCGCCAGCGCGAGACCGTCAGGCCGTTCCAGCGCGAATAGCCGGCGCCGGTCGCCGTCAGCATGACCGAATAATGGCCGTTGGAGAGGAAGGCGAGCTCGCGATCCCGCGTCGCCGGATCGGCGATCTTGCGGATTTCCGGACGCAGCATTTCTTCCTGGATATTTGCCGGCTGGTCGCTCTCGTGCTTGGCGGCCATGACCGGAATATCGCGCGGCGCCTTTTCCTGCAGCAGCAGTTCGGCAGCCTCGATCACCGGATCGGCGTGGAAGAGTTCGCGCAGGCGGCCGTTGAAGGCGACGTTGGCGATCGCGGCGATCGACATGCCGTGATGGTGCGCATAGTAGTTGTAGACAACAGCGCACTTCTTGCCTTCGGGAACGCGGGTCGGCGTGAAATCGACGGCATCGTGGAAGCCGTAGATGCCAAGCGCGCCCACCTTGCGCAGCTTCTGCAGGTTTTCTAGCGCGGCGGCCGGACGATACTGGCTGGCGAGGATGGAGGCGTAGGGCGCGATGACGGCATTCTGGCCGAGACCGCGCTTCAGGCCAAGGGAAGGCACGCCGAAATTGGTGTACTGGTAATGCATGTTATGGTCGCGGGCATTGAAGGCCGCTTCCGAGATGCCCCAGGGGATGTCGGAGCCAAGGCGCTTGGCGTAGTTCATCTGTTCCTGGACGACCAGATTGTTCGTCTGGTTAAGAATGCCGCCCTGGCGCTCCTGCATGACGAGCGGCGGCATCAGATATTCGAACATCGAGCCGGACCAGGAGACCAGCGCACCGCGCGAGCCGACGGGCACGACCTGGCGGCCGAGACGATACCAGTGCTCGGTCGGCAGATCGCCCTTGGCGATGGCGAAAAGGCTGGTCAAGCGGGCTTCGGAGGCCAGAAGGTCGTAGCAGGCCGCATCGAGCTCATTGGTTTCGACGCGGAAACCGATGGAAAGCAGGCGACGTTCCGGGCGATAGAGGAAGGCGTATTCCATGCCGAAGGCGAGTTCGCGCATTTCATCGCGCAACTTCGCCAGGCGCTGGCGCAGCGAATCGACATTGGCAAGATCGAAGATGCTGTCGGCGATATGGCCTTCGCAGACCTTGACCAGCGATTGCGACCAGGTAAGCACCTCGCCGCTCAGCGTTGACTTCACTTCATGGTCGAGGTTTGCCGCCAGCTTCTGGATGTCCTGCGCCAGAACCGAAAGGTTGATGACGCGGATGGAGGCGAACTCATGCTCGCGCTTGACGGCGGCGAGCGCGTTCTGGAAGCCGACGATACGCTCTTCCAGGCGGCGACGCAGCGGCCGCACCGTCTTGCGGTCGTCCGGAAGCTCGGCAAGCATTTCGGCGAGAATGCCGGCGACGTCGCCGATACCGTCCAGATTGCCCTGCATATGCGCTGACGGCGCCTCCGCCCAGATACGGCAGGCGGAAGAAACCGCAATCAGGTGACCGGCGAAATTGCCGCTGTCCACAGCCGAGATATAGCGAGCGCCCATCGGCTTCATCGTATCGGTGTGATACCAGTTGCACAGGTGCCCGCGGAACTTTTCGAGCTTCGCCACGGTCGCCATGGTCTTTTCCATGCGATCGATGGTTTCCTCGAAGGACATCCAGCCGAAATGACGCGCGGAGATCACCGACAGCAGGTAGACGCCGATATTGGTTGGCGACGTGCGCGATGCCACGACGGCATTCGGGGTCTGCTGCACGTTGTCGGGCGGCAGATGGTTCTGCTGCTCGACGACGAAGGTCTCAAAGTAGCGCCAGGTGCGGCGGGCGATCTTGCGCAGCTCGAAGGAAACGCTTTCCGGCACCTCAAGCCTGTCTTCAGTCTCGGCCGACTGGCTGACATACCAGGCGATCGCCGGCGACAAGACCCAGAGTAGCGCAAAGGGAATGCCGACGAAGAAGGCGTTGTCGCCGGAGAGTGAGGCAAAGGCCAGAGCCAGTAACGCCAGCACAGGCGCATGCCACATGACACGGTAGTGGCCGAGGATCGTCGTCTGTGCCGCGGCCTGGGCGCTTGCGGCGGTTCGCCATTGCAGCATCAGCTTGCGGCTGACGAAGGCGCGGTAGAGCGAACGGCCGATGGCGTCGGCCATGATGCAGGCGCTGTCGGCGATGAAGACGATACGCAGCGCGACCTGGGCATTGGCGGCGCGGATATCCGACCAGACCGTATAGAGATGGGCCCGTGCGACGATATCGCTGGTGCGGGGAATGATGCCGTTGATGAGCGACAAGGTCGGGGCGACGAACAGGCAGAAGATCAAGAGGATTTGCCAGATGAGCGCCGCCAGCGGCTCCATGAAGTACCATCCGAGAACGGATGCGAAGAACCAGGCGATCGGCGTCAGCGAACGACGCAGATTGTCCATCATCTTCCAGCGGCCAAGGCCGGTGACGCCGCGCTTCGGATTAAAGAGATAGGGAAGCAACTGCCAGTCGCCGCGCGCCCAGCGATGCTGGCGCGAGACTTCAACTTCGTAGCGGATCGGGAAATCCTCGACGAGTTCGCAATCCGTGACGAGAGCGCAGCGCGCCATCGAGCCTTCGAGCAGATCGTGGCTGAGAACCGCATTCTCCTCGATCTTGCCCTTCAGCGACGCCTCGAAGGCGTCGACATGATAGAGGCCCTTGCCGGTGAACGTGCCTTCCTCGACCAGGTCCTGATAGACGTCGGAGACGGCGAAGACGTAAGGATCGAGACCGCGATTGACCGAGAAGACGCGCTGGAACACCGACGCATCCTTGCCCGTGGTCAGCGACGGGGTGACGCGCGGCTGCAGCACGCCGTAGCCGCGCACGACGCGCTTGCTCTCGGGATCGAAGACCGGGCGGTTGGTCGGGTGATGCAGCTTGCCGACGAGCTTCGTGACCGTGTCGCGCACAAGGCGCGTATCGGAATCGAGCGTCATGACATACTGCACGTCCTTCGGCACGATGTTGGCGCCGGGCAGGAAGGTGGTATCGCGGTCGCCGCGCAGCAGCATATTTAGCTCGTGCAGCTTGCCGCGCTTGCGCTCCCAGCCCATCCAGGCGCCTTCGGCCGGATTATAGAGACGGCGGCGGTGCAGCAGATAGAAGCGCTGCGTGCCATCCTCATCATAACGCGCAGCCAGATTGGCCACTTCGCGGCGGGCGTAATCGAGGATTTCCAGATCGCGCTCGCTCTCCTCTTCCTGGCTGTCGGGCCAGTCGCTGAGCAGGGCATAGTAGATCTCGCCGCCCGGATTGGCGAGATAATGAACCTCGAGATTGCGCACGAGTTCGTCGACGCTATCGCGATTGCCGATTAGCGTCGGCACGACGACAAGCGTGCGGGCCTCTTCCGGAATGCCTTCCTTGAATTCGTAGCCGACGAGGCGCGCCGGCGTCAGATACATGGTGACGAAGAAATTGAAGAGGCCGGTCGCGCCCTCCGATGCCGGCAGCGAGAACATCAACAGCAACAGGATGGTTTCTGCCCAGCCCATGCCGGCATGCAGCATGAAGTAGCCGACGATGGCGAGCGCGACGACGGTCAGGAACAGGACCGGTGCTGCGATCGACAGCCAGTTGAGCTTGCGCCATTGGCGCACAAAGCTCACCGACAGCGGCAGACGATAACCGATCGCCTTCTCCAGCTTCTGCGTCTGCTGGCCCATGATGAAATCGCCGATATTCGGCTCATGCGGATGGCCCTCGCCCGATATCTTGACCGCCTCGGTCATCGCCATGGCGACCTGGGCGATCTCCATTTCGGTCTTTTCGGAGCGGCGGGCGAGCTTTTCGATACGGCGGCGATAGCTGTTGCGCGAGCCCGGATCGAGCTTGGCATAGTCGGTCTCGTCCCAGAGCAGCTTGTCGACGGCGCTGACCTCTTCGACCCAGACGGACCAGTCGGTGTCGTCGATCAGGCGCAGGCTCTTGATGATGTTGCCCATCGTCACATTGCCGGACGAGAGGCGATTGTGCTCGGCCATCATGACGCTTTCAGCGTCGGTTCCGGCCTCGGTCAGCCGCTTCTCAAGCCAGGTGACGGCAAGGCCGGACGTATGCGAGCCATCGCGCAGCCGATAGAGGAACTGGGTGGCGAAGGTATTGTCGGACGTGAACGGCTCGAGCGTCTTCAGGAATTCGGCGACCTTGGCGTCGTCATTGAGACGGATCAACTCATCGACGGCGGCATTTGCCTTCTTGCGGGTGAGGCGGCTCTGCTCGACGCGACTCGAAATGCGACGCAGGTTTTCGACCAGAATGTAGCGCACCAGCGAGGGAACGGCCCAAAGCTCGCCGATCTTCAGCATTTCCACCGACTGGAAGCCTTCGACCAGCGCCAGCAGGCCCTGATTGGAAACGGTGCTGTGGGTGTGGGCGACATAGAGCCACGCCAGCGCCATGGTGCGTGGCATGACCATGCCGCCGATGGTCAGCGTCTGCAGCTGGTCGTAGAACTTCTTCGGAAAGTCACGGCGGACTTCCTGAATCGCCTCTTCGATGATGTAGTGGTTGTCGAGCAGCCATTCTGCGGCCGGCGTGATCGATTCCCCGGCATCAACGTCGGCATTGGCCGAGCGGTAGACGCGCAGGATCTCTTTCTCGTTTTCCTTGTGCCGGGCGAAGAAATCGAAGGGCGCAAAGCCCGGCAGCTTGGTTTTCGCGCCGTTGCGGGCAAAGGTCGCGCCGCATTCCTTTATCTGCTCGTTGGAGAAATAGGTGGCGCGGATCGCATCGTTATGATCGATCTGCTTGGCTTCAGAATCGCGCGGCGTAACGGTGGAGAGATTTTGAGATGTCATGGATTCGGGTTCTGGGTCCAAACAGAGTGAGTGGCATTGTCGCCTTTATCGTTTTTGTCCTGCCCGACACAAGAATTCACGCATTTGGACCCTTTTGCTTCGCTTCCCGGCGGGCGAAGGGGGTGAATTCGAAATGACGGCTTAGAACGAACATATAAAGGCGAAGATTTTCACGAGGCGTTTTTAAAGATTACGGCGACTAATTCGTCATCATCCAAAAAGGTGTCCGTGAAACTGGATACGCGGCCAAATGGTTCCGGCAGCGATCCGCACACGTCAGCGACAATCGATCAAGGTCATGAGGCATTCTCCCTGGGCTGATTCATCCCATTTTGGAAATTCAGCATGGTTCGGCATATTGAACCCTCAATATCCCGCAGAAGATGAACTTAAACTGAACCCTCTAAAAAGATTCGCAAATTCCTGTCGGGACGTCTGGTTTTCGAAACGGTTCACAAGCTGATTGCTTGGCTGCCGATCGCCTACGCACGAACATACAGAGCTCAAACCCCAACCGCCGCCCCATGGAACGGTCCTGTTCACAATCGAGGGAAATACGCGGCGCACAGGAGCCTTTTGGCTTCCTCCGCGCGCCAGACCATGAACGCGCCAACGGCCTCCCCAATGCCCTTCTATTTGCGTGAAGCTTACCGTTTCTGCGCGGCATATTCCATCGGCCGGGCAAATTTTCTTTGCCCAGCGAAGGTCTGTCAGCGGGAAAAGAGAGAGTTGCGATGAAACGGAACTGGGTTTCGGACAGGCCGGCCCGCGCAGGGGCGTCCGGCATTCCAGCTCCGCACGGCCCTCGGCAGCGCTATCAAAGCAGCAAGCAGGACCATCCTGTGCGGGTGGCATGGGTTGCCGCCCCGCAAAACATCGTACTTAGCCGACGATGCCGCAAACGATGGCCGCAACGAACAGGAATGCGGCGGAGAAAAGGACGACATGGATCGCCATCTGTATCTTCTGCCGCGTCTTAGCGGCGCGCTTGGAACCATCGAACTGATTCACATGCGTATTCGCAATACCCAAATTCGCCATGTGTCGCCTCCGTTCGTTTCTTATATGTCTCTCAGGTCGAGCCCGGGACGGATATTCATATATTTCCTATCAACTAGGTAGAGATGAATTTCCGTCCAGCACACGAGCTGAGAAAAATTAAACCACTGGATTTCGAGGACCCGAAAGATCGGCAATGCCAATTCAGCAGAGAATGCGGCGGGCCCAAATCAAACTGCGCTCGATGGCGCTGCTGTCGGCAGCCTGCTCTTCGGCGGGAGCCGACTGGCGGCGGCTGTTTTCATCGGAAAGAGAGGCGGACCGTGCACCTTCCTGCTTCACCGGCACCGGCGGATGAAGATAGCCCATGGTCATGCCACCCATGAAAAACATGCCTGCCTCCACTTAACATATGACCCTTGATCGGGATCACGAAAGTTAACTGCCATTAACGAGATCATGACAGAATTGCGGCGGGTGTCAATAGTCTATACGATTGGTCGTGTTTAACGGGCCTATTCGTTAACGCGCTGAAGGCATTAGGCGTCGCCCGCTCAGGCGCGGACGAACCCCTTGCTGGCGACCATCAGATTGCGCGTGTAGTCTTGCCTGACGTCGCCCGCCGCCAGCTCCTTCGCCGTCAATCTTTCGACGACGGCGCCATTGCGCATGACGGCCAGGCGCTCGCACATATGCGTGACGACGCCGAGATCGTGGCTAACCATCACGAATGTCAGATTGCGGTCCTTTCGCACCTGTTCGAGCAGATTGAGCACCTCGGCCTGCACGGAGGCATCGAGCGCCGAAGTCGGCTCATCGAGCAGCAGGATGGACGGCTCGACGATCAGCGCGCGGGCGATCGCAACGCGCTGACGCTGGCCGCCGGACAGCTGGTGCGGATAGCGGAAGCGGAAACCGGAGCCGAGGCCGACTTCGTCCAGCGCTCTCGCAATGCGCGTCTCGCCGTCGCCGATCCCGTGGATCGCCAGTGGCTCTAGGAGCAGCCGGTCGATCGTCTGGCGCGGATGCAGGGAACCGTAAGGGTCCTGAAACACCATCTGCACCTGACGATAGAAGGTCTTGCTGCGCTTGGCACCCTTCAACTGCTCGCCGCCGACGCGGATGGCGCCATCGGTGACGGGCGCAAGGCCGGCGACGGCGCGCAGCAGCGTCGATTTGCCGGAGCCGGACTCGCCGACTAGACCGAAGGATTCGCCCTTGTTCACCTCGATACCGACGGCATCGAGGGCATAGTAGCCATCATAGACGACGCTGAGGCCATCAACTGCAAGTGCCGCCGTCATGCCGCCCACTCCGGCTTGCGGTCGAGCACCGGCAGTGGATGCCGGCTTTCGCCGATGATGGGCATGCAGTTCAGCAGGCCGCGCGTATAGGGATGCTGTGCATTGCTCAATTCGGAAGCCTTCAGCTCTTCCACCACCTTGCCTGCATACATGACGATTACGCGGTCGCAGAAGGACGACACCAGCCGCAGGTCGTGCGAGACGAAAATCAGCCCCATGCCGCGCTCGGAGACGAGCTTGTCCATGATCTCAAGCACATCGAGCTGCACCGTGACGTCGAGAGCTGAGGTCGGTTCGTCGGCAATCAGCAGCTCCGGCCCGGCGATCAGCATCATAGCGATCATGACGCGCTGGCCCATGCCACCGGAGACTTCGTGCGGATGCAGGTCGTAGACGCGGCCGGGATCGCGGATCTGCACCGCTTCCAGCATGGCCATGGCACGATCGCGCGCCTCCGCCCTGCTCACCTTCTCATGCGTACGGAGCGTTTCGGTGATCTGCCGGCCGATAGTCATAACGGGATCGAGCGAGTATTTCGGGTCCTGCAGCACCATGGCGATGCGCTTGCCGCGCAGCGACCGGCGCTCCCTCGCCGAAACAGACAATAGGTCGATACCATTGAAATTCAGCCTGTCGGCGGTGATGAGCGCATGCGGCGGCGTCAGCCCCATGATGGCGCGGCCCGTTTGCGATTTACCGGAGCCGCTCTCGCCGACGATACCCAGCCGCTCGCGGCCGAGCGTGAACGAGACGCCACGCACGGCTTCGATGATACCCGTGCGTGTCGGATAGCGAACCCTGAGGTTCTCCACGGTCAAAAGTGTCGTCATTGCCCGCTCTCCTTCGGGTCGAGCGCGTCGCGCAGGCCATCGCCGAGCAGGTTGAAGCCGAGGCTGACGATGAGGATCGCGATGCCGGGCATGGCCGCCACCCACCATTGATCGAGATAGTATTTGAAGCCGCTTGCAATCATGACGCCCCATTCCGGCAACGGGGGCTGCGCACCGAGACCAAGGAAGCCGAGACCGGCAGCCGTCAGGATCACGCCTGCCATGTCGAGCGTGACGCGGACGATTACCGAGGAGATGCAGAGCGGCATGATGTGGCGGAAGATGATGCGCAGAGGCGAGGCGCCCATGAGCTGCACGGCGGCGATGTAGTCTGAATGCCGCACCGTCATCGTCTCCGCCCGCGCCAGACGCGCATAGGGCGGCCATGAGGTGATGGCGATGGCGATGACGGCGTTCTCGATCCCGGCCCCGAGCGCGCCGGCAAAGGCGAGTGCCAGCACCAGCTTCGGAAAGGCGAGAAAGATATCAGTGATGCGCATCAGGATCGTGTCGATCCAGCCGCCCGTATAGCCGGACACCATGCCGATGATCAGCCCGATCGGCGCCGATATGATCGCGACCAGGACGACGATATAGAGAGTCCAGCGCGAACCATAGATGAGGCGCGAAAGGATATCGCGCCCGAGGTCGTCGGTGCCGAGAAGATAGCCCGGCGTGCCGGGCGGCTTCAGATAGGCATTGGTGAGATCGCCGATGACGGGCGAATGCGGCGCGATGACATCGGCGAGCGCCGCCACGAGCACGAGCCCAACGATGATCAGAAGACCGATGACGGCCAGACGATTGGCGGAGAACTGCCGCCAGGTGACGTAGCTGCGCCCTAGTCTCGCCTGCCGGCGCGACTGCGGCCGGTCGGAGAGCAGCCAGTCCCTCAAGCTGGGTTGGGTGGTCTCAGCGGTCGCCGTCATTTACGTCGCGTCCTTGGGTCTAGGGTTCGATAGAGCAGATCGGAAAGCAGGTTGATGCCGATGAAAACCGTGCCGATGATGATGGTCCCGCCCAGAACGGCGTTCATATCGGCATTGCGCAGGGAACTGGTGATATAGAAGCCGATGCCCGGCCAGGAGAACACGATCTCGGTCAGCACCGACCCCTCCAGCAGCGATGCGTAGGAAAGCGCGATCACCGTGATCAGCGGCACCATGGCGCTGCGCAAGGCATGTCCCCAGATCACCCGCATCTCGGAAAGACCCTTGGCGCGGGCAGCAACGATATATTCCTGCCCCAGCTCGTTCAGCATGAAACTGCGCGTCATCCGGCTGATATAGGCAAGCGCGAAGTAGCCGAGCAGGGAGGCTGGCAGGATGATATGGCGAAACACGTCCCAGAAGACGTCCCATTGCCCCTGCATGGCGCTGTCGAGCAGGAAGAAACCGGTGATCGGCGTGAAGGTGTATTCATAGGCGATGTCGATGCGGCCGGGATAGGCCACCCAGCCCAGCTTCGCATAGAAGATGACGAGCGAAACCATCGCCAGCCAGAAGACTGGCACCGAATAGCCGACGAGGCCGATGACGCGCACGATCTGGTCGATGATGCTGTTGCGGCGCACGGCGGCAAGAACACCGAAGGGGACGCCGAAAACCGCGCCGATGATCGTGCCGACCGTGGCAAGCTCCATCGTCGCAGGAAAGACGCGCCGGATATCGTCCATGACCGGGTTGGTCGTCAGCACGGAGGTGCCGAAATCGCCGGTGAGCGCGCTCACCAGATAGAAATAGAATTGCAGATAGAGCGGCTGGTCGAGATGCATCTCGCGCCGCAGACGCTCCAGCACCTGCGTCGGCGCATGGTCGCCGGCAATCGCCAGCGCCGGATCGATCGGGATGACCCTCCCGATGAAGAAGGTGACGGCCAGAAGGCCGAGATAGGTCGTGGCGGCCACGACGAGGAATCGCAGCAGACCCATGAAAAAGGGAGCGGCACGGCCCTTCTTGGGCCGCACCTGCATTTTTCGTTCGACAGTGCTCAAAGAACTAGTCCCGCCGGATCATCACTTAGAGATCGGCCAGACGAAGTTGGTGTCGAAGCTCGGACCGAGCTTGAAATCCTTGATATCCTTGCGATACCCGGCGACTTCCGTCTGCTGGTAGAGGAAGACGAAGGGGCTGGCCTCCAGATATTTCTTCTGGATTTCCCGGTACATGGCTGCACGCTTGTCGGTATCGACCTCGAACAGCGCCGCCTTCGTTTCCTTGTCGAGCTCCGGCGTCGTCCAAGCGTTGCGCCAGGCAAGCGTCTTGTTGGTGCCCGCGTCGGAATTGTCGGGATTGTTCGTGAACGTATCGGCGTTGGAATGGGGGTCCCAATAGTCGTTGCCCCACTGGCCGTAGTAGATGTCGTGATTGCGTGCGCGGTACTTGGTCAGCTTCTGCTTGCCGTCGCCCGGAATGATCTCAACTTTGATCCCGGCCTGGCCAAGCGTCTGCTGGATCGCGGTGGCGATGCCGGTGTCCGGCTCGATGCTGCGCGCGTCCATGGTCACCGAGAAGCCGTTCGGCAGGCCGGCTTTGGCCAATAATTCCTTCGCCTTGGCGACGTCGAGCTTGAACGGATTTTCGTCCAGCGCGCCGAGCAGGCCCTTCGGCTCGAAGGTCTGGTGGATTTCGCCGACACCCTTAATCAGGGTCTTGCCGATGGCATCATAGTCGACCAGATACTTGAACGCCTGCTGCACTTCCGGCTTGGCAAGGTTCGGATTCTTCTGATTGAGGCTGATGTAATAGATCGTGCCCTTCGGCGCATTGGTAGAGGCAAGCTGCGGGTTCTTCTCGACGGCAGCAAGATCGGTCGGCGAGAGATTGCGGGCGATATCGATATCGCCGTTCTCCAGCGCCAAGCGCTGCGCCGAGCTTTCCTTCATGAAGCGGTAGATGACGCGGGCAAGCTTCGGCTTGTCGCCGTAATAATTGTCATTGCGCTCAAGCACGACGGCTTCGTTGGCGCGCCATTCGCGCAGCTTGAAGGGGCCGGAACCGGCAAAGCCGGTCTTCAGCCAGCTATTGCCGAAGTCGTTGTCATATTTGTAGTCGGCCGATGGCGTTGCCGGCTTGACGTGCTGCAGGACCAGCTTCTTGTCGACCACTTCGGCGACCGTCGCCGTCAGGCAGTTCAGCACGAAGCTCGGCGCATAGGGCTTGTCGACGGTGAAGGTGAAGGTGTTCGGGTCGGTCGCCTTGGCCTTTTCCGTCACATTGTCGCCGGTAAGGCCGAACTGGGTGAGAATGAAGGCCGGGCTCTTGTCGAGCTTGACGACGCGCTCGAAGGACCAGGCAACGTCCTCGGCGGTGACCGGATTGCCGGAAGCGAACTTCAGGCCGGGCTTCAGCTTGAACGTGTAGGTGAGGTGGTCGTCGGAGACGGACCAGCTCTCGGCAAGGTCACCCTTGATCTTCGAGGTGTCGTTGATGTCGAGGCGCACGAGCAGGCTGTAGGTGTTGCCGGTGATTTCGGCAGCGGACAATTCGTAGGCCTCGGCCGGGTCCATGCTCAGAATGTCATCGAAGGCAAAGCCTTCGACCAGCGTATCCTTGGGCGTCGCAGCATATGCGTTCGGCGTCGCCATCAGCAGAAGCGAAAGAGCCGCCCCGGCGGAAAGCGCGCGGAAACCGCGGTTCATCTTGGTAATCATCATTGTTTTCATTCCCCTTTTTTAAACTCTACGCAATATTCAGGACGCACTCTAACGGCTGCCTTCCTTCCAGGCGGACGCCAGGACGCGAAGCCAGTTCTCCCTACACAGCTTTACAAGATCGGCTTCACCATAACCAACGTTCCGAAGAGCGGCAATCAGGTTTTGGTTGCCGGCCGCATCGCCGATTTCAGCGGGAATCGTCGCACCATCAAAGTCCGATCCGAGGCCGACGCAGTCGATGCCGACGCGGCTGACCAGATGATCCACATGCCGCACCATCGCCTCGATCGGCGTATCCGCATCCGAGCGCGCATCCTCGCGCAACATCGCCGTCGCATAGTTGAGGCCGACAATGCCGCGGCTCTCCTTGATGGCGTCGAGCTGCTTGTCGGTGAGGTTGCGCGCGACCGGCGTCAGCGCATGCGCGTTGGAATGGCTCGCGACCAGCGGCTGGTCCGAGGTCTTCGCCACGTCCCAGAAGCCTTTTTCGGTGATGTGGGCAAGATCGATGAGGATGCCGAGCCGGTTGCATGCGCGCACCAGCGCGAAGCCGGCCTCGGTAAGGCCAGGTCCGGTATCCGGCGAGCTCGGATAAGCGAAGGGCACGCCATGGGCAAAGACGTTGTTGCGGCTCCAGACGGGACCGAGCGAGCGCAGGCCGGCGGCGTAAAAGGTTTCGAGTGCTGCGAGATCGGCATCGATGGCTTCGCAGCCTTCCATATGCATGACGGCAGCAAAGACACCGCTCTCCATACAGCGGCGGATTTCAGCGGTGGAGCGGCAGAGCTTCCAGGCGCCTTCGCGATCGAGTCGCAGCGCGATCGCCGCCATTTCCAGCGCGATATCGAGGGACGGCGCGCGCTCCAACGGCACCGCCAGTGGCGTGGCATAGTGGCCATTGCCATCCGGCTCGGCAAAGACGAGATCACCAGATGGAATGTAGATGGCGCAAAGGCCGCCGGCCAAGCCACCGGCCTTGGACCGGGGCGCATCGATATGGCCGCTCGTCGTCCCATCCCTGAATTCGGCGATCGGATCGGCGCCGTCGCGAGCATTATGCCAGAGTCTCAGGAGAACATCGTTGTGACCATCGAATACGGCTTGCATTTTCTATCCCGGGTGAAGCGCTCGGGTGGAGCGAATGGAAAGCGGCCAGAATAGAAAAGCTGACAGGATTCGCCATACCCAAATGAAAAAAATTTGCATTTGCATGGAATAGCATCGTCAAGCAGAAAAGGCGGGATAAAAATCCCGCCTTGAGAGCATGCTTTAGAACCTGACGATGTGTCGGGCATTTCAGCGCTTGGCCCGCTTCTTCTGGCGGTAGACGTCGATTGCCACGGCCGCAACGATGATGAAGCCCTTGGCGATTTCCTGGTAATAGGCATCGACGTTGAGGAAGGTGAAGCCGGAGATCATCACGCCGAGGATGACCGTGCCGATAACGGTGCCGGCGATGCGGCCGACGCCGCCGGTGAGCGACGTGCCGCCGATGACGGCAGCCGCGATCGCATCCAGCTCGTAGTTGACGCCCATGCCGGCCTGCGCCGTCTGCACGCGGGCGGCGGTGATGATACCGGCAAGACCGGCCAGAAGCCCTGCAATGGCATAGACTTTGACCAGATGTCCCTCGACATTGATGCCCGAAACGCGCGCCGCCTGCAGATTGGCACCGATCGCATAGGTAAACTTGCCGTAACGCGTGTAGCGCAGCACGATATGGAAGGCGATCGCGATGATCAGGAAGACGACGACGGGCCAGATGCCGGAGCCAATGAAATTGAACTGGTCGGTCAGGCCCGAGATCGGCTGGCCCTTGGTATAGAGCTTCGAAAGGCCACGGGCCGAGACCATCATGCCGAGGGTTGCGATGAAGGGAGGAATCTTCGTCTTCGTGATCAGCTGGCCGTTGATATAGCCGGCCAAAAGCCCGAGCAGCAGGCCGACACCGATCGGCACGAAGAAAGGCATGTCGGTCAGTGCCGGATAAACGGCCCTCGCCCATGTCGACGACTGAGCGAAGCTCGCCGCGACCATGGCGGTCAGGCCGACGACGGAACCCGATGACAGATCGATGCCGCCTGTTATGATGACCTGCGTCACGCCGACCGAGATGATGCCGATGACGGAGACCTGCAGAATCATGATCTTCAGGCGCTGCAGGTTCATCAGGAAGCTCTGCCCCACGAAGATCCAGCCAAGGATCTCACAGAGGAGCGCAATGCCGATCAGCACCAGGAAGATGCCGAGTTCGGGCGGCACACGGCGACGTCTTGGCCGTGTGACTGCAGGGGCGGTCGCATCTGCAACTTTGCTAACCATGGTTCAATCCTCCCTTGCGATGATTGGCGGCGTCACTGCGCGGCCAGCTCCATCACCTTTACTTGAGTTGCTTCTGCGCGATCCAGGAATCCGGTGACCCGCCCCTCGTGCATCACCATGATGCGGTCGCTCATGCCAAGCACCTCGGGCATTTCCGACGAGATCATGACGACGGCGACGCCGCTGCGCGCCATTTCGGTAACCAGGCGATGGATTTCCGCCTTGGCGCCGACATCGATGCCGCGCGTCGGCTCATCCAGGATCAGGATGCGCGGGTTGGTGAGCAGCCATCGGCCGATCAGCGCCTTCTGCTGGTTACCGCCGGAGAGGTTTTCGATGCGCTCGTCGAGATTCGGCGTCTTGACTCGCAATTTCCTGGCCATCTCCTCGCACGCCTGCTCAACCGCGCCCTCCTGCACGAAGCCGCCGCGCACGAAATTGTCGTGCAGCACGGCCACCTGCATATTTTCAAGCACGCTGAGGATGAGAAGACAGCCCGTGTCCTTGCGGTCCTCGGTCAGGAAGGCCATGCCATGGCGGATCGCCGCTGCCGGCGAGGAAATCTCGGCCTTTTTGCCGAAGAGCTCGATCGTACCCGACGAAGCGGGCGTCACGCCGAAGATCGTCTCGGCGACATTGGATCGGCCTGATCCCACAAGCCCGGCAACGCCGAGGATTTCGCCGGCCCTGACATCGAAGGACACATTGAAGAAGACGCCGTCGAGGCTCAGATCCTTGACCGAAAGGACGGTCTCGCCGATCGGCACCTCCTCCTTCGGAAACATCTGCGTGATCTCGCGGCCGACCATCATGCGGATGATGTCGTCGCGGGTCACATCTGTAGAGGCGTGCGTGCCGATATATTTGCCGTCGCGGAACACCGAAAACTCGTCGGCGATCTCGAACAGCTCGTTCATCTTGTGGGTAATGTAGACGATGCCGATGCCCTGTTCACGCAGCCCTCGGATAATCTCGAACAGATGCGCCACCTCGCGCTCGGTCAAGGCCGAGGTCGGCTCGTCCATGATCAGCACGTCGGAATTATAGGACACCGCCTTGGCGATTTCGACCATCTGCCGGCTGGCGACGGAAAGCTCGCGCACCTGGATTTCAGGGTCGATAGAGATGTTCAGGCGCTGGAAAAGTTCCTCGGTCTTGCGGCTCATCTCCGCGTGGTCGACGAAGCCGAAGCGGTTCTTCGGCTCACGGCGGATCCAAATATTCTCCGCAACCGTCATGAAGGGCATCAGGTTCAGTTCCTGATGGATCATGGCAATGCCGTTTTCCAGCGCGTCGAGAGGCGACTTCAGCTGGATTTCGACGCCCTTGAGGCGCACCTCGCCCTGGTCGGGGATGTAGATGCCGGCAAGGATCTTCATCAGCGTCGACTTGCCCGCGCCGTTTTCGCCCATCAGCGCGTGGACCGTTCCGCGCTTCAGGCGGAAGGAAACGTCGTCGAGAGCAAGCACGCCGGGAAATTCCTTGCGGATGCCTTCCGCGCTCAGCAGATAGGCCGCATTGGGGACAGCGCCGCTGGCGCGCACCGCCGCCATGGTGGATGGGCTCACAACCATTTTTCCCTCCCGGGCAGATCGGATTTCAAGGGATGCGGGCCTCCGGCCCGCATCCGTCGATCATTGCGTCATCAGTTCTTCTTGACGAAGTCCTTGACGTTGGCCGGCGTGACGAGCTGGAAGGGGATGTAGACCTTCTTCTCGATCTTCTCGCCCTTGGCGAGCTTGAGCGCGGCGTCGACCGCACCCTTGCCCTGGCCGGCTGCATCCTGGAACACGGTGACCTTCAGGTCGCCGGCCTGCATGGCGGCAAGCGCGTCCTGCGTCGCATCGACGCCGGCAACGACGATCTTGTCCAGCGGCTTGCCCGCGGCCTTCAGTGCCTGGATGGCACCGATCGCCATTTCGTCGTTGTTGGAGATGACGGCATCGAATTCGATACCGCTGGAGAGCCAGTTCGTCATCAGGTCGGCGCCCTGAGTACGCTGCCAGTTGGCGGTCTGCTCCTGAACGATCTGAATGCCCTTGCACTCGTCGGTCGCGACCACATCATGAACGTCCTTGGTGCGCATGCGGGCGGCCTGGTTCGAGAGTTCGCCCATCATGATGACAGCCTTGCCCTTGCCGCCCAGCAATCGGCACACTTCCTTGGCTTCCAGTGTACCGGATTCTTGCTCGTTGGAGGCGACGAAGGCCTGCTTGTCCGGCAGGCTGTCGACGTTGGCCGGCTCGCGGTTGACGTAGATAAGCGGGATCTTCGCTTCAGCCGCCAGCTTGGAGATGGCGGCGGTCGCATCGGTATCGACCGGGTTTACGATGATGGCATCGACCTTACTGGCGATGAAGTTCTGGATCTGGCTCTGCTGCTTGGCGATATCGTTCTGAGCGTCTTCCACCTGCAGCGTCACGCCGCTCATGCCCTTTGCATAATCCTGCATGCCGTTACGCAGGACGGTCAGGAAGTTGTCGTCGAACAGCGCCATGGAAACGCCGATGGTTTCCGCATGGGCGGCGGTCGACAGCATAAGCGCCATCGCAGAGCCAAGGATAAATTTCTTCATGTTTTCCTCCCAGATACGGTGCCCGGCCACACCCCTCCTAATGCCGGAGCCCTCAGTCTCGACCGCAGGGCCTATCATCAATTCGGCCGTCACTCCCATGATGGCGATATTGAAAAACGGAACAAACAAACCGTAAAATTCTTTATGCGGAATATTCATTCCATTTTTCAATGCAAAGGTCAACACCAAATTCTGGTCGCGTTGCGGGAGCCCGCAAAGACGGGTTTTATCGCTGCCACCGCTGTTAAGAATCGAAGGCCGAACCTACATACGGGCGCCCGGAATGACGGAACGGCTATTCCATCGACACGGGAAGAGAATAGAATGCTGACGACCAACCGGCCGCAACGCGGCAAGCAATGGAGAACCCGCATGCCCTCGATGTACAGTTTCTCGGTCCCCATCTTTCAACGCGGCCTCCAAAACCTCTCCGTCTATCTCGACAAGATCGAGGCCCATGCCGCGGAAAAAGGCATTGCGGCGGAGGAGCTCGTTTCCGCCCGCCTCATTGACGATATGCTGCCGCTCTCTGGCCAATATCAGCGCGCATCCGATACCGCGAAGCTCGCCATTGCGCGTCTTGCCGGCATCGATGCACCGCGCTTCGAAGACAATGAGGCGACCGTCGCCGATCTGCGCGAACGCCTGAACAAGACACAGGATTTCCTGGCGACGATCACGCCAGCGACGATGGAAGGCAGCGACACGCGGGAGGTGACGATCACACCCGGCGGCAACAAGATCGTCTTCAAGGGCGAGGATTATCTGGCGAAATTCGCGCTGCCGAACTTCTTCTTCCACGTCACGACGGCGCACGACATCCTGCGCAGCCGTGGGCTGGCAGTCGGCAAGAGTAACTATCTCGGCTCGTTCAGCTAAAGCAATACCAGGAAAAGCGCGCGGCGGTTTTCCGTCCGGAACTGCGTAAACGCAAGTGACAGAAACGACTCAGGGCCGGAGCGATACCGGCCCTTTTTCTGCCAGCTCCGTATAGGCAAGCGTCTGGTCCAGATGCCGGGCACGAAGGGAGAGAAGCTTTTCGGCATAGGCAAGCCTGATCGCCAAATAGGCGCCATCATCGGCGACATTGGACAGCTCCGCCGGATCCTTCGCACGATCGAAAAGCAGCGGCGGAAGACCGGCGCAATGGACGTATTTGAAGCGCTCGTCACGGATGACGGCCAGATTGCACGCATTGGACCGTAAGCCGAAATGCCGCTCGGGAATGCTATCGGCGATATCCCGGAAATCGAACTCCCAGAAGGCCGCATCGCGCCAGTTCCCCGGTTCGTAACCGGAGAGGAACGGCACAAGGCTTTCGCCGTCGACATGGTTTGCCGGCGCTATGCCGAGGCAATCGCACAGGCTCGGGAAAATATCCGCAGCACTGGTAAAATGCTCCACCTGGCGGCCATGCGTGCCAGGCTGGGCGGGATCGCGAATGACGAGCGGAACATGATAACTGCCGTCGAAGTAGCCACCCTTGCCGAGCATCCAATGATCACCCATCATCTCGGCATGGTCCGAGGTGAAGATGATCAGCGTATCGTCCCACACCCCGGCATCCTTCAATGCCTGCCAGATGCGGCCAAGCTGCGCGTCGACTTCGGCGATCATGCCGTAATAGATGGCGCGGATCGCTGAAAAATCCTCGGACGCCCACTCGCTGATGGAGCCACTGCCGCCATGGATGAATCCGCCTTTGTCGATCAGCGGCAGGCCGAAGGAAAGCAGCGGATGCGATGCCATTTCCGCTTCGCGATCGGCGGCGCGAGCGAAAGCCGGACCATCGTCGGCAGAGAACATGCGGTTATAGGGTTCCGGCACCGAGAAGGGCGGATGCGGCCTCAGCAAGGAAACATGCGCGAACCAGGGCTGATCCTGCTCCCCGAGCCAGCGGATGAATTCGCCCGCCAGGAAGGCCGTCTGCGTATCGTCCTTGGAATAGGCCGGCGCGTTGCTGGAAATCTCGCCGGGCGCGGCGCCGACGGGAATGTGGATATCGCGGCTGACGGCATCGGCATGACCACGCGACCGCAGCCACGATAGCCATTGCTTTTCGTGTTCCGGCAGAAGCTGCCGCGCCGTAAAGCCGGGCAGCACACCCTCATAGGTCGTCAGATGCGGATCGTGGGGATCACGGCCACGCGGATCGGGTGCGGTGTCCGTATAGCCGAAGAGCGTCGGATCATATCCGGCCCGACGCGCCGCAAGCGCGACATTGTCGAAACGCGCATCCAATGGCGAGCCATTGCGGCAAACGCGATGGTTCATCTGGTAAAGGCCGGTATAGAGCGTCGCACGTGCCGGCGAGCACGGCGCCGCACCGGCGTAGTGCCGCCGAAACAGCACGCCTTCCTGCGCCAGCGCATCGACATTCGGCGTCCTGACGCATTCATGACCGACGGCGGAGAGACAGTCTCCCCGCCATTGATCGGCCGAGATTAGCAGGACGTTCGAACGTTTGCCCCCAACACCAACGAAAGACCGCTGTTCAGTGCTGGTTGGACTTGGCATGCCAATTCCAGGCGGATTGAATGATCTCGGTCAGATCATATTGTGGCGACCAGCCGAGAATATCGCGCGCCTTGTCGTTGTTGGCGACCAGCGTCGTCGAATCGCCCTCGCGGCGGCCGACATATTCGACCGGGAAAGGCCGGTTGGATACGGTCTCGATCGTTCCAAGCAGCTCCTTCACCGTGGTGCCGGTACCGGTGCCGAGGTTGAGCGCGACTGAATCGCCGCCACGCAGCAGATATTCCACGGCGCGGACATGGGCGTCGGCAAGGTCGAGCACATGGATGTAATCGCGCACGCACGTGCCGTCGCGGGTGTCATAATCGCTGCCGAAAACCTTGAAGCCCTGCCGCCTTCCGAGCGCTGCATCGATGGCGAGCGGGATGGCATGGGTTTCGGGCGTATGCCACTCGCCGATGCGCCCCTCGAAATCGGCGCCGGCAGCGTTGAAATAGCGCAGCACGACGGAGCGCAGGTCCTTGTACTGGTCATAATCCGCCAGCGCCTGCTCGACGATATATTTGGTGCGACCGTAGGGATTGATCGGCACTTGGCGATGGCTTTCGTCGAGCGGCACGCTCTGCGGCAGGCCGTAGGTTGCGCAGGTGGAGGAAAAGACGAAGGCCTTCACGCCAGCCGCCTGGGCTGCCGAAAGCAGGGTCAGCGTACCGATGACGTTGTTTTCATAGAAGGAAACTGGATCCTTGACCGACTCGCCAACTTCGATCAGCGCGGCGAAATGCAGGATTGCCGCAGGCTTGTGCTTGGCGAGAACCTCGTCGAGACGCGCGCGATCACGAATATCGCCTTCCTCGGCCGGACCCCATTTGACGAATTCGCGGTGCCCATTGGAAAAATTGTCGTAGACGACAGGCTGAAAACCCTTGTTCGCCAGGTCCAGACATGTATGTGAGCCGATATAGCCGGCTCCGCCTACCACAAGCACCGTTTCTCCTGCCATGATCATCCCTTCTTGACTCACAAGGATTTGCCGCCCCAAACGCGACGGACCAGTTCGATCCGAGGCGTACACTTAGAGAGCTGTAACCGACTTGCAAGGCTGGAGAAAGGCGCAAGATCGGCAGGATCAAGAATGGAAAGAGGCAACAAGCTAAGCCGGCTTCGTCTCCGCCCTGCCGGTGTGCATGAGAATTCCGGCCAGCGCCAGAACCGGCGGCAGCAGGAAACAAGCCATGCCGACGAACAGAAAAAGGGCTGCCGCCAGCGCACAACCGAAGGCAAAGCCGCCGACAGAAACGCCCATGCGGGCAAGCCGTGCTTTCATCGCCGCTTTCTCCTCGGGCGTGCCGCCGCGAAGCAGATCAGCGATATCGATCATAATCTGGGTCGTCGTACCCGTCATCATTGTCGTCGGTGGCGTCGAGCCGAGATGGATGCGGTGTGCTGTCGTCTGGATGGCCATGGCGGCGACAAGCGTCATGCCAGTCAGAAGCGGCTGCCAGCCATCCCCGTCGCCAAACGGGCCAAAGTACAAAGCGAGGATCGCCGCGAGTATCAGCAACAGGAATTTTAGCGTAAGGATGATCTGCAGCGTCGGCAGATTGCGCCGCGAGAGATCGCCGCCGACGAGACGCGCTAGAATGACAACGACGCAGAAAACCGGCAGCGCCAAAAGCTTGGCCAGAGCGCCCGAGGTTCCGAGCGCCAGGGAAGCGCCGAGTGTGACGAAATTACCCGTGACATGCGCCGTGAACAGCCCATGCAGGGCAAGAAAACCGGCAGTGTCGACATAACCGCCATTGATGCTCAGAAGGGTAGGCAGGCTCGGCTTCATCGGCTCCTCGCGCGCTTCGATCGTTTCCGACCTTATCGCGCCTAATAACTTCCGATGTCGAGACATTTGCGCGCCCGCGAAGCGAAACATCGCCGTGCAACACCGATCAGACCGCGCAGGCATACCCAAGACGTGCGACCGCTCGGCAGACCCTGTTTCTGTGTGGCGACGACAGCAGCCAGATGGCGGCCGATGGCGGCGCTATTTCCACGCCCTAGCAGGTTAGCGAGACACCTGCTTACGATTGATCGGAAGGAATCCCAGTCGGTAGTCCGGATCCGCCACCGGCGAGTACACCGATCAACCACTTGATGCTGAGCCTGTCGCTATCTCACTGGCAATTTATATATTACTCCGTGAGACAGATCCATGGCAGCGATTGAGGCACGATGGCAATACGGCACGCTTGCCTGGTAACAGCTGCTCTCTGAAACCGATCGACTCTCTCCTTCCGATCTGCAACGTCAGCCCCATGTTCGGATTGATACGAATACAGCTGCGACAACCCAACGCCTGATCGGCGAACGCTGTCGTATTGTCCTCGTCGAAGGCTCTGAACATGGAAGATCCCAATCACATCAACGTGCCTGCCGTATCCGAGATTTCCTTCAGCTCCGACGACCTGGAGGTCCTCCGGAGAGTAGAAATATCGGGGCAACCAGCACTTCCTGCTTTCGCCGCACTGCCGGACCTTCACGCTTAAGACCCTCCGCAAGGCCACCGAGGAAGACGCCTTCAAGACGTTCTGCTTGATCCGCTGGCCGGAGAAGCTCCTCTACGACCCGCATCCGTAACACCCTCTAAAAGCTACGCTTTCAGACTACCTGGTCATGGAATGGGAGTCTGGTGGTGGGCCCTGCATAATTGCCAAAATCTCTGGACGTTCTCAGCGATCAACACCACGGGCACGGTTGATCGCTCGACGTTGGCGCTCAGCGATAATCTCTTCTGCCCTATCTATAGCGACGGCACGCTGGACCGTGCGCAATTGCCGAAGGATGGCTTTGAAGACTGATTGCTGAGACTTTGGGACCATGTTGGCAACATCGGTCTCGCTGCGCAAAATTACACCCGGTCCGAAGCGAGCATCAAGTGCTTTGCTGACAAGAGAAAATTCCTGGCGGACATCTGGTGACAAAGATCCAACCAATCGTGCCAGCTCGCGCGGGTTATTCTCCGTCTCGGACGTGATGTGTCGCAGCTCAGTCTCGGCAATTCTCGTCAACGCTGGAATAGGTATCGCCATCCGTTCCCGCTCGATCATGACCGCCGATTTTTGGTTTTCAAAAGCGCTCAAGTAATATCGACCAAGAGAGTGAATATCAGCGCCAACTGCGTTAACCGCCTGCAGCGCTTTCCTGCGTTCGCGGCCACCAGCGAGCAGCTTATCCATCGTCCTGCTGCTACCGCGCAAAGGGCCATAGGCCGTTGGCTCCGTGGCGACGGCACGCGCAATACGCTCAGGTTCGATCTGCTTGTGCACCAGATCTTCGATCATCATCACGGCGGCTGCGGGATCGCGCCAGATCACGGACCCAGTCGCAGCGAGTGCTGCTCTCACCTGCTTGTAATGCTCAGTCTCGGTCACGCGCTTGCGTGCCTCCTCATCGAGGCTTGCCTTGAATTTCGTGACCGCTGGCAACATTGCAGGAGATGCGAGTTGGGCGAGACGCCCATCTTCCGCAATTGATCGGCTAAAGGATTTCCCAGCGGGCAATAGACTGGAAGCATCTGCGACCGAAGCGGGCAACTCGTCTTTGTAGTGTGTCGCGTGAACAGCAGTATTTCGCCCCGAAGTTTCGATTGCCATACCGAAGGACACGTTCGCCCGCTGCCAGAGCCGCGCTATATAATCCCGTTGTATGGCGAGCCAATTGGATAGACGCTCAACCTGTGCCTCGACGGCGTGACCATAATCCGCGATGGCGTCGATACCGCGCCGCGTTGCGAAATCGAAAGCCACGGATCTATAAGACGCCTCATTTTCGAAATCGAGCGTCGTCGTCTTTTCGCCGGGGCGCGACAGTCGTTCGACGAGTTCCACAAAGAGCGCTGGTCGACGACGTCCGGCGGCGAGTTGCTCTGTCCGATCCTCGGCCTTATCGATTGAATATGCTGTCCAGATATTGCGTTCGACAACACGATCCTCAAAGTGCCTCGCGCCCGTTTCCTCATCAACGACAGGCACTTTGGCGGTAACTTTTTCAGTTCCATCCTTGCGCATGGTCACTGTATCGCCGACCCCCACGCCGGCCTCCTGAAGCGCCTTGGGCAGACTGACGCCCCAAAGGCGATGCGTGGTTCCATCGTTCGTTCTGACGTCGACATAAGGAGAAGGACCTGCGTCGTCCCGCTTGCGAAACTTCGCAAGCCCAGTTTCAACAAGCTCGCCGGTGATGCCAGCGGCATATTCGACGCGTGCCGGCTTGCCCCATTCGATCTTTGGCTGAAAATCTTCCCTTGCCGCATAAAGATCGACACGCTCGCGATGACGCGTCATGGCAACATATGTCAGGTGTCGGTCCATCATTCCTGTTGCCAGCACGAAAGCGCGGTCGAAGGTCGATCCTTGGGTCTTGTGAATCGTCGCGGCATAGCCATGGTCAACATTGCGATAAGTGTCTTCGGCGAACATGACGTCCCGACCACTGTCCAACCGAACGATAAGAAATGGTTTCCCACCTCGGTCCGCTATCGATATCACCGTTCCAAACATGCCGTTCTTGACATGCTGAACAGCTAGGTGAGGGGCCCTTGGTTCGACGAACCGCGCATTTTCCAGGAAGATGATCCGATCTCCCTCGCTAAACTCACGTCTGCCGCGCTCTGTGCGAAACGACCTACCCTCCCCAAGCGCATTCTGTTGCAACATGACCGCACGGATCGCGTCGTTGAGGCGTCTCACCTCGCTGTTGGTGTGGGCGAGAACCATCAACTCGTCGCCACGCAACTTACGACCTTCCACCTCCGCCTTGGCAATGGCATCGAGGCGAGCGCTGGCCCAGTCGGAGACGATGCGTTGAACCGCATCATTGCGCGTGTCACTTTCGAGGAGATGGCCATGGGCGCTGTAGGCACTCAAGGCTTTCTCAACATTTCCACGGGCAAACAGACCAGACGCCCCTCGCGCCCATTCGTGTCTCTGGCGGCGAACGCCGACCAATTCGGCAAAGCCGATGCGCTCGACGATGGCACGGAAGGAAGCCCCCGCCTGGATCGGCTGAAGTTGCATCGCGTCGCCGACAAGAACTGCTTTCGCGCCGGCATCCTCGACGCGTTTGAGAAGACGCGCCATCTGTTCCGACGATACCATGCCAGCTTCGTCTAGAACCAACACGTCGCCCTTCTGCAGCTGGTCATAGCCGTTTTTCCAGGCAAGCTCCCAAGCGGCAATCGTACGCGAACGGATCCCGGAACTATCATTCAATGCCTCCGCCGCCTTGCCGGCGAGCGCTGCTCCGAGGACGCGCCTGCCGTCTCCTTCCCAGGCGATACGTGCCGCACTCAGCAACGTCGATTTGCCAGCGCCCGCGATACCGACGACTGCGGCAATGCCGCTATCGGCCGTGATATGTCGAACCGCATCGACCTGCTCAGCGTCTAGCCGAATGGCCTTGTTTGGCGCGGCCTCAATCTCAGCTATCGCAGCATCAACTTGGGATGGCGATATCGCGAAGCCACCGATGTTCGAGAGATTGAATGCCGATCGCGCCATGTGGAATTCGGTTCTGATCGTCGCGCGCGTCGTGAAGACTGCCGGCAGCTCGACACCACCAGTTTCCGCACTCACTTGCTGCGGCCGCAGCATTACCAAATCATCCGACGCCATCAGTTTTGCGCGGATATTGGCAAAGAGGATTGGATCATCAACGTGGCGGTGCAGGGCACGGGCGATCTCTGCTTCATCGAAAGTCGAGCGCTCGTTGCTGAGCTGCCTAAGCAATAGGCCGGGGTCGGCAGCGAGGCGATCCGCCGTCTCGTGACGCTGCGCCAATGCTGCAGGGGCGAAATAGACATCGGCGCCCTTGCGGAGACGTGCCGTGCGGGCGGGACCGAGACGGCGCTGCCCCATTCCCCGCAATCCCTGCTCCTCGTAGGAGCGGCCGTCTATGCGGATATCGTGACCGGCAAGTGCCAGATGGCGCGTTACCGTTTGAGCCCAGGCAAGCTTCCACTCCACCATCGTTTCCTTGTTGCCTGCCCACGGACGGTAAACGTTTGCTCCTTTCGGCCTATCGAGGGTTTTGCGGCGCAGCGGCTCGCCCCTGTCGTCGACGATAGCGACGTACTTCGGCCCAAACCCTTCCGCGGTCAGTGGACGCAGCGTGGTCATAACGTGGACATGCGGATTGCCCTTCTTGTCGTGATAGACCCAGTCTGCCACCATCCCGCGCGACAACAGGTTCTCGCGAACGAAGTCATGCACGAGGGCGATATTCTCCGTCCTGCTGAGCTCGTTTGGAAGCGCAAGGATGATCTCGCGGGCAAATTGTGCATTACGCTGGGTCTCGAAACAATCGACAGTATTCCAGAGCGCTTCACTGGCGCCGGCAACCGATCGTCCGTCGATTAAAATTTGCAACCATGCCGGCGTGTTCTCGGGCAGAGCGAGTTCCTCGTGGACGAGTTCGTCCGCCCGTGCGGAGTAGCGAAACTTAGTCCCCACCTGCTCATCCATCATCTTGGTACGATGACGATAGGCGGCAGCCGAGACAATGTTCTGTCCCGCTCCGCGGCTGATCATTTTCGCTCTCAAAAACATAATAGCCATATTTGACTCTATCTTTTATGGCACCTCAGCATCGCGGATGTCGAGATGTTCAGCTAGAAGACCTCCGAAAAATCCCAGTTTTCCGGGGCGAATTCCACTTTCCTATATTATTTCCGCCGATTTGACTACTGCATTTAATGCAGTATAAAAGATACTAGCTGACTCGACCCTGATGAAAAGGAAGGACAGATATGCGCGCAAAAACCACGGTTTCCGAGATCGACACACAGATTGAGCTGCTGAGGGAGAAACGCAAGACCATGGTCGCCAAGGCCAATGAACGTTTCGCTAGCGCGGCGCGGAGGGCCGGTCTCGCCGAACTGAACATTTCCGACGCCGAGCTCAATGACGTTCTCGCCGAGATTACAGCGCGATTTCGCGACGGCGAAAAAACCACAACGGGCGAATCCGCTTAAGAGGCTAGATCAGCGGATTATGTTTCTCGAACGAAGGCGGCAGCGCGATATGACAAACGATCGTAAGCGCGAAACACGCGAAAAGATGATCTTCGGCGGATTGATCATCAAGGCTGGCTTGAGAAAAGCCGATCGCGCATTCCTGCTCGGCGCCCTGATCGAGGCGAGCCGGATCCCGTCAGATACCGCACGCTACAACCAGTTACACAAGATTGGGATGGAAGCGTTTCGAGCCGACGCACGCATGACCAATGCGGAAAGCAAGGATCTAGAATGACGGTACAGTGATGATCAAGCCCAATGCTTCCGAGAGCATTGCGCCTGCGGTCGTGATCACAATGGATGGAACGGCGACAACGATCTTTTTGCCTCGACGTGTCGCTTGGTTCGCACCTACCACGGCGGCCATGTCGGTTCCAGCTGCTGCATCACCAGATTTGCTATTTTGGAAGTGTTAAAGCCGATCCGGATCGGCTCGAAACGAAGCCGCCTGTGACATCTTACTCTCCGCGCTCGGTTTCGAGAGCGGCAATCTCGTCGGAGATTTCCGCAATCCGCTGACGGAGGTCCGCTTCGGTACCGTCGTCCACCTCGCCTTCGCCGAAACAATAGCGCGCTATATGCAGCTCGAGCTTGGCTTCAAGCTCTTCGCGCTTGGTCCGTAGATTTTTAAGATAGCTGTTTCGCATTGCGAACTACGCTTTCCGAGAAAAGAAAATAAGTCTCACCCAAATAAATGGGATCGAAACCAGAAAGTTTCGATAGGCATCCTGCGCCAAAGCTGAGGCGCGACGCGCGACAAGACCGCATGCCCAGGCCATTGCAACGCAGCTGACCGATCATCACATTCATGCGACTCGCATCTGAAATGATCCTCAAGGCAAATATTAGGCGCTGACATTCGCTTCGGATTTGGGCTAATTCAGGCGGAATGTTCGAGGTATGCTGTGTTGAACGAAAAAATTGCCGTCATTGGCCTCGGTTATGTGGGCCTACCAGTCGCAATCGCGCTCGCCGGAAAATTCCGCGATGTGGTCGGCTTCGACATCAAGGCCTCCCGCGTCGCCGCACTGAAGGCAGGCGAAGACGATACCCGGGAGGTTTCTTCCGAACGGCTGCGGTCGAGCGGGCTGCGCATCAGCAGCGATATCGAGGATCTCAGGGATCGCGATGTCTTCATCGTCGCCGTGCCTACACCGATCGACCGGAACCGGCAGCCTGATTTGCGGCCGATGATCTCCGCCTCGCGCACGGTCGGCAAGGTTTTACGCAAGGGTTCGATCGTCGTCTACGAATCCACCGTCTATCCCGGCGTTACAGAAGAGGTCTGCGGTCCGGAGCTGGCCGAAGTTTCCGGGCTGCGTCAGGGCGAGGATTTCCATGTTGGTTATTCGCCCGAGCGCATCAATCCCGGCGACACGGAGCACACCTTTGAGCGCATCGTCAAAGTCGTCGCAGGCGATGACATGGAAACGCTGGAAAGGATTGCCGCCATCTATGGTGCCGTGGTCGAGGCCGGCATCCATCGCGCCCCCAGCATCAAGGTGGCCGAAGCCGCCAAGGTGATCGAGAATACGCAACGCGACGTCAACATCGCGCTGATGAACGAGCTTTCGATCATTTTCGAGAAAATGGATATCCGCACGGCCGACGTGCTGAAGGCGGCGCGGACGAAATGGAATTTCCTGCCTTTCACTCCCGGCCTGGTCGGCGGCCATTGCATCGGCGTCGACCCCTATTATCTGACGGCCAAGGCCGAGGAACTCGGCTACCACCCCGAGGTCATTCTTTCCGGCCGCCGCATCAATGACGGCATGGGCGCCTTCATCGCCCAGAAGCTTATAAAGATGCTGGTTGCGGCGAAAAAGCCGATCAACGGCGCCCGCATCGGCATATTCGGCCTGACCTTCAAGGAAAACGTGCCCGACCTGCGCAACAGCCGCGTGCCGGACATTATAAGCGAACTACATCAGTTCGGCCTTGAGCCGCTGGTGCACGACCCGATGGCGAGCCATTCGGAAGCCGAGGAAGAATACGGCATAAAGCTCAGGGAGCTGACGGACTTCGGCAAGCTTGATGCCGTCGTGCTTGCCGTCCCCCACAAATCCTATCTGGCCGAGGGCGCCGCAGAGGTCCTCGATCTTTTGAACGAGAACGGTGTCGTTGTCGACGTGAAGGCAGCCCTCGATCGGAGTAATCCTCTATTGGAAGGTCATTCGGTCTGGAGCCTGTAAGCTGAAAGGCCAGCTCAACGCCCCTTCATCCCAGCACCGGCAACCGTTGCCGTCAGCCCTTCTTCAACCGAGTAAGGCGGCGACCAACCGGTGACCGCCCGCGTCTGGCTAATATCGACCTGAAGCGAGCCAAGCAACCGCTGCGCGGCGGCTCGTCGCCCCAAAAGCGCGGCAAGTCCCTCGAGCAGCGCAGGCGGCACCGGCAGCATCCAAGCCTTGCGCCCCGCGGCCAGAGACAGTTTGGCGATCAGCTGGCCGATCGAAAGATCTTCGCCGTCGCTGACCAGGAACACGCGGTTTCCGGCAGCAGAATGGTTGGCGCAGAGCAGCATGAAATCGACGAGATTGCCGACATAGACGAGCGACCTGCGGTTTCGAACCGCCCCGAATGGCCAAGGAAACGGCCGGGCAGCCCATCTCATCAGGCTTTCGAAATTCGCCTTGACGCCGGGACCATAAACGAGCGGCGGCCGAATGATGACCAACTCCATGCCAGTTTCCGTTGATATCGCGAGCAAGGCCTCCTCTGCCTCAAGCTTCGAGCGCCCATAGGCATCTTCCGGATGCGGCGCGTCCGAAGCCCTGAAGGGCTTACCCGCCGCCGTCCCCTCGCCGTTGACCTTGATCGAACTCAGGAAGATGAAGCGTTTCACACCTGCGGCCGCTGCCTGTCGCGCAAGGTTGAGCGTTGCATCGACATTGACGGCGCGGAATGCGGCCAGCGGGTCGGCGGCGCTCTCGTTCATGACGTGGACGCGGGCAGCCAGATGCATGACGGTATCGACGCCGGCAAGCGCTCCGGTCCAATCAGTATCGCCACTCACTGCCCCGATGGCGGCGAAGCCTGGGCGGGAATTGCGACTGACCGGCCGATAATCCATCCTCCGGCGGGAAAGCTCCGCGCATAGAGCCTGTCCGACAAAACCCGTCGCACCCGTCACCAGGATCATCCGCGCACTGCCTCCGCTTTTCCGCACCATGATTAGCTGAAACATGCTTTGCACTGGATATCCGCTCTGAACAAGGGCGAGGAATCTTGCGGAGGATGGTTGTGCTTAAAATCGCGATATGAGATGCACAGGACAATGACGACCTTCATTACCCTCTGAACAAAGGGCGATGCAACGACAAGAGACGATGCTTTATACGATCGCCAAGCGCCTTTTCGATTTTCTCGCCGCTCTTGCCGCGGCAATCGTCTTTTTCATCCCGATCCTGATCGTTGCTCTCGCAGTGCGGTTGACCTCGCCAGGTCCGATCCTCTATTGGTCGGATCGGGTTGGCCGGAAAAACCGGATCTTCCGCATGCCGAAATTTCGCAGCATGCGCACCGATACGCCTGCCGTCGCGACCCATCTGCTGAAGAACCCCGACATTTATCTGACGCCCATCGGGTCTTTCCTGCGCAAATCCAGCCTCGACGAATTGCCGCAGCTTTGGTGCATCCTCAAGGGCGAGATGAGCATCGTCGGCCCGCGCCCTGCCCTTTTCAATCAGCACGACCTCATAACCCTGCGCACGGAGCGCGGCGTCGATGCCTTGCTGCCGGGCCTAACCGGCTGGGCGCAGGTCAACGGCCGCGACGAGCTGCCCATCCCGCAGAAGGTGGCGCTAGACGAAGACTATCTGCGTCGACGATCTTTTTTCTTCGACTTAAAGGTTATTTTCCTGACGGCCTTGAAAGTGGTCAAACGCGACGGAGTTGCGCATTAACAACCATTCGGCGAAATCGACATTATTGATGCAACGGCATGGGAAAATCGCCGTATTCCTGCCCCTTTGCGACCATAGGGGCCGTCATGGGGGCGAGAAATGCCGGATGGTGAATCGATTCTGGATGAGGGCGGACGACATTGGATGACTCGCGCATGAACAAACCGCATGCTGACCTTGCAGCCGAACCCGTCGGCGTCACAAAGGCTGGAAGCAGCATGACGAAACCGGTCGCCATCATCGGAGGCATTCTCTGGCTGCTGGTCGCCTCGCCGACCGTGGTCGAGAGCGACACCTATCGCTACGCTTCCGCGCTCCTGTCTCTGATCGCCCTCTACTACTACATGAAGGCACCGATACGGCCGCGCACGGACTGGATCGGCTGGCTTTGCATGGGCTGGGCCTTCTATGTCATGGTCCGGTTCTTCATCACCTTCTGGCTGACGCCGCAGCACGATATCGGCGCCTCAGACTGGCTCTATGCCTTCCCTTTCTTCTTTCCCATCATGGGCGTCGCCTTCCTGCTTTATGAGGAGCTGATGGAGAAGATCGTCGCAGCCTATTTCGCGATGGTCCTCATCATGCTGGTCGCCACCCAGCATCTGCGCGAGGTCTTTGCCGGCGAAACCATCCGGCCGCTGATCATGAACAACCAGATTCACGGCGCCGTTGCCTGCGGCATGATCGTGATCTTCACCCTGTTCTGGCTGTTGCACTACCTGACGGACAAATCCAGTGACCGCCGGATCGCCCGCTTCGCCTATATCGTTTCGCCCTTCATCTTCGCGCTCTGTTTCATCGCCATCTACGGCGCCAAATCAAAAGGCGTGTGGCTGGCGCTCGGCATCACCCTGCCGCTGCTGGCGCTGATCACGCTGACCTACCTGCGCCTGAAGAGCGGCGTTATCATCATCATCGCTATCGCAGCCCTGTTGATCGCCGGTATCTATGGCGTCAGGCACAATCTCGACAAGACGGCTGGCCCGACCGTGGCGGCAGCCCTTTCCATGGTCGAAAATGTGGCCAACGGCCACGAGATGGGCGGCGTGATTTCAAGCGCCATCAGCTCCAGCAATACGCCGGTGTCGATGGACGAACGCCTGCAGCTCTGGTCGAACAGCTGGGAGGTCTTTTCCTCCGCACCGATCTTCGGTTGGGGCAACCGGTGGCTCGAACGCTGGGCGGAGACGCGCTACTCGCATGTCCAATACACGCTGCTGCACAACGGCTACCTGGAAATCCTGGTGCGCTACGGCTTGTTCGGTGCGGTAATCATGGGCTTCATGCTCGCCATCTTCATCCGCGCCGTTTGGCGCGCCCGCAAGGCAGGCATTATCCCGCGCGCCGCGTGGCACGCCTATATCGCCTGCCTCTTCTTCTTCTCGCTAACCCTGCTCAGCAACTCCAACAACCGCCTGGCGATCGGCGAAAGCCTGGCCTTCGCAAGCTCCGCCTTCGCCTGCTGGTGCCATATGCGGCTGAAGGGAGAGTATTTGACGATGGCGAAGGTGGAAAGGAAAGAAGCGGCCGTGAGAGCGTGAGCATGATAGTTGCACGACTACTTCCGGTATCCGCCCATAGTGGTATCGCTCCGCCATCTAAGGGCGCTTAACCTAGCTCAGCTCCTATTTAAGCCAAGAGCCAATTGCTTAAATAACACTGCATCCTCGTAATTGGGCATGTCCGAATCAGCTTCTAACCTTCGGTTAGGCCGCTTCGTCGAGACGACTATAGCGGGCGAAATCGTGCACGCCTTCGTGCCACCCCCATTACCGCCTGAACCGTCGATCGACGTGCTGGCCCTACTGGAAAGGCTGAGCCTAGCCGAGCGGGCCTTTGGGCGCGCCATCCTCATTCGATAGGCCGATGTCGAAGGCGTCGCGAACCACCGCTTCCGCTGACTTTACCTCCTCGTCCGTCATCTTTTCGAATTCACGACTGCGCCGCTTCTTGGAAAGCGTACCCTCGTTCTGACGGATGAAATTGATGAGACTGGAGATCATCCCGTCCGGCATCTCAAGGAAATCCTGAATGCGTCCCTTCGCTTCATCGAAACGCGAGAGGTGATCGATCTCGTTTGGCAGGTCATGCCTGATCGTCTGAACGACGCAAGCATAGAGAAATTCCGTCAACTCCGTGTAATCTCCGAACCTGTAGAGATCGGTGGTGTCGTTGACAACACGCACGTTTTTCTCCGGTGTCGGCACCCATTCGATAAAGGGCAACAGCGGTCCGGTGTAACCGCGCAGGCGCGCGCCATACTCCTCCTGGCGTTCAAGAAGTACGGAAGAAATGGGAAAGATCATGCCGGCGGGCGTATATCCGCGCTCGGACAGAACATGGTGTATGAGGTACCGATGCAGGCGACCGTTTCCGTCTTCAAAGGGATGGACGAACACGAAGGCGAAGGCCATGACCGAGGCTTGAAGTACGGCATCGACCCCACTCTCCGCCATCCTGCTTCCTGCGGCTATGATCCCTCCGAGAAGATCGTTAATGTCTTCGTGCCGGGCTGAAACGAATTCGGGGAGAGGATCGTCGTTCCAGTCGCGATCGCCAATAAAGCCGCCGGCGTCTCGCAGGCCGCGCATAATGAACCGGTTCTCCTCGATGACAATGTGCTGGAGGCGCACGAGTTCGTCGACTGTGATCGGCCGCTTTCCCGCTTGGGCAACAGCCCTCATCCAACGCTCGAGGCGGCTTCGCGGCGGGCGTTCGCCTTCGATCTGGTAGGATGCCTGGCTATCCGACAGAAGCAGAAAGCTTGCCGCGCGCGTAACGATCCCCTTCCCGATCTTTCCGATGAGCTCTTTGGCTTCAGCATCCCAGCGGTGGGCGACCGTGTCGACGAGATATTCGGTGCGCCTTAATACGGGGCAGAATGCTGGTGTACCAAGGAGATTGTCTCGCACGCGGTGACGGGGCGAATTCACCGGGGACGATGTGAAGTAGCTCGCTGTGTCAAGCGCTTCAACATAGTTCCCCCGTTCCGCGTCCGGAATGTCAAGGCGTGTACCTGTCAGCCATTCATAGAAAAACCAGATCCGGCGCGTCGCGCTGCTCGTCGGTTCGGCTTCGATTAGCGCTGCGATCTCACTTGCCGGGACGATGTGAAATAGCTTTTTTAGGATCAACAGATCGATCGTCTCGTGCCTCAGTGCGAAAGACAGATGTCCAAGCAAGCTGTCCCCTGGAGCGAAGCGCTTGTCGAAGATCGTCCAATCTTCATGTGCTCTCCTCGAGCCATAGACGAAGCCCTTCGCGACGCACGAGGGGCGACGAACAGGGGCTGCAATCCCGTATTTCTGGATGAGAGCTGCATACCCAACGGGAACCGTATCCGTTGGCACGATACGCTCTTGGAAGACCGCCGGATTTGCGGGATTGGCTGTCATGCCGACTTCCTTCCTCATCGAAAAACAAGTTACATCATCGAAGGATGATTATTTTTGAGACATGATATCGAAAATCGCTTACATCGGAAATCAATTATCTTTATCGAAAAACGCTTAGATACGATCGATCATATCGAAAATTGATTAATTGTGGGCATAGGCCTCATCGAAACCGCAAGTTTCGCATCGAAAATCGATTAGTGACATAGGTCGAGATAGAACTAATCATTTCTCCGCTCGATCACGGCTCAAAATAAATCTCGCTAACCCGAAACCGCCCATCAATCCGCTTGCACTGGACAATGATATCGATCGCGATCTTGAGCAAATTACGAATATCGCCACGCTCAAGGTCACGACCACCTTCCGACTCTTTTACGAGTAACGTCAGTTGCTCAAATGCCAGCGCCGCAGAATCGGCATGCACCGTTGTGATCGATCCGGGGTGTCCTGAATTGACATTCCGGATGTAGTAGAAGGCCGAACCGTCGCGCAGCTCCTGTAGAAGAATGCGATCGGGTCGCATCCTGAGGCACGATTCGAGCAAATCTTTCGCGCTGATTTTCGACAGCCCCTGCTCTCCTTTCGAATAGAAAAGCCTGACGTGATTGGGCTGCGAGATGACCAGCTCCGGCGTATCCTCGATCGAGATTATCCGCTCATGCTCTGGGATATGCCGGATCAATGCCTTCGACAGAGTTGTCTTGCCCGATCCGGTCGCGCCCGAGATGATGATGTTCTTGCGCGCAAGAACCGCCGCACGCAGAAACGTCGCGTAATTTCCTGCCTTAAGGATCTCGTCCAACTTCGTATTGGAGGATTCGACATGACGGTTTGGCGAGGAGACATCGGAAAACAATCCACCCTTTTCGAGATCATCCAACGTCAGCGTCACTAACGACGGCTTTCTGATCGTGACGCTGACCGTGCCCTTAGTCGTTGCCGGTGGAACAACGATCTGAATCCGCTCTTCATCGGGCAAAGAGGCCGACAAGACCGGCCGGACCTCATCGATTGCCTGGTTCGAATAGCTTGCAATCGCCCGGGCCAGACGCATCAGCTTCTCGAAACTAAGATCCGGCAGTGCATGATGCTGCCATCCCTCCGTTCCCTCAGTCAGCACTTCACCCGGGCGGTTGACGACGATCTCATAGAGCGACGTATCCTTCAGGAAGCGAGATAGTGGCAAAAGCAATTCACGCACGACACCAGCATCTGAAGCTTCCGCCATCTTCCGCCCTACTTCGTCACGAGCGTCGATCGGGGCATGAAATCTCCCGACACCGCCCGATCGAGGATCCTGGTGCGGGGTTCGGTGACACGCAGACTATAGACGTCGGAAAATTCGAGATCGCGGGCGACAAAAATTGAGACGAGTTCGCCCTGATGCTTTGTCAATGTCGGCACAATATTGATGGATTGCTCGACGGCGATCGCTGCTGCCTGCTGGCCAGCGGTCGTCGTATTCTGCGCCTGAACGTCACTATCCTGCAGCCGGCTGCCGGCATAGGTCGTCGCGTCGCCAACGATGGAGAGCAGGATGGCGCTGCCGAAGCGCTCCCACCAATGCGTGTCGACATAGCCATCCATGCCCGCCCGCCCGAGTGCGTCAGTTGCGGGCGAGGCGAGTGTAATAATCACACCTCTTGGCGTTTTTGCCCGGTTCCAAAGCACGAACAGACGCTTCTGGCCCCGGTTCAAGCCGCCTCGATATTCTCCAACGATCTGAGTTCCTTTCTCCATCAGAACGACGCGGCCATTGTCCGAGAGCACATCGCGGTTGATGACGCAGCTGGCGAAGCCCGGCTGATCGGAGGCGAGCGCCGTCTCCAGCACACAGGGAATCGAAGTTCCCATCGCCACGATGAAGTCGCGATTGCCGAGCGTGCCGGCGCGTGATCCTTCCAGATGGGTCGGCGTCAACATCCTGTTGAAGCGCTGATCCTCCGTTTCAGGTTGGGCGCCACCAAGGCTGCCTTGAACAGGGAGATAATTGGAGCCAGGGTCTTGCGACATGGCGGCGGCTGTGTTGCGGCGTTGCGATGAGGACTGCTGTCCATTATAGGCCATTACCGGCGCACGGCGGGCAGAATCCAACAAAGTGTCCTCAGCAGGTGTGACCTGCTCCTTTGGCGCAGGCGTCGGTAGCAGCACTTCGGGAAGCGGTGCAGCCGGCTTTACCTCTTCCTTCGCCGGCTCGAAGTCAGCCGTCTGGCGAATAACGACATGGTCGGGCTTTGTTGTCTCAGTCTTTTGCCGGTCACGCATCGACCACAGCGAAAACCCAACAAAAGCGACCATCGCTAGAACCACGGCACCGCGCTTCAGGAATGGACTGGCCTCAGTTCGCGGGTTGACATCCGTCTCGGCGCGCTCGCCTGGGATACGGTCTTCCGCCTCATCCGCCATGAGCCCCTCCTGTTACGGCACTTGCCGCCTGCACTTTCATGACGCGCTTCACCGAAGGCGATGTCGTATTGGTGTTGGGATCGATGCCCATCGGATCGTAGGCCTCGTTGAAGATGCAGAGCACGTCTCCTCCCCGCCGTAGAATGAATTTGCGGCCAATCGCATGAACGAGCACGAGATCACCGGCGACCGACTTAGGTACCAGGCTCTCGGTGCCGTCGGAGTTTTCCATATAGATTGCCGGCATTTCCTGATTACCGGGGAAGGCGATAGTCGTGATCTTGCCGTTGTCATAGACAGCGTTCGGTTCCAACGCTTCTGATCCCTGTGCCGAATAATGCCAGTTGCGCGGTCCATATTGCTCGTGCAAAGCCAGCACAGTGTCGGCTTGTCCAGCTTGTGCTGCCTGGGTCTGCGCGAGCGCCTCCTGACGGCGGCGTTCCCTATCATCTGCCGGATAGCGAAATTTGACATAGAAGTAAGTGTCCTGGCCGGCGGCAACCGGACCGTCTCGAACCGTCAACTCCATCTGGTAACTGCGCGTCGAACCATCACGACGTGTCGTGACCACGGAGATGTTCGTGACCGGCTGGTTCTCTCGCGCCTTCAGGAAGAGGATATTGCCGGCGGGCGCCACTTCCCAGGCGACCGTGTTGCCAAGCGCCACATGCGCGATTTCCTCGTCGGCGGCAAACTCCACCTGGACGGAGGAACGTAACGAGCCCACGATCCTGGTGATATTGTAAGGCTGATAGTCGACGAAGCGGATCCGACTGTCCTGGGATGCGCCGCGCGGCGTTTCCAAGGCAAGGGCTGCCGACGGCAGGCTAGCAGTCAGGAGCAGTGCGATCAAACAATGATGTTTCAGATGTGTCAATTGATGGCCTCCGGATCGGATCGATAGTCGCTGACAGCGAAGCCGAGCGGATTTATCAGCCGATCGGTCGAGGACATTGGAGCATTCACATAGGAGAAGGTAAGCGTTGCCACCCAATGGGTCGTATGGGTCTCATCACCGCGGGTGATGGTACGCATATAGCGAACAGAGAGTACATTGGCGTTGATCAGCGAGATGGAAACAATGTTGATCCGCGATGTGGCGCCGCGGCCGTAGATATTTTGCGGGGAATCCGGATTACCACCGCGATAAATTGCGGCAAAGCGGGTCTGTTCCGGCGCCGTTGAGAGCAGCGAAACCGTGCGAAAATTCTCCTCCGCCTCGCTCCAGACATAACCCTCGCGAGCACGAACATAACGGGCGGCAAAATACTTGGTCACCGCTTCGTCGTAGGTGCCAGCAGTCGATGTGAGTGCCGAAACGACATCGACAATACCGGTGGAATTGTCGACTCTCACGACAAAAGGCTCAACTGTCTTTAGCGGTGTCAAGCCTGCGATGGCGACAATCGAAATCGCCGCAAGAACGCTGGCCCCGGTGGCCACGAACCAGGCAATCCGAGCCGAACGTTCCATGTGAATCATGCGGTCCTGATCGAAGCGCCGGGCCCTATCGAAATAATCCTTGAGACTGTCCGTCGTCACCATCACCGCTACCCTCCGCATGGGCGGTAGGAATCGCCGACAGCAAAATGCGCGAAGGCGGCGGGAACGATGTCCGGCTTTTCCTCGACATAGGCAGGTGGCTTGCCACCGGACTGTGCCGGAGAAGAGTGAGGAGGTTGGGGCGTGGACCGGCTATCGCCGTCCCATTGCCACATGGCGCGATTGAGCGGCCGGCGCGAATAGCCGTCGCATTTGGGCAGGGGATAGGAATGTGACGCGCAGCCGCCGAGCGTTGATACCACACAAAAAAGCACGAATATTCGGATCATCGTGAACCAGCCATCTTGTTGTTTGCTTGAAGTTCCACATCAGTCGGTTCTTTCGGAACGAAAGCTGCGGCCAAGGGCACGTGCACCCCGACCAGTCGCTCGCGCCATGTAGGTAGCACCTCGGGCAAGCGTGCCTTCATGCGCGTCGCGTGCCGCGCCGTAGCCGTAGGTGAGCGACGCTCCGCCAGCGGCAAGTGCCGAGGCGATGCCTGGAAGCTGGTAAAAGACGTAGAGGGCGGCAAGGCAAATGGCGCCGAGCGCAACGGGTCGCATGAGTACGTCGCTGTAGCTCTCGATCATTGTGAAGGTGGAATCGATACAGGTGATGAGTAGGGAGCCAACCGCCACGACCAGTACCTGCAGGATCACGAAGTTGGCGAGTTGCCCGATCCAGGCTTCGGTAAAGCGGCGTGTCGAGCGGAACATGGCGAGCGCTACGAAAATCGGTCCGATCGCAAGCACGATCGCAAGCGCCAGGCGGGCATAGAGCGAGACGATATAACCGATCGCGGCAACCACGAAGCTTGCCAAGATGACCAACATGCCGCCGAGACCGGTAACGATGTCGACTCCCCATGAGGCGCGCGACCAAATCTCCCGCGCGCATTTCTGCCCTTTATCCAACAGGCTGTCGAAGGTCGAGGCGCTTGGTATCGTGCCGGAGTTCAACGCCTGTGAGATTTCCTTAGGCAATGTGTCGAAGAAGATATTGCCGATATAAGTCTGGTACTCGCCAGCATTCGTGACCAGCATCAGGATGATGGCAAGCTTTATTGCCCGAAAGGCGAAATCCATGATCGGTTCGTGGACTGATCCGCGCAGGATCAGAAAGCCATAGAGGATGACATAAAGTGTCAATGCCGCCGTCAATGGCCCGGTGACCCAGCTGGCAATATTCGACGTACCTGACGATATGAAATTCTCCAGCGGCGCCTTGAACTGCCCGTCGACGAAAGCAAAGATCTGATACATGCCTCAGCCTCCGAGTGCTTTGCCCATGCGTTCCAGGCGGGATTTCCAATCTGCTGCCTTGGCATTCACGCAGTTCGGCGTCTCTCGCAACTCGCCGGGATTGCTTTTGCATTTGGCGATGAGATCCGACAGCAGCGTTTGGTTGGCCATCAGCTCGTCGACCGAATAGGTACGCTCGGGCTGCTTCGAGCAGCCGAACAAAGAGAGGCCGAGTGTGAAGAGAACAAGAAACTTCATTGAAGGGCTGCTCCCATTGTATCCATGCGCTTGCGCCAATCCTCGGCCCTGCGCTGTTCATCGACCTGAACCTCGGCCTGCTGCACCATCTGCAATCCCTGCATCCTGAGCATATCGGTCTGGAGAAAGGCCGTTTCGGCCTGCAGGCGTGCCTGCAGATCGGCGATATCTTTGGCGTCGCTCGCCGAAGAGATTTGTTGGCGTAATTGATCAATCCCGTCGATCCGCCTGGTCGCAGCGTCGTAGATTTGCTGGCCAAGGCTCATCTGCCCTGCATTCTTGTTCTGAAGACGCGACAGTTCCTGAGCATAAAAATCGTTAGCGCTCGTTTTGTAGGTCGAATTGTCGGTCAAGAACTTTGAGGCCGCATCGCCAAGCGTGCCTGAACCTGAGCCCTTGAGCAGGCTTTCGACCGCAGAAAAGTCTTTCGGCAATGCCTTGCGGATCGCCGGATCGTTCAACAGGCCGGCGACGTCGGCCATATTGGTCAGCTTGTTTAGCGAACCGTAGAGCTGCTGGGCCTGCTGGAGTTGCTGGTTCAGCGCATCGAGCTGCGATTTCAGCTGGGTTATGCTTTCGATCTGCTTGGCAATCGCCGTCTGGTCGATCACCGGGATACCCTGCGCGCCGGCGACATGGGCTGAGACGAGCAACGCTAACGCTGTTTGTCGAAGAATTCTGCATCGAACCATCACACACTCCTTCTTTGCTGGAACATTCGTAACCATGCTTCGCCATCGCCTTCGTCTCGGAGTTCAGACCGGATTGCATCGGCGAGTTCGATATTGGCCGTTCGCCCGGACAGGATTGCGAGCTCATCGTCGAAACCGTTGAGATTGAGTTCGGCGACGACACTGTTGTGACCCTGTTTAACAATGAAGCGCCGGCTTTCGGCGGAGAGCTCGCGGGCAACCAACTCGAATTCGCGCTCGGTGAGCTTGAAGCCAGCGACATAGTCGTCTCGGCTACCGCGGGAATTCGGCAGGAAAACCTGTGTTGGGCATTGCTCTATGATCGTATGCGCGATCGATGAGTTGATGGCGTCACGCGGGCTTTGCGTGGCAAACAGCATCAAGCCATTCTGCTTGCGGATGGTCTTGAGCTTGTTCTGGGCGAGATCAAGAAAGCTCTCGTCCTGCAGCGCCTTCCAAAACTCATCGATGACGATGATAATCCGCCGGCCATCGATCAATTGTTCGACGCGATAGAAAAGATAAGCCATCAAGGGATTACGGATTTCCTCATTGTCGAGAAAATCGGTCATGTCGTAGCCGAGAAATTTGGCGCCGATACCGATCTCATCGGCCTCGTTGTCGAAGACCCAACCAAGCGGCCCGCCTCTTTCCCACCGACGCAGGCGCGCGGCGATCCCTTCCGGATCGGTATTGTTGAGAAAGGTGCGCAAAGCGCCGATCGTGCGCTGCTCTTTCGGCAGATCGGCAAGACCATCGATCGCCAGCGCGATATCGCTGACATCGCTGACCGAAAAATCACGCATGCCCGCACCGGCTAGCTTGGCGATAAATCGTGCCAGGAATATCTTGTTCGCCGGGGTCAGCGCTAAGGCTTTCAGCGGCGCACATCCGGTCGGCAGCCCGTTCTTCAGAGGCAAATAGGTTCCGCCGGCAGCCCGAACGAAGAGGTCGGCGCCACGATCCTTGTCGAAGAAGACCATGTGCGGGTCATGCTTTTCGAGTTGCGATAGCATGAAATTGAGAAGTACGGTCTTACCGGCACCCGACGGACCGCAGACGAAGGTGTTGCCGAGATCGCCATAGTGGAAATTGAAATAGAACGGCGAGCCTGACGCCGTCTTCAGCATGGCGACGGCGGGGCCCCATTCGTTGCCGTCCTTCCTACCCATCGGATAGGAATGAAACGGAGAAAGCGCTGCAAAATTCAGCGAGGTGACCGCACCGGAACGGGCCCGATGCCGAAAATTACCGGGCAATTGTGCCCACCATGCGGCCTCGAGCCCTAAATCCTCGCGCGCCACGACGGCGCCGCCATTGGTCAGATGCGAGCGCGCCTTGGCGAGATTATCAGCAAGGTCTTTGACAGATGAAGCGAATACCCCGAGGGTCAGATGGTGCTCGCCGAGCACGAAACGGTTCGATTCCAGCTCGTCCATTGCCGCGTCAAGCTCTTCAATCTGGGAGGCCGCCTTGTCGACCGCACTCACCATTTGGTTCTGCTTGCGCCCCATGATGGTGCGGGCATCGGTTTTGGACCTGAACGCGAAGGACTGAGCGAGGATCAGTTCGAAAGGTGCCGTCAGAATGCCGTCCAGCATACCGCCGCGGGTTCTTGATGGATATTCCTTGAAACCGAACATGCCAGCATAACGGCTTGTCCCTTCATCGCGGATCTCGACTGTCTCGCGCCCGAAGATTAGACGATCGGAATAGATCGCCGAGGAGATCCTGCCGTCCGTCAATGGTACGGGTTCTCGGCGGCCGCCGATCAACTGATGCAGCACCTCGCTCGGTTCGGAAAACAGGATGCCCTTCTGATCGTAGAGTGACAGCACGCGTGGCCCGAAGCGTCGCAGTCCCGCAGTGACATCGGTTACTTTGTCCCGCAGATGCTTCAGGCTATCCTCATCGAGCTCCACTGCGGCTCGTTGGACCTTGCGAAGCCGTGACAGCAGGTTTGCGAGCCGTTCGGTCGGATCGCGTGCCGGATGCCAAAGCAGAGTGAGATAGAGATCGTTGCGAAACAGGTCTTCGCTCACCATCCGCTCCCGATACTTGCCATTCAATGTTGCCGAGAAGGAATTGGTGAATTCGCCGTCGGGATAAGTGTTATCGCGCCGGCGGATGAGGTGGGTCCAGAATGCCAAGCGCTCGTCCGCAATATTGCGGTAGAGCGTGTTGAGATCGCGCTGCAGGCTGTTCAAATCGATAGCATCGATTGTCTCGAACGATACGCCCTCCAAAGCGATCATCGCTAGCAATGCCCTGGAATCGAGTGCGATCACGGTCTCGTCCACGTGCCGGACATAGGGGATAAATGTTTCCGGTTCGAGTTCACGGAATTTGAGACGGGACACATTAGGCATGACCAAGGTCCCTTTCGTCATAGTGTCGCACTAGCCTCAACGGCGTCAGCGAAGCACCGCTCCAATAGGCGCCGTTGCGCGAACGACCCCGGGTTTCGATCCAGGCCAGCAGAATACGGAACATGTTGTGGTCATGCTTGACGAGCGAGCGAAAAATGAAATGAAAGACCACACCGACAAGCCCATAGGCAATCGAGCCGGCAATTATGTAGAGGATCGTCGTCAGTATAATGTTGACGCCCATGGCCTCCATCGTTACCCCGGCAATCATCGCTGGCCGGGTGCAGGCCAAGAACAGGGTATCTTCCTCAAGCGAAACCTTCTCCGGCATCATCTTCAGCCCCCGGAAATCGTGCTGACGATCTGCGAGGCGCCAAATAGAATGCCGATACCAAGCACGACATAGGCGGCCTTGCGAAGGTCCAGGTAACCGAACATCCAGGCGATACCGACGATGATGACGGCGATCGTTGCCAAGAGCTTGGCAACGTTGCCGGTGAGTAAGGTGACGATATTCTGCAGAACCGTCTCGATCCCGCCGGCGCTCTGTGCGAAGGCTGGCTCGATCATGGCGATCGAAAGGACAGTTGCCATCGCAACGGTAACGCCAAATGCACGAATATTAATTCTCGACATCATTCAGATTGCTCCGGGGGATCATTTTGGAAGATCAGCGCAGATGATTGCCGCGCTGCATGGAAGACATCCCAAGACCGTAATTTCGCCGGCCGTTCGGGCAAACGCCCTTCCTCACCGTTCAAGGACGGATCACTGGACTGGATTTCTGGAACTGTCGGCCGCCCGACACTCTGCCCTATCGCTATGGCGGACAGCGTTTTCGAAAGCCGTTTGGCCTCGCTTCGGACCTGATCGTCATACTGCGCCATCTTTCCGACCGAAGGATCGGAGCGCCCGTAGTAGGATTGCAGCATCACGCGCTCAGCCTGCTGCGGCGCGGCGCCGGCGCGCTCGGCCAGACGATAATAGCCATCGAGCAGTGTGGCCGTTGCCTTGAGGTTGAGGCACGGGTCGAAGGCGTCCGCGATGCTGAGATCAAACTTGCGCAATTCGGCGATGCCAATGCCGCCAAGCCCTAGCTGGACATCTTTATGCTCCGCCATCAGCGCCGTTGCGGCTTCGATCGCCTCCGCCTTGCTCTTCGGTTGTTCATGAAGAGATGAGCTCCCGCCCACGCGAATATCAAAAGGCTGGAACTGGCTTTCGAGACTGACAACCGCTGCAAGCGTTTCGATCGCAATCGCCGGCGCACAGGTCTGGGCAAGGTCGGTGAAGGAGACGGCCATGATCAGTACCACACTCGTTGGCTTCCAACGCCGTCGATGGTCACATCGACATAATGGGGTTCGGATCGCACATTCGGTCGCGCCGTCGGATAGCCCATGCACTGCATGTGCCGGCCATCCCGCTGCCAACGCGCCGATATCACCAGCCCATCGTCTCTTGCGCTGCCATCACGACCGGATGCGCAATAGCTGCCGTCAACCTTGGAAAGGGTTCGCGAAACGCAGGTCTCCTGTTGACCGCGCTCGCCATAGCGTGTCGTCAGGCGATAGCTGTCACTGCAGAAATAGGGCTCGTAACCGGGACGCGATGCCCGGAAGCCGACACCGCTGCAGGTGGGAAAGGAATGCCCCTTGGCAAGCTCCTGCCAGAGCTTGCTGATCGGCGGATGGCAGGCGGCATATTGTGTAGGTCCACCCGGATTGGAAAGACACAGGATAACCTGACATCCCCAATCATCGGCGCGCGCATGCCGCTCGGAAATGAGGTATAAAGGGATGGAGCCGGCAATGGCGAAGATTGTTCCAACCAGAAGGCGTTTCATCAGCATGATCCTTCGATGTGGCGATATCAAACGATCCGTCCGGCGACGAATCTGGCGTCGTTCGTAATTTATACTGAATTATATAATGCAGTTAAAAAGATGACAAGTACCCTAACCACGCAGTGGCACAGTCTTTCGTTTGCAGCCTTCATCCTGCACGAAATCATGGATAATCCGCAGGAAGACGAGACACCGCAATCCAGGCTGAAGCAGGTTGGCATGATGAGTGTTCTTTACATCATGAACCAAGCTCATCAGGCACTAACTATCTCAAATATAGTCGAAATTACGAAGCTCACACGTATGGGCGTGACGGAGACAATCGAGCCGCTGGTGAAACGTGGGATCTTGACCGAGACGTTCGTGAAGAATTCCATGGGGCGCGGCAAGGCCCGTCAATTTGAGATCGCGCCGGAGATTTTCGAGAAGCTACGGAGCTTTCAGGCGCGGTAATTGATCATCTCAGCGGCCGAATCAAACTGAATCAAAATAATCAATAAAAACCGAGAAGGGTCCAAACAAAGAGACTATGCTGATCGGCTTTACTCACTCTTTCGTAAGCCCGGTAGCTTGAACACATAGCCAGCTGCATGGACGGTGCGAATGACAGCACCACATCCGGGCAACTCTCCCAGCGCCTTGCGCAAGCGGCCAATGTGAACATCCACGGTTCGCGGCGTGACTTCGGCGGAAGCCGGCCAAGCCGAAGCAATCAGTTCGGAACGGCTGCAGAGCTGTCCCTCCCTGTTCATCAGATGACGTAGAATATTGAACTCGATTGGCGGCAGCGCAAAGTCGTGACCGTTGCAATGTATTCGGCGACTGTCGACGTCGACTTCCAGGTCGGCGAAAGCCAGCGACGCGACCATTTTTGAGTGGGCCGTTTCCATGGCCTGTCCCGTCGCCTGCATGAGAGATGTCAGCAACTTCTCCGGTGAAAGCGGCCTGAACAGGAAGTCATCAACACCGGCTTGCAGCAAGGACAGATGAAGGGGCTGCGCTTCGCTTCGTAAGAGCGCAATCAGGCGGACCTCGTCGTCATGTGTGGTGGCTCGCCTGATTTCGCCACATATGGAAACGGCATCTTGGGTTTCGTGGGTGCAATCGAAAAGGACTGCGCACGGCGAGCGCTCCGTGCAGGAGGCCAGAACATCGTTTGCGCTGCAAGCCACGGAGGGGATAAAGCCTTCCGTCTTCAGAATATAGCTAAACGGCAGGAACAGCTCTGCATCGGAGGTCCAGATGATGACTTCGTTGCAGGCCGCCACGTCGAAGCGCTTGAAGCCGGACGCGCCGGACCGTGTGATGGCTCTAGGCTGGCGCATATTCGCCCCCGTTGATATCGAGGATAGCACCATTAACGAAGCCCGCGTCCTCCGACGCCAGGAAGGCAACGGCAGCGGCGATGTCCTCCGGCGTTCCCAATCTGGCAGAAGGAATGCGTCCGACCGCGTCCCGATTGGCTGGCGTATTGGGATCGCCAGTCAAGGGCGTCAAGATCCTGCCCGGTGCCACGAGATTAACGGTTATGCCGAAAGGACCGCACGATCCGACAAGCGAGCGCATAAGACCGGCCAGTGCTGCCTTGCTGGCGGCGTAAGCGCCACCGGCGATGCGAGGGCGTGTGCGCCCAGCGAGCGAACCGATCAAAATGATGCGTCCGAATCCCGTCCGTCGCATTCCCCTGACGACCGCCTGGCAACATAGCATGGTGCCGGTCAGATTAACGGCCAGCACTTCGTTCCATTCTTCCAGCCCAACGTCCTCGAACCGCCGAGGACCAGCTGGGCCTTTCGGCGATATCCCGGCATTGCAGACGAGAATTGCGGCATCTCCCCAGGTCGATGAAAGCTCTTCGAAGAAATTGGCAACAGCCACAGGATCCGACAGATCGACAACTCGGCCCAAGACCCGTCCAAATCCGAACTCCGCGGAAAGCGCGGCAGTTGCGTCGGTCACAGTTTTAGCGCTGTGACTGAAGACGGCGACGCAATGCCCCGCCGCCAATAGCTTTCGCGCCGTCGCCAATCCGATACCGCTCGTCCCTCCCGTCACGACGGCGATGCGAGACGGCTCAGGCATCATGCCGCCTCATCTAAGCCGGCAAACAAGGACAAAGCCGGATGAGCCTCAGGATCGGTCATGACCTCGATAAACAGCGGCCCCTTGCCTGTCAGTCCACCCTGTAGATGAGCCGTGAGCTCGGCTGGATCCTCAACGCGCACTGCCGGGCATCCGCAGGCTTGAGCGATCCGCATATGATCGACAGGCGCAAAATGGCACGCCGATGTGAAGCGCCCGAACTTCACGGTCTCGGCATCCCGCTGGAAACCGAGGATACCGTTGTTGAGAAGGATAATGGTGATGGGAAGATCGGAGCGAACCATGGTTTCCATCTCCGCCCAGCTATGGGCAAACCCGCCGTCGCCGACGATGGCGACCACCGGATGCTCGGGTCTGGCTGCCTTTGCGCCAAGAGCCAGAGGCAGGCCCCACCCCAACCCCGCAAGACCGCGCGGCGTCAGGAACCGCATTCCTGAAGTAAGCGATCGCAATTGGCCGACGACCCACATCGATGAATAGCTTGCATCCGCAACGACGGTCGTCTGCGGCGTCAATGACGCCTGCAGTTCTGCCATGATGCGTTCCGGACGGATCGGCGACGCAGTAGCACGCACGAGGTGATGCCGATCCTCATCGAACTGCCGCCAGCACTCGGCTATGCGGTCGATAACAGCGGTCCGTTGATCTCGACGTTGGGATAGATCTTGCGCGTTCAGGGCATGAACGAGCTCTCTGAGTGTCTCACGCGCATCCCCGACCAGGCGCAGCGCCTGATAATTGCGGCCGATTTCCTGAGGGTCGACATCGATGTGGATCACCTGAGCACCAGCAGGAATTTGCCGCCAACTATCCGTGCCGTTCTGATTGGTTCGCGTTCCAATCAGAATGACAAGGTCTGCGTCACCGACCAGAGCAGCCGTATGGCGTCCGAGCGACCGCGGACCCACGAGCGATCCTAAGACGCCGGCCGAAAGCGGATGATATTCATTCACCGCGCCCTTACCCATGTTGGTAGTCAAAATTGGGAGTACAGCCAGATCCTGCAGCACGGCCAGTTCATGGCAGGCATCGCTACCAAGGACACCGCCGCCCGCGACTACCACGGGATTGTGGGCATTCGCAATCAACTCCGCTGCCCTTTGCAAAGTCGCGCGATCAGGGGACGATCGATCAAGCGGCCAATGACCGAGATTCAGAGAGCGTGAGGGCGTTTTGACACCAAGCTCCGAGCGTAACAGATCGGCGGGCAACAACAACGCAACCGGCCCGGGTCGACCGGAGGCAGCGGCAGTGAAGGCGGCATCAACATAGTCCTCGATTCGCTCCGGGACCATGACCCTGCGCACCCATTTCGTGCAGGATTGGAAGAGCGCGATATGGTCGAGCTCCTGAAACGCGTTCCGATCCATCTGATCGCGCTCGACTTCCTGCACAAGTGCTACGATCGGAACGCTCGCCTTCAGCGCTTCGGCCATCGGGGGCACCAGCAGCGTGGCAGCCGGACCATTCTGCGCAGCCACCACGCCGATCTTTCCGGATCGTCGAGCATAGCCATCGGCCATGGCGCCGCCCATATTCTCCTGCCGGTAAGCGACCTGGCGAATGCCTGCCGCTTCAGCAGCCAGGATCAGCGCTGATGGTAGGCTCTGGGCAAATATATGGGTAACGTCATGACGCACCAGCGAGCGAGCCAGGCATTGGGCGACAGTTTCCAAGGACTTCATGGTCATGCGATTGCTCCAGCAAAATCGGCTTCGTAGGTTTCGAGGAAATCGCCGAAGACTTCGACGATCAAATCAAGGTCGGTATTCGTCATTGCCGTGGAGAGGCAGGCGGCGGCTCCAAAGGGCAGGAGGATATCGAGCTGACGGAAATGGCTTGTCAGATTGGTCATCCAACTGTTCTGTTCCGGTGTCGGGAAGGCTTGCCGATAGTCACGGGGCATCTGCCGCTTTGGGTGGATGCGAAAAAGCGAAGCCGAACCGGTGACGATAAATGGTGCGTCATGGCGCATGATCGCCGCAGAAAGGCCGTCGCGCACACGCGCACCCATTTCATCAAGACGCTCGAAGCTTGCCGAGGTCAGTGCCTCCATGGCCACCCTTCCTGCGACCATTGAAACCGGATTGGCCGAAAAGGTGCCACCCTGTGGCAGCGCTGGCCTTGCGCCCAAGCTTGCGAAGACCCCCATCACCTCCTTGCGACCACCAACCGCGCCGACTGGAAAGCCCCCGCCGATGATCTTTCCGGCAGCAATAAGATCCGGCACGAGCCCAAAACGTGCCGATGCGCCGCGATATCCCTGCCGCAGATTCAGCACTTCATCGGCTACGACGAGAACGCCATATTGCCGGGCAAGATTGGAGACGGCTTCGATGAAGGCTGGCTCAGGGGCGAGCAAACCTGCCCTGCTCGGCATGGGATCAATCAGGATGCAGGCAAGGTCGCCGCCCGACGCGGCCAACCTCCGTTCCAGACCTTCGACATCATTGAAACGGATCACATCGACCTCTTCGGCAACACTTTCCGGCGCGCCGGCATAAGAGGTCGTGGATGCAGGGGCGTCCGCTGGTCCCCAGGACGCCGGCGACGCGCCCTGGCTTACCTCGGCCCAATCATAGGCACCGTGATAGGCTCCTTCGACGCGGGCTATGCGCGACCGCCCGGTAAAGGCGCGGGCTGCCTTGATAGCGAACATGACGGCCTCGGTGCCGCTATTGACGAAACGAATATGCTCGATTGCGGGAATGCGCCGCACGAGCAATTCCGCCAACCCCAGCTCGTGCTCCGTTGGATTGGAAAAGCAGGTTCCTTTCTGCAGCAGATCTGCAATTGCGTCGGCGACGGGCAGGTAACCGTGACCATGGATCAGCGTTGTAAAATTGTTATTGAGGTCGAGGAGCCGATTGCCGTCCACATCGACCAGATAGGCACCCTCGCCACGGGAAATGTACGTCGGCAGAGGATCGCGCTCGACGGTGACGCGCGTGGTTCCATCAGGAAACACGATCTGCCCACGCTCGAAGAAATATTGCGAGCGCGACCTGAGCGCCGTCCGTCGAAATGATGGAAAATCCTGATGAAGCATGCCTTGCCCTCTCCATGCAGAGATGCGCGTTCGCATCCCGTTCACATTTTTGTTGCAACAAAAAAACATGGAGAGAAGAAAAGTGCAACATAAATTGTCAGCGGCGACAGAGATTCCTTTGATCGCCGTCTGCGGTGATTTTTTTCATCTGACGAAATCCATCACGAATGTCGCTCTCGATGGCGGCGCGGGCAGCGGCCGCATCCTTTTCAACAAGCGCCTCTATCGCGGCACGGTGATTGCGAGCACCGTAGCGCGTCTCGGAAAATTCCGGGTAGAGGCCATTGAATGACGCACCAACCCGCAGCCAAAGAGTCTCGATCACCTGCAAAAGATAGGGCATACCGCTCAGACGGTAGATCGCAAAATGGAATTCCTTATTATGCCAAAGGGCGTCGAAATACCGCTTTTCATCCAATGCGGTGTCAATTTTCGTCTGAAGTAGCTCAAGTTCCTCGATCGTCGCCTCGTCTGCAGCCTTGACGGACAGCGCCGCCGCAAGGCCCTCCAGGGCCAGGCGCATCTGCGTAATCTCCTCGAGATCCGACAATCTTAAGTGGGGAACGATGACGGTTTTCGGGCCTGAATAAATGAGCGCCCCATCGATCACCAAGCGGTTGATGGCATCACGAGCGGGCGTCGTGCTGACATCGAGCATTTCCGAAAGCGCACGAATTGTGAGCTTGTCTCCAGGAGAAAAAGCACCTCGGATCAGTCGCTCCTTCATGTTGCGATACGCCATTTCGCCCAATCGATTGGGCTGATGCTGCTGGTGCCCTTCGTCTTCCGGTGCCATTTCCATTAAAAATTTCTCCAATTTCCTTTGACAAGCGTTTATTTTGTTGCAACAAAAATGAAAAGCGACATACTTGCAAACATTATGTGACATTAAAAGTCATAGCACTTTCGCAAATTTCCGTCTTCCCAAAGTTCAACTCGGGAACCGGACCAGAAAGCCAAGCGATCGGTGAACAACTCGCTACGCCGTCGCAAACGAACACGTTGCATAACGACAACAATAAGGAGAGGAACTTTGATTGGTGAAGCACTTACGCTGCAAGGGCTTGAAAAGCGATATGACACATCGCTTGCCGTGGATGGCATTTCACTGGCCATTCGGGCAGGTGAGTTCCTATCGATCCTCGGACCCTCGGGCTCCGGCAAGACGACGCTACTAACGATGATCGCCGGCTTCGAGAGCCCGAGCAATGGCCAGATAATGATCGGCCGTCGCGACGTTACCTATATGGCGCCAAATAGGCGCAACATAGGAATGGTGTTCCAGCGCTATGCCCTTTTTCCGCATCTGACGGTGGCGGCCAACATCGCTTTTCCGTTGCGCATGCGCCGGATGGATAAAGATCTCATCAGCCGCAAGGTTGAGGCGGTACTGGCACAGGTACATCTCGACGGCTATGGCGATCGATATCCCCATCAACTCTCCGGAGGCCAGCAGCAGCGCGTCGCCGTCGCTCGGGCAATCGTCTTCGAGCCGCCCGTTCTCTTGATGGACGAACCACTTGGGGCCCTCGACAAGAAACTGCGCGAGGCGCTGCAATTGGAAATCAAGAGCTTGCAGCAACGACTCGGCGCGACCGTCGTCTATGTAACGCATGACCAGGAGGAAGCACTCACCATGTCTGATCGCGTTGCAGTGGTGGCAAAAGGCCGGCTAGCCCAAGTGGGATCGCCGCTGGAGCTTTACCGTTCACCTGTCTCAGCTTTTGTCGGAGACTTCATTGGTCGCATGAACTTTCTCGACGGCGAATATCTCGGTCGAGATAGCGGGAACTACATGGTACGGCCAAAAGGCGGCAACGTCGTCGCTACGGCGGCTGCCGAAGATGGGGAAAGCCCCTTTGCCTCTCGCCAAGCTGTCAGTATCGCGGTTCGCCCCGAACGGTTGTCGTTAGCACCTCATGGGCGCGACCGCGGCGCCATTCTGACGGGCACCATAGACGCAACTGTGTTCGCCGGTTCGTTTTTCCTCTTCTTCGTGCGAACCCAGAACGGCGATGACCGTTTGCTCCAGATCCAGATGCCCGTCGGGCATGTGGCCGCAGGCCTTCGTCAAGGAGACCTGGTTGACGTCATCCCCGAAGCGAACGCCTTGCGGTTGTTTGCAAAAGTGGGGGGTTAATCCATGGCGTCATCCTTCGCGAGACAATCGACAGGCACTTTCCTTCGCTGGATCCTCACAGGATCGAGCCGCCACTATTCGCCATTATTGGCCATCTTGCTGATCCTGCCCCTGCTCCTCCTCTTGGCGGGAGGCTTCGTCTATCCGGTGGTCAGGCTAATCGGCATCAGCCTTTCCGGAGAAGCTCCGCTTGCCCCCTACCAGCGTGTCTTCGACAGCCCACTTTATATTCAGGTCCTAATCAGAACCTTCCGCATCGCGGCGATCGTGACCGTTGCCTGCTTTGCAATTGGATATCCGACCGCCTATGCGATCGCGCGCATGCGGGGCAAGTTGGCAAAGCTCGGAACAGCATGCTTATTCATTCCGCTATGGACCTCGGTGCTTGTCCGCTCCTATGCCTGGATCGTGCTGCTAGGTCGCAACGGCATCATCAACGACGGGCTGATCCAGCTCGGTGTTATCTCGACACCGTTGAAAATGCTTTATACGGAGGGCGCTGTCATTCTCGCGATGACGCATGTGCTGATGCCCTTCATGATCCTGCCGATCCATTCCGCCTTGCGCTCCGTGCCGAGCGCTTATGAGCAGGCGGCACGAAATCTCGGCGCCAGCCGGATCGTCGCCTTTTGGCGCGTGACCTTTCCACTCAGCCTATCCGGCGTCTTCGCCGGTTGTGTCATCTGCTTCATTCTCGCCATCGGTTTTTACATCACGCCCGCCCTCGTCGGTGGACCCGGCGCGCTGATGATGGCGACCCTGATCGGCCAGCAGACAATCGTCCTTCTGGATTGGCCATTTGCGGCCGCCCTGTCAGTCATCCTGCTTACCGCGACGTTGCTGCTGGTGCTGCTCTTTCGCCGCGCACTCTCTTTCAGCAAAGGTTTGAACAGTGTCCATTGAATCTGAACCCTTTACGCAGCGATTGGCAACACCGTCGTCCGAGGCTCGGCGGTATCGTTCAGTCTGGCCATGGATGGCGCGACATGCATCCAATTTAGTGATTGCGGCGGTGCTGTTCTTTCTCGTCCTTCCGACGCTGCTGGTGATACCGCTGGCACTCAGCGACGCCTCGTATATCACATTCCCGCCACAGGGACTGACCCTACGCTGGTTCGAGGCGTATCTGTCCGATCCCGACTGGCTGCGCTCGACCATTTTCAGCCTGCAGATCGCCGCAGTAACCACAGTGGTAGCGACGATGATCGGGACGATGGCGGCGGTTGCTCTCGTACGTGGCAAACTACCGGGCAAGGCACTGCTACAGGCCCTCTGCCTCGGGCCGATGATTGTGCCAGCAATCGTCTTCGGCGTGGCGCTCTATCTGGTCTTCTCGCCTTTACAACTGACAGGAAATCTGACCGGATTCGTCCTTGCCCATTCGGTTCTTGCGGTGCCTTTTGTCGTCATCATCGTTTCCGCAGCGCTGGAGAGAATGGACCCGTTGCTGGAACTGGCGGCCCTGAGCTGCGGAGCGGGACGGCTCAGAGCCTTCTTTGCCGTGACACTTCCCAATCTCGCGCCGGCCGTCGCGACGGCCGCGGTCTTTGCTTTCCTGACCTCCTTCGACGAGGCGACCGTAGCTTTCTTCATCTCCGACACCGGCGGCAAGACGATCAGCCGGAAAATGTTCGAGGATATCGATTTCAACCTGACACCTGTCATTGCCGCCGTCTCGGTCATCATTGTTGCCGTTTCGCTGCTTTTGATGGGTTCCATACATCTCCTGAACAGCCGCCGGGAGCAGCAGTAGCGGCAAAAATACCCGCTGCAGGCGGGACCATAAGAGGGAAACATTGATGACAAAAAGAGCAGCCATCCGGCTGAGCGGCATTGCTATGCTTTGCGCAGCCATACTTGTGGGAGAAACGCCCGGCCCAGCATTTGCCAGCGAGCAGGTCGTGATCGCCACGACCGGCGGCGCCTATGATGCGGCGCTACGCAAATGGTGGTTCGAGCCATTCACCGCTAAGACCGGTATCCGGGTCGTTTCCGTAGCGGCAACCAACGCGGAGATGCGCGCCAAGGCGACCGCGATGGTGAAAACCGGCAATGTCAGCTGGGATCTATACCCCGATGGAGAAATCCAGGTGAGCTCAAAGGATCATCTCGCGATTTCCGAACCGCTTGACGGTTTTTGCGCACAGTTTAAGGACCGTCAGGATCTCGTTCCCGATGCCTGCATCCCGGCCGGTGTACGGCTGTTTTCGACAGCCACATTGATGGCCTACGATCCGCAAACCTTCAAAGGCAACCAGCCCGTGACCTGGGCGGATATGTGGGATACTTCAAAGTTCCCGGGCGGACGCTCGTTTCCGAATTTTGACGATCCGTGGCGTGTCATGGCGGCTGCTCTTTTGGCAGATGGGGTCAAACGCGAGAACCTGTTTCCGCTCGACGTCGATCGCGCCCTTGAGAAACTTGACGCGTTGCGGCCGTCCATCTCGCTCTGGTGGAAAACCGGGGATCAGAGCGTCCAGGGGTTCCGTGAGAACGACTACAGCATTGGGCAGATCTGGCTAACGAGGGCAAGTGCCCTCAAGGCAGAAGGACGCTCAATCGCCTGGTCGAACAAGGCGGCATTTCTGGTGGGCGATCGTCTCACAGTTATCAAAGGGGCGCCCAATCGCGACAATGCTCTGAAGCTCATCACCTTCTGGTTGGATTCCCCCGACATCCAGGCCAAGGTGTGCGAGGCATTATTGTGCACGCCACCTAGTAGCGCGGCGATTACGATGATGCCGCAAGCAGTTCGCGACCAGATGCCGAGCGCCGAGGACGTGCGCGACAGCATAGTTATTCCCGATGCCAAATGGATCAACGAACACGCTGCTGAGTTGCTGGAGCGGTGGAACAACTGGGTTCGCTAAAGCAGCATAACGATGTGAAAACATTGGCTATGATCATGCGGTGCCGCGACGCTTGGAAGATGAGTGTTCAGCGATCGTGCACTGAATGAACGCTTGACGCCGACGCACCCCAATACACATCCGTAGGAGGTCCGCCTACGAGCAGAAATGCTCGAAGCTGGGCGGATCTCTCTTGCGCAATGAAGCCTCGCAAAGATGCAGAAATTGCCTCTTTGGCGTGCGCCGCTATCTTCTCGTTTGGGATTTGCGTTTATCTAAGGGCGTGGCTTACGATCGGGAGGGCCTCCGGATACGACAAATGAAGATATTGAAGATTGGAATTTCGCTGATCGTTGCCTCGATCGCGTCGACGGCGCCTGCGATGCAGCGGTTGAAATCCCACGACTAAACGCCTCCGCCCGTGGAGCCTTGAGACAATCCATCAGTGGTTGCCGAAAAACTAGAAGACTCCGTCGAATGGACATTTCGCAAAGGCATTGGCGCCTGCAGTCTCTGAGGGGAAATGTCCGCAAGCTGATTGGTGTGTATCGGCGGTATATAATGAGACGAACCACTACCTTAATGCTCTGAAGTCAAACTTGACTTATCAGTTGCTTTATAGGAACATAAAGGGAACATGCGCAGTTTACCGTGATCTATGCAGAGCAAGTTATTGAACAGGCGCCATCGAATCCAAATTCGACTTAAGGGCTGAAAAGTCTCCTCTGCTCCGCCATCCAGCTGGCATAGATCCGATATCGGACTGGCATTGTAACCGGATCGTACCTAGAACTGGAATCATCAGAAAGGGTCCCGCTCTCCATGAAGTTTAGCCTCGATCATCTGCCGGAACGCAAACGACTCGAATTATCGCGAATTGTCGAGATCGTGCATGAGGAATTCGAGGATGCGCTGAAGGAAGGCACGGCCGATTTTAAGAAAAAGGGCCGTATCCTCAAGATCATTCTCTTCGGCTCCTATGGTGCGCCGTGAAGGCGTGGGAGGTTATCATGCAATAAAGGCAACCTCCCAAACTAACTGGTTCTTGACCGGTGACTGGAATGTCACCCCTCTACAGAGAGTAGTAGACGGAAGGGGA
>NZ_JABAIG010000050.1:0-819 GCF_012641385.1 Rhizobium sp. P28RR-XV
GGTGATGTCACGGTAACGGCTTGTGAGGATCAGCTGCGATAGACGCAGGTGCATGAGCGCTTCGCCAGTCAGCTACAAGCGTCATCGCTTCCCACCCCAGATCATAGCCCGCGCGGTCTGGCTCTACTTTCGGTTTCCGCTGAGCCTGCGTCTTGTCGAGGAATTGCTGCTGGAACGCGGCATTGCTGTCTCCTATGAGACGATCCGCCGGTGGGAAAAGAAGTTCCGCCCGGCTTATGCGCGCCGCCTTCACCGCAAGAAGTCCAGCGGGAACGATGTGCGGCATCTGGACGAGGTCGTTATCATCATTGCCGGGACGAAACACTGGCTATGGCGGGCCGTCGATCAGGACGGGTATGTGCTTGACGAAATCGTCCAGAACCGCCGCAACACCAAGGCCGCCAAGCGATTGCTGACCCGTCTTCTGAAGAAGCAGAGTATTGCACCGAAGCGGATGATCACTGACAAGTTGCGCTCCTATGGAGCAGCCCGGCAACAGGTGATGCCGCACATCGAACACCGATCCTACAAAAGTCTGAACAACCGGGCTGGGAATTCTCATGTGCCGCTGCGAAAACGCGAGCGGATGATGCAAGGCTTCCGATCGCCGGGAGGCCTTCAACACTTCGTATCTGTCTTCTCCGCGGTCCGCAACCTCCTCGTCCCGCCCAGCTCACAACGCTCCGCATTCCAAAGCCGCGTTCACCGCATCCAGGCGATCGCACAGTGGAAGGCTGCGGCGGGAGCCGTGGCCTGAGATCAATCCTGAAGGCCGAACGTCAAACGTGCTTCCGAATTCAAGTTAAGGTGACATCGCCC
>NZ_JABAIG010000005.1:0-483844 GCF_012641385.1 Rhizobium sp. P28RR-XV
CCGCAGCGTCCCGACGGCGCGGATATAGACGATCTACTTCCGTTTAACTTTGCCAAATCCACTGCCACCTGACCCAGGGCGGTCGTCACAATCCACCCCGTCAACGCGCAGCGAAATGAGCGCTTACGATACACATGCGTGTCTGCAGCAATGCAAACTCTGATGCCGATCGTTGGCACACAGATCCCTAGCCGTCGCTTCTGATGGCCTGCACGATTTCCTTGTATTGAATCGGTCTATTCAATTAGTTGCACCAACCGGCACTTGAGGATTTGGTTCCTGGATTTCATGCGGGTGCCGCAGATTTGTCAAAAGAAGCAAGCCTTGACGAGACCCAACGAATGGCGTTGGGCGTTTCGCCGCAGCCGAAACGAGCGAAAACTGGCCTCATCATTCGTCGCTCCTGTTTGTGAATGAGGTTGTCTTCACCGGCACTGAGAGTGCCATTGCGAAACTGCCAGCGCGCTGCGGGATTTCCTCCTTTTTCCTCCAGGATAGTGGACAATTGTCGCATCTTATTTATCCAGCTGGTGGTCGAGAAGTCTCATTTATTTTTGAACGCACATTGCCAAATCAGAAATAGAGGCTATGTATGGGTCATCGACCATTGCTTGTGACGTCGCTCAAGGGCTCAATGCTCTTCCTCGGATTCCCTTTCAAATAATCGATCTAATCCCGCAAGGCATCGCGGGAATAACAACGATTGCTACGAAAGGAAATCGTTATGAACACTGGTACAGTTAAGTGGTTTAACGCCACCAAGGGCTTCGGCTTCATTCAGCCCGATAACGGCGACACGGACGTCTTCGTTCATGTCTCCGCTGTTGAACGCGCTGGAATGCGCTCGCTCAACGACGGTCAGAAAATTCGCTACGACATTGTCCAGGACCGCAAGTCCGGCAAGAGCTCGGCGGACAATCTTCAGGCCGCATGAATTGTCATTCGCTTAGGCTGACCACGGATGTACTGGCAGCGAAGTGAATGGTGCAGAGAGGTCGGGGTGATGCCCGGCCTTTTATTTTGCCCATCGGAGAACCGTATGCAAAAGTGGCATTATCGGATCGGTGACACAATCCTGTTGAAGTCCGGCGTTCTCGGAAGTTCCGGCCCTTCGGGATACGGTCGAATTCTTTCATGCCTGCCCGAGGCTCAGGGCACCGCACAATACCGTGTTCAGTTCGACGCCGAGAATTTCGAACGCCGCATCCTCCAGGTCGACATTGATGCTGCGGCATCCTCGTCACCAACACGAGAAGCGTCCTCCATGCCGGAAGGGAAGCTTTCCAGCTGGGTCAATTCGAGCGCAATCAGCATCAGAAAACGCTAACCGAAGGAACAATCTTGAGAGTAGATGTAAGAGATAATAACGTCGATCAGGCGCTTCGCGTTTTGAAAAAGAAAATGCAGCGCGAAGGCCTCTTTCGAGAAATGAAGGCCCGCAGTGCTTATGAAAAGCCCTCAGAGAAGCGCGCGAGAGAAAAAGCCGAAGCGATCCGCCGGAGCCGCAAGCTTGCCCGCAAGCAAGCCCAGCGCGAAGGCCTTCTTCCGATGCCAAAAAAGAAAGTAATAATCGGACGGGCGCGCTGAGCGTCCCGCCCTTGGAGCTCTCCACCGGCGCGCAGGGCTGGCATATTCTCTACCGCTTGAGAGGTAAGGCATGACTGCGAAAAAAGATCGGTTTTTCAAAACTGGCAAGATCACGGCCGAAACGAAGTTGGCCCAGACAAATGCTGCCGCAAAGGATATTATGGACGCCGAGGCTGCCATCAGGGCCAAGAAGACGGAGAGACTCCGCGCCCTTCGCTTAGCCCAGCCCGTGGCGGAGGCGCCGGAGAAGAAGGGGCGGCTCAAGTCAAACTCAAAGCCGTAACAATTGCGGATCTGCGACCTGTACCTGGAGCGCCACGCGTCACGTAACCGCGCGAGGCCGCTCGTGTGCGCCTGCCTTAAACGCTGATCAAAATGGGCAGATTGCCCATCCTCGGAGTAAGTAGGTTCAACTGGCCTGAGGAATAATGGCACGCATTATTGGCTTGGATGCGTGAGGCGTAGCGAACGGCGATTGGGTACTTCCTGCTAAAGCCACGGCAATGCCCTGGGCGCCGGCGCAATTGGTTTGATCATCTTATAGCGGTTCTTCGACCTTTGCGTGGTATCGTGGGCAGGATTGATGAACGCAAAGACCGCTTGGTCGCCGCCATCCTTCAAGAGAATGCGATGACAAGTAGAACCCGACGGTATGCCCTCCGCCAGGAAATAGATCTGTCCTGGACGGTCTACGATGTGTTTACGGGCAAGTCGGCAAAGCCTTCAACTTGGGCTTTGGAGAGTTTGCCCGAAAAGGAGGCCCGCATTTTTTGTGCTATTCTCAACGAAAAGGATGCGGCTCGCCGGATTGACGGCGATCGGAAGTAAGATTCCGCTCATCCTCATTGTCCAATTTAACAGGGCTTTCGCACTCGGCGGTCTCGGAGAACTAGGCTACGCATTCTCCATCGCATGGAGGCTTCGTCGCCGAGGCAGATGCGCGGCATCTTTGATGAGGCGGCAAGCGGTGAGCGCTACTTGGCGTCGATACAGGCATCACCACAAGCAAAAATAAAATACTGGCGGGCGATTTCAGGGGCGGAGCGATACCGAAGTGCTTTCGTGCAGGAGTAAACTGCGTTCCAATAGAGTTGGCCCGAGCGTTGTTCGAAGTCCTTTTGCAGATATCGAAGCGCCTCTCTGGGGCCGCTTATGATTCTCGTGTAAAAGCCCTCCTTCTGAATGAGGACTGGCGCCTCCCACACGAGAGAAAACCCAACATTTATGATCGAGCTCATGAATATCCTCCTCGCCGTCCCGGACGGAATCCCTTTGACTGCCGGCAAGCGGTGCCCGTGACACGAACCTCGGGATTCGCTGCTCGACCAGAAAATGGGAGCCGATCGTTCGTTCCGCTGGATCCTTGGCTATCGATGCGCCTTTTGCCCATCGAGATAGCCGTGTTCAAAAGCCTTCGCGAGCAAGGTTCCTTCCGGATAGGGATTTTCTTCATCTTCCTTTTCTTGGATGCCGGCGGCGCCTCCACGCTCATAGGCTTCTCTGGTTGTCTCATCGGAAACTTGCGAGCATGGGGGGCCGATTGTTTCGACTTTTCCCGGACCATACAGCTCTGGCCCCAACCGGGATGGAGCGAGGGGATTTTGGGTATGCATAGGTCTTTCCTCCCTAAAGCATAAAGCGGTCTGCCGCGGATGGTCCGAGCAAGTTTGTCGGTTTTCTGAAACGCTGACCTGCAAGGATTCGCTGCCGCTGCGGGCGCCAACCGGTCTTTCGATGGACTACGAAAGAGGAGGGCGACGATGATGGAACACTATCGCTCTCAGTTTAAGGCTATTTGATGCGCTGCGGCTCAATCCGCCGTTCGTCGTCGCCGGGCTTAGCGGAGCACGGGCTTGACCTTGCTGGACGTTCGGTCCTTTTCTCCCGCTTACCGATGCGAGGCGTCTGATCGATCTCTCGACGGCAGGCGTGATACGCCTACACTCGGATGGTCGAGAAAGGCATCAGCGTCGATCCGCCACTGGTCTGATTCTATTGAGGAATTGTCTCCAGCCGGACCAGGAGGGGTGTGCGCCTTGCGGATTAAGTGCATTGGCAAGCATTGCCGGCATCTGCATCGGTTGTCGTCAAACGTCCAGGCTGGCGCTTGCCGCCATGGCGAGTTGGAAGAGCTTTTCCTCCTCGTGAACTCCCTGCTGGTACAGTTTGATGACGAAGGCCGCGATAACCTCGGATTCTTGATGTTCGCGTGTGATATCCAGCTTGATCAAAGTGGCATCGAATGCGCGTTGGCAGACGTCCAGCGCTTCAGAATCCAGTGGTATCTCCCGCTGGTGAGCATACTTCATAATCATCGCGACCACCTCTGCAAAAGCAGATATCCCTAGACACGATCAAAATCTAAATCTTCGTGTTGGCGATTTCAATACTACAAACAGCCGGGATATCGGCAGTAACCGCGTCGGCGCATTCGCTGAGATGTTCGATATCTATTTCTGCCGCAGCATCCGTTGCAAGTCCACGGATAAGCCTCGGATGAGCTCGTAGCGTCGGTTAGCGGGTCCGGTCTTTTGGCCGATCCTGCGCAAGCTCATCGCGCCGAAAATCCGCAACGAGGTCTACCGCTTCTGCCGATCTCATCTTGTCGAATCCTCGCGATACGCCGGCGCGAATTCTCAGATGCCTGACCCATCGAGTTGCTCCGCATCGTCGCCTTCCCAGGGTGCGGGCATCGCGGTGCGGCTGAGATTGGCCGAGGGCATCGGCATCCAGCACTTCAATTCCGGCTCGGCATATTCGATGATGCAGCCGGGCGAAGAATCGGAGGCGCGCCAACCTTCCGCACCGAACTGATCGCCATTCGACCAATATGCGAGGTCAACTTGTGCCGGCCCCTGTTCGGACGGCCGGATGGTGACGAGGATCCGACTGCCGTCTTTCGGCGCGGCCGCCATATGGCGCCATTGGTCTGGCTCGTCCATCGTCTTCCCTCCTGCCTTGCTGTAGGTTGCAAGTGTCGCCCGGTCATCGGAAACGGTCAATTGAAACTTTGCAAGAAAATTCCTCTATCGATTGGCTGACGGTTCTCCTAAACCTCAGTGAGGTCATGCTAGCGACCAAACCCACTGGGCGGAAGTCACTAACTACCAACTTTGCCTTGGACTGGTTCCCTTCGGTGCCGACGATCTGCTCGAAACGTGTAGAGGCACGTAGGCCGCATTTGGCAAAATGGGGGCGGTCGAATACCACTCGCGCATCTTCTAGCCATTGAAATCTCGATCCAACTGGAACATCCAATGGCGCATATGATCGAGCAAAAGCGCGACGTCATATCGCCATTCCAGGGCGAGAAGTTTCAAATCCATTCGACCAGCCCGAAGGCGCACATCAAGCCGAAGCCTGAGGTCGGTGAGCTCGTTTGCGGTTGGCGAATGCTCAAGCGTGTTTTTCGGCGTAGCACTGCGAACGAGGCGCTTGGCAAAGAGGTCCAAATCCGAAGTTGGTTCATAGGTCGTCTTGGTCATGAGCAATCCTCCCGACCGTAATTTATATCGTAATACGACATAAATCTAGCGGGCAGGGTGTTTTTCGAGGCAGAAGATTAGCTCGCCGTGTGGTCGATCGGCCCGCTACAGCGCTCGGCGGAAATCGCGCAAAAACGGCGTTTGTGTTCGAACATTGACGCAGAAACGGAGCCGTTCAGCGAAAATGTAAGCGGAGAATGGCTTCCAGTTGGGGCGAGACCTTGCCGAAAACCCGGGCTTGACGGTTTCGGGCTATCAGACAAGGCTTTGTCCAAATGGAATGATTTCGGCAGCTTGCCGTAGCCCGGTTGCAACCACCGACACCCTAAATTTTCCAGCGAGAGCATTGTCGAAGATCGCTGGAGCCGATCCTTCCGGATCTCGCCGCGACTTACCCTGAGATCGAGCCTGAACTGACCGTAGAGGACCGCTTTATCGACATCGTTGCTGAGCGGTACGACGCCGGGATCCGCATCGCGAAATGATCAAGCAGGATGTGATCGCGGTATAGCGCAAGGTGAACGTCGACGCTGGCAGCGGGCGTCAAACCGACGCGAAAATTTCAATGAACAAAGGTCATCTCACTAGAATAGGAGGAGGGTCGACGGTTCGAGTTGGTTCAAGTGCGAGGTTATACGGCGGAACGGCCAGCATCCGTAATTGCGCACAGTCCTGGTCGTGAAGCGAGAAAATCAATGAAGGTACAACCTTCGCCGGCGGATACTTCCTGCTCGGATCACCCGCATCAGGGTGGTGCTGAGTGCTGCGGAGGTCGAGGGGCGCTTGCGATGATGATAAGACGTACAGGCCAGCCGCCTAGCTCCGCTGTTTGAGAGGGCGTTCGTCTCGGATCGACCCGTGCAGCTATTCACCGAACAGAATGGTCCCATAATCGGTGGTGCCATGCAGAAAATGGACGATGACTACCTTCATGGATTCGACGCGGTAGAAGATCAGATAGTTGCCATGGACGCGCCGGCGGATACCATGGTGCTCGTAGCGGGGGACGAGGGAGTAGCCGTTCGGATTGTCGACGAGAACCTCGCACTTGCTGCGCAGCTCTCGGATGAATGACAGCGCGCGCTGGGGATTGTCCCTTGAGATATAATCGGCGATCTGCTCAAGGTCGTTTTCCGCCTCGTAGGAAAACTCGAGGATCATGCCGACTTTTCGGCCTTGTCAGCCATCGCGCTGTATTTGGCCTCAAGCCGATCGAAGACACCACTCGCCGGCTTCGTTCGGCCAGCATCTCCATCGGCAATGCCGCGCATGATTGAAGCATCGAGTGCGGCAAGCCGGGTCTCGCGGTCCTGGACCAGTCGCACACCTTCCCGAAGGACTTCGCTTTTCGAACCATAGCGGCCTGTCTCGACAAGTTGCTGAATATAGCTTTCGAGCTGCTTTCCCAGATCGGCACTGATCATGCGGTCCTCCATCTGACGTGATTCAGAACAAAAATAGGCCGTTTATCAACTATTATCAATCGCTCGCGACCTGGCATCGAAGGAATTTACTTTTCGAGGCTGTTGATGGGCCATCCTAAACGAGGGCGGCCCAGCGGCCCGCAAGGTTTTGCTCATTTTTAACACATCGCGTGCATGAAAATTGACGGCGTTGTATTGAGTACACGCCACTCTTTGACGCGCGGACGGAACGGCCATGAATTACCGCGTGCTCGCGCACAACTTCATGTGCGGCCTGTAATGTCTCCTGTGAGCGTTGTCTGAAATTGCAGTCGTCGATCTTGTCAGCCGCGAAACTGAGGCTAATCGAGGAGCTTCGCACTGAGGGATTGCTCGTGGCTTTGGATGATTTCGGAACGGGTTACGCATCTCAAACCCACCTCCTCGAGTTCCCCGTTGACATAATCAAGATCGATAAGAGTTTCGTCGACCGGATATCTGACGATCGTGGTGAAACGATAGTCAAGGCTCTGCTTGATATGGCCGCCGGCCTCGGCGTGCGGATGGTAGCCGAGGGTGTAGAGACTACAAATCAAGCAAGCGATCTTGCGCGTTTGGGATGTCCATTTGCACAAGGCTTTTTGTTCGGTCGCGCTGCCGATCGTGATAAAATCACGGAGCTGTTGCAGGCAGGGATGGTGCCCGTGCCACCAATGGTCTCGTAGAAATGGATGGATTCCGGTCTGTCTATTACCGATATCACGTCGAACCTCTGATGATCAGTTTACCGGGGAGCGTGACTGTTTCGGCTTCGATGGTTCCAACGATCATTCCAATGATCGCCTCCACCATTTCGTGCCGGGGCTGCTCGTAGGTTGTGAGGCTATAGGCAGACGAGCCGCCTAGTTCGTAGTTGTCGAAACCGACGATCGCAATGTCTTCAGGCACTCTCAGCCCGTGCCTTCCGCGAATTTCATCGATGGCTCCCAATGCCAGGATATCGTTCTCGCACATGAGAACATCGATCCGGTCGGCAGGTGCCATTTGAGATAGATAGTTGCGGACAGATTCCGCTCCGGCCTCCGCACTATATTTCTCGGCTGACAGCAATTCGATCTCGCTAACACCTTTCTCTGCCCAGAAATCCGTGAAGTGCTGGCGTCGTCTTAGAGCGGTTGAAAGCGCGGTCGCGCCACTCATGAAGCCAGGTCGCCGATACCCTCGTTCATGCAGGTGATTGACGATATCCCGGAGAGCCAGCTCGGCGTCACATACAACTGCCGGCACACCGTCAATCTGACTATCCCGCGCCAGAACGAACATGGGCGGCATCCCGTTGCCGAGCTGGCGATCCGTCAGCGTCTCGTCGCGAAACGCGGTACCAAAAAGAATGACGGCGTCGACCTGCCGCTGATCCGCGTGTAGTAATGCATGCACGTGATCGAAGTGGTTGTTGATGTTGATGAGCATGGCGACCAGGCCGGCTGCCTGCAAGCGATCGGTCAATGTTTCAAGGAATGGAAGCTTCTGGGGGTTGCGGAAGTCGTCGACAAAGACGGCGACCTGTCGCGTGGAGTTTGTCGCAAGGCTTCGTGCCAGCAGATTGGGCGAATAATTCAACGCCGCCGCCGCTTCCATGACGCGGCGCTTGCTCTCCTCTGTGATTGAAGATCCGGGAGTAAAGGCTCGAATGACTGTCCACTTCGAGAGCCCGGCGGCGGCCGCAACTTCCTTCGCCGTGGTTCGCCTGATCGTCTCTCGCTTTCGCATGCTGCCTCCGGAGAAAATAGAACAAACATTCCATTTCTCGATTTCGGTGAAATGAATGCTTGCTTTTACCCCATTCACGCCTATGATGCACCTGCTTGCACCCGGTAGCAAGATATTTGCACCCGGTAGCATCTGCATTTTGCCGACCTGAGGAGCGGGCGGCACAAGGAGGAGGACCAACATGAAATCTATTCTCAGCAAACTCGCCTGTGGCATTCTGGCTGCCGGGATCGCCGTTTCTTGTTCAACGGCCGTACGTGCACAGGACCAACTGACGATCATCGCCGTCACCCACGGCCAGGCATCCGATCCATTCTGGTCGATCGTCAAGAACGGCATGATGCAGGCCGGCAAGGACAGCAATGTCCGGGTTGACTATCGTGCGCCTGAAACCTTCGACATGGTCGCTATGGGCCAGCTCATCGAAGCCGCCGCCAACCAGAACCCCGCCGGGATCGTGATCTCAGACCCTGATCCGGATGCCCTCGGTCCGGCGATCCAGAAAGCCGTGGCAGCCGGCATTCCGGTAATCTCCATGAATTCCGGCATCTCCGCGGCCGAAAAGCTCGGCATGAAGCTGCATGTCGGCCAGGACGAACTTCCAGCCGGCATCAAGGTCGGTGCAAAACTGAAGTCTCTCGGCCTGAAACATGTTCTGTGCGTCAATCAGGAAGTGGGCAATGCGGCCCTCGATCAACGTTGTGCAGGAACGGAAAAAGGCTTCGAAGGCGGCAAGGTGACCGTGCTGCCGACATCGGCCGATCCGGCCGAGATCGAAGCTAAGATTCAAGCCGCGCTCACCTCCGATCCATCGATCGACGTCGTCCTTGGTCTCTCTGCGCCGCTCGTCGGCGAGCGTGCCGTCGCGGTTGTCGAGAAGATGGGCGCTGGCGACAAGGTGAAGGTCGCGTCCTACGACCTGTCGGCGGGCTTCCTCAAGGCGGTGGCTGACGGTAAGGCGTTGTTCGCCGTTGACCAGCAGCCCTACCTTCAGGGTTATCTACCCGTGACCTTCCTCGCATTGAATGCGCGTTACGGCACGATTCCGGCAGGCAACGTCGCCTCCGGTCCGAGTTTCGTCGAAAAGGACACGGCCGCCAAGGTCATCGAGAAATCGTCCCAGGGCATCCGCTAAGCCGGAGCCGTCGCAGTTCCCGCTACGGCGGGAGCTGCCTCAACTGCCACGCCTGCCTAGCTGCGCGATCTCGTCCGCTGAACGCCGTGGCGCGCAAGGACAACGAACAATCTGAGGAACGATCCCATGACGCTGGCCAACGAACAGAACGGGACTTCGGCCCGATCCGACGAGCGGCTGAAAAAGGTTTCGACGATGACCGCGCTGCTGCGGCGTCCGGAACTTGGCGCTGTCGCTGGACTGGTGCTCGTCACTATCTTCTTTTTCTTTACCGCCAATCCCGCCATGTTCACGCTGGCCGGCGTGATCAACTTCATGGCTCCGGCCGCCCAGCTCGGAATCCTTGCGATCGGTGCTGCTCTCTTGATGATCGGAGGCGAATTCGACCTGTCTATCGGATCGATGGTTGCTTTTGCCGGCCTTGTATTCGGCACGGCGCTTGTGGTCCTGCATCTGCCGCTCAGCATCGCAATCCTGATTGCGCTGGGGTTTGCGGTGGCAATCGGCGTCACGAATGCGCAGCTCACGATGCACACGGGCCTCCCTTCGTTCATCGTCACGCTCGCCTTCCTGTTCATCCTGCGCGGTCTGACGCTGGTCGGGCTCAAATGGGCGAGCGGCGGCGCAACGCAGCTTCGAGGCATGAAGGAAGCAGCCGCCAACAGCCCGCTTGCGCCGATCTTTTCCGGCGATGCATTCACCGGACTGTTCTCCTGGCTCGGAAGCAGGGGCATCATCGAGACTTTTCCCAGCGGAGCGCCGAAGGTTCCCGGCATCCCGGTGGAAATCCTGTGGTTCATTCTGATCGCACTGGCTGCCACATGGGTACTTTTGCGGACGCGCTTCGGTAACTGGATCTTTGCCTCCGGCGGCGATCCGCGAGCCGCCCGCAAGTCCGGTGTTCCGGTCGCCCGCGTCAAGACGACACTCTTCATCGTCACTGCCATGTGCGCCACTCTCGTCGCAATCCTGACCGTGCTCGATGCAGGTTCCACGGATGCGCGTCGCGGCTTCCAGAAGGAGTTCGAGGCAATCATCGCGGCAGTCATCGGCGGCTGCCTCCTGACGGGCGGCTATGGTTCGGCGATCGGCGCGTTCTTCGGATCTATCGTCTTCGGCATGGTGCTGATCGGGCTGACCTACACATCGATCGATCAGGATTGGTACCTCGTCTTCCTTGGCGGCATGCTGCTGACGGCCGTCATCTTCAACAATGTCATCCGCAAACGCGTCACGGGAGAACGCTGATGAGCACGTCTCAGACGCCCATCATCGAAGCCAAGAACCTCGTCAAGCACTTCGGCTCCATCATCGCACTCAACGGCGTCTCGTTGAGCGTCAATGCCGGCGAAGTCCTCTGCCTTCTCGGCGATAACGGTGCCGGAAAATCCACCCTCATCAATACCCTGTCCGGCGTCTTCAAGCCGACATCGGGAGAGTTCCTGGTCGAGGGACGACCTCGGACGTTCAATGGCCCGCGTGACGCGCTCGACGCTGGGATTGCCACCGTCTACCAGGATCTCGCGATGATCCCGCTGATGTCGGTGACCCGGAATTTCTTCATGGGGCGCGAACCCCTGAAAGGTTTCAGTCCCTTCAAGCACATGGACATGGATTTCGCCAACAACGTCACGCGCGACGAGATGCGCAAGATCGGCATCGATGTCCGCGAGCCAGACCAGGCCGTCGGCACGTTATCCGGCGGCGAGCGCCAGTGTGTCGCCATCGCGCGCGCCGTCTACTTCGGTGCGAAAGTTCTCATTCTCGATGAGCCGACTTCAGCGCTCGGCGTTGCCCAAACCTCGATGGTCCTGAAATACATCGACCAAGTCCGCGGCAAGAGGCTGGGTGTCATCTTCATTACGCACAACGTCCGCCATGCCTATGCGGTGGGCAACCGGTTCACGGCGCTGAACCGCGGACAGACACTGGGAACCTTCGCCAAGAGCGAGATCGATCTAGACGGTCTCCAAAACCTGATGGCAGGCGGCAAGGAACTGCAGTCCCTCTCAGAGGAGCTTGGCGGAACCGTCTGATCCAACGCTTCGGAACAACCATTCGGTTCGGCGTTTCCTCGCCGCCACACGAACCTTCATATCCATCGACAAGGTAAGATCTATGACTGCTCCCACGTCTTTCTTCCCATTGGCGGCCTGCGCCGAGATGCTCTGGCGTGACAAGCCGATCGAATGGCGCGCCTCTCGGCTCAAGGAAATGGGCTTCGGTGTCGGCCTGTGGAATTGGCCGGAACACGACATTGGCAGGCTGGAGGCGACGGGCGCGACCTTCACGATCATGAATGGCTATCTCGCAGGCCGTCTGACCGACGACGAAGGCGCCGACGAGTTTCTAAGAACAGCGCGCGAGACGGCGCAAATCGGCAAGCGCCTCGGCGTCCAGCGGCTGAACCTTCATGGCACCGGTCTCGGCGATCGCGGCCTTCCGGTGCAACCGATCGAAGTCGTCACGGGGGCGATGTGGCTGAAAGCGCGCGACACCTTGCGTCGGATCGTCGATCTGGCCGAAGCAGAAGACGTCGTCTTCACGCTTGAGAACCTGAACCTGCCCGTCGATCATCCAGGCGTGTCCTTCGGTCGGGCCGAGGATACGCTGGCGCTTGTGTCGAGCATCGACCATCCGCGGCTGCGGCTCAACCTCGACCTCTATCATGCGCAGATCGGCGAAGGAAACCTGATCGAGCTTTGCCGCAAATGCCTGCCCTGGATCGGAGAGATCCAGGTCGCCGATGTGCCGGGCCGCTGCGAGCCGGGCACGGGCGAGGTCAACTGGAACGGTATCGCGAAAGCACTGAAGGCGATGGGCTATAGCGGTCCAATCGGCATGGAAGCCTGGGCTGTTGGCGACGCCGACGAAGCGCTCGCGGCATTCCGCACCGCATTCACAATCTGACATCGTAAAACCACAGGACAAACCCCATGCCCAAGATCAAAGCCGTCAATGTCGGCCTCATCGGCGCAGGTCGCATCGGCTCCTTCCACGGCGAAACCGTTGCAAAGCGGCTGGTCGACGCCGAGCTCGTCGCGATCGCCGATCCGGCACCCGGCGCTGCGGCAAAGCTTGCGGATAAACTCGGCGTCGATACATCGTACACCGACGTTGCCGAGCTTCTCGCGCATCCGGACCTCGACGCCGTCATCATCGCGACCCCCGCGCGTTTCCACACCAATGTCCTCGTTCAGGCCGCCGAGGCCGGCAAGGCGATCTTCTGCGAGAAGCCGATGGCGCTGACGCTTGAGGATGCCGATCGCGCGATCGCTGCCGCGCGCTCCGCAGGTGTTTTGATTCAGGTCGGCTTCAATCGCCGCTGGGATCAGGCCTTCGCCGAGGGGCGAGCTGCCATCGACGCCGGCAAGATCGGCGCGCCGCAGCTCATCCGATCCTTGACGCGAGATCCGGGGCCGTTCGGCGCCGATCCGGACAGGATCCCGCTTTGGACCATCTTCTACGAGACCCTCATCCACGACTTCGACACGCTGCTCTGGCTGAACCCCGGCGCCAAGCCGGTTGAGGTCTTCGCAATGGCGGACGCACTTCTACGACCGGATGCCAGGGATAAGGGTTTCCTCGATACCGCCGTCGTGAACATCCGCTTCAACAATGGTTCCATCGCCGTCGCGGAAGCGAATTTCTCCGCTCTTTATGGTTACGATATCCGGGGTGAAGTTTTTGGTTCCGGTGGCATGGTGACCATCGGCGACGTGCGCCGCTCGAGCATGACGCTTTTCGATAAGACCGGTGTCTCCAACGATACCTGGCGGCGCGACACGGATCACTTCATCCAGGGCTACGCCGCTCAGCTCGCGTCCTTCGTCAACGCCGTACGAGATGGAGAGCTCAGGGACGGTCCGACGGGCACCGATGCCCGCAATGCATTGGCGATTGCTCTGGCCTGCATCGAATCCGTCTCCAAGAAGCAGCCGGTCGCCGTGCCGCGATGACGCGAGATGCGCCGGCCTTCGGCGCATCTTCCTGCAACAACGGGAGCCATTTTCATGACCTCATTGAAAAAGCCGGAGAGCATTGGCGAGCTGAAGGCAATGATTGTGAGGAGCAGGTTGCGGCTCCCCGAGCAACAGGAACGTGTCGCAAGAGCGATTCTTGCTCGGCCTGACATTGTGGCTTTCGGCACGATCAGTTCGGTCGCCAGTACGTGTGTCGTCTCCCCGTCCACCGTCGTTCGAGTCGCGAACGCTCTGGGGTTTGAGACCTTCAAGGAGTTCAAGCTGTTCTTTCGACAATATCTGCGGTCGGTCTCTGCAAGCGGGCGCGCGATCAGTTTTGAATAGATTTGTTTCGGCGGAGCTTAAATGCACATCCTCGATTTCTTGCCCACCGGCGTTCGCCTTGCGGTCAGTCCACTTTCTTGGGCGAACGACGTTCTTGAAGATCTGGGCGCCGGCATCTCGCTCGAAACGTGCCTCACCGAGGCGGCCGGCGCGGGCTATCACGGCGTCGAACTCGAGTACCTCTCCGCATCGTAAATTTACAAAGTTCAAAACAAGAGGTAGACGACGGAGGTCGGCTTGTGTATGACATGGTGATCGATACTTTGTTTGCCGATATTTGTTTTGGCTGCGCTTAGCGCCTCTTGACCAACTTCCCTTTCAAAAGTCGAAACACCGCCGTGCGCCGCCCGGCGGACGCTAATTTTTGCTATGAAAGGGTTCGTTATGACCACTGGCACAGTTAAATGGTTCAATGCCGCAAAGGGTTTTGGTTTCATCCAGCCTGACGACGGCAGCGCCGACGTTTTCGTCCACATTTCTGCTGTCGAGCGGGCTGGAATGAACTCGATCGCTGAAGGTCAGAAGCTCGGTTTCGAGCTGGAGCGCGATCGCAAGTCCGGCAAGATGTCTGCCGGCCAGCTCCAAGCTGCTTAAGGCTCTTATAGCCGCCATGACCACGGATGTACTGGCGTGGCTGGCAAGGGCATTTGAAGGCCAGACAGATGTCTGGCCTTTTTGCATTCGATAAGATCTCGCCCGGTAACCGTGTGGTTTGCAATAAAGCCGTGTGCGTGCTGACACGTAGCGCCAAGAAGGAAAATCTATTGAGACATCTGAACGACAACAGCTTCGCCGAACGCCGCAAAACTGCGGAGAATGCCAAGCGCGAGCTTTTGACGAAATTTGCATCTGCGCCGAAACTGACCGATCCTGCTACGCAGCAACGTATTGCCGCCCGCGCGGCAGTTGCTGCGGCGAGGATGGCCCGCCAGGCTGAGCGCGAGGCTCTGAAGGCCGCGGAAAACGAGCGTCTGCTACAAGAAGCCGCCGCGTCAGCAGCGGCTGCAGAAGCACACGAAAAGGCGGAAGCTCACGCCGGGGAAGTGGAACGCAATAATCGACTTTTGCAGGATATGGCCGATGAGGCCGAGCGCAAGGCCGAACGAGATCGCCGCTATGCGGCCCGCAAGGCACGTCAGGGCTGAGAAGCGCAGCCGGTATCTGACTGGCCCGCTTAGTGCCGATATTACCGGCCGCGCAAGCGGCGTCAGGCTGGAAGGGATATCATCCATGAATGTTCATGCCCATGCGACTGAAGCGAGCTTCGACGGCAATGCCGGCGCCTGGCTGAAAATTCTGGCGACATACAGACAGCCTCAAATAGGCCGCAGCGTGTTCGAGCTGATCATTACGATCCTACCTTTCGCGCTCTTCTGGAGTGGGGCCTGTATCTCGATCGTTCAGGGTTTCTGGCCGGGACTTGTCCTGGTTTTGCCGGCTGCCGGGTTCCTGCTTAGGCTCTTCATGATCCAGCACGACTGCGGACACGGATCGTTCTTTGCGCGGCGAGGGGTTGACACCTGGATAGGGCGGACGCTCGGCGTGCTGACCCTGACACCCTACGATTACTGGCGACGGGCGCACGCGGCCCATCACGCCTCGGCCGGCAATCTCGACGAGCGAGGTGTCGGCGACATTTCCACGCTTACGATTTCCGAATATCGCGCCCTCTCCTGGTCCGGGCGTCTTGGCTACCGTTTGTATCGCCATCCATTGGTCATGTTCGGCATTGGCCCGGCGTGGCTCTTTCTCTTTAAGCAGCGTTTGCCTTTCGGGATGATGAGCTCGGGTGCATTACCGTGGATTTCCACAATGGCCACCAATGTGGCGATCGCGATCCTGACTGGCGCGATGGTTCTGCTTATTGGACCGATACCCTTTTTGATGGTCCATCTGCCGGTCGTGCTTCTTGCGGGGGCAGGGGGCGTATGGCTTTTCTATGTCCAGCACCAGTTCGAAGAAACCCATTGGTCTCGGACCGAAGCGTGGAAATTTCCGGAAGCCGCGCTCCACGGTGCATCCCACTACGATCTGCCGCCGGTGCTCCGCTGGCTGACGGGCAATATCGGCCTGCATCACGTACACCATCTTGCAAGCCGGATTCCTTACTACCGTCTGCCGGAAGTGCTGCGCGACCATCCGGAATTGATCGATGTCGGCCGGATCACCCTGTGGCAAAGCCTCCGGTGCGTCCGGCTCGTTCTCTGGGACGAAAAGAGCCGCAGGCTCGTTTCCTTCCGCGATGCTGCGCAGGCAGAAACACATTCATGACCTTCAACAATGAGGGCCGCTACAAACTCACCCGTGTTTAGGATCGAAATCTGAATATGAACGCAAAGACTACCACGAACGCAATCCCTTTGAGCGTCACCCTCACCCCGGCCGAGATCAGGGCCTTGAAGCTCGCGAAAGACGGCGACCTTTATCCTCAGGATGCGAAGAGGTGGACGCATCTCAATGCCACCGTCACCTATGCAAGAACTGACCGCTTCAAGGAGCGCCCGATTAAGGTGAAGGTCGTAACCACGGCAACGTTGGAGCAATTGCGGGACTACGGGCTTGTCCGAAGCCTTGAGCCCGAGATCGGTTCCTCACAACCGGCTCATGCCATAACGATGGCCGGCAAGATGTGGCTGCTGAAACACAAGTGACACTGAAAGCAGACGACAGATCCATTCTCTGTCCGTCGACCTCAGGAGTGTTTATTTCATGAATGCGATGATCCCAACGCTCGACCTTGACTGCCAGACATGCGGCGCTTGCTGCGCCTATTCATCTGATTGGCCCAGGTTCACCACTGAAAGCGATGCTGCTCTCGATTTGGTGCCAGCCCACTTCGTCGCCAAAGATCAGCGAGGGATGCGGTGCGAAGGCGCACGTTGCTCCGCGCTTTCAGGCCGTGTCGGCTCGCAGACATCCTGTCTCGTCTATGATGTTCGGCCGGACGTTTGCCGGGCCTGCATGCCGGGCGACCATGCCTGCATGATCGCCCGTGAGGCGTTCTTTCTGACCGGCAAAGCAGTCTAGCCGGCTCAATTCGAGCACAATCAGCATCAGAAAACGCTAACCGAAGGAGCAATCTTGCGCGTAGATGTAAGAGATAATAACGTCGACCAGGCGCTTCGCGTTTTGAAAAAGAAAATGCAGCGCGAAGGCCTCTTTCGAGAAATGAGGGCCCGCAGTGCTTATGAGAAGCCCTCAGAGAAGCGCGCGAGAGAAAAAGCCGATGCGATCCGCCGGAGCCGCAAGCTTGCCCGCAAGCAGGCGCAGCGCGAAGGCCTTCTTCCGATGCCAAAAAAGAAAGTAATCGGACAGGCGCGCTAAGCGTTCTGTTCTTCCTCACCTGAAAGGTCGGACATGACTGCGACAAAAGACCGTTTCTTCAAATCGGTCATAATTACCGCCGAAACGAAATTGGCGCAGACCGGCGCCAATGCACGCGACATCTTTGATGCCGAGGCTGCGATCAGGGCCAAGAAGACGGAGAGACTTCGTGCGCTTCGTCTGGCTCAACCTGTGGCGGAGATCCCCAAAAAGACAAGCCGCTCCAAGCCGAGCTCTGAAAAAGATCACAAAGCGTAGCAACCGCGAGCGAACTGCCCGGTTTTAATTTACAACTATCGAACCTAGGTGGATGGTACCGCAGATGGCTGCCGTTCGTCGTGCGATATCCATGGCCTTCCTTAAACGAAATCTACTGCCGTTCATTGTTTGCGCCATTATATCGGCATGTGCCTGCGACCTATAAAGTCGCATGACACCCCCAAGGCTTGGCTCTCCGCCAAAATACTCCATGCATTGAAGAGCTTGAGTTCGGCCGCCGAAAGCATAAGGCAAAACTAAATTAAAAAAATCGAGAATTTATTATAATTTTCCAATTTACTGTGCTAACATCCTCCTTCCATAGAAAATAATTACAACAAGGAGGGAAAATGAAAAACGTTGTTTTCGCCAATGCTGCGCGCCGTCTAACGAGTCTTATGATCGAGACGTCTGTTTTGATTGCTGGCGCATCCGCTATTCTTATCGTCGGCCTTCCATCCGTTCGCCCTTGGCTATGACCATGTCCAAACATGCAAAACGCTTTAAATGCCCTATCCAGGAGAAGACCGATACCGTCTTCCGCAAGATCACAACTGGCGACGTTGTCGGCCGAATTGAAACGGCCGCGCTTCTCAAAGCTCTGAGAATTGAGAGGGAACGTCCGACGCGTTCCCAAACCGAACGCTGAACAAAGCGCACGTCTGATAAAGAGGTTGCGGCTGATCTGGCCGCAGCAAGGTGAGTATCGATTTCGCCGGGCCGCATCGAACCTGAAAGGACGATTTCTCGACCCCTTCGCCAGCTTGGTGCTTCAATTCCAAGTCCTGTACGCGTCGAACCCGAAAGGGCAAGGAAGGAAACGGTTGCCGAGATCGGCATTCTTCTGTGTCGCTCTGGGCATGGTGGCCTGAGCTGGAGCGTCGCCCCGATCACGCGGGCAAAGGCGCCTTCGGCAAACAACGAACGCCCGCAAGAAAGATGGTCACGGCGGTTGTCACTCATCGTCCGCACACCGGACGTCCGTGTTTTGCTCTCGCGATGTGACTTTTTCTATTTCCGTGGTTCATTTCTTCCTATTCGCCAAAGAAGCCGGCGGCGGCCATCGGCCCGCCGCCAGCGGGTGGGATCGATCAGCTCTTGATGGCGATGCGCTTAACCTGTGACTGCGCCTTCTCACTCTTCGGCAAGGTCACGGTCAGCACGCCATTCTTAAAGGTGCCTTCGACCTGATCGTCCTTGACCTCCACACCGAGCGGGATGCGACGTTCGAACCGGCCGTAATAGCGCTCGGAGAACTGGCGATCCTTGTCTTCGGTCTCGGACCGCTTTTCGCCTTTCAGCGTCAGCACGCCATCATTGAGAAGGACTTCGATGTCCTTCTCCTCAAGGCCGGGGACCTCCGCCGTAACCTTGATTTCCTTATCGGTATCGGAAATCTCGACGCTAGGCCAGCCGCCGCCGAACGCGGAGCCTTTACCGAGAGACGGCAGGCCTGAGTCGAAGCCGCGGAAAACATCATCGAATAGGCGATTGACCTCGCGATGCAGCGACATGAAAGGATCACGGTCGCCATCGCGGGATAGACTGGGGACCTGGTTGCCGCTGTTGCGACCCCAGGGAATCAAATCACGAACGGTCATGTGTCTTTCCTTTCCGTTGTTCTGTTGGCAAAGCTTGCCTACTGGCGCCGAGCCTCGCTCGGCGCCACTGGCGCATATCGCATTCTGGAAGGCTTAAGCCGCCTGCTTGTCGGTTTCGATCTGCTTTGTCTCAGCGTTCGGCAGAGGCGTGTCGGCCGAAATCTCGATCCGGCGGGGCTTCATTTCTTCCGGGATTTCGCGCTTGAGATCGACGGTCAGCAGACCGTTCACGAGGCCGGCGCCCACGACCTTGACGTGGTCAGCGAGCTCGAACCGGCGCTGGAACGAACGGCCAGCGATGCCGCGATGCAGATACTGAACGTCTTCACCGCTTGCCTTTTGACCCGCGACGAAGAGGATGTTCTGTTCCTGCGTGATCGTCAGTTCGTCTCCGGAGAAACCCGCCACTGCCATGGCAATGCGGTAGTCGTCCTCACCGGTCTTGACGATGTCGTAGGGTGGCCAGTTGTCGATCGTATCGGCACGGCTTGCGGCCTCAAGCGCGTTCAACATTCGGTCGAAACCGATGCTCGACCGGAACAGGGGAGAAAAATCGAGGTTTGTCCTCATAGCCATATCCTCCTTATAAGCAACATGGATACAAGGAGACGCCAAGAGCACATGGCGTCTCCTGGACTTCGTCGATTCCCGTTGGGCAATCGAACAATATTAATATAATTCTGTGGCTTACGGGTTTCAAGAATAGGCAAACCATCTGGCATAAAAATTTGATCGCTCCTTTTCGTTCCAGACTCCCGTGCGGAAAACCAAAGGGGGAATTGGATGCGACAATGATTTTTGAAGGCGTTGCCATCATCTTTGCATCTGTCGATGAAACGCTGGTGGCCAAGGTCTGTGTGACTGGCGCCGTGGTCTGATCGCCGAAAGATTTGCCTGCCGGCAACGACGACACACCTTAGTGGGAAAGGTCAGTATCTGCCGGCAGGAAGGGGCGGGACTTATCATCGTCGACGGCCAATGAGACAGATCAAGCCGACTGAACCGATCGGCTAAGGAGAACTGCCATTTATCAAGCCGTCGTCAGCACTCGAACATCGCCTTGACGATTGACAAGGTCGACAACGACGTTGCGGCCGGACCGGCGGATGGCGACGTCAGCCGAGCCATTGCCGATCCGCAGGCGTCGAAGGAGCACTTCGTCGAGGAAGGAAGGCAGTTGTGGCTCGTCAAAGCTGAGGTGCCGCGCGTTCGGGTCGAAGTCAAGGCCCAGGCACGATTGCAGGAGGAAGAGCGGTGCTGCGGCAGCCCAGGCTTGAGGGGAGCATGCGACCGGATAGAAGGTCGGCCCTTGCGCCCGCTGGCGCGGCAGCCCGCAGAAGAGTTCGGGAAGCCGGCGAAGGTCGATATAGGTCGAGGCTGCAAACAGGCCCTCGAAGATTCGCTTGGCTTCATCACGATGGCCATAGCGGGCAAGGCCGTTGGCAATCAGGGCATTGTCATGCGGCCAGATCGAGCCATTGTGATAGCTCATGGGATTGTAACGCGCTTCGGTCGAGGGAATGGTGCGAATGCCCCAGCCGCAGAAGGATGAAGCATCCATCAGCGTGCGGGCAACAACGGTCGCCCGTTCGGGAAAGGCAATACCGGTGAAGAGGGCGTGTCCGGCATTGGAGGATCGGACCCGACACGGGCGCTTATCTCCGTCCAAAGCAAGCACATAGGTGCCGAGTTCCTCATCGAAGAAGCTCCGATCGAAAGCGCGGCGCAAGCCTTCTCCCCTCGCAAGGAAACTCGCGGCCCGTTCCGGCCTGCCGAGCCGGCGAAAGATCTCCGCAGCCGCTTGCCAGGCGCCGTAGAGATAGGCCTGAACTTCAGCGATCGCGATCGGTCCTTTCGCAAGCGTGCCATCGGAGTAGAAGATGGAATCGTGGCTGTCTTTCCAGGCCTGATTGATCAGTCCTTCTTCTGTCCGTCGCCCATATTCGACGAAACCGTCGCCATCTCGGTCGCCATGTTCATCGATCCAGGCAAGAGCCGACTCAATGGCAGGAAGCAGCGACTGGATCGTGGCAAAGTCCGCTGTGCGTTTGAGGTATTCGCCGGCCAGCAGCACGAAGAGGGGCGTCGAGTCGATACTGCCGTAATAGCGGCGGAAGGGCACCTCGCCGAGTTCGGCCATCTCTCCACAACGGACCTCGTGCAAAATCTTGCCCGGCTCGGCATCCGCGACGGGGTCGATCTCTGTCGCCTGGTTGGCCGCCAGATGGCATAGCACCCCACGGGCGATCTGTGGATCGAGCCAGAGCGTTTCCAGCGCCGTGATCAACGCATCGCGACCGAAAACGGTGCTGAACCAGGGAATGCCGGCATAGGGAAAGGGTCCTTCCGGCGTGTCGGTGATCAGCATGTAGAGGTCGGAGACGCTGCGGCGAGCCACCTCGTTAAAGATCTCGTTGGAGGTTGCGATTGATGCCGCGCGCGAGGAAGACGAACGCAAGGCTCGGCGCGCGTCCCTGAGCGCAAGGAAAAAGGAACGATGGCTCGGCCGGGGGGCAGCAGGTTGATCGCACCCGATCTCGATGAAGAAAGATCGCGTCTCGTGAGGCTCAAGATGGAGATCATAAATAACATGATCGCTGCGAATTTGATCCGGCTTTGGATCAAAGCAAAAGCGGGTCGACCGCTTTCGCTCATCAAGCCCGGCATAAGAAAGCAGGATCGAATCCTCCTCCACGATCGGGGGAAGGTGGCGACCTTTGCGTGCTCTGACAGTTCCGCGGACCTCGAATAGATCGGCAAAATCGGCCCCGTATGTGATCTCGATACGAACGTGCTGCCGTCGATCGTCATAATTCCTAATGGCCAGCCGCTCATAGCAACCGCCATTCCACAGAAATCGCGACCTGCGAAGATGAATAAGATCGTGACCGAGGGCGAGCTTGCCTTTCTCGTCGAAAAGATCAGGATTGGTGAGATCGCAGGTGAGCGTCGCGTTGTCGTCACGTGACGCCGACGATAAAAGCATCGGCCGCTTACCGTTGATCGTCAGATAGAAATGCGAGAGATAGCGCGTGTCGCGATGGAAAAGGCCTTCCGGGCTGGCTGGCCCGGAAAGCGCATCGCCATTGTGGTCGAAGACGGCGAAGGTATCGCCATGCTTCAGGGTGCGCGGTCGGCGCTCCTGCAGGGATGCGGTTGCCGGAATGAAGAACTGTGCCACCGTGGCGGTCGGCTCTTGCGATGCGACGGACGGCTTGCTGTCTACAGAAGCGGTCGACATGTTACGATGTCTCCTACGCCACAACCTGGAGATCCAGACCCTGTCCGTTGGCGCGACGCAGCGACGCTGCTTTCATGCGAACGCCAGGCAAGTTGCGATAGATATCGACATAGTCTTGCGCCATCCGTTCCGAGCTGAAACGCCTTTCGAAGGTCGCGCGCACCTTGCGCCGATCCATTCGGAGAGCCCATTCGACGTTTTCGGCCGCTTCCGTAACACTATCAACGACGATACCGGAAATGCCGTTGTCGATCACTTCTGGAACCGAACCGCATCCAAACGCAATAACCGGAGTGCCACATGCCATAGCCTCGATCATCACCAGACCGAACGGCTCTGGCCAGTCGATCGGGAAAAGCAATGCGCCGGCGTTGCCGAGGAAGTCGGCCTTCTGGTGCTCGTTGATTTCGCCGATGAACTCGACATTCGGATGGCTCTTGACCATCGGTTCGATCACGGTTTCCCAATAGGCTTTGTCGGCATTGTCGATCTTGGCCGCGATCTTGAACGGCATGCCGACCTTAGCCGCAATCTCGATGGCGCGATCCGGCCGCTTCTCAGGCGAGATGCGCCCAAGAAAGGCCAGGTAGTCGCCTTTGGGCTTTGCCGTAAAGGGAAGAAGATCAGCCGGGAGTCCGTGATATACAGTCCCGGACCAGTTGACCGGCGGCATCGGACGACGTTGGTCGTTGGAAATCGATACCAGCGGGATATCTGGAAAAGCCCGATAGAAGGGCTTGAGGTCAGGCAGGTCGAGGCGTCCGTGCAGCGTTGTGACCGTGCGGTCGGCAAAATCCCGGATCAGCGGGAAATGCAGGAGATCGATATGGAAATGCAGGACATCGAACTCAGGCGCCCACCGACGGATCTCCTCCAGCAAGACGATCTGATGCGGTAGATCGTCCTTGACGGCCGGATTGAGCCTCAGCGCGACGTCCGAGCACGCCACCAAGGGGGCCTCCGTACGGGAGTCACCGCTGGCAAACAACGTGACGTCGTGACCCTGGCGGACAAGTTCTTCAGTGAGATAGGAAACAATGCGCTCGGTTCCCCCATAAAGCTTGGGTGGAACGCTTTCGGCGAGCGGTGCGATCTGAGCGATCTTCATCGGCAAAACCTCCTCAAATGAGCAAAGAGTCGTCGGCAAAAATCATGCCCGCGTCCTCAAAGAGGCACGCGGCGGTTAGCGGCGATGTCTGTGAAAGGCGTGTCGGCGGCGGCCTCCTTTCCAGTGGCTGTATAGACCCAGAGGGGCGTAGCGACGTGCTTGCGGCTTGCCGCGAGTGGGCCTGTGGAAATTGAAGGAACAGGATCGATCGAGCTCTCGAGATTGCCGGTCGCCTCCGTCCAAGGTCTTCAACGCCTCGATGATCTCGTCATAGGAGACGGCCTCATCGGCGCCTGGGTATAGCCTGAGGGATGGAAGGGACTCGATCGCGAAGATATCGGAAGCCCACGATGCGAGAATAGCTCGCTTCTCTTCCTTGCCGATATCGTTGGCCGCAAGGACATCACGCGGGTGATCGAAATGCTTGCCCGGGTGGAGCAGATACTCGACGGTGATCGCCGCGGCGGCCTCATTCAAACACTGTATGTTGTTACATTCCTCTCTCATGGTTAGGCTCCAAAGATTGATCAATGGCTCCGGGGTTCATTCTACGAAACTCTACCTTGGGTGCGTGACGTCGCTTGCGATGGCCTGTTCCGCCGTCGAATTGGTCGACGCGTCGAACGCTTCAAGGGCCGCCGACAAAAGCTGCGCGCGATCCCGCATTCCCTTACTATAGAGCTTGGCAACGCAGGTGGTCAGCTTGCCGATGGCGACCGCGTCGCGAGCGATGCCCTTCGTGGCGGCGATCTCCCTGATCACCCCTGCGCACAGGCGCGCATCCTCTTTCGGTGGTAGATTTGTCGATCTCATACGTGCCTCCGAAGCTGGCCCACCCACGGGGATGGGCCAGTTCCCTCACATCAGAAGTCCGCGCCAGCGCCGGCGGGGATAGCGGGCGCCGCATCCTTCTTGGGTTTTTCGGCGATCATGGCTTCCGTCGTCACCAAAAGGCCGGCAACCGAGGCGGCGTCCTGAAGTGCCGTGCGGACGACCTTGGCGGGATCGATGACGCCCTGCGTATAGAGATCGCCGTATTCGCCTGTCTGGGCGTTCCAGCCATAGGAGAATTCAGATTTCTCACGCAGCTTGCCGACAATGATCGAGCCTTCGGCGCCGGCATTCTCAGCGATTTGGCGAACGGGCGCCTCGATCGCTCGGCGAACGATCTCAACGCCGACCTTTTGGTCCTGGTTGGCGGTGGTGAGATTGTCGAGTGCTTTGACGGCCCGAAGCAAGGCAACCCCGCCACCCGGCAGGATGCCTTCTTCGACGGCCGCCCGGGTCGCGTGGAGCGCATCATCGACGCGGTCCTTCTTTTCCTTCACTTCGACTTCCGTCGAGCCGCCAACGCGCAGGACGGCAACGCCGCCGGCAAGCTTGGCGAGGCGTTCCTGTAGTTTCTCGCGGTCGTAGTCGGAGCTGGTTTCCTCGATCTGCGCGCGGATCTGGGCAACGCGACCGTCGATCTCCGACTTCGCGCCGACACCGTCGATGATGGTCGTATTTTCCTTTTCGATCGCAACCTTTTTGGCACGGCCGAGCATGTTGAGGGTAACGGACTCGAGCTTGATGCCGAGGTCTTCGGAGATGACAGTGCCGCCCGTCAGGATGGCGATGTCTTCCAGCATGGCCTTGCGGCGATCGCCGAAGCCAGGAGCCTTGACGGCAGCGATCTTCAGGCCACCGCGCAGCTTATTGACGACGAGGGTCGCAAGAGCTTCGCCCTCGACGTCTTCCGCGATGATGACGAGTGGCTTGCCCGATTGCACCACCGCTTCGAGAACCGGGAGCATGGACTGAAGGTTCGAGAGCTTCTTCTCGTGGATGAGGATGTAGGGATCCTCAAACTCGACCCGCATCTTGTCGGTATTGGTCACGAAATAAGGCGAAAGGTACCCGCGATCGAATTGCATGCCTTCGACGACTTCGAGTTCGGTCTCAGCCGTCTTGGCTTCCTCGACCGTGATGACGCCCTCGTTACCGACCTTCTCCATCGCCTCGGCGAGATATCGGCCGATCTCCTGGTCGCCGTTGGCAGAGATGGTGCCGACCTGCGCAATTTCTGAATTGCTGGTGATCTTGCGCGCGTTGGTCTTCAGCTCCTTGACGACCGCGTCGACGGCGATGTCGATGCCGCGCTTCAGATCCATCGGATTCATGCCGGACGCTACGGCTTTCGCACCTTCCTTGACGATCGCCTGGGCAAGCACGGTCGCGGTCGTGGTGCCGTCGCCTGCAAGGTCGTTGGTCTTCGATGCCACTTCGCGTAGCATTTGGGCGCCCATGTTCTCGAACTTGTCTTCCAATTCGATTTCCTTGGCGACCGACACCCCGTCCTTGGTAATGCGCGGAGCGCCGAACGACTTGTCGATGACCACGTTGCGGCCCTTCGGGCCGAGGGTCACCTTGACGGCATTGGCGAGCACGTCGACCCCCCGCAGCATGCGTTCACGGGCGTCGCTGTGGAATTTGACTTCTTTCGCAGCCATTTCTTTAACTCCTCAATAGGCAGCTACTGTTGACTGATTGTTTGTTCACAAGAACGGCTCAGGCGGCCCGTTTCTGCTCGGCCTGGGCTTCGATGATACCCATGACATCGCTTTCCTTCATGATCAGCAGATCTTCGCCGTTGATCTTGATTTCCGTGCCAGACCATTTGCCGAACAGGACGCGATCCCCGGCTTTCACGTCGAGCGCCTGGATTTGGCCTGACTCGTTGCGCGCGCCCGGGCCGACGGCGATGACCTCGCCTTCCTGCGGCTTTTCCTTGGCTGTGTCGGGGATGATGATACCGCCCTTGGTCTTTTCTTCCGAATCGACGCGGCGGACGAGAATGCGATCATGAAGCGGTCGGAACGACATGTTTTCCTCCGTTGGACAAAAAAGATGACGTTGATCCCCTCGCCGGACCGGATGACCGGTCTGGGCGGGTGCGAACCTCATCTGAGCGTTCGCGCCGAAAGATTTATTTTTGCAATTTTTCGATTTCAAGAGGGCCAATTAAAAAATTTTCTCACATGGAGTGAGATTGCTAACGTGCTGGAAAGGAACAATAAACAGAGGGGCGGCGTTCAGAGTTCCGTTGATGGTGGCAAAATTTTGTGCCACCATCGGCGTGTCGTGAAACGGAGATGAAGCATGCGATTTTCATCGGATCTGGAGCGTCAGCTCAATGGCTATGGGCTTACCACCGCGCATATCCTCTACCGCATTCCCGAATTCGAGTCCGTCCTGCAGACCTACGTCTGGCAGAACTATGATCTGGCGCCTGATTTTCCCGAAATGCACAAGTTCCTGGACTTCTGGCAGGCAAGCCTCGACGGGCCTCTACATTCCGTCCGCTATACCCACCAGCGTCTGATCGGACCAAACGAATGGCGGCGGGTCGAGGGCGAATTCAAGCTGCATTGAAGTCCGAAGCCGAAATCTCCCCTTGCTAGGTCTTCGAAGACCGAGACTTGGTAAGCTCGGTCATTTCCCTTGCCTGTTCGGAGTAAAGGCCGATGTCGATTCTTCTGACCGGCGGCACAGCTTAGTCGGCACCCGACTTCTGCCCCGCCTGGTCGACGCGGAGATCGACTGCCAGAGTGCGCAGAAGAAGCTTCGCCACGAAACTACGAGTCGCGTTCAATAATGTAGCTAATGTGGTTTCGCTGGCGTGACAGGAAATACTGCTTTGCTGGATTCGAATGGACCAGCATCAGAACCGTCGTGTTCGCACCTTTTGAGGCGTGCTGCTTTGCCCTACCTTCAAACCGCGCGCCTTCTATTGATGGGCATCGACTGGCACGACCTGCGCTGGCTTCCTTTCAATCTAAGATGCCGATAAATAGCAAACGAAAAAGTCCCGGAAAACCTTTCCGAGACTTTCTCTAAGCCTAATGCATCGCAGGGCTTCGGCGCCCGCCTCGACGAGAGATTGATCAGAACTCCGACCACTCCTGCTGGAGATGTTTGAGCGCTGCGTTACCCTGCGTGGCGGGAGCGGCGCGTGCGGCCTGCCGGCCCGTTGCTGGGGCTGGGGCCGGTCGGGCCGCAGGTCTCGCCTGTGGCTGCCTGCGCTCGGCTGCGCCTGTGCGGAATGCGCTCAGGAGTTCGCCGAGACGGTTGGCCTCCTCGGAAAGACCTGATCCTGCCGCGTTCATCTCTTCCACCATAGCGGCATTCTGTTGTGTTGCCTGGTCCATGTGATTGACGGCGCCGTTGATCTCCGACAGTCCCATGGATTGCTCCTGAGCGGCGGTGGCGATCGCGTCCATATGCTGATTGATTTGCAGCACCAAGTCGGCGATAGCCGCGAGACCGTCACCGGTGTCGTTGACCAGCTTCACTCCCTCGCTGACGGCAACTTCGGAATTGCCGATCAGAGCCTTGATCTCTTTGGCGGCATTGGCAGAGCGTTGCGCAAGCTCACGCACTTCCTGGGCGACCACGGCAAAGCCTTTCCCAGCTTCGCCTGCACGCGCTGCCTCGACACCGGCGTTGAGCGCGAGCAGATTGGTCTGGAAAGCGATCTCGTCGATTACGCTGATAATCTGAGTGATCTGCTTGGACGAATGCTCGATCCTGCCCATAGCGTTGACGGCATTGCTGACGACTTGGCTCGAGTTTTCTGCCCGCAACCGCGCGCCACGGACTAAGTCACGTGCATCGCCAGCCCGCTTGGAAGTCGACTGGACGTTGGCCGTGACTTCCTCGAGGGCGGCGGCCGTCTCTTCCAGCGATGCGGCCTGCTGCTCGGTGCGCTTGGAAAGGTTATCGGAAGCCTGCGAGATTTCGTAGCTGCCACTATTTACCAGTGACGCGGCCTGACCAACGCGAGACATGGCTTCGCGAAGCTGGCTGACCGACGAATTGAAGTCTTGACGTAGATTTTCGAACTGCTCAGAAAGCGGCGTTTCGATCTCGCAGAGCAGGTCGCCGGATGCCAACTGACGCAGACCTGTCGCAAGCGAACCTGTTGCCTGCAACAGTCTCTGCTCGGCCTCTGCTTCGGCGCGACGCTGCACTTCGACGCGCTCATGTTCCGATCTCACCCGTACCTCTGTGGCTTCGGCTTCCAGTGCCTTATTGTGTATGGCTGCCTGCTGAAACACCTGTACGGAACGCGCCATGGCGCCGACCTCGTCGTGGCGCTCGACGCCGCCAATCGACACCGAGAGGTCGCCGTGGGCGAGTGCGGTCATGGAATGCGTTAGCACGCCGACCGGCTTTGTGACGCGGAAGATGATGACGCAGATACCGGTGATACTCAGGACCGCGGCGACGAGGAAGGTGAGCCCATAGGCGATCAGGCTGATGAATGCATCATTCTGGCTGGCGGCGGCCTTGCCGACCATGCCATCAGCCGCTGCCGCGGCGGTGTTTGTGATGGTCAGTAGCGCGGCGTTGCCAAGCGGGCGCCAGTCGTCGAGGGACATGGCCTTCTTCTCACCGGCTGCGAACTTTGCAAGCAATGCGCTGTGTTTTGCTGCAAAATCGCCAGTGAAATAGGTCGTGCTGCCGACCTTATAGGCGTCCTTGACCACCTGCGGTGTCGACGGATGATTGACCAACGTGCCGATCTGTCCCCAGGTGAAATTGGCAGCGTAATCGAATTGCTGGATCTTGCCGACGTCCTCAGGCTTCATTGCCTCTCCAGAGGCGAGCGTGTTGACGAACAACAGGTTTGCAGCACCTGCTGTCGCGCGGGTGTACCATGTCAGTGCACGGATCTGAATGAGTGCCGTCATTGAGGGATCACTTGTCCGAATCCGACTTTCGACGGCGTTCGAGCCGGCTTCCAGCGCTGTCAGCAGCTGCTGACCGATGTCCAGCGTCGTGGCCTGCAATGTCGGATCACGATCCACGAGCTTCTTTGTGATCTCGCTGTCGAGCTTTGACCGGAATGCGACAACCCGGTCGTATGCGGTCATGATGTCGGCCAGCGGGACTTTGAGCGTCGCGTCGTCAATAGTTGCCGAGACCGATTTTGCCTCGTCCATATACTTGTCGACTGTGGCGCGATCCGCCTTCAGCAGGGCGAGTGTTCCCTCTTGCGTGCCAAGCTCAAGTTTGGCGAGCGATGAGCCGTCACCCCGCTCGTTTCTAAAGTTGGCGAGCGTCTGGAAGATCGCGCGATCGAGCAGGGTAAACTTGGAGACGTCGGAATAAGTGCTTTCGCCGCGGTAGGCATCAAGCATCGAAGATCCCGCTAGCACGCATAGCGAAGCGCTGAGCAGAAGGAAAATTCCGACAAGGACGTTACGGATAGAGAAGATCATAGATGCGCACCTGCGTTCCAAGGTGCCGTGACGCTAAACCGCTTCACCGAGACCCGAATTTCTGGAGCCTTGTGTCATCTCGTTCAAAGGAGAACTAGTTCGTAAGCCATTGAGACAACACCAGAACGCAGGCGCCTCATGGCCTGTCCAACCAGAGACCAAAATAGCTCGGCTTTATTGAAGCAGGATTAATATCGCCTTCCGGAAAAAGATAAAAACAATGGAATTCAGACGACGTCGTTCGTCGATGTTCGGCCCACCTCGGGAACCGTGTCGGCGTGTCCACGAACCTGCCTAGTCTAAGGTCTTTTTGCGGCGAGTGGTTTCAATTCCAGAGCCGATACCCTCGGGGGTTAGCCCGGCTGCTCAACCATCCGATCGCCCGCTTGCGCACGGTTGGGTGCGTATCGGTCGGCCCGACAGCCAATCCCCCGCGAACAACGTCCAGAGTCGCTCGCGTCTCAATTGATGGCGGCGAGCTTGTGCAATGTCGTCATGGGCCTATTTGATTTATGCGCAATTTGCATAAATCGCATGTGCAAATCTCGTTTGTGGCCAAATTAAAAAGCGACGTAGGTTTTCTTATTAGAAAACGAAGCTCATTAACGAGCTCAGGGGATCGAAACTTGACGAATTCAGCGCCACTAGACGTGAACGCGCTCGTGATCGTGCCGCAGCGGAAAATCGGCACCAAGATCATGGCTGCGGTCTGTATCATCCTTCTGCTTCTGCTGGCGAGAGCCTTCTGGAAGGGCGACATTGCCTGGGAATATGTCGGGGAAAACCTCTTTTCCAAATCCGTCCTTGCAGGCGTCGGCAATACGATCATCATGACGGTCTGCGCCATGATCGTCGGTATCGTCCTTGGCGTCATAGCGGCCATCATGCGCATGTCCGACAATCCGGTTCTGCGCAGCATATCCGTCGGCTATGTCTGGCTGTTCCGGGGCACGCCGGCGCTGCTGCAGCTCCTTCTGTGGTTCAATCTCGCGCTGATTTTCCCGACGATCGGCATTCCGGGATTTCTCTCGGTTCGAACCGTCGATGTGATGACCCCCTTCGTTGCGGCTCTTCTCGGGCTTGGCATCCAGCAGGGTGCCTATACCGCCGAAGTCGTGCGCGCCGGCATCCTGTCGATCGACAAGGGGCAGATGGAAGCGGCGCAATCGATTGGCATGACGAAGTTGCGGGCGACCTTGAAGATCGTTCTGCCACAGGCCATGCGCGTCATCGTTCCGCCGATCGGCAACGAGACGATCGGAATGGTCAAGCTGACGTCGCTCGCGAGCGTCATCCAATATTCCGAGGTGCTGAGAAGCGTCGAGGACATTTACTACGTCAATTCGCGCGTCATCGAACTGCTGATTGTCGCCGCCATCTGGTACATGGTCATCGTCACCGCCTTGAGCCTCGCGCAGATCTACATCGAGCGGCATTTCTCCAAGGGATGGGGCAGGCGGGACGCCAGCGCCCAGCAGGCAACCAATCAGGCTCTCGTCGGGGAGGCTGGCTGATGGACGCGATCATCAAGGCGCACGGTCTGCAGAAGTATTTCGGCACGTTCCACGTCCTGAAGGACATCGATTTCGAGATCAGAAGGGGGGAGGTGGTCTGCATCATCGGACCATCCGGCTCGGGAAAAAGCACTTTCCTGCGCTGCATCAACCAGCTCGAGCAGATCGATGCCGGTTATGTCACGGTCGAGGATGAAATCGCCGGCTATCGCCGCGAAGGCAACCGGCTGTTCCCTTTGCCGGACCGCGAGATCGCCCGCCAGCGCCAGGCTGTCGGCATGGTCTTTCAGAAGTTTCATCTCTTCCCGCATCGCACGGTCCTGCAGAACATCATCGAGGGTCCGGTCGGCGTGCAGAAGCGGCCGCGGCAGGAATGTATTGCCGAGGCGCGCGTCCTTCTGCAGCGTGTCGGCCTCGCCGACAAGGCCGGCGCCTATCCGGGCGAATTATCCGGCGGTCAGCAGCAGCGCGTCGCGATCGCCCGCGCACTTGCGATGAAGCCGAAGGCGATGCTGTTCGACGAGCCAACCTCGGCGCTTGATCCCGAACTTGTCGGCGAAGTTCTCAGCGTCATGAAGGAGCTTGCAGCTTCCGGCACTACGATGATCGTCGTCACGCATGAGATCGGCTTTTGCAGGGAGGTTGCCGATCGCGTCGTCTTTATGGATGGCGGCATGATCGTCGAGACCGGTACACCCGGTGAGATCCTTGAAAACCCCAGAAATCCCAGAGTGAAGAACTTCATCTCTGCGGTGCTTTAAACAACAAGACCCTGAAGAAAGAACATCAGAGGAGAATTTCATGAAACTCATTCGTCTCGCCGTTTCCGCGGCCCTCTTGTCGCTCGCTGCGACCGCCGCGTCCGCGGATTCGAACCTGAACCTGCGTAAGGATGGCGAGCTACGCATCCTGACGAACCCGATCTATCCGCCGATGGAGTTCGTCAATCCGAATAGCGGTACAATCGATGGCTTTGATGTCGATCTGGCGAATGCCATTGCCAAGAAGCTCAATCTGACGACCGTCTTCGTCACCTCGGCCTTCCAGGAACTGCAAAGCGGCCTTCAGACCGGACGCGCCGACATGATCATCTCCGGCATGAGCGACAATGTGAAGCGCCAGGCGAGCATGGATTTCGTCGACTATCTCACCAGCGGCCCGATCCTGTTTACCGTCAAGGCCAATGCCGACACGTACAAGGAGACGACCGATCTGTGCGGCAAGACCGTTGCTGGAAGCCGCAGCACGTCCTTTGGTGACAACGTCAAGTCCTGGAGTGCGGCCAATTGCGAGGGCAAGGGCAAGCCGGCCATCAAATTCGAGGGGACCGCGGATTCAAATGCTGCCCGTCTCGGCATGAAGCAGGGACGCTATGACGCCGTCGTGCAGGGCATTGAGACGATCGCCTATCAGATGCATCTCGAGCCGGACACCTATAAACTCGTCGGCGAACCGTTGCTCAGCAACGACACCTTCGGCATGGGTTTCAAGAAGGACAATACCGCGCTTCGCGATGCGATTGCCGGTGCGCTCGACGCCGTCATCAAGGACGGCACCTATGACCAGATCCTTCAGAAGTGGGGCCTCGTGCACAACGCTGTTCCGAAGGCCGTCATAAACAGCGTCAAGTAACATCCAAGGCAAGCGCCGCTCTTAGCGCGGCGCTTCCAGATCCTCTGCATGCAGCCATTGGCCGGGACGCTTCGGCGTCCGCGGGCGGATAGCGGCGCCCTGAAAAACTCAAAACGCATAGCTGAATCCCATGACTGCCAAGAGTGCAACCAAATCGGCGAAACCAACTTTGTGGCCGGAAGGCCGGCAATCGGCGGTGGCGCTCGCCTTCGATGTCGATGGCCCGACGGGTGACGCGATGCTCGACGGCTCCCTGCTCTCCAACCCACGCTACTTCACACAGGGCGCCTATGGCCCGTGGCGGGCACTGCCGCGCCTTCTCGACCTTCTCGGAACATATGGTCTCAAAGCGACGTTCTTCGTGCCGACCTGGGTGGTCGAACATTGGCCGTCGCAATGCGAACGCATCCTGATGGAGGCTCACGAAATTGCCTATCACGGTCACTATCACGAGGTCTTCATCAACTGCAGCCCGCAGCAGCAACTCGACATCATGGAGCGCTCGCGCGAAATCTTCCGCTCCCGAATGGGGATGATTCCGGTCGGTTTCCGCACGCCCTCGGGTGACTGGAGCGACGAAACGGCCGAACTTCTGCGCGACTTCGGCGTCATCTACTCCAGTTCGATGCGCGGTGACGACCGTCCTTATTTCCACACGACGCCGCGCGGGCGCGGCCTTGTCGAGATTCCGGGGCGGTGGGATATCGATGATTACACCGCTCTTGCCTACAGCGAGGAGCCTGATTTCCCCGTCGGTCTCGACCGGATTTCAGGCTACGGCGACGTTCAAAGCAACTGGTGCGCCGAATTCGAAGGCTATCACCGCGAAGGGCTTTGCTGGACGACGATCCTGCATCCGAAGGTCTGCGCCAAGCCGGGGCGGCTTGCGATCCTCGAAGGCCTTTTCAAAGCGATCACCGCCCATGGCGACAGCGTTTGGACAACACACTGCGCTGAAATCGCAAAATGGTGGATCGCACAACATCCGGAGAATGCCGCATGATCAGCACGGCTGCCGAAAGCTACTGGCCACAGGGCAAGAAATGCGCAGCGATTGTCTCCGTGATCTTCGACGACGGCCTCGATGCGATTGCACAGGCTCCCGATCTCAAAGGGCGCGCCAAGAGCTTTTCCGTCTGGCAATATGGAGCCGCGCGCGGCGTCGAGCGTCTTTGCGATGTCTTTGCTAATGCGGACATATCCACAAGCTGGTTCGTGCCCGGCATCCTCGTTGAAAAGCATGAACAGCTGCTGCGCGATGTCGTGTCGCCGCGCCATGAGATCGAGAGCCACGGCTGGAGCTTTGAACGCTATGACGCCATATCAGCACCTGAAGCCGTCGATCTCCTCAAGCGCAGCCGGGAGCGACTGAATGCGATCGCATCGAACGATGTTTCCGGCTTCCGGTTGCCCGCCGGCAACTGGCCGCGTCGCTTCGATCGCCTGCTTCTTCAGGCGGGCTATTCCTGGTCGGCGTCGTTGAATGGCGACGATACGCCCTACAGCCATTTCTCGTCGCTGGTGGAGATCCCGGTTCATCTCGAGCTCGAGGACCGGCCTTATTTCCAGTTCAATTTCACCCCGGCCTTTCCGAAAGGGCAGGGGCGTCTCCCCTCCTATGAGGCGGTTCTCGGCAACTGGATCGCCGAGTTCGATGCCTACCGCCAATACGGCCTCTGCTATGTCATCCAGCTTCACCCGGAATGGACCGGAACGCCCGGCCGGATCGCGCTCGTGGCAGCCTTGCTCGCTCATATCGCCAGCTTCGATGATGTGTGGTTGGCAACGGCTGCAGAAGTAGCTCGCTGGCACGCCGGGAAGGGCATTGCCGCGCCTGGCGATCATCCCGTCAATGTCTATGAAGCCTATGTCGACGAGGAGCGGGCCGTTGAGCGATAATCTGACACAGGCATTGGCGGGGCTGGTTTGTTCGACGAAATTCGAGGCCTTTCCGCCTGAAACCATTCACAAGGCGAAGCTCCATATTCTCGATACGCTGGGTGCTGCGATTGCCGGTTCGGCATCGCGCGAAACCGATGCCGTCGTCGCGATGCTTGGCATCCAGGCCGGAGCCGGGAACGTCCCGATCTGGGGACGGCTGATCGGGACGGACGCGAGGACGTCGGCCTTCGTCAACGGCGTATCGGCTCACGCCTATGAGCTTGATGACAGCGGCGGCTGCGATCATTCTGGTGCCGTCGTCCTTCCGGCCGTGCTCGCCGTCCTCGGCGATCATAGAGGGTCGATCGGCGGCCGCGAACTGTTGCGCGGTGTCCTACTCGGTTACGAAGTCGGCCGGCGCGTATTGGAAGCAGTCGGTGGATACGAGGAGCATAACGGTCTCGGCTGGCATTCCACGGGAACTTGCGGCGCGTTCGGCGCTGCCGCCGCCGTCGGCAGCGTGGTAAACCTCGACGTGACCGGCATGGCCTCCGCGCTTGGCGCGGCCTGCTCCTTTGCCGGCGGCACCTGGGCCTTCATCCACAATGGCAGTTCAGCCAAGAAGCTCCATGCCGGCCGTGCCGCCGAAGGCGGCCTCATGGCCGCCTATCTCGCAAGGCAGGGGTTCGAAGGTCCCGACAGCGTCTTCGAGACGAAGCGCTGGGGCAGCTTCTTTGCGACCTTCGGCGCGGGCAAGGGCGATCCCCAAGCGCTTGTCCGCGACTTCGGAGATTATTGGCGTCTGAACCGATGCTCCATCAAGCCGCACGCCACTTGCCGCGGCACGCATGCGGGGATCGATGCACTGGATCTCATGCTGCAGCGCTACGGCGTTGCGCCTGCCGATATCGCCGCCATCGAAATTGATATCAGCGGCTTTCAGTACGGCATGTGCGGCGGCAAGGTCATCCAATCCCGCGCGCAAGCCCAGATGAGCTTGCCCTATGCGCTGGTCGCTCGGCTGCGCTATGGCAAGGTCTTTCTGGCCGAGCTGGAAGAGGCCGCTTGGTCGGCAGTCGAGATCGGTCCGTTGATGGATCGCATCACAGTTCGCGTCGACCCGGCGATGAGGGACGAGGACGAACCGGCGATCACGATCGTGACGAACACTGGCGAACGGCATCGGCTCGTCGTCGAATTTCCCCTCGGAGGCCCGCAGAACCCGCTGAGCGACGAGCGGTTAGTCGCCAAATATACGGCGCTCGCCCGCATGGTTCTGCCGGCAGCAAAGGTCGACGTTATCAGCGACTTCGTTCTCGACCTTGAAAACCAGGCCGACGCTCGCAGCCTGCTTACTCTGCTTCAATAAAGGATGCGCCCGGAGGAGGGCGGCGTTCGTTCAAAAGGGAAGACCGCGATGAGAAACCAGAAAGAAGCCACATGGTCGCCGCTGTTCAAGGAGGCGGTCTCCCGGGATTTCGAGAGCTTTCACGAGTGCCTCGATCAGGACAAGCGCATAGCCTTGCACGATGTTGCGGGTTCGAAGGTCCACGCCGATATGCTTGCCCGTGCAGGCATCCTAAGCGCGCAGGACAACGCCCAGATCCAGGCCGGCTTGGACCAGGTGGCGGACGAAATGCGCTCGGGTACCTTCGAATGGAAGACGGAACTCGAAGACGTTCATACCAATGTCGAGAGCCGGTTGATCGCCCTGATCGGGGATGCTGGCAAGAAGCTGCATACCGCCAGATCGCGCAACGATCAGGTCGCGACCGATATCCGTCTCTATGCCCGAGAGCAACTGGATCTCCTGGCCGATGATCTGAAAACGCTGATTGGCGCATTCGTCGATCTTGCCGAGAAACACGCCGATGCGATCATGCCGGGCTTCACGCATCTGCAGGTGGCTCAGCCCATCACTTTCGGCCACCATCTCATGGCCTATGTCGAAATGTTCCTGCGTGATCTCGACCGCGTTGGCGCAGCGCGCGAGCGCCTCAACGTTTCCCCACTTGGGGCCGCAGCGCTTGCCGGCACCGGTTATCCGATCGATCCCGAATATAGCGCTTCTGCGCTTGGCTTTTCGGGGTCCTTCGTCAATTCACTCGACGCCGTTTCCGACCGTGACTATGTCGTCGATGTTTGCAGCGCCGGTTCGATCATCATGGGACATTTGTCGCGTTTCAGCGAGGAAGTCATCCTCTGGTGCACGCCGATGTTCGACTTCATCGAGGTCGGCGACCAGTTCTGCACCGGCTCCTCGATCATGCCGCAGAAGCGTAATCCAGATCTCGCGGAACTGGTGCGCGGCAAGGCCGCCCGTGTCATGGGCAATCTCACTTTTTCCGCAGCCCTGATGAAGAGCCAGCCGCTCGCCTTCAACAAGGACCAGCAGGAATCGAAGCCGCCGTTGACCGATACGCTTGAAACCGTGCGCGCGGCTGTCCGCGTCACGGCTCAAATGATCCCGACCATCAAAGTCAAGCATGCCAAGATGCTTGCGGCTGCCAATCAGGGCTATTCGACGGCAACCGATCTTGCCGATTATCTCGTCCGCGCCGGCTTGCCGTTCCGCGATGCGCACCATGCCGTTGCCGCAATCGTCGGCACTGCCCGCGACAAGGTACTGCCGACGCTCTCGGAGCTTTCGCTTACCGATATGCAGACTTTTGCGCCGACCATTCGCGAGGACGTGTTTGAGGTGCTGACGGTGGAGGGCTCGGTCGCCAGCCGCGATCACAAGGGGGGCACAGCGCCGCGAAGGGTGAGAGAAGCCATCGAGACGGTGCGCCGGGCGATTGCCTGAGTGTATCGGTTGCCATTCCATCCGCATGCTTTAATGCTTGTTGTTTCACACAGCAGCGGAGAAACCGGGTAGGGAATGGAGCCGAGGTTCGATCATAACAGATTGCCGCCGCTGCAGACGCTGCAGACCTTTTCGGTCGTCGCGGAAACAGCCAGCTTCACGGCGGCGGCAGCCGAGCTCAATCTGAGCCAGAGCGCGATCAGCCGGCAGGTGCAGCAGCTCGAGCATTATTTCGGCTGTAGCCTGTTTGAGCGCCATACGCGCAAAGTGGCGCTGACGGAGCGTGGCATGGCGCTGATCCCGATCGTCGATGGTCTGCTCGCCTCGTTGAAGACCTCGTTCGAGGCGACGCGGACGACGGTGCGGTCGCTGACCATCCGCATGCCCCCGACCTTCGCGCGCAAATGGTTCCTGCCGCGGCTCCCGGATCTTCACAACCATCATGAAGACCTGAACATCAATATCGATACCGCCTGGTTCCTTCGGCCAACCTTTTCGGTCGGCGATATCGACATGCTGATCACCTACGGCAACGGCAACTGGCCGGGGATGGATGTGCTGCCGCTGTTACGAGAACAGTTGACGCCGATGTGCTCGCCTCAGTTTCTATCTAAACTTGGCGATCCGCCTGAGGTCGAGAACCTGCAGAGCTGCGTTCTGCTGCATTCCAATCCACGACACAGCGACTGGACGCTCTGGCTGCAGGCCGAAGGCGCCTATTCCTTTCAGGCAACCCGCCACCAGGTCTTCGACACGCAGGATTTCGCGATGACTGCTGCTGCGAGCGGTTATGGCGTGACGATGGGCGATCTCGCCTTTTCGCGACAAGATCTGGAAAGCGGTGAGTTGGTCGCCCCATTCAAACGTATCATCGACAGCGGCTACGGCTACTACGCACTTTGGCCGGCCCGCGCCGAAGCGCGCCAGAAAGTACGCGCCTTTTCCGATTGGTTGGGGCACGCCTGCAGCGCGAGCCCGGACGGCTTTGGCGGAGATCGAACCGAGGCTTTATCGTAGCGTTATCGCAGTCTTTCGATGCCTCGATTGTGACGTCTAATTCCGCCGCACGTTCGGCGCGCCGCTATCGAGACCTTTTTCCTGCGACGTTGACATGAGCCAAATTAAGACCATCGCGACTCGCGGATCGAGCTGATGCAGACAGAAGCGTGCTTCACCAAAATCCGAACCTATACCCATCTATCAGAGAAAGCCGAGCTTGCCTGGTCATCAGTCTTGCGGCCGAGGCGGTATGGCAAAGTGGTAAGCTCGCACGCAAGGCACAAGACACCACCCTTGAATGGGTAACAAAGAACAAGGCTGCTGTCGCCGCCGAGTGGAACCGGACTAATCCCCGCTTTCCCGGTTGAGGAAGGGAAACATATGAGCCACCCGTCAACCCAGCCTGATATCGAGGTGATGTTCGAACCGACATCGCTTCGCTTCGACGGCGGCGCGGCCCTGTCTAGTTCCGCGAGCGAGGAAAATGCATCGGAAACGCCGTAAACGCGATCACCATCCGCGTCGGCTTCTACCATATGCCCAACGAAGAAAATGAGGCCTTCAGTCTTCGATGGCTGGCGGATTGCGGTCATCCACGCATCTGGGACATGCTTGCCAATGAGTTATTTCTAATATTATCAAAATTTTCGACTGTTTTAAATTGAATTCTGACGGGTCGGAATAGCTAATGCCATGTACATTCTGTGTGTGACCGGAGGTAATAATTGTTGCCATCTTGCGACAGTGACATGCGACTCTGTGAATAGTCCAAAAATAGTCACTTGGTTTCGGCCAGACAGGCTTGCGCTCTTCGGTATTAACTGTTTCAGGAGATTAAATCGGAATCTATTTTGCAAGTGGACGTGATGTCGTCTACGCTTGTAGGTAAATAAGACTTACAAAACGTATCTGCTAAAGTATAATTTGGGGAAGGGACGTAGTTTTGGTTTATAAGACGCGATTGATGGCGGCAATCGGTATTTCGATGGCCGTGAGTTCTTTATCAAGCGGTTCTGCGGGCGCCATGACGTTGCAGCAGGCAATTGATAAGACAATGAAAACTAATCCTCAGATTATGCAGGCAGCGCAAAATCGGGAAGCAACCGAGTTTCAATTGCGTCAGGCGAGGGGTCTTTACCTGCCCTCAGTCGACCTCGAGTCTGGTTATGGTCGCCGTAGACTATCGGACGTCACATCCGGCGCCTTGTCGCGTACTCATGATTACTTGAATCCGGCAGATGTAAGCTTGACTATTACGCAGACTTTGTTCGATGGCGGCGACCGCAAGGCGCAGAAGGACAAGCAGGCGGCTCGTGTCGACGGTGCATCCTTCCGCGTCCAACAGCGCTCGGAAGCATTGGCGCTGGAAGTGACCCAGAATTATCTTGAATATCAGCTGCAGATGGAGATCGTCGCGGCTGCTGAAAAGAACGTCGCCTTCCACAAGCAGATGGTCGGAAATATCGAGGATAGCATCAAGGGCGGCGCTCTCACGGATGCCGATCGCCTTCAGGGCGGTGAGCGCCTGCAGGCGGCTAACGCCCGCCTTCAGGAAGCAAAGAAGGAGCTCGACGCGACGAAGATCCGCTTTCTCCAGGTTGTCGGCGAGTCGATCAGTAACGCGAGCCGACCGGCTTCCGTTGCGCGTTACCTGCCCAAGACATTGGACGACGCGGTCTTCATTGCTCAAAAGAACAACCCGCAGATCTCGTCGGCCAAGGCTGATGTCAATGCCGCTGACGCAGACGTGCGCGGTTCCAAGTCCGCATTCCTGCCGCGGCTAGACCTCGTCGGCAGCGCTCGCATTGGTGACGATGTCGATGGCAACAAGGGTAACACCAGCGACGTCCAGGTCGGGGTCGTTGCCAAATGGAACCTTTATCACGGCGGCATCGATACCGCCCATCAACAGGAGCTGGTTCGTCGCGCCGCCGAACAGCGTTTTGCACTGAGCCAGACTTACCGCGAGGTCGACGAGTCCGTCCGGTCCGCGTGGAGCGAGCGTACCAACGAGGCTCAGTTAGCGCATATCCTGGGCGGGCAGGAAAAGACCAACGCCCAGCTCGTCACGTCTTACCGCGAGCAGTTCAAGGTTGGCCAACGCTCGCTGCTTGATCTCCTGGATGCCCAGAACACCCGCTTCAACACCGAGATTTTGGCCAAGACGGCGGAGGTCGCATCCCTTTTTGCCGAATACAAGATCCTCGCAGCATCGGGCAGCCTGTTGTCGACGATGAAACTGAAGCCGGTCGATCAGGCGACGCCTTATGCCCGCGATCAGTTCGCTGTTTCGTCGAATACGGCTGATCCTGGATATACCAAATACGACTCGCATCAGAAGCCCGGCCTGCCGATGGATCTGCTCGAGCCGATTCGTTAATCGTTACGATCCGAATTGGATAGCGCTTCATGTTGAACGTAGCACCTGACGTGTCTGCGAGCATATCGCTGCTGACGTTCAAGTCGGCATTTAAATCGGTCGCTGCGTTTTATGGCCGACCGAGCTCGGATACGGTGCTCTTTTCGGGCATTCCGGACGAAATTCTGGAAGCCATGGAGCTGGACGATGTCGAACAGCTGTCGGAACGCGTCGGGTTGCAGGTCCTGAAGCATACGGAACGAGATTGCCGGCTGGGCAACTTCGACTGTCCCGCCATCGTCACGTTCGCCGGTGGCGGTGTTTTGCCATTGCTCGAAATGACCGAGAATGGTTCCTACGTCACTGAGATCGCGTCAGCCGTCGGGGCGCCCGCCTGCTTGACGCGGGAGGAACTCTCGGCGCTCAATCCGCAATCGGCATTTGCCTTTACGCTCTATTACCAGAATTCGTCGGACGAAGCGCGCGTCGGCCATGCCATGGAGATCGAGAAGCGTCACTGGCTGGCAACCGCGCTGGTGCCCTACTGGCGAACCTATGCCCGCGTCATGCTGGCGGCGCTGTTCATCAACATCATCGCGCTGGCCTCGCCGCTTTTCACCATGAACGTCTATGATCGGGTCCTGCCAAATAAGGCATTCCCGACGCTCTGGGTACTGACCGCCGGCATTTCTTTGGCCTATCTCTTCGATTTTCTTCTGAAAACAGCCCGCGCATCGCTGATCGACTATGCGGGCCGCAAGGCGGATTTGCGGCTCTCGCAGTTGATCTTCGACAAGATCCTGAATTCGACCCTGGCGTCCCGTCCGATGTCGACCGGGGAATACGCCAATCGCGTGACGCAATATGAATTCGTGCGCGAATTTTTCACCTCGAACACGATCGGCGTGCTGATCGACAGTCTTTTCGTCGTGATCTTCCTGGTCGTCATCTATTTGATCGCTGACTGGCTGGTGATTATCCCAGCCGTCGCCTTTGTTCTGTCAGTGACCATCGGGCTCGTTGCGCAGGCCCAAATTGGCAAGCGCATGGCAACGGCCACGAACGAGGCATCGCGCCGCCAGTCGATGCTCGTTGAGACGATTTCGACGATAGAGACATTGAAGAGCCTGCGCGCCGAGGCGACCATGCTGCGCCGCTGGCAGGAACTCACCAAATATTCAAGCCGCACCAGCGAGGATATCAAGCATATCTCGTCGAGCGCCATCAACATGACGATGTTTCTCCAGCAGATGGTCAGTGTGCTGATCGTCGTCGCGGGCACCTATGAATTCGCCGATGGAAAAACCGCCATGGGTGCGATCGTCGCCACCGTGATGCTGGCGGGCCGCGCCGGTGCGCCTTTCGGGCAGATCGCCATGACGCTCGCGCGGTTCCGCCAGGCCACCATGTCCCTGCGTATTCTGGACAAGATCATGGAGCAGCCTGATGACCGGCCGTCGACCGTCGGCTTCGTCAATCGGCAGATCACCAGTAGCGGCTTCAGCTTCCAGAACGTTTCCTTCCAATATCCTGGCTCCGACCAGGCGGTCATCAATCAGCTTTCCTTCACGGTCGCACCGGGCGAAAAGATCGGGATCATCGGCCGTATTGGGTCGGGCAAGACGACCCTCGGCCGGCTTCTCGACGGGCTGTTCCAGCCTTCCAGCGGCCGCGTGCTGATCGATGGCGTCGATATACGTCAGTATCACATGGCCGAGGTGCGCGCCGCCGTTGCTGTCGCCGGCCAGTCGTCGGACCTGTTCTCCGGCACGGTGAAGGAAAACCTGCTGCTCGGCCGCGCTGATGCCAGCGACGAGGAACTATTGGCCGTTTCGCGCATGACCGGCGTTGAAGAGTTCGTTGCCCTGCACCCACGCGGTTTCGACATGCCGGTCGGAGAGCGCGGCGCGAACCTCTCGAACGGCCAAAAGCAGGCGTTGACCATAGCTCGGCTTCTCCTGACCCGGCCGAAGATCGTCTTTCTTGACGAGCCGTCTGGGGCAATGGATTTGGCAAGCGAGCGCCATCTCATCAGCAAGCTGACCCAGGCATTCGGCCCGCAGACCACGCTACTCGTTGCAACCCACCGTCATAGCATGCTGGAGCTCGTCGATCGGCTGATCGTCATCGACAAGGGGCGCATCATCGCCGATGGACCAAAGAACGCTGTCATCGAGGCGATGCAGCGCAAGGCGGTGCAATGATGCGTGCCGCTCGCCATAACATCCACGACAATCCGCCGCTTTTCGCGCGGCTGATCCTCGGCCTTTGTGCCCTGATGATCGTTGCTTTCATCGCCTGGGCGGCCTTTGCCGATATCGACGAGATCGCACGCGGCGAAGGGAAGGTGATACCGGTATCGAAGACGCAGATCGTGCAATCGTCCGAGCCTGGCATCGTCCAGGAGATCAATGTCAATCTCGGGCAGATCGTCCACAAGGGCGATATGCTGGTCCAGCTCGACAATACGACGACGGCGTCGACGCTTGGCGAATCGGTTGCCAAGGCTCGCGCGCTCGGTGCCAAGGTTGAGCGCCTCGCCTTGGAGGAGGCGGGCGCCTTAGACGCACAGTTCGTCTGCCCGGCTGATATCCTTGCCACCGCAAAAAACGTCTGCGACAACGAGGAAAAGCTCTTCGAGGCGGATCGCGCTTCCTATAAGAACAAGCTCGATGTTCTCGATCAGCGCCTGAAGCAACATCAAAACGAGCTGGAAGAAGCCCACGCCAACATAGACCGCTTGACGCAGAACATCGTTGGCGCCCAGAAGCAATATGATCTGCTAAAGCCGCTTGGTGAGAAAAAGCTTGTTGCTCAAACGGAAGTCCTCAAGGTCCAGCGAGAGCTTGTCGACCTGCAAGGGCAGCTTAAGGTCTATGTCGAGAGCCTCGATCGCCTACAGTCAGCCATCAAGGAGGCGACGTTGCAGGTTGGCGACCTCGGACTCCAGTTGCGCCAGCAAGCCCTGACCGACAAGGGCCAGGCACTGTCCGAACTTTCGGTCGTCGACGAGACGATCCGCGGGGCATCCGATCGGGTCAAGCACACGGATATCCGCTCACCGGTGGACGGCATCGTCAATACGCTGGAAGTCAATACGATTGGCGCCTACGTCGACGCCGGCAAGGTCATCGCTGGTGTCGTCCCGACAGCGGATACTCTTCTGATCGAGGCGAAGATCTCGCCCCGCGACGTTGCGTTTGTGCGTATCGGCCAGCCGGCGATTATCAAGATCTCGGCCTATGATTTCTCGATCTTCGGCGCCTTGGACGGCAAGGTCGTCAACGTGTCCGCCGACAGCCTTGTCGAAAAGGACAAGAACGAAACCTATTACCTCGTGCGCATCAAAACCGACAAATCGGCCCTGGAGCGAGACGGCAAGCATTATCCGATCATCCCCGGCATGGTGGCTTCAGCCGAGATCCTGACGGGCCACAAGGCAATTCTCGCCTATCTGATGAAGCCGATCAACAAAGCGCGCTCCGAGGCGCTCACGGAACGGTGACAGCAGGCATGCGCAAAGGATCCGGGAAAGACGAAGCGGTCATGACAGTCCGGGAGGAAGCCTTGCCCTCGGTGGATGGTGACGAGCTGGAACCGCGTTTCCGCGCGGTAACGGGCGGCGGCGAGCGTCGTGGCATTCGCCTGGAGCGCATCTATTGGGATGGTCTTGGACGAATGGCAGAGGCCGGCGGTATCAGCATCGGCGACCTGGTGTCCGCCACGGCAGCCGATATGCCCGAAACGGGTAACCTCACCTCCTTGTTGCGCGTGCTGAGCTTCAAATGGGCGCTGCGGCGTCTCGATGCCGTCGAGGATGTCGCATCGCTGACCAATCTCAATGCAGTCCTTCAAGCGTCGCCGACGCCAGCGGTGGTGCTGACGCAGGAGCGCGGGATCAAGCTCTTCAACGATGCCTTCCTGAAGATGCTGCGTCATCGCCTGCCGATGATCGATGATGTCCAGCAGACGGCTCGAACGTTACGCCTTTCGATCGACACCCAGGTCCAAGAGGTGCTTTCCGTCCTGTCGCTCAATCGCGGCAAGACGCTGAACACTGGATTCAAGATCGGTCTCGGTCAACAATCGCTGACGGGCCAGATCAGTCTGGCGTTGGCGCCGACGCACGAGGCGTTGATGTTGATCGGCTATCTCTCTGTTTAGCAGAATGCCGTCGCTCTTGTGACGCGATGCTGCCGCCGGAGCGGCTGGCAGGCGGGTTAGTGGATCTCGCCTTCGCCGGGAACCACCTTGGCGAGCGGCACTGCGGTGGCAACAGCCTGGGCATGCGGATCGCGCGAGCCGTGCAGATAGCCGCGACCTGCGACGATCGAGTAGAGCGGCAGGTATTCCGCAAGACGTTTGTCGGACAAGACCTCATCGCGCATGTTGTCGAGAATAAGATTGTTGCCATTGACGGAGACCGACAGGATGGCATGGTAAAAGTGTCGCTGCTGGTCGAAGAGAACGACCAGGGTCATATGGTCGAGATCGACACCCGCCTTATAGAGTGCTGCCATCTTCAAGATGGCGTAGTCCTCGCAGTCGCCTTGCTCATGCAAGAGCGCTTCACTCGGTTTCGCCCAGTGATCCGTCATATGATAGGTATCCATGTCGCTAGCATAGCGCACGGCATGATTGACGGTGTAATTGATCGTATTGATCTTGTCGCGCATCGAGGCGCCGGCAATCTTTGCTTCAGCGGTCGCAAGTGCGCTTTCGGCCGCATTGCATGCACCTGCTGTGCAATCGAGCGATTTGCCCGACCGGATTTCCGCAAGCGGGCCGGCGAAATTGTTAAGAGCGGCAAGATGTTTGAAGGGAATGGCAACGGTGCCGAACACCGAGTCGCCCAAGGGAGCGTTGTTCGGCTTTGCGGCGCGCACGGGCTCGGACGCGACGAGGTTATCGTGCGGAAGGCCGCCGGGCGCGACGGCCAAGCTATGATTGAGCGCAGCAAGGTCGATGCCGCCGATCGCCCTTGCGGCGTTTCCGATGGTGGGCGCGAAGAGATCGATGGCCGTATCGACCAGCGGGTCCTCAAACAGCGTCACGACAGGGCGGATGGTGTCGCCGGCCGCCGCCATGCCAACGGTTGGTGATGATAGACCGAAGGCAAAGGAAGCTGCAGCAAGTGCTGAAAGTATAGCTTTTCTGTTCTTGCGTTCCATTGGCGCTCAATTCTCCCTTATGAGAGAATAGTGCGCGATACTTCTGAATATGACGTTCGGAAACGTAGATAAATTAAGTATAAGTTAAGTGATCAAATAAGTATAAAATCCTACGGGTTTCAATGGGAAACTGTTAAGGATGATATCGCAAGGGCGCCGAAGTGATCCGCGCTATCGAGCCCGGCTCTATGAACGGGCCCTATCGTGATGGCGGCAAGAGGCCTTGACGACACGCAATCGCTCTATGAATTTGTCCGCTCTCAGAATGACTGCGAGGGTTGCGCGGAAACCTTCAGTTTGCCGTCCGCAAGGGTATTGATGACCATCCTGCGCTCCACCTGGCCGGTGGAATTGAAGCGGAAGAGCCCAGTCGTGCCGCGGAAACCGACCTTGTTCCTCAGATTGGCCGCGGTGATGGCTTGCGGCCCCTGGGAACGGATGAGGCCGGAGGCGATCGCCATGGCGTCATAGCCATAAGCGCCGTAGGTCGTCAGTGGGTGGTTGAAGTGGCGCTGATAGCGCTCGGCAATTAGCCCGCTGCTGTGCGCGTCGTCGGTTGCGACAAAGGCGCCGGCCACCGCCGGCACCGCATACACCGATTGGGGCCAGCCGTTGGTGCCGACCAGTGCCTGGCCGGGAATGGCTGCGCTGCGCACGGCACCTGCCGCCATACCAACTTCAGTGGTGTTGCCAAGAATGACCACGATTTCGGCCGACTGGATGAGCGGTCGATTCTTCGTAAGGATATCAGCGGGCTGATCGCTTGCGCCGTAACGGCCCAGGCCCATGAAGGTGTTGCCGCTGTTCCAGATGGCATTGCTCAATCTCGTTGTGTCGGATTGAGAAAAATCGGCAGGTACAAGCGCTGATACCTTCTTGTGGCCTGAAGGATCGGCCGCCTTGAGGCCCTCGATCGCGCTGTCGAGTTCATCCGAGGCAAGATTGAAGGCATCGCCGCCGGTCGTGACGGTCGCACTTGCAAGATTAAGCAATGGGGGACGCTGCGCGGATGGGATGGCAGCGATGGAAGCCGTCTCGGCCGGCGGCAGATAACTGACGATCAACGCGGCGTTTCGGCCCTTGGCCGCAGCGACCTGCGCGGCAACGCCCGCAAGACCGGGGCCGACATTCTTGACGCGCAGCCGAACCTGATTGTTGCCGAGTTCGCCGATGCCAAGCACCGCCCCGTCGCGTATGTCGCGGGCAGGACCTTCGTAGAGGCCCGCCGCGCCCTTGCGCAGCAGCAGCGTGATTTCCGTGCCGTTGTCGCCGCCATAGCTCTCTTCAATGGCAGTGGACGGCATTTTAATGTCGTCTTTCTTGCTATTGTTCTCCAGTCCCGCACCGTCCATCTGACAGCCGGCGAGGCTTGCACAGAGGATGAGTCCGACACCGCGGACTGATCGCCAACGCGGTCTGCGCGGCAGCCACTCGGTCAAAAGGCTCAACGAAAGGCTGATCGCAAACGGCACAACTACTCCCCCGATTCTCTACGGCAGACTGCAACAGCCTAGCGGGCGGCATTTGCACACCGCGGCTGACGTAAAGTCAAGCGGTATACTTAATGAGTTGTTCTTTGGTTAAGTTAACCATCGGTAAAATAATTCTGGGGTGCTGCATAACCGGCTATATCGGCGAGGTTAACGAAGTATTGCAATCGTCCCGCTCCCGTAATTGATTGCGGCAAATTATGAGACATCGGGAGCCCGACCATGGACGACTTGAACCTTTCGACCGTAGACCACGAAACTGCTTCGCACGATTTCGCGTCAAGCGGCCGGGACTCTGGCGTCGCAACCGATATCAGCGCCGATCATCTGCTGCCATTGTCGCAGAATGGTGATGTCGCCGCATTCGAGGTAGCACAAGCCGAGGAGCAGCAGGCGAATGGTAAGACGGCGCGCCTGGCCGCCAACGAGCCACAGGACAACGGCGCTCGTCAGCCGATCCAGATCGTGCCCGACAATGGAAATGTCGTCCATCTGCCGCCGAACACATCCATCGACGACATCCACGTCGAGGGACATAATCTGGTTCTCATCCAGGCCGACGGTACGCGCATTGTCATTATCAATGGGGCGCTGCACGTTCCAACCTTTCTCATCGGTGAAGTCACGCTGCCGCAGCAGGCCGTCGTCGCCGCGCTGCAGCAGCAGGGCATTAACGTCGCCGAAGGCCCCGATGGTTCGGTTCACGCCGGCAATAGCACCAATTCTGGCCACCAGTTCACGGATAGCCAGGCTGGCAATGCCCGCACGCCCCTCAATCTGCTTGGGCTTCTCGGTCCTGGCGACATTATCGGCGGCGGTAATGGCGGCAATCTGACTGGCACCCAGACCCACGTTCCCTTTATCAATCAGCAGGCGACCGAAACCGCTTCGCTGCTCGAAGGCGCCAGCAGCACCGGCGCCTTCCTCACGGCAAGCAGCACCGGCCGCTTCGGCTTCGGCGGCGTGAATGCCGCGATTACCACCGTCACGCTGGTCGGCGAGGCGGAAATCACCGGCAGCGGCGCGCAGCAGCTTGCAGGTCTAACTTCGGGCGGCGTTCCCGTTGTCGTCACCCAAAATGGGCAGACCGTCACCGGCGTCGCCAATGGCGTTACGGTCTTCACGCTGGTATTCAACACTTCGACGGGCGACTACACCTTCACTCAGCTCGCTGCCCTGGACCATCCCCGCGGCGCCAATGCGTCCAGCGATGTGCTTCAGCTTCAATTCCGGTACACGGTCTCAGACACGAGCGGTCATACGGTTGCGTCCGTCGCGCATGTCGACATCACAGACAGCGTACCGGTTGCGGCCACGGGGACCGCGGGTTCGGTCACTGAGTCGGCGCTGGCTGCCGGCAACGGAGCCCTAAGCCATGATACAGGCGCTGCGACGGCCAACGGCTCGCTTAACATCTCCTGGGGTGCTGACAGCGCCAATACCGATCAGGGTGGCCTCGGCGATCGCTCGGTTGCCTTCACCAGTGCTGCCGTCACCGCGCAGGGCGAGGACAGCGAAGCACTGAGCTCGCATGGTCTTGCCGTTCATACCGCGCTTTTGGCTGACGGCACGCTGGTGGGTTACACCGGCGAGACCGCGCCGACAGCGACGTCCGCAACCAACGTCGTCTTTTATGCGACGCTCTCCGACAGCGATAATGGTCACTATAATTTCACGCTGGTTCAGTCGCTCGACGACGCCAAGGGTTCGGATGCCGTCACGCTGACCTTCGGCTACACGGCCAAGGATTCCGATGGCGACACGGCCGCAAATACCTTCTCCGTCACCATCGCCGACGACAAACCTATCGTCGCGACCGGCGATGTGGGCTCCGTCACCGAAGGCGCGCTTACCGGCGGCAACGAGAATCCGCATGTCGCAAGCGACGCAATCGCTACCGGCTCACTCAATATCTCCTGGGGCGCTGACAGCGCCAACACCGATCAGGGTGGCAACGGCGATCGCTCGGTTGCCTTCACCAGTGCTGCCGTCACGGCGCAGGGCGAAGATGGCGACGCCCTGAGCTCGCATGGTCTTGTGGTTCACACCGCGCTTTTGGCTGACGGCACGCTGGTGGGTTACACCGGCGAGACCGCGCCGACAGCGACGTCCGCAACCAACGTCGTCTTCTATGCGACGCTCTCCGACAGCGATAACGGCCATTATAATTTCACGCTGGTCCAGTCGCTCGACGATGCCAAGGGTTCGGACGCCATCACGCTGACCTTCGGCTACACGGCCAAGGATTCCGATGGCGACACGGCCGCAAACACCTTCTCCGTCACCATCGCCGACGACAAGCCAGTCGCCAACGATGTCACCGTCGACACAGGCAGCCTTTACGACACGACGCCGGCCGAGCAAATGCCGCTCCGTCCACTCAGTGAGTTGAGCGAAGGGGCAAAGCCGGAGGGTGCCACCGACTCCGTCAGCGGCGGATCGGGAAGCCTGTTTACGGCCGGTGCTGATGGCTTCCAGCAGGTTACCTTCACGGATCCGGCCGGCCTTAAGGGCATCTACATCGATGCCAATGGTGTCGCTCACAAGGAAGGCCTTTCCTATGGCACCACGACGGACACTCAAGGCAACACGATCTACGCTGCAACCGGCAAGGATTCCGGCCAGGTCATCTTCACGCTCACCGTCCATGCCGACGGCAGCTACACCTATGTGCAGTCGGGCGCGTTCGCCGATGCCAGAGGTTCTGACAACGAGAGTTTCAAGATCTCCTTTGACGTCACCGATGGTGACGGCGACAAGGCAACGGGCTCGCTGACCCTCAACGTCGCCGACAGCCTGCCGGTCGCCAATCATGTGACGGCCGACTCGGGCAGCCTCCACGACACCCTATCGACCTCCTCAGGGACGGATCTGCCTCCCGTACCGTTGCCCCTAGAGAGGTCGAGCGAAGGCTCGACGCCGTCGGATGACGCCAAGGCTAACTCCGACACCGTCACCGGCGCATCAGGCAGTCTGTTCACGACCGGAGCCGACGGCTTCGCGCGGCTGACCTTCACCAATCCAACCGGTCTGAAAGCCATCAATATTGATGAAAACGGTGTCGCACATACGGAAGGGTTGCATTACAGCACCTTGAGGGACGACGCCGGCAACACGATCTACACTGCGACCGGCAAGGATTCCGGCCACGTCATCTTCACGCTGACCGTCCATGCCGACGGCAGCTACACCTATGTGCAGTCGGGCGCCTTTGCCGATGCCAAGGGGTCTGACAACGAAAACGTCAAGATCGACTTCGAAGTCACCGATGGTGACGGCGACAAGGCAACGGGCTCACTGACCCTCAACGTCGCCGACAGCCTTCCGGCGGCCCACGCCGTCACGGCTGATCATCTCGTCAACGACGATATGGCCCCGGGTGGCAATGCCGACACGACCGATGAATATAAAAGCGTGAGCGGCAACGTTGGCAGCCTGTTCGACATGGGCGCTGATGGATTTAAAAGTGTCACCATCGCTCATTCGGATCTGCCGAAGCTGACCACGATCTATACCGACGCGAATGGCGTCGCGCATCAGGAAGCGGTGTCTTGGAGCAAAGCCCAGGCTGGCGATGGCAGCACGACCTGGATCGCCAGCAGCGAGCATAATCAGACCGTTGCGACATTGGCTATTCATGCCGATGGCTCCTACACGTTCTCGACGGGTGCGCCGCTCGTCCATCCGACGTCGCAAGCCGCCGAAGAGACCCTTTCCCTGACATTCAATTTCACCGTCACCGATGGTGATGGCGACAAAACAACGGGCTCGCTCACGGTCGGCGTCAAGGACGATGTGCCGATTGCTCACACGGTCGACAATAATATCTCACCGCTCAACGACGATGCGCAAGCTGGTGGAAATCTGGACGCCAACGACGCCAATGTGCACAGCGTCTCTGGCGCCGCCGGTACCCTGTTCGGCACTGGCGCCGACGGCTTTGCAAGTGTCGCGATCGATCCGTCCAGCCTGCCGGCTTTGAAGACGGTCTATGTCGATGCCGGTGGTTTCGCGCAACAAGAAGATGTTACCTGGGGCAAGCCGACGATTTCCGGCGGAGCGACGAGCTGGGTTGCCTATAGCGCCAATCATGAGACTGTCGCCACGCTGACGATTAACGCAGACGGCTCTTACACCTTCAGCACCAGTGCACCGCTCGTTCATCCGACCTCCGGATCGACGGAGGAAAGCCTTCCGCTGACCTTCACCTTCACGGTGACCGACGGCGACAACGATACGTCGAGCGGCTCGCTGACCCTGCATGTTACGGATGACGTGCCGTTGGCAAATTCGGTCACTGTTACCAGCCTGACGCTGAACGACGACGCGCTGAAGGGTGGAAATCCTGACACGATCGGCGTAACGGATACCGATACTGTCAGTGGCGCGAGCGGCGCGCTCTTCACGGGTGGCGCGGATGGAGTTCATCAGGTAACGCTCGGAGCGACGACCGATTTCAGCGCCATCTATACCGGCAAGGACGGCTTTGGCCATGTCGAGTCGGTCGTCTGGGGCAGCCCAACCACGACGACAGATGGCGAAACGATTTGGATCGCGACCGGCAAGGACAGCGGCCAGACGGTCGCGACACTGACGATCGGCACGGACGGTTCCTATAGCTTCGTGCTAAGCGCACCGGTCGCACATGCAGCAAACCCGACCGCGGAAAATACGCAGGATCTGACGTTCAACTTCACTGTCACCGACGGTGACAGCGATACGGCCAGTGGCTCGCTGACGGTCACCGTCAAGGACGATACACCAGTCGCCCATAAGATCGATGTCACCTCGGCGCCGCTCAACGACGACGCGCAGGCCCATGGCAATCCGGATGGATCCGCCGATGCAAAGACAGTCAATGGTGATGCGCAGGTTCTGTTCTCCGCTGGCGCCGATGGTCTCAAGAGCGTGTCGATGGACAGCCTGCCGACGCTAAAGGCGATCTACCTCGACGGCCACGGCGTCGGTCATCAGGAGGCCGTCAGCTGGACGTCGTCTGCGACGAACGGCGTGACAACCTGGACAGCAACCGGGATCTCGAGCCATACCGCCGTTGCGATCCTGACGATCGGCTCTGATGGGTCCTATAGCTTCACCGCGAATGCACCGCTCGTTCATGCGACGTCGTCGACCACCGAAGACAGCCTGACATTGAATTTCGGCTTCACCGTCACGGATGGCGACGGCGATTCGGCGAAGGGCTCGCTGGCAATCGCCATCACCGACGACGTGCCCGTCGCCACGGGCACGATCATTACGGTGAGCGCCGACGAGGGCGACATCTACAATCTCCTGTCACACGGCAATAGCCCGCTGGATGGCACGCATGACGGATCATCCTCGCAGCCGGCTCTGTTCGGTCTCGGCTTTGCAGCGACGGTATCCGGCTCGGTTGCTTCCGTCGTGTCTTTTGGTGCCGACGGCGCAGCGGCAGGCGGTGGCTTCAGCTTCACCACCAATGCGGCGTCGACCTTGGCCGCTCTACATCTGACCTCCGGTGGAGAGGCGCTCTCCTATGCCGTCGTCAACAACACGATCATCGGCTATGTCGATAATGCCCACCACAGTGGTTACAACCCGCTTCTCGACCGTCCTGTCCTGTCGCTGACGCTTTCCGGCGACGGCACCTTCACTTTCCAGCAGCACGATCAGCTCGACAACGTCGCTGGTCCTGGCAACGACCTGCGCTCGGGCAACGGCTCGATTTCGGCCATCGACTTCGGTTCCGTCATTCAAGTGACCGACGGCGACGGCGACAGAGTGACACTGATCGGCGCATTGAAAGTCACGATCGTCGACGACATGCCGAAGGTTGATCTGGCTCTCACGGGCTCGATCACGGTCGACGAGAGCGGTAGCGGTGACAACGACGTCAGAGCCGGCAATTCGGTCACGAGCCTGTTTGCCGGCATTACCGGCGGCAACGATCCCGATATGCCAACGGTCTATGCTCAGCACAACGTCGTCTCAGCGTCGGTCTCGATAGGTGCCGACGATGCGACGGGTAGGACGAGCAGCCTGACGCTTCATATCGACAATGCCGACTCCGGTCTGACCACGACCGCTGGTCAGGCGATCACGCTTTCGCAACTCGCCGACGGCACGGTTGTCGGCAAGATCGCCGATGGCGAGATCGCCTTTGCGATCCGCCTCGACAACAACGGCAAGGTCAGCATCGCCCAGTACATGTCGCTCGCCAATCCGAATACGTCGAAGGCGGAGGGCGATACGGTCGATCTCACCGGCAAGCTCTCGGCGGTGCTGAGCGCGACCGATAGCGACGGCGACACCGTGGGCAAGTCCGTTTCCATCGGCAGTAGCATTCGCTTCGATGATGACGGACCGTCGATCGGTGGTGCCGTCTCGACGAAGACGCTTGCCGAGCATGATCTTGTGACGAATTCCGGTTCGCTGTCGCCTTCAGGTATCAGCACTGGCGCGGTCGCGCTCAATCTCGGCTTCGGCGCCGACGGGCCGGCCGCCCATGCTGCCACCTTCGCAGCCCATTCGAACGGCAGCTATTTCACTGCAAGCGACGGCAATAATCAGACGCTTGATGCAACCAAGCTCAGCTCTGGCGGCCATGCGCTGTCCTATTTGCTCAGCGGTGACGGCACGACGCTCATCGCCTACACCGGCAGCAATGCCACCGACCAGGCGAGCTGGGTCTTCAAGGTTGTTTTGTCCCAGGACGGCGCCCACACCAACGGCGCCTACAACTTCACGCTTTACAAGGCGTTCGACGACGTCAACGGTCAAACCAATCTCTCGGATATCAAGCTCACCTTCCAGGTTGCTGGCCATGATGGCGACGGCGACACGACGAATGGCATACAGAGCTTCACCGTCGACGTCGTCGATGACGTGCCGACATTGGTTGATCACGCCACGGTCTCGGCGACGGTCTCGGAAACGGCGATCAATGCCCCGGTGGTGTCGACGACATCCGACGTGGTCGACTTCGACACCGTGACCCCTGCGGCTGCCAAATTGACAGTCAGCGAAGGCAGCGTCAGCGACGGCCAGGTGGGCTCGTCTTCCAAGGGTGGCGAGGTCGTGCTCGTATCCAATACGGGAACGACCTTTGTCCTCACCCAGATGGATATAGGTGTATTTGACCACAAAGGCGCGTCGTCCAAGACTGTCACGATCATCGGCACCGATGCCCAGGGCCATACCTATTCGGTGACAACCACCGGTACGACCTTCTCGGCCGCTGGCACGGCACTCGAAGGCAAACAACTGACGTCGCTCGAAATCGATCCGCACGACAACTCGCTGACAATCACTGTCGACAACATCCATGTCACCGATACGACGACGACGCCCACCCATGATCCTGCGCAGACGACGATCGATCTGACCTCGCTCGTCCACGCCGGTGCGGACAGCCCGCTGACCTGGTCGGTGAACCCGGTGGCCGCCGGTACCTCCTCCGGCAATCTGACAGGCGGTACCGGATTGACCTACAATGGCGCTGTCATCACGCTCGCCAGCACCGATGGGCACACGATCACCGGCTCGGCGGGAGGCGTCACGGTCTTCACTTTGACCGTCGACCCCACGAGCGGTCACGCCACATTCGACCTTTACCATCCGGTCGATGGCGGCAATGCCCTGCCGCTCGACTTTTCCAAATTACTGACGGCGACGGATTTCGACGGCGATCCCGTAACCCTCGGCACCGGCTCTGTCACCATTGTCGTGCAGTCGGCCACGGACCACCTTCCGACAATTTCTTCGGTCGGGCTGGTGTCAAGCGTTAGCGAAAGCGGCTTGCCGGGCGGAACCGGGGTGGATGGCGTCGCCAATGTCCATTCGGGCAGCATCGCAATTTCGGCGGGCGATACGCCTTCGACCGTGACGATCGACGGTCATACTTTCAGCGTCGGTGCCGCAATCGCCAACGGCGATACCAATGCCACCATTCAAGGCAGCTACGGCACGCTGCAGATCCTCAGCGTCACCGCGACGGCCATCGACTACAGCTATAAGCTGACCGCCGCCACCAGTGGAACGGGCAACCATGACGCCTTCTCCGTCAAAGTGAGCGATGCGCCGATTGACGGTGAAAGCCAGACTGCCACTCTCACCTTCAATATCACCGACGACAAGCCGATCGCACACACCGCTTGGCTCGGATCGATGTATGAGAATGATAGCAGCGCAACCTTCACGCTGGCTTCCGGAACCATCGCTTTCGGCGCCGACGGAGCGGCTCAGAGCGGGGCGATCCATGTCGACAGCGTCAGCGCCAGCGGAGATATCGCCGGATCGACGCTGAGCACCTCCATGGTCACGATCGATGGCGGTCACGTCACTGTCACGCCGGGTAGTGCACTCGATGCTCTGCCCCTCGGTCACTCATCGACCCTCTCGATCGGTTACACGGTCACCGACGGCGATGGCAGCAAAAACAGCGGTACTTTCACTATCAGGGTCGACGGCGTCAACCACGCGCCGACCACGGCGGACGGGAGCATCTCCACTGGCGAACATGCGGATCATTCTTTCTCGTCGAAGGATTTCGCCTTCGGCGATAGCATCGACGGCAATACGCTGAATTCCGTCACCATCACAAGCCTGCCGAGTGGTGGGACGCTTTATCTGGACGGAACAGCCGTCACGGCTGGTCAGCAGATCGCCGCGAGCGCGCTTTCAATGCTTCATTTCACGCCATCGCCGGAGTTTGCTGGCGCGACCGAAACCGAGACCTTCGGCTTCACGGTGCAGGATAATGGCGGCACGGCCAATGGCGGCGCCGACACGTCGACCGTCCATACGATGACGATCAACGTGACGGCCGTTGATGACGGTGCGGCTACGGTATCGCTCGCCGACCAGACGACGCATACAGGCAATGCGGTTGTCGCCGGCGACACGTTGAACGCGGTGATGGCCACAGACGACCCCGATCACGGGCAATCCGGCTTGACCTATGCATGGAGCTGGGCGGACGATAGCGCGCACACGGTTCTCGGAACCGCGGCATCCTACACGGTGACGAGTGCCGACGTCGGCCATTCGTTGGTCTTGACGGTGAGCTATACGGACGGTCAGGGCTTCAGCGATGTCGCGACACAGGCGACGTCCACTGTGATCGCGCCGACAGTCTTCGCGCCGACAATCGATACAACGCCGCTGTCGGAGGCGCATCTTTCGGGCGGCTCCGATCCGCAGCCCTCCGAACTGACGGCCACGGGTAGCATTGCCCTCGGCACCCTGGATAATCCGCATATCACCAGCGTCATGGGTGCCAATGGCTCGGCGGTAAGCGTCGATCAAATCGCTCCCGACAGTCAGACGACGGTGATCCATGGCTCCTACGGCGATCTCGTAATCGATGCGAACGGTGCATATACCTACACCCTGACGCATCCGGGCTCGAGCCCGTCGGGAGATACGGATCAGTTCAGCTATACCGTGACGGATATGAACGGCAAAACGGCTCAGGAGACCCTGACGTTCAATATCGCCGACGACGCGCCGACGCTGACCGGCACGGGAATTTCCGCAACGGTTTCCGACGATGGCGTGGTAACGGCCGCCGATCATTCGGCAACGACGACGGCGGAACTGATTTCGCTTGTTAACTCCGGTGCCGACAGCCCGTTGACGTGGTCGGCGAACGCCGTTGCAGCCGGTACCTCTTCCGGTACCCTGACAGGTGGCACGGAGTTGGCCTACAACGGTGCGCCTATCTCACTTGCCAGCACGGATGGGCACACGATCATCGGCTCGGCCGGAGGCGTCACGATCTTCACGTTGACGGTCGACACCAGCGGTCATGCCACGTTCGTGCTTGACCAGACGCTCGACGGCGCCAAGGATCAGACGCTCGATTTCTCGCACTATGTGAAGGCCACGGATTCTGACGGTGACGCTGTGACGTTGGGCACAGGCGCCTTCACCATCGCCGTGGATCACGTCAATCATCCTGCCGCTATCGGCGGGACCGACAGTGGCGGCATCACAGAAGATCTGAATGTCTCCGGCGACGGCTATCTGCAGGCAAGCGGCACGTTGATCATCAACGACGCGGATCGGGGCGAAGGCAAAATCCACGCGGCGACCATAAACGCCGATGCCACGCATCTTGGTACCCTGACGATCGGCGAGGACGGTAGCTGGACCTACAAGGTCGATAACAGCCTGTCAGCCGTGCAGAATATGGGTGTGAACCAGAGCACGACCGACACGTTCACCATTTCCTCGATCGACGGAACGACGCATGACATCGTGGTTACGATCAACGGCACGAACGACGCGCCGACGATCTCGATCGCCAGCGGCGACAGCGCCAGCGGGGCCGTGACCGAGGCCGGCATTGGCATTGCTGACGACAGCGGCCACAACGCGATCTCCGGCCATCTGAGCGGGGCGGATATCGACAGCCCGACGCTGACGTGGTCGGTGGTTGCGAGCGGCAGCCAGACCGCCAACGGGAGTGAGTCTGTCACCGGCACTTACGGCACACTGAGCGTCAATGCGAACGGCACCTGGAGCTATGTCCTGGATCAGTCGAAGGCCGATCCGCTGACGGCTTCGGATCATCCGCAAGAGAGCTTCACGGTTCAGTTGAGCGACGGCCAGGGCGGCATCACGACGCAGACCGTCGTGGTGATGGTCAACGGCACGAATGATGCACCGACGATCTCGATCGCCAGCGGCGATAGCGCTAGCGGCGCCGTAACCGAGGCCGGCATTGGCATTGCTGACGACAGCGGCCACAACACGGCTTCCGGCCATCTGACTGGTGCGGACGTCGACAGCTCGCAGTTGACGTGGTCGTTGGTTGCGACCGGCAGCCAGACCGCCAACGGGAGTCAGTCTGTCACCGGAACTTACGGCACATTGAACGTCAATGCGAACGGCACCTGGAGCTATGCCCTGGATCAGTCGAAGGCCGATCCGCTAACGGCTTCGGATCACCCGAAGGAAAGCTTTACGGTTCAGGTGAGCGACGGCCAGGGCGCTGTCACGACGCAGACCGTCGTGGTGACCGTCAATGGTACCAACGACGCGGCCGCGCTCTCGGGCTCGGCGACCGGTTCGGTCACCGAGGATGGCCAGTTGACGGCGAGCGGGGCGCTCACAGTTGCCGACGTCGACAATGGCGAGAACCATTTCCAAACGCCGACATCGCTGAGCGGCACCTACGGCACGTTCACCTTCAATGCAACGACTGGTGTATGGGGCTACGCCCTCAACAACGCGGCCTCGAATGTTCAGGCATTGATCGGGGGGCAGACGGCTGTCGATAAGCTGACTGTAACATCCGCAGACGGAACGGCTTCACAGGATATCGTAGTGACCGTCCACGGCACCAACGAGGCGGTATTGGCGCCGAGTATCAGCCGTGTCGCCGACAATGTCGGATCGAGCCAAGGCAATCTCGCTGACGGCGCCGTGACCGACGATACCAATTTGGGGATCCGCGTGAGCTTGAGCGGAACCGGTGCTGTCAGCGGTGATACAGTGCAGCTCTATAACGGCACGACGCCGCTTGGCGCGGCGGTCACGCTGACGGCAACCGCCATCAGCAACGGGTACGTCGATATTACCACGCCGACGCTGACGAATGGATCGACTTATAACTTCCGGGCCTCGCTCACGGATGCGGGCACTACCAGCCCGCTGTCGACGAGCGGCGTCTATGATATCAAAATCGATACGACGGCGCCGACAGTCGCCATAACGCAAAGCACCGCGGGCGGAAAGAACGTCCTGACCTTCATCTTCAGTGAGGCGGTAACCGGGTTTGACGTTTCAGACATCGTGGGCAGCGGCAACTATACGCTCTCCAACTTCAAACATGTCGGCGTGAACGGTTTCGGGCAGGACATCTACACGGTGAATTACACCGCCGGCAACAACGGTTGGAAGTCTGTGGCTGTTGCAGGAAATAGCTATACGGATCTGGCGGGCAATTTCGGAACGGACGGCTCCTTAGCGGATTTCAAGCCGGCCGGCACCTCGGGCGAGGCCATCAATCTCGCGCTCTTGGATCCTTCCCACCACGTCGGTGCGGTCACGTTGAGCGTTGCAGGCCTTCCCGCCGGCTGGGTGCTCAGTGAAGGCATCCACAACGCCGATGGTACCTGGTCCGTGGTGACAAATGATCCGTCGTCGCTGACAGTGACCTCGCCCGATGGCGTCACCGGCGCGCTGGTTCTTCAGGTCACCGAGACCTGGACCAATGCGGACGGCTCGACGGGCATGGCCAGCGTGATCGACAACGTCGAAGCCTACGCCAAGGGCGCGCCGATTTTCGCCTGGTCGGGCGACGACACGCTTAGCGCATCGAGCGGCAATGACATGCTGGTCTTTGCGAACACCATCGGCACCGACGTCGTGCACAGCTTCGATATAGCGCACGATAAGATCGATCTGATCGGCTTCGCGGGCTTCTCAAGCTTCGCGGACGTTCAGGCCCATCTGTCGACCGACGCATCGGGTAATGCCGTCATCACGCTCGGCGATGGCGAGACCATCACCTTGGCAGGCGTAAGCGCCGCGTCCCTCACGGCGAACGACTTCCTCTTCAACGAGGCCGTGGTGACGCATAATACCGGCGACATGGTAGTCGCCGACGGTGCGCTGATGCCGTTCAGCGGTACGCTCGACAACACCGGCAGCATTCATCTTGCTTCCACCGGCAGCGAGACAGCCTTCGAAATCGTGCAGCATGGTCTCACGCTGACCGGCGGCGGCACGGTGGCGCTGTCCGATGATGCGTCCAACATCATTTTCGGCAGCGGCGGCAATGTCACATTGACCAATGTTGACAACATTATTTCCGGCGCCGGCCAGCTCGGCAACGGTCACCTGACGCTGGTCAACCAGGGCACGATCATTGCCGACGGCACACACGCACTCGTCATCGACACCGGTCTTAACGCGGTGACCAACACCGGCACGCTCGAGGCGACCGGGACCGGCGGCCTCGACATTCATAGCGGCCTCGTCAATGACGGCGTATTGTGGGCCAATGGCGGCAATGTTCATCTCGAGGGCAATGTCAGCGGTGGTGGCACGGCGCTGTTGTCGGGGCATGCTAACCTCGATATCGGCGGCTCGTTCAGCGAGACAATCATGTTGAGCACGGACGCCCAGGCCACCGTTACCATCGATCACGCCGCTGCCTTCACCGGTACGATCGTCGGCCTCGACGGCAATGATGCCCTGCGGTTCGGCGATATCTCTGCCGCAACCGGCAGCTTCTCCTATGCGGAAAACGCAGCGAAGACCGGCGGCGTGTTGACGGTCACCGACGGCACCCACACTGCCAGCATCGGCCTCACCGGCGATTACTCGGCCAGTGACTTCTCGCTCAATCATGACGGTGACTATGCCGAGATCGACTTCAGCGGGCACGCGCACCTCTATGGCACTGTCGGCAGCGACGTGCTGACGAGTGGCGGCGGCTACACCATGGCCGGCGGCGCTGGCGCGGATACCTTCGTGCTCGATGCTAAGGCGTTGCACAATCTCAACATGGCCGACGTCATTACCGACTTCAGCCCGAAGGGAGAGGGCGACAAGCTGGATGTCTCGAACCTGCTGAATGCGTTGGTCGGCGAACATCCGGGCATGACCGAGACGAGCGCCCTCGCGTCGATGACAGCGGCGGTCGATACCGCAACCAATTCGACAAAGATCAGCATGAACACCGGCTCGGAAACCCATGTGGTGGCCACACTACAGAATTACACGCCGGCGGGTCACGATGTCGTGCATGTACTGTTCAATAACCACGATGAGCAGCTTGCCACCCACACGCAGACCGCCGGCGCCTGACGCCGTTCGGTCAGCAGCTATCTGGAAGCGGTGCTCTTGAAGGCGCCGCTTCTATTGAAGTCGATGCTTCAGTGATGGTGCAACGCTTGTGGGAAGCGGTTGCCCGTCGACTTAGGGCCAAATTCGGCCAGAATTGTCACTATCCCGTATTTCAGATACGCGATAGTGACAATAATCTTGATGACTCAGCGTAAATGCTGTAACTTTTCCGTATCTGAAATACGCGAAAGTTACATATGCCCCTTTATCTCGTCAGCGAAAACATCGACAAAACGCGCGGCCACCGTCAAGCGGAGGCCGGGAAACTGGTCCAGCTCATGCGCGGCATCTACGTCGATGCCGACGATGATATAGATCAGACGGTACGCGCCCATGCGGTGCGCATTGCCAAATACCTCTATCCGAATGCCTACCTATCGGCCGCCAGCGCCGTGCTGCTCGGCCCTATGCGTGATGGCCGCCTGTTTCTGACCGGCCGCCGCGCGCAGCGGCAACGCATCAGAGCGCTCGAAATCATTCAGAACAAAGCGCCAGACCACCCTTCCATCGCGCAGGCGGCGGTCGGCGACGACATGGGCGAGTTCCGCGTGGACGTGTCTTCGCTGCGCCAGCGTTTTCTCGAAGCCTTCCGCATCCGTAGTGAACATGCGGCCTCATTCGATGAAGACATGAAAGAGGCTATCGCTGCACGACTGATCGAAGAATACGGAAGTCCGGAGAGCGCCGCCGATGCCGTGTTTAAGCTTGCCCGCGACAATGACTGGCTTGACGAAGGGAGTGCGGCTGAGCGTTTCCTAAAACGGAAGCCAACGGCCGGTGTCGCCGTTACCAACCAGGCTGCACTCGACCTGATCGTGGCATGGCACGGCGCCCCGATCGGCAACTTGGTGCATGATGGCTTCGAATGGCGATGGAAGGCATCCGATCCGGACGGCCCGCCGCTTGTGCGCCAGACCACACCCGGCAGATTGCCGCCCTTCATTGAATCGCTGTTGCCGGAAGGCTGGTTGAACCGGGTGCTGAACAGCCCGGACGAGCGGGCGGAACTACGCACCGGCAAGCGCTATATGTCGAACATCACGATTGTGGAGCGGGCGGGCGAACTGGCGACCCTCCCGGCCGATATTCTGCTGACAAGGCTGGACAGCTTCACAGCAGATCATCTGTTTACAGGGACCTATGCCGGTCCCGGCCGCGGCGATATTCATGATACGTTCGAACAGAACCTGGCAAAAATCTTCGCGACGGGCGCAACGCCGCGCCTGTCAGGCGTTCAAATCAAGGCGCCGATGTTTCTCGACGCCGACGGCACGCTTATGCCCAGTTCGAACAAGCCGTTCACGCATATTCTCAAGCCCGCCGGAACGTCGGGATTTGAGGCGCTGCCCGCGATCGAGTGGCAGTCCATGGAACTTGGCCGGGCGGCCGGGTTCATCGTGCCCGCCATTGCGCTTGTCGCTATGCCGGACGGCATGCCGCATGCGCTCGCAGTTGAGCGGTTCGATATCCGCACAAGCCTTGACGATACGCGCCGTCTGGCGCTTGAGGACATGGCGTCGGTTCTCGGCGTGCGGGCGGAAGACAAATACACAGGCACCATGGAGCGGATCGCGGCAGCCCTGCGTCCACTCTCCACCGACGCCGATACCGATTTGCTGCTGGTCTTGCGTCGGGCCTTGTTCGCGTGGCTGATCGCGGACGGCGACATGCATCTGAAGAATATGGCGGTCCTGAAAATCGCCGAGCCAGGCAGAATGGATTTTAGCTCCGTCCGAATGGCGCCGCTCTACGACGCGGTGGCAACGCGGGTGTTTCCGAACCTGCAGAATGACCATATGGCGCTTAAGATCAGCGGCAAGGACGAACGGCTGAAAAGAGCGGATTTCCGGCGTTTCGCAGCGACGGCGAGTATTCCGGCGGCGGCGGCGGACACGGCCATGGATGAACTGGCGGCGGCGCTTGCGCGCGGCGTGGATGATCTTGCTCTGCCGGACCCGCTAACAAACGGTTCAGTCGGCGCTGAACGGGCGGCGCAGATGCGGGAAATTGTCCGCGAGCGTCTGGCCACTTTTGAGTAGCAACAGAAGAAGATGTCTCGGGCAGCCTACGAAAATGAGACTCGGTTACGGCGGAGCGCATTTTCTGCCGACGACACATCACGGCAAGACCGATTCTGACCCCATATCGTCTCCGCAGTCATCCAGCAACACTCACGCGGCGATCGAAACCGATGCGGGCTTGCGCTCCACTAGTCCTCAAATGGCCAAAGGGATGAAACACCGATGCTATCCGCCGGCCGAGAAAATCAGCTTATAGTCTGCGATCTACGCGGAGCAAATCAGGCTTGGTCTGTGAGGCGCCGCTTGCAAGCTCGGTCATATCGGCTGCTCGCACCGCATGACCGCGTTGAAAGCACTCGATGGGGCTGCGAGCTGACGTTGACTCCGATCGGCTAAAGAGCAGTGAAACTTCGAACACCGCCAATTTCAATGCTCGTCAGCTGAGTTCAGGCTTGTTGGAAGCGCACATCCCAGGGCGTCGGGTTCGGAAAGATCTCCACCAGAAAGCCGACAAACGCCTTGACGTTTGGATTGCCGCGGCGGCTTTCAGGCCAATATGCACTGATATTGCTGCGGTCGACGGAAAACTGTTTCAGGACGGGTACGAGCGTGCCGTTTTCCAAAAAAGGCGCCGTAATGTACGTCGGAGAGATACCGATGCCGCCACCGGCGGCAACCACGGACGCCACAGCATCGCTGTTGTCGAGGATAGTGACGGCATTCGGAATGATCTCGATTATTTTGTCACCGATCTTGAAGGGCCAACGCAGTGTTTGACCGCTGCTTTGATAGCGGAAGTTGACGCAGTCGTGATCAATGAGGTCCTCGGGCTTCTGCGGTATGCCGCGAGCAGTCAAATATGCGGGTGAAGCGAACGCACACACCCTGTTCGGCGCCAACTTCTTGGCCACCAGCTTGGAGTCAGCCGGCTCTCCGACCCGGATGGCGATATCAATCCCTTCTTCGACCAGATCGGTGAACCGGTCTCCAAGACGAAGGTCGACGATCACCTTGGGATATCGTTTCCTAAACGCAGGCAACGCGGGCGCGATCAGATGGACTCCAATCGGAAGCGGTGCCGTGACCTTCATGAAGCCCGAAGGTTCGGCGCGCGCAGCAACAGCAGCCTGCTCGATGTCCTCGGCCTCCCGCAACAGGCGCAATGCCCGCTCATGGAGATCCCGCCCCTCCGGTGTTAGCGTCAAGGATCGGGTCGTTCGCGTGAACAAGCTTATGCCAAATTGCTGCTCGAGCCTCTGGACGCTCTTGCTTACTGCCGACGGCGAAACTGCCAATGATCGCGCCGCTGCAGCATAGCTGCCAAGCGAAGCCGCCCGCGCAAAAGCAATGACACCGGTTAATCTGTCGAATCCAATTCGTTCCGCCATGGAACGAGTAAAGCGAGTTCAAGCCTGATTATCAAGATCGATTACGCGGTCTACGTTCTCTCCATCGCGCCAAGGATGGCGCCAAAATGGAGATCGAGATGTCTGATACAACTAACTTCAACCCCTCAAATGCCCTCAAAGGCAAGCGCGTCCTCATCGTCGGCGGCACGTCAGGCATTGGCCTTGCGGCGGCCATCGAAGCAAAAGGCGCAGGCGCGCGCGTAATAGTCCTTGGTTCGGACCAGGAGCGCTCCCGGACCGTTGCAACGGAGCATGGCTTCGAAGGCTGGCGCGCAGCCGATGTCACCAGCCCTGAAGCAATCCAAAAAGCGCTTTCCGATATCGGTCACGTCGATCACCTCGTGCTTCTTGCCGGGACGTTCGTCGCCGGCAAGGTGCTGGAAGCCGATGTGACTTATCTGCGTCGGGCCTTCGAAGAGCGCATCTGGGCGGCCATCCATATTCTGCGAACGCTTGGCGACAACCTGTCTGCGGATGCTTCGATCACCTTCATCTCTGGCGCGCTGGCTGACCGGCCCAATGCCTACGGCACAGCTGTTCTCGCGGCCGCTTCTGCTGCGATGGAGGCCTTTGCCCGCGGGCTTGCGGTGGAACTCGCGCCACGTCGCGTCAATACGCTGTCGCCGGGCCCGATCGATACGCCGATCCTGTCCAAGACGCTGGGGGATGGCCGGGCAGCCTACCTTGAAGCCCTCGCTCAGAAGCTTCCTCTGCACCGGGTCGGCACTGCCGAGGAAGCAGGTGCTGCCGTCGTCTTCCTGATGGCCAACGGCTGGATGAATGGCGCCGTCCTCAACATCGACGGCGGCTCGCGTCTCGTCTGACATTGCAGAATTGAAGGATCATATCCATGCCGAGTCTTTTTGACCCTATTCAGCTCGGCGCCATCAAGGCGCCGAACCGTGTCCTGATGGCGCCCATGACACGGGCTCGTGGTACAAGGGACCACTTGCCAACGGCCATCATGGCCGATTACTACGCCCAACGGGCTTCCGCCGGTCTCATCATCAGCGAGGCGATCGGCATCAACCAACTCGGCCTTGGCTGGCCATACGCGACGGGCATATGGTCACGCGATCAGATCACCGGATGGCGAAACGTTACCGAAGCCGTTCACGAGCGTGGCGGACGGATCATAGCGCAGCTCTGGCAAATGGGGCGCGTCGTTCATTCGGACTTCCTAGGTGGTCGCCAACCGGTGTCGGCATCCGCCACCGTCGCGCCCAATCATGCCCACACCTATGAGGGCAAGAAACCTTATGAACGCGCACGGCCGCTATCGATCGACGAGATCGCTGAGGTGGTGGAAAATTTCCGGGGGGCCGCTCTCAATGCGATAGACGCTGGCTTCGATGGGATTCAGCTTCACGCCTCGAACGGTTATCTCATCGACCAGTTCTTGCGAGACAGCGCTAACTTTCGGGACGATCGCTATGGCGGAGCGATTGAGAACCGCGTCCGGTTTTTGAAGGAAACGGCCCAGACTGTCGCTGATGCGATCGGCGCTGATCGGGTCGGTGTCCGTCTTTCCCCGAATGGCGAAACCCAAGGGGTGCGTGACAGCGACCCGCTCCCGCTGTTCACGAAGGCTCTCGAAGCACTATCCGCAATAGGCGTCGCTCATGTCGAATTGCGGGAGCCACCGGTCAATGGGACATTCGGCGTGGGAGAGATCGATCCCCTGGCGCGGCATTTGCGGCCGGCATTTAAGGGGCCGTTGATCCTGAACTCGGATTTCGACGCCATGCGTGCCCAAACAGAGCTTGACGCCGGTATAGGTGACGCCGTCGCGTTTGGCCGGCCGTTTATTGCCAACCCGGATTTTCCGAGACGCGTGGCTGAAGGTCTGCCATTGGCACAGGACGACGCTCAAAAATGGTTTACACAAGGAACGGAAGGCTATCTTGACTATAACAATCGGGGCTAGCGCGATTTCAGCGGCAGCGGTGGGCACGCTAGGGATTGAACGGAGAAGATTCTAAGATTGCGAGCTAGCTCGTGCGCACACCTTCGATGCGGTAAAACAATGTGTCTCCAGTCCGTTCATCTAGTGTTTGTCAAAGTCCCCAGCGTGCATTGAGGCGGAGAATTGACCATGGGTTTGTCAGCGCAAGCAGATCTATTCGGCAAAGCGGAGCCGGACCTACCCACCGGTTTCCGATACCAACCTCGCGTGGTCCCTGAATCGGTCCAGTCGGACCTCCTGCGTGAACTACCGCAACTGTCGCTGAAGCCGTTTGACTTCCACGGTTTCGAAGGCAAGCGGAGGGTGATCTCTTATGGTTGGAAATACGACTTCGACACCCAGCAGGTGAGGCGGACCGAAGACATCCCGCCGTTTCTCCTGCCGGTGCGAACCATTGCCGCAGCCTTTGCCGGCATTGCCCCGGATCAACTGCAACAGGCTCTCATCACCGAATATGCAGCCGGTGCGCCTATCGGGTGGCACCGAGACAAAAACGTCTTCGGGCGGGTTGTCGGGGTTTCTCTTTTGTCAGCTTGCACATTCAGGCTTCGGCGCCGTGCCGGCGACAAATGGGAACGCATCTCGGTCATTGCCGAACCCGGCTCTGCCTACGTGCTCTCGGGACCTGCGCGCAGCGAATGGGAGCATTCCATCCCCCCTGTCGATCAGCTTCGTTATTCGATCACCTTCCGAGAAATCGCCTGATCGAGAGGTGCCAGATGGCCCCCAGTACCAGCGCCGCCGCTAATGATGGGCCTGTTCTGAATTGCGTTTCCGGGTTGCCGCAGCCTTCTTCGCCGACGCCGAGCGATCGGCGGCAGATCGTGATGCAGCGGCCTTTTCACTCTTCTTCCGCCGCCGTCGTCTTTGTTGACGGTCGCCCAGGCGCGACGTTCGGCCTCTTTCTCCGAAACGCCGCGGTCCTATAGCTTTCGGCGATATGGTCTGCCTTACGTTCCTGCTTTTCTTGTTTTCGACCAGATCCACTGGGATGGTCGAGATACGGAGCTTAGTCAGGGGAAAGCGCGCGGATGTCGTATGTGAGGTGGAGAGTAGGTGGCGAGCGCGGTGCCGCCCACGGCGGTCCGTTTCTCACCACCCCTCGCAGAACCGGACATGCACCTTTTGTTATGCGTCCGGCTCGCCAGAAGACATGGCGAACGTCGGCGTTCCCATCCACGCCAGACGAAACCGACAGACAGGAGTCCATGCGAGCATATATGGCTCGACGGATCCATGACGCCATAGTCGCACCGCAGGGCGGCGACTGCTGCGTTGTCGACCTTTTGCGATTTCGTTCGCGTTGGCGTTTGGGCGAACCCACGCAGTCCGAGAGGAAGCAATCTCGCGTGCCGCCATGATGTCGGTCCTCAGACAGTCCAGAACCGGATTTCTGAGCCGGATTCTACACGGCGGGAGAGGCCAACCCAACCGGGCTAGGACTAAGGTCTGACGGCACAGGGGCACGAAGTCCTAACCGGGAACTCTAGCGTCATCCGACGGTTAATTCTCCAGCGGATCCAACCGCAGAAAAGGAGGAAAAAACATGAATATCAAAGTAGTAGGCATTGCCGCGGGTATCCTGCTGGCATCGACAGCGGCCTTTGCCCAATCCTCAACGGTCAACGGCGCGGCCGGTGGTGCAGTCACCGGGGCCATCGTCGGCGGCCCAGCTGGCGCAGCTGTCGGTGGTGTTGCCGGCGCAGTCATCGGCACCGCGATTGATCCGCCGCCGCAAAAGGTTGTGACCTATGTTCAGGAGGCTCCCGCCCCGACCAAACGGGTCGTGGTGAAGGAAAAGGTGGTTGTCGGGCAGCCCCTGCCGGAAACCGTCGTCGTAACTCCGGTTCCCGACGATCCGAAATATGCATATGCAATCGTCAATGACCAGCGTGTCATCGTCGAGCCTTCCTCGCGGAAGGTCATTCAGGTCATCCATTAACCGACCGGCGGCGGCAGCCGCCCTCTTTCCAACATAAGGGCACGCGTGTGCCGCATGGGAATGCGGGCGGCAAGCTGTGCCCAAACCTCCGAGATCGATCATGAAAAGCAACCATCTCACAATACTTCTGGCAACGCTGTCGCTGAGCATTTCGCCGCTCGCGACACTGTCGGCCATGGCCCAGCAGGATACGAAAAGTAGTGGCCAGGCCCAATCTGGTTCCCAAAGCACGGACACTGGGTCGCAGACCGGCTCCGGTAAGACCGGCGCAGACTGCACCTCCGACGCTTCGGGATCCTGCCCACAGGGTAAGGGGCAGTCATCGCAGCAAAAGGCCGGTAAGAGCTCTGACACACAAAAGAGCACCGAGCAGCCGCCGACCGACAGCTCGACCAGCGGGACTGCATCGGGCAAGTCATCGACAGAAACCAAATCCGGCTCGCAAGACGCCGGAGGCGATACCATCAATAAACAGAAGCCCGCTGCCAAATCCGGCATGACGGATAGCAGCGGGGCCGCCACCACAGGCACGAAGAGCGGCACGCAAAACACCAAGCCTGCTGAAGGCACAAGCGGCGGCGCCAGCACGCAGAGCGGCGATGCAAACAAGCAATCGACCGATCAGAACGCGACGACGACAAATAAGAGTTCGTCCGAGACCAACGTCAATAACAACACGACGACCAACAACCAGACGAACACCAAGACCAACGTCAACATTTCCGTCGAACAGCAGACCGAAATTCGGACGGCGGTGAAGGACGTTCATGTTGCGCCTGTGAAGGAGGTCGATTTCACGGTCTCCGTCGGGGTGAAAATCCCGAAGAAGATCCGGCTTGAGACATTGCCGCCACGCATCGTGAAGATCGTTCCGCAATATGAAGGTTATCGCTTCTTCATCCTTGCAGATGGCCGCATCGTCATCGTCGATCCCGAAGCTCTAACAATTGTCTTTATCATCGACGCTTAAAACCAGTGTCCCGGCGGTGCCATACGCACCGCCGGTCCCCCAGGAGCAATCAATGACATTCCACGAAAACAAGCCGTCTGGTACAGCCTTTCCCATCATCGCCATCCTGATTGCCATGGTCGCTATTGTCGGCGCGCTCGTGCTGTCATCAAGTCATCAGGCGCCGGCTCGGGTGTGGGTTCCGGTTCAATCGGCAGGGCCGTGATTTGCATGATTTCGGCACCGGCTACTCGTCGATGGCCTGCTCCGATCTTCCTCTTGACAAGCGCAAGATTGCCCAATCCGAATCTCATTCGAGCACTGCAATCGCTTTCGTCCGGCTGACGCTTTCGGCTACCGCTCGCCAAAGAGTTGATAGCTGACAGAAATGCCCATCCTCATTAACCGGATCAATTGATGGCGGTAACTGTGATATTCGGCCCGGGATATGATCAATACCCACGGGCGGCGGTCATGAAGGTTATGCGAAAGCTTGGTGCCTTCGTCAAAAGCCGGAATTGGTCCGTCGCGGGATCGCAGGAAATCGAGACAATGCAGGCGCCATAAGCCGGAAGCGCGATAACCATCGAGGTCGAAACCTATATTGGACTTCTATCACTGGCGATGAGAACGTGATCAATGAAATCTCGGAGCGAATGAGGCAGGTCGCCAAATCTCCCACCTGATCCTATCCCGCGATATTGGACCACCACACCATAGCGGACCGTTGAGGTATGGGCCCTCTTCGATCGCCGACGAGACGCGTCTCCGCATGGATACTTTTAAGGGAATGGGACAGCGGCTCATGGCCCTTGCATAACACAAGCTTGCTCTTGGCATTAATAGCTTGCGCGCGGAATGCGGTGCCGCTTAGTCTAGGCAACCGGGGTTTGAACATTCAATCAGAGGAAACTTTGTCAGCACGTTTTCCCTTGTTTCAAGGCGTTGCAGCTTATAGAGCAACGCCTGTCTGGCGGCGCGCGGCAAAGCTGCGGAACCATCCAGGGCTTCTCGACGCGCTCCATGGCTACTGTCGCGACATGTGCATGCCATCGTCGGCGGCCTGGCCAGCAAACAAGGTTTTCGGGCAGAAGTTTCGTTACATCACAGCGTACAGCTTGATCGGAAATTTCGTGCGCTGGTCGGAGACCGGTGAAGTTCCGCCCACGCTGAAGACGCTTCAGGACAATGTGCCGGCAAGCCCCCGCCAGGTCGCCGACCTCATTAAGCACCTCAGAGCGGGAGGTTATGTTCACGCGATGTCTTCGCCTCAAGATGGAAGGGCTATCCATCTTGTGCCGACACAAGAGCTACTTTTGGAGGTCGCTCGATCACCATTGGCATGTTTAAGAGCAGCGGAGGTACTTGGTGAAGCAGTGCCGGGCACCTGCCAAAGGCTTCATTCGGAACCGGAATTTCTTGCTGGATGGATCGGGGAGTCTGTGCGGGAATATCGGGGAGCCGATATCCTTTTCTCGCCATTTCCAACCATCGTTCGCTTCAGCGAACGCGATGCCGGATACATGGCGCTGACGGCAGTAATTGGCTGCCACTACGCAACTGTTTTAGGAGACCAGACTTGGCAACTTCGTCCAACGCAGGACGTGTTCGCCAGGCACTTCAAAGTGTCGCGTCAGCACATCGGAAACCTGTTCTTGGAGGCAAGACAAGCAGGTCTTTTCGCGGTCCGCGAAGGAAAAATTATCAATATTGAGCCAGACCTCGTGACGGAGTTCGGAAACTTCGTTATCGGCCAGATGGCGCACTACTCCATGATGGCGGAGCGGGTCGCTGATCGGGCGAAATCAGAAAACGGCTCTGCGTAATGATGATGACGCCACTTTGGAGCGCTTTTCCGCTTCGAAAAGATGGAATGCAGAACCTCTTGTACCGGACGGGTTACTTGGATTACCGTTCACAAAATGAAGTGTTGCCCTTGCGGCGCAATCACGGCGGGTAACGACTTGGACAGCTTCATTTGGTAAACGCGGTTTAAAATCAGGTAAGTTTTTGATATGAGAAAATTCAACCCGCTCTCTTTGGGTCCGGCGAGCTTGATCGTCGGCGTACTGGCAAGTGCCGCGTTTGCTCAGACACCATCTTCCGCCCTGCCAGGAGGCGCCAGTTCACTTCAGGAAACCTTCCAAGATTGGCGGGTGACCTGCAGCCTTATGCAGAACAACAAGATATGCTCGGTCGCGCAGGTACAAACCCAGCAGAACGGCCAGCGGGTGTTGGCAATCGAACTCGCGGCCTCGAAGGACAACGGCGCGAGCGGCGTTCTTATGCTCCCCTTTGGGCTGAAGCTTCAGGACGGCGCAATACTGAAGATCGACAACAATCCGCCGCTACCTCCACTTTCCTTCTCGACCTGTCTGCCAGTAGGCTGTGTCGTTCCCGTGAATTTAACGGCCGCAAGTGTAAACGCATTGAGATCCGGTACATCGTTGACCGTGAGTGCTAACGCTGCGGATGGAGCGCAAAGCCTCAGTCTTCCCGTTTCGTTGAAAGGCCTGGCCCCCGCTCTCGACCGGCTCAATCAGCTTCAGAAATAAGCGAGAATGAGGCTGTGAGCGGCGAATAGGCGGTACCAGCACCTGTCGCATTGACGTTTTCAGCTGGCATTCGAAGCTGAGGCGAGAAGACACGAAGGCGCGGCGCTCCTCTAAAAATACATGCAACTTTTGGGCTGGAAAAATCAAACTTCCTCGCGCTAAAGATTGGGCAGGGGATTAGTGTTTCGCATACCTGCGGTTGAGCACCGGACGCCTATGCGCAAGCGTAGGTGCCATTTATCCCATGACGAAATAACGGGTTCGAAAGCGCCCGATGGCTCACGGCTCACAGGAGCGGAACCGATCCGATAAGGCGCGGGTCCACTCGGACTTTGCAGCAGTATCGGCAAGTGCAAAGGATGAACAAAAGAGTGACTGATCGCATCAATGGCTTCCAATGCGTCAGCAGGCTCAATATCCGGCCTTCTTTAGTGGGGCTTTTGGCTGGTGTATCCCTGCTAGCGCTCCTTGTGTATCACCGAACGGCACATGCGCAAGATCAGGTCGTCGACGGTCAAACAGTAATCGTGTCCAACGCGCCATCCTCCGATTTTCCATCGCCCTTGGTCATTAGCGGCGCCTTGATAGTGGGAGACGCGGGCAACGGAGTGTTGACGGTTGTCGGAAGTGGTTCCGTTTCCAGTGCATCCGGCATTATTGGCAACGCGGGAAGCTCATCTGGAACCGTAACCGTCGATGGCGCCGGATCAAACTGGGGAGTTGCGGGCTCACTTGTGGTCGGTGATGCGGGCTCCGGTACGCTGGCGGTTGCCAACGGCGGTGTAGTCAGCACGGCCAGTTTCGACATTGCGCGGCAGGCCGGCTCCGCCGGCACGCTTAACATCGGCTCTGCGGCGGGAGGTACCCCGACCGCAGCTGGCACCGTTGATGCGTCCACGATCGCGTTCGGGTCTGGCACCGGCACGATTGTCTTCAATCATACGGGCAATCCGGACGGCTCCGACTACAGTTTTGCCCCCGTTATCACCGGCACCGGCACGATCGATCATCTTGCCGGCAATACGATCCTGACCGGTTCGAACAGCGCCGGCAGCGACTTCACCGGCACGCTCAACCTGTCGGGTGGCAATCTGACCATCAATGGCACCTTCGGCGATACGACGAACAACCATAGTGCCACCGTCAATGTCACGGGTGCCGCGAACCTGACGGGCTCGGGAACCATCGCGGGCAATCTCAACCTTGACCGAGGTGCGACGCTGTCCTGGCAGTCGGGTCAGACGATGAGCGTTCTGGGCATCTTGGGAATTGGCGATACTGCGGATGCCAATCTATCTATCGGCGGAGCCAGCAAGTTGACTTCAAATGTTCTGGAGGTCGGAGCTGGTGCAGGCGGAAGCGGGAGTCTCATCGTCGACGGCGTCAATGCTAACGCTACAGTCAGTCAGCTCCTCGTCGGCTATAACGGAGATGGCGCGCTGACCGTCAGTGGTGGCGGACAATTCAGCAGTTTTTCTACTGCAATGGGATGGGCTTCCGGTTCAAGCGGCACCGTCACCGTAACCGGCCTCGGCTCGACATTTGATGTCAACCAAGGTTTTTACATTGGCAATCGCGGACGTGCGAACGTCACGGTAAATGATGGCGGAACGCTCCATAACGGGGGAAATGTAGAAATCAGTGGTGAGGGGGCAACGGTCACCGGTGCTGGATCGCGTTGGGTTTCCGATGGTGATGTTTCCCTGACAGGAGATGGCACGACGCTTGCCGTTCTGGACGGAGGAACGTTCAACAGCGGTGGCTATAGTAATATTGGCGTTACTAATCACGCAGCCAACACCCTAAAAGTCAGTGGATCAGGCTCGAAATTCACCAGCGTCAACGATGCTTCTATTGGCCTCAGCGGAGCGGGCATCCTCACAGTTTCCGATGGCGGCGTGTTCAGCGTCACCAGCGGCAAGCTATTCATCGCGACGATCGATTACTTGAACCTGCCCACCACCGGCATGCTCAATATCGGCTCCGCGATGGGAGATACCCCAACGGCGGCCGGCACCATCGATGCGTCCACGATCGCCTTCGGGTCTGGCACCGGCACAATTGTCTTCAACCATACGGGCAACCCGGACGGCTCCGACTACAGTTTTGCCCCCGTTATCACCGGCACCGGCACGATCGATCATCTTGCCGGCAATACGATCCTGACCGGTTCGAACAGCGCCGGCAGCGACTTCACCGGCACGCTCAACCTGTCGGGTGGCAATCTGACCATCAATGGCACCTTCGGCGATACGACGAACAACCATAGTGCCACCGTCAATGTCACGGGTGCCGCGAACCTGACGGGCTCGGGAACCATCGCGGGCAATCTCAACCTTGACCGAGGTGCGGCGCTGTCCTGGCAGTCGGGTCAGACGATGAGCGTTCTGGGCATTTTCAAGGTTGGCGATACCGGCGAGGCCAGCCTGTCCATTGGTGGAACCAGCAACATCAATTCATTCAATTTGGTGGCCGGAGCCAGTGCAGGCGGAAGCGGGAGCCTCCTCTTAAACGGCACCGATGCGCGGTTGACGACAACTCAGGTTCTTCTGGGCTACGGAGGAGATGGCGAACTGACCGTCAGCGGTGGCGGACAGGTCAACAGCGTTCTTGCTGCCTTCGGCTGGGATCCCGGCTCAAGCGGCATCCTCACCGTAACCGGTCCAGGATCTACATTTGATGTCACCGCTGCTTTCAGCATTGCGATTGCTGGGCGTGCGAACATAACAGTAGCTGATGGTGGAACAGTCCATAACGGCGCGGGAGTGGAAATCGGTAGTGGCGGAGCGACAGTCACTGGTGCTGGATCGCGTTGGATTTCTGACGGAGATGTTTCTCTCGTCGGAGACACGACGCTTGCTGTTCTGGACGGGGGAACATTCACCGGCGGTGGCTACAGCAACATCGGCTACACGAACGCAGCCAGCACTCTCAAAGTCAGTGGATCAGGCTCGAAATTCACTAGCTTGAACGATGCTTCGATTGGCGTTGCGGGAATTGGCGCGCTGACAGTTGCCGACGGCGGCGTATTTGCAGTCACCAGCGGCAAGATGTTCATTGCGACGAACACTTATATGGACCGACCCACCACCGGCATGCTCAATATCGGCTCTGCGACGGGAGATACCCCAACGGTGGCCGGCACCATCGATGCGTCCACAATTGCCTTCGGGCCCGGCACAGGCACGATTGTCTTCAACCATACGGGCAACCCGGACGGCTCCGACTACAGTTTTGCCCCCGTTATCACCGGCACCGGCACGATCGATCATCTTGCCGGCAATACGATCCTGACCGGTTCGAACAGCGCCGGCAGCGATTTCACCGGCACGCTCAACCTGTCGGGCGGCAGTCTGACCGTAGACGGCACCCTCGGCGATACCACCAGCAAGAATGCCATCGTCAATGTCACCGGTGCCGCGAACCTGACGGGATCGGGAACGATCGCAGGATCGGTTAGTGTCGGCAACGGAGGCACTCTTTCCGGGCGGGCAGGAACGACGCTGGCGATCGGCGGTAATCTTTCACTGGCCTCAGGCTCCATTACGAACGCGGCACTAGGCGCGCGTTCGGCGCCAGCCCTGTTTGAAGTTGGCGGCAACCTGACCCTCGGCGGAACGCTCAATGTCTCGGATGCCGGAAACTTCGGCAGGGGTGTTTACCGGCTGTTTGATTACGGCGGCACACTGACGAACAATGGGTTGACGATAGGCTCCACGCCAGATGGGATCGGTGCGAGCGATCTATCCGTACAAACCGCCGTTGCGGGCAACGTCAATCTTGTATCGACAGCTGGTGCTGCTCTTTCCTTCTGGGACGGCGGGAATGCCAGCCTGCATGACAACGGCGTTGTCGACGGCGGTACAGGCACTTGGACGGCGCACGCAGTCCCAATTGGCGGCAATTGGACCGACCAATCGGGAGTGCTCAACACCTCCTATGATCCGAACCCAAGTTTCGCTGTATTTCAGGGCGCGGCCGGCGCGGTCACCATAGACGACGCGAGTGTTGACGTGGGCATTACCGGGATGCAGTTCGCAGCCGATGCCTACCAAATTAGAGGGGATCCCCTCGTTCTGCAGGGTACAAGCGAGACAACCATTCGCGTCGGCGACGGCACCGCCGCGGGTGCGAGCTTCGACGCGACGATCGCATCCGTTCTCACCGGCAGCTCTGGTCTTGACAAAACCGATCTCGGCACTCTCATCCTCACGGGGGAAAACACCTATACGGGCGCCACCACAATCTCTGCTGGCAGCCTGCAGATCGGTGCGGGCGGCACCTCGGGATCGATCGTTGGCGATGTGGTGACCAATGGGACCCTCGCCTTCAACCGCTCGGACTCCATCGCATTTAGTGGCAAGATCGACGGTACGGGCAAGGTCGTTCAGCGCGGCACAGGCACATTGGAACTTACAAACAGCCAAAACCGCTATACCGGCGGCACCGTCATTGAAAGCGGCACTTTGGCTGGAAGCACCGTCAGCATCCGCGGCGACATCCTGAATAACGGCCTCCTTCGCATCACCGACCTTGGAAACAACACCTACTCGGGCGCGCTGTCAGGTACAGGCAGTGTGCTCGTTGATGGGATAGGGACTCTGACGCTCGCCGGCAACAATAGCTTCACTGGCGGACTGGCTGTTCTAAATGGCAAGAACATCAACGCGTCCTCCGATGCAAATCTCGGCGGCACAGGCAATGTGGTCACACTGAACGGTGCGTCTCTGACGGCGACGGCAAGCTTTGCCACGCAGAAAACGATGACACTGGGCGCAGGGGGAGGATATTTCGGAGCAAATAGCGGCACAACGCTTTCTCTCAATGGTGCGATAAACGGTGTCGGAAATCTTGTGAAAGCTGGCGATGGCATCCTCAGTATCGGCGGTACTGCCAGCTATACCGGCGCGACCAATATCAATAACGGAACGCTTGTCGTTGCAGCTGGCGCTTCGTTGACCTCTTCGTCGTCACTGACGGTCGGCAGCGGCGGCACTCTTTCTGGATCAGGGACGGTCGGCACTACTGTCGTCAATGCGGGTGGACGTATTTCGCCCGGGGGCTCGGTTGGTAATTTGAGCATTGCCGGTGACCTGACGCTGGCAACAGGCGCAATATTTGATTACGAGCTCGGCAGACCCGGCTCGCAAAGCAATCCTGCCGCAGGAACGAGTGATCGCCTTAATGTGTCTGGCAACCTGACGCTCGCTGGCACGCTGAACCTTCAACAAAGCGCCGGGGTCACCGACGGCACAGCCGGGTTTGGCTACTACCGTCTAATGACCTATGGTGGAAATCTGAGTGGACCGGGGCTCACGATTGGCAATGCGCTCTTACCCGCAGATCCGAGCGCGTACCAGATCCAGGCGGGCTCCGGGTATGTGGACCTTTTCGTGGCCGCGGTCGGAGACGACAACCTGCAAACATGGAACGGCGGCACCGGCAGCTGGACGACGTCGGGCACGCTCTGGTTCAACCAGAACGGCTCCTTGCCCGCCGTTTGGGCCGGGAATACCGCGGTGTTCAAGGATGATCCCTCCGGCTTGTTCGCCGGTGCGACTATCGACGTTGTTGGAACACAAAGCTTCAAGGGACTGCAGTTCGTCGATGAAGGCTACCGCCTGCAGGGTGGCGGTTCTCTTCTGATCGACGGTTCGCAACGCGCCGACAAAAACGCGGAAATCCGTGTTCTGGCGGATCGCGCCGAGATTGCCACAACCATTACAGGGACCGGCGGGATTACGAAAACCGAAGCAGGCACGCTGGTCCTTTCCGGCACCAACAGCTACAGCGGCGGCACTACTATTCTCGGCGGTGCGATCGAAGTTGCAAGCAATGCCAATCTCGGCGACTCCTCGGGCAGCTTGAGCTTGAATGGCGGCATGCTTACCGCAACTGCAAGCTTCGCAAGCTTGCGCAGCGTCACACTCGGCCCATCGGGTGGTGCTTTCAATGTTGCCAGTTCCAACGAGCTTACCCTCGGTGGAGTGATGAGCGGTGAGGGTGACCTGGCCAAGCAAGGCAGCGGCACGCTGATCTTGTCCGGCACCGGTTCCTATGGCGATACTCGCGTATCAGGCGGGACACTTATCGGCAGTTCGCATTCGATCTCGGGAACTATTTTCAACGGCGCGACGACGGTCTTCAACCAGGCGAGCGATGGCAGTTTCGATGGGAATATCACCGGTCTTGCCGGCGTCAGCGGCCAGATGATTAAACGCGGCGTCGGCTCCTTGTCGCTCACCGGCAGTTCAACTTTGAACTGGACTGTGGAGCAAGGCGATCTCACCGCCGCTGCGAGCCGCTTTAATGGCAATGTCGCTATCGACAGCGGTGCGTCCTTCGCGTTCGCTGAGGATACGAATGCGACCTATGATGGTGTCTTGTCCGGATCGGGCAGTTTCGTGAAGGATGGCAATGGCACCCTTGTGATGGGCGGCGATAGTTCTGGTTATGTGGGAGAGACATCCATCCTCAACGGCAAGCTCACAGTGGGCGGTCCAGGCAGCAATGCCCGTCTTGGCGGCTCTTTCGTGGTCGGCAACGGCGCTGTCCTGGGGGGCTCGGGCACGATCGGCAATGGGGCGGGTTCCACCGTCACGCTAAATCCAGGCAGCGCGATCAGCCCGGGTAACTCACCGGGAACGCTCACCGTTGATGGCAATCTCTTTTTCGGTTCTGGCGCGCGCTACGACGTGGAAGTGGTGCCCGGTACCACGATCAGCGATCTCATCGCTGTGACCGGTAGCGCCGCTCTCAACGGAGGTTCGGTCGTTCATGTTGGCGTCACCGGCGCATATGCCCCGACAGCGACTTATACGATCCTTCATGCCAATGCTGGGCTGACAGGCGCGTTTGACAGCGTCAGCTCCAGTTTCGCTTTTCTCGATCCAACTCTTGGCTATGGCACAAACGAGGTGACGCTGACGCTGGCCCGCAACAGCTTGGCCTTCACCGATGTCGCCAACACACGGAACCAGCGTGTCACGGCCAATGCTCTCGAAAGCCTTGGCTTCGGCGATGCGCTTTATGATGCGGTTGTACAGCTCGACAGTGCAAGTGCGAGGAGCGCCTTCGATCAGTTGTCCGGTGAAATCCATGCCTCGGCTAAAACGGCCATGATTGAAGACGCGTGGCAGGTCCGCAATGCTATTAATGAACGTATTCGGGCCGCTTTTGGTGACGTCGGAACGTCAGCGTCAACTGTTGTCAGCTATGGAGCCGACGGACCGGTTTCCGCCCGTGCTCAGGATGACAATGGGGTCAGCCTTTGGACGAACGGTTTCGGCGCGTGGAGCCGAGTTGACGGCGATGGAAATGCCGCTGCCATCGACCACTCCATGACTGGCTTCGTCCTTGGCCTCGATGGGATGGTGACGGATGATTGGCGGCTTGGCATTCTCGGAGGATATAGTCACTCATCGTTCGATTCCACTGAGCGCGCCTCTTCGGGCGGCAGCGACAACTACCATATCGGCCTCTACTCCGGCGCCGAATGGGGCTCGCTGGCCTTCCGCTCCGGGCTTGCTTATTCATGGCATGATATCGACATACATCGCTCCGCCACCTTTACCGGCTTCCGGGACCGATTGTCGGCGGACCACAATGCGTTCAGTTTTCAAGCATTCGGCGAGCTCGGCTATCGGATCGATCTCGCGCCATTCGCATTGGAGCCGTTCATTAACCTCGCCCATGTGAACCTTCAGACAAATGGCTTTGCCGAACAGGGGGGTGCCGGTGCGCAAAGGGTCGAAGGTGACAGCACCGATACCAGTTTCACAACACTTGGAATGCGCGCTTCGAGCGAGATCGACTTGGGGCCGGTGCAAGCGACCGTACGAGGTCTTATTGGTTGGCGCCATGCCTTTGGCGATACCACACCATCTTCCACCAACAGCTTTGCCAGCGGCAATGCGTTCGCTGTTGCCGGCATACCCATCACCAAAGACGCTGCTGCGCTGGAACTCGGTTTCGACTTACCCATCAAAGACGCGGCGAGCTTTGGCCTGTCATATCAGGGCCAACTGAGCAGCGAGAGCCAAAGCCATGGAATTAACGCCAAATTCAATATGCGATTTTAAACGAGTGCCGCGCGACGGAGCCAGGATGGTGCTCGACTATCGCAAATCAGATGTGAGTTCCCGTCCGACTGTTGGTGTCACGGCTTAGCATCTTGCGGCGAGACGATCACCTATTCCGTCGATCCGTACGGCTATCTGTCATAGATCCCGACTCTCCCGCCAGGCCCGATCACCATCCTAAAGACTGGCATCACGGCATCCTCACAATCGCCTTTTTGTGTCCTGTCCGACCAATGACATGAACATGGGAACCGCCGGTTTGTATGCCTTCAAGACGTTCCACCTCGAGCCCTCGCCCAACCTATTTTTTCGGGACGGCTTTCGGCTTCGGTTGATACAGACGCCGTTTGACATTCGAGCGCAAAGCATTGCGGAGATCTTTATCCGCCATCGACAGGTCGAACCATTCCGGATCAAAGTATCCACCGCACCAACGAATGGTTTCGGCATATTCGGGATCTTCCCGGTCGGCGATGATCTCTAAGAACCGCTCATATCCCGACACGCCGCCGACATCTTCGGGCGGTCGCGCCCTTGCGCCGGCGACGCAGCTACCGTGTTTGGGCGCAGAGCCGAGCGCCAAGAACTCCTCTACCGCGACAGTGTGCCGCCAGCCATCCCCGAAATCATAATGGTAGCTGAAGACGGCACCTTGTTCGAAGTCCAGCAAGCGAACCTCTGTCTGATCGAAGACGCGAGGATCGTCATCGCTCGCATCCTCCATTAGCGTCTCGACGTCACCATACCGCAGGCCGCCGATGCGGAATTCATAGAGATGATAGTCCCACCAGTTGAATGCAGCCTGAATTCCGCAATGCAGATGCTCCAGGTTCCAGTGGACCGGCAGGACCAGACGGCGCCAGACGTCCGGCTCGATCTCATCGATGGAGACTCTGATCTGCACAGCGTTTGCGGCTTTGAACATGGCACGAATGAACAAGGTTGGCGGAGGATCGTCAAGACGATAGCTCCATTGTGGCGCTGTATTCAAATTGGAGCGTCCCTGATGACGATCTCCGCCGGCTTGTGCAGCCGTCGACGCTTCCTATCTTTGATGTAACCTCGAACTGGAGCATCGCCATGGACCGAAGCGCGGACGATACCCTGTCGGAATTCTACATTGAGATTCTCCCGCCGGAGCGAGAAGAGACATACACGTCGGATGCAAGGACATGCCCGTGTTGTCGGAAATTGCGTCCAGTGTCGAGGATGGATGACGATGGCTGCGGGATCTGCGACGAATGCCTGGCACCGTGATCGCCGGCAGCGAAACACCAGCTGTTCTAGCGGCGTTCGAAGACGCGCTTGCGAAATTGCCCGACGGCTATGTTGGCGGAAATTTTGATAATCGACCCTGGGGCGTGACCGTCAAGCGGTCGGAGGATGGCAAACGGAGCTGGCTCTATGGCGAGGAGAGGAAGGGGGCGAGCCCAATGGCTGACGTCCCTGCCAATAGTTCCGTGATCCGTTATCCCTATCTTTGGGCGTGCCAACGCCACAAGGGAGTATATCAACGGCGACCGTGCCGACCAATTCAAGAACCTGCGGGTGTCACAAACCAATCTCGGCGACTGGTTTGAACTGATCGATAACCTCGTCAGTGGCGAAGACCGGTACCTGTTTGCCTGCCATTTGGCCGAATTCGGCTATGCCATCGGCGACCTTGCCGACTACGCGGCAGAACTCACCGAGGATTCTTATCAGCTTCCCAAAAATATCGTGACTTATTTCGATTTCGAGCGGGCTTGGCCTGGACATGGTCCTCTGCGCGGGCGCGGCAAACGTTGGAGCTGCCATCGCTGATAACCGATGAGCACCGCTTGGCCAAGCAAGGATAAAAAATAGGCAATTTGAGAACGTCTGAAAAATTAGGCAGTCATTCAGACGATGTACTTGACATCGTCAATCATAATGTAGTTGACTTACTCAATCAAAACATCGGGGATGCGGATCTGCATGGTGGATACGTCTGAACACGTCGAAGAGATATGGCCTGGTGAGGGGCTTGTCGTCTCACCCGATACTGTCGACCTTGACGTCCTCAACGACACCTTCAGTTTCTTCGTCCGAAGTCTCAGCATCGAGGTCAGCCGCGACTGGGATGCGCGGATCAGCGACATTGACGAGATGCGTGGGACCGGCAAGGTGACAGCCCTGTTCCTGATCAGCAAGTATCCCGGCATTCATCCGTCAACCATAGCGCAGGTGAGTTCGAAGGATCGCGCCGAGATCGCCCGGCTGCTGACCGGAATGGAGAAGGCGGGATTGATCTATCGCAAGGCCGGGCGCAGGGATTCCCGCTCCTGGTCCCTGTTCATCACCGAAAAGGGCGAAAGCTCGCTCAGCGAGATCCGTCAGCGCATCCGCCAATCAAGAGATTTCCTGGCTGATATTTTGGATGAGGAATACGATCAGGCCATGGCGCTGTTGCGAAAAATCTATTGGCGCCTCGTCATGACGCCACGTCCGCCTGGAGGTCGGCCATGAAAGACGACAGGGTTGCTCTTATCACCGGCGCCCGGCGAGGCATCGGGCGGGCCATTGTTCATCGGTTGCAGGTCGACGGCTGGAAACTTTCTCTTGGCTTGCGAGACGGCCTGCAAGATTGGGGCCTCGATCCCGCCGTCCAGACAGTTGCCTATGACGCCGCGCAGGGTGGCGAGGACAAATGGGTCGCCACGGCCCTCGATCGGTTCGGACGGATTGACGCCGTCATCGCCAATGCCGGCATCATGATCCCAAAGTCGGTGGTCGAGATCGACGACGAGGATCTTGAGGCCATGTGGGCCGTCAACGTTCGGGCGCCACAACGACTGGCCCGCGCTGCTTTTCCGGCGCTCGAGAAATCCGGCAAGGGGCGGGTTGTGATCATCGCCTCGCTGTCGGGCAAGCGTGTCGCCTCGGTGCAATCCTCTGCCTATGCGATGACCAAGCACGCCGCCGTGGCACTGGCGCACGGATTGCGGCAGGCAGGTTTCGACCAGGGCATCCGGGCAACAGCCATATGTCCGGGTTTCGTTTCCAGCGACATGGGAAAGTCCCTTATGCCGGACATGGATACAATGACCACCCCGGCGGAGATCGCTGACGTCGTAGCGATGGCGATCGATCTGCCGAACCGGGCAAGCGTTGCCGAGATCGCAGTCAATTGTCGGGCGGAGCAGTCATATTGAGAGCCTCGCGGCCAGCCCGGTAGGGATGGTTGCGAAATGACAAAAGCGGCTGCGATCGCGATGCCGGCCGCCAACAAGAGAAGTCAGTCGACGCCTGAACTGCGGCGCCGGAACTGATCTAGAAAGGCCGCTGCCTTTCCCCTGGGAGTCAAGGAGAGATCCGTCCGCTGGAATGCGGACGGGGTGATGCCGCGCGACATTCCGTGAAGCCAACACTCTATAACAAAGGGAACAGTTCATCATGACGCTTAATCCATTTCATGCCAACCGACGCCAGGTGCTCGCCATGCTCGGTATCGGTGCCGCCGGGGCTGCCATGCCAGGTCTGCTCGGTTCAGGCGCAGCCTTCGCCAAGGAAGAGCCCAAGGGCCAGACCGTTCTCGGCTTCTCGCAGGAGCCGACGGTCTTCAATCCGCATCTTCTGCACATCGAAGTCGATGAGGGCATCTATTTCGCGATCTTCGATCCGCTTTTCGGCGTCGACGACAAGGGCGGTTTCTTCCCATGCCTGGCGGCCGAGGTCCCGACCGTCGCCAATGGCGGCATTTCTGCCGACGGCCTGAAATGGCATCTGAAGCTGCGCGACGGGGTCACCTGGCATGATGGCAAGCCGTTCACCGCCGAGGACGTCAAGTTCACCCTCGAGCTGCTCGTCAACCCGAAATTCAACAGCTGGCGTCACACCGGCCACGATCTCGTCCGCGACCTGACCGTCGTCTCGCCGACCGAGTTGACGTGGATGATGGCCAAGCCCTACGCGCCTTATGCGTCGATCCTCGCCTCGACCTTCATCGTGCCGAAGCACGCCTTCGACGGCCAGGCTGACCTGAACAATACGCCGTTCAACAACGCACCTGTCGGTACCGGCGTCTACAAATGGAAGAACCGCGTCGCCGGTGACTACATCGAGCTCGAGGCCAACACCGCCTATTACGGCGATGGGCCCTATGTGAAGAGCCTGATCGTCAAATACATTCCCGACCTGACTGTCATGTACGCCCAGTTCAAGACCGGCGACCTCGACGTCACCGGCCTGCAGGGCATCAGCGCCGAGCACTACGACGAGGCCTCGAAGCTTGCCGACCGCACGGTCGTTAAGGCCCCCGGCAGCCCGATCGAAACGCTATCGCTGAACCTCGGCCTGCCTGTCTTCCAGGACAAGGCCGTGCGCCAGGCGCTCTACATGGCGATCGACAAGGCCTCGATCATCGATGCTCTCTACTTCGGTCTTCCCGTCGCAACTGAAAGCTACATGCCGCAGCAGGCCTTCTACTACAATCCGGACCTGCCGAAGCACGAGTTCAACATCGACAAGGCAAACGCGCTTCTCGACAGCGCCGGCTGGACCAGGGGCTCTGACGGCGTTCGCGCGAAGAACGGCCTGCGCCTGTCGTTCGAGAATTCGACGACAGTCGGCAATCACCTGCGCGAGCAGATGCAGCAGTTCATGCAGCAGACCTTCGCCCAGATCGGCGCCGAAATGACGATCCGCAACATGCCACCGGCCGTCATGTGGGGCGACAACTGGATGATGTCGCAGTTCCAGAGCGCGATCGCCGGCATTGTCTTCCTGACCGGCGGCGATCCGGATACGTCCGACTATTTCTCGTCGAAGGCGATCCCGGCCCAGGGCGGCTCGGGCCAGAACACCTGGCAGTGGAAGAGCGAGGAAGTCGACAAGCTGCTCACGGACGGCGCGCAGGTCTTCGTTCCGGAAGAGCGCAAGAAGATCTACGTGAAGATGCAGGAGCTCGTTCGCGAAGAGCTGCCCTTCCTGCCGCTGCACCAGTTCACCGACTTGCGCGGTTACAAGAAGGGCTTCGAGGGATTTGTTCCGAACGTCAACGTCCGGATCGACACCTGGAACGTCAACAGCTGGCGCTGGAGCTAACGTCGTCCGTCGGGCCTTCAGGCCCGACGCTCTTCACTTGGTAAAACGGAGATCGACCGATGACACGTTTTCTCCTCGGCAGATTGGGTCAGAGTTTCATCTTGCTGTTCGTCATTTCGCTGATCGGCTTTTGCGTCCTGATGCTTGCGCCCGGCGGTCCGATGTCGAAGTTCGCGCTCACGCCTGGCATCAGCAAGGCGGACCTCGATCGCATCGCGCACCAGATGGGTCTGGATCGGCCAATCTTGATCCAGTATCTCGATTGGCTCTGGGGCTTGGTGCGTGGCGATTGGGGCCGGTCGTTCCGCGACGGGCGTCCGGTACTGACGATCATCGGCGAACACCTCTTCGCGACGCTGCTGCTGATGGGTAGCTCAACGGCGATCGCCATCGGTCTTGGTACCTGGATTGGCATGAAGAGTGCTATTAAGCGCTATTCGATCTTCGACCATACGATGACGATCGGTACGATGATCGCGCTCTCCATCCCGACCTTCTGGTTCGGACTGGTGGCGATCTACATCTTTGCGCTCGATCTTGGATGGTTCCCGGCCGGCAACATGTACACTGTGGGCAATGAGACGGCGCTCGACTATCTGCACCACCTCGTCCTGCCCTCCGCCGTCCTCGCGCTCGTCAACGTTGCCATCTGGAGCCGTTACATGCGTTCCTCGATGCTGGAGGCGATCGGCCAGGAATTCGTCAACACAGCCCGGGCGAAAGGCGTTCCCGAGCGCATCGTCATGCGGCGGCACGTCGCCCGAAACGCCATGCTGCCGATGATCACGCTCGCCGGCATGCAGCTGCCGCAGCTGCTCGGTGGTGCGCTGGTCGCCGAAACTGTTTTCACCTGGCCGGGAATGGGGCGCCTCTTCCTCGATAGTCTGGGTTACAGCGACTATCCCGTCATTATGGGCCTGCTGATGTTCTCGGCGATCCTTACGGTTGTCGGCAGCCTTCTGGCCGATCTGTTGACCGCCTTCATCGACCCCCGAATTCGGCTGGCATGAGGATCGAACGATGACAATTGCTTCTACAGATGCTTTCGTTCCCACGCGCTCGCGCAATCGGGTCTTGCGGCGCTTTATGTATCACAAGCTTGCCGTCTTCGGCTTCGTCGTGGTCTGCGCCCTTATCCTTGCCAGCATATTCGGCCCGGGCCTGATCCCTTACGATCAATTGCACATCGATCTCCGGGCCAGGAACGCTCCGCCATTTTCCGGCGCGCATATCTTCGGCACCGATCCGCTCGGCCGCGATGTTGCTGCACGCCTCTTCATGGCGGGCCGCGTGTCACTCGCCGCCGGTGTTGCAGCGATGGTCATTTCGACGATATTCGGCACCGTCGTCGGCACGATATCCGGCTACTACAGTGGCCGCGTCGGTGCCGTCCTGATGCGTATCGTCGATGGCTTCCTCGCCTATCCGAGCGTGTTCCTGATGTTGACGCTCGCCGCCTTTATCAAGCCTAGCCCGGTCATGATTACTGTGATCATCGCTATTACCAGCTGGATGCAGGTTGCCCGCGTCGTCGATGCGGAGGTACGCTCGCTCCGGCACCGGGAATTCGTGCTGGCTGCGACGATGCTCGGGCTGACGCCGAACCGGGTGATGTTCCGGGAAATCCTGCCCAATGTCATGGGCCCGATCATCGTCTCGGCGACGTTGACCATCGCCAACGCCATCCTGCTCGAAGCCTACATCTCCTTCCTCGGCTATGGGATCCAGCCGCCTTTACCGTCCTGGGGCAACATGCTGAATGGCGCGCAGCAGTATCTGCAGACGGCGCCGTGGCTCGCCATTGTCCCCGGCATTGCCATCACGTTGGCTGTTACCGGCTTCAACTTCATCGGCGACGGGCTGCGCGACGCTCTGGACGTGCGGGGTGACATTCAATGATGACGTCTCGCGCCGACCAGGATGCCGAATCCACTGCCGCCACGACGGAGGTTTCCCTGAAATCCGTACTGACCATCGACAACCTGACGGTTGCCCTACCGAAGGTCGCCGACCGAAGCTATGCCGTCGAAGGCATTTCCTTCTCGCTCGAGGCGGGTGAGATTCTCTGCATCGTCGGGGAATCCGGATCGGGCAAGTCGGTGACCGCCAACGCTATCATGGGCCTGCTGCCGCCGCCGCTGACGATCGAGAGCGGTTCGATCACCCTGCATGGTCGTAATATCGCGACGCTGACGGCGAAAGAGCGGACCAGCCTGAACGGCCGCGTCGTTTCGATGATCTTCCAGGATCCGCTTTCGGCGCTGAACCCGCTGATGACGGTAGGACAACAGATCGAGGAGGTCATGCTGACCCACCCCGATGTCGCGCCCCCAAACCGTTGGGCGCGTGTGATCGAGCTTCTGGAGATCGTCGGTCTGCCCAGTCCGCCGGCGATCGCACATCAATATCCGTTCCGGCTTTCGGGCGGCCAGCGTCAGCGCGTGATGATTGCCATGGCTCTGGCGCTCGACCCGGACATCTTGATCGCCGACGAGCCGACGACCGCCCTCGACGTCACGACGCAAGCCCAGATTCTCGAGATCATCAAGCGGCTGCAGCGGCAGAAAAAGATGTCGGTGATGTTCATCACCCATGATTTCGGCGTCGTCGCCGACATCGCCGACAAGGTGATCGTCATGGAGAAAGGGCATCTGGTGGAGCAAGGGACGGCCGACGAGGTGCTTCGCGCGCCCAAGGAGCCGTATACACAACGCTTGCTAGCGGCAATACCCACGATGCGCACCGAGGCGCGCGCCGCCGTCCGCGAGGGCAGCCCTGTCGTGCTCGATGTTCACAATGTCTGCAAGACCTACAAGACCGCCGGCGGGCTCTTCGGAAAGACGAGCATCGTGCTGGCGGTGAACGAGGTAAGTTTTCGGCTGAGAAAGGGTGAAACCATCGGCATCGTCGGCGAATCCGGTTCGGGCAAATCGACGCTCGGACGGATGGTGATGAAGCTGCTCGACAGTGACTCAGGCCGAATCGTGCTGGACGGTGGCGATATCTTACCGCTGAAGGAATCGCAGTTCCGCGCAAAGCGTCCCTACATCCAGATGGTCTTTCAGGACCCCTTCGCCTCGCTCAATCCGCGTCACTCGATCGAGCATTCCCTGATCTGCGGACCAATGACCTTCGGCATGTCGCGCGACGAGGCGCGCGCAAACGCGCTACGCCTGTTGAACCGGGTTGGACTGCCGGAGCAGGCGATGGACCGCTATCCGCACGAGTTCTCCGGCGGCCAGCGGCAGCGTATCGGCATTGCGCGGGCCTTGATGTTCAATCCCGTGCTGCTGATCGCGGACGAGGCGGTCTCTGCGCTCGATGTCTCGATCCAGGCACAGGTGCTGCAGCTTCTCGACGAGATCCAACAGGAGACGCATGTGGCCATGTTGTTCATCACGCATGATCTGCGCGTTGCCAGCCAGATCTGCGACAACATCGCCGTCATGCAGCGTGGCCGCATCGTCGAACTCGCGCCGGCACACGAATTGTTCTCAGCTCCGAAGGATCCTTACACGCGGAGCCTTGTCGAAGCCATTCCGGGCTGGCGGGATTCGTCTTCGACGGCATGACAATCGTCGCGGCACGCTGCGGCAATACGAGAAACGGAGCACTCGCCTACGGGCAGAGGGACGGATAAATGAGCTACCATGCGGATGTTGGAGTGGTCGGTCTGGGCGCCATGGGAAGTATGGCGGTCTGGCGGCTTGCCAAGCGTGGTGTCAGCGTTCTTGGATGGGATCGGTTCGCTCCGGGGCATGACCAGAGCGCCAGTGGCGGCGAAAGCCGGATATTCAGGACAGCCTACAAGGAGGGGCCGGCCTATGTCCCGCTGCTGATCAAGTCGCGGGAAATCTGGCGTGAGCTGGAGGGCGAAACAGGTGTCGATCTCCTGAACCTCATTGGCGCGCTGTCGATCGCCCACGAGGACAGCGTGTATATGCGCAACGTCATCGCCTCCTGCAGGAACTACGAGATCGACCACGAAGTCCTCACCGCCGCGCAGGTCAAGGAGCGTTATCCGGTTCATACGCTGGATCGCGGCGAGGTCGCCGTTCTCGACCGCTGGGCCGGCTATGTTCAGCCGGACCGGGCGACAATGACCGCCGCCCGCAGGGCCGAAGCGCTGGGTGCGGAACTGCATCGCTATACGCCGATCCGCGACATCCAGTTCGGTGCCGATGGCGCTACGGTTTACACGGATACGCGAGAATGGCGAGTCCGCAAGCTCATCCTGGCCATGGGCCCCTGGACACGCCACCTGTTGCCGGGCACCGCCGACAATCACAAGCTGGTTCGTATCGTGCTGGCCTGGTACCGCACGGAGAACGATGCGCAGTTTCGTTCCGACGTATTCCCCGTGCTACTGCGCCTTTCAGGCGGCCTCGATTTCTGCGCCTGGCCGATCATCGACGGCGGCATGATGAAGATCTCCCGCAACGGATCGCATGATGTATTCGAGGATGCCGCGAAGCTCGACCGCAACGTCAATCCGGAATGGTTCGTGCGCTGGCGGCGGATGATCAAGCAATACCTGCCCGGCGTCATACCTGACCCCGTCCGCATCGGTGCCTACATGGACAGCTGGACCGAGAGCGGCAATGCGGTCGTCGACGTCCATCCCGACTGCTCCAATCTCGTGACGCTCTACGGCTTTTCTGGTCATGGCTTCAAGCTGTCGCCTGTCTTCGGCGAGATCGCCGCGAAACTGGCGCTGGAGGAAAAGACGGACCACGACCTGTCGATCTTCAGGTCGCCGAAGTTAGGGCCGTTCGGCGCCATTCCACTGGACGCGATCGCGCCATGAGCCGGCAGATACCATTCAAAGGGGACTTCACGTGACTAAGTTCGCGCCGTTCGACGAATCCTATTGGTACGCATCAGCCCAGCCCGCACCTGAGACGGGGCCGCTTGTCGGCGAGGCGACGGTCGACGTCTGCATCGTCGGCGCTGGATACACCGGCCTGACGACGGCCATTGAACTCAGCCGCAAGGGTGTATCGGTGGCGCTGCTCGAACGGCGGGAAGCAGGTTATGGCGGCTCCGGACGCAACGCCGGCCATTGCAGCCCGACATTTTCCTACTACACGCTTGAAAAGGTCCGCTCGCTGCTTGGCGAGCCCTGGGCGGAGCGCCTCATCCGACGCCAGACAAGGGCGGCAGACAAGGCAGGCGAATATATCGCCCACTACGGCATAGATTGCGAATGGGTGCAGAACGGGCTGGTGATCGGCGCGATGCGGCCGGGCCATGTTCCGGCCCTTGAGCACAAGACCGAAAGCTACAATGCCGTCGGCGCGAAGACACGCATGCTGGGTCGAGATGAAGCGATTGCTATTACCGGATCGCCCAGAATGCATGGTGGCTGGATCAACGAGGACGGCGCGCATCTTCATCCCCTGAAATACGCGCGTGGTCTGGCACGCGGGGCGATGTCCGAAGGCGCAGCACTTTATACCGGATCGCCTGCCAACAGGTGCGAACGGCAGGGAGCAAAGTGGAAGGTCATCAGCGACCGTGGTCATGTGATCGCCGACAAGGTGATTTTCGCGACCGGGGCCTATACGGTTGACGGCTGGCCAGACCTCGAGAAGAGCTACCGCATCCTGCCGATCTACGTCTGCGCCACGAACTGTCTTTCGGACCGCACCCGTGAGACCGTGCTGCCCGACAACAATTCGATGATCGACGGGCGCGGCGATTTCTACTGCTACAAGTGGACGGCCGACAATCGCATTGTCGCCTCGATGTTCATCCTCGGCCAGCGCGGTCGCGACCCCGCCTATACGAAGCGGGTGATGACCGACAAGCTGTTGTGGCTTTATCCGCAGATCACCGAGGAGGTCAGTTGGGACTATTACTGGTTCGGCGAACTCGACATGCAGTACCGCACCGTCCCGCGTCTCTACGGGCTGGCGCCTGGCGTCGTGGCGCTGACCGGTCTTTCCGGGCGCGGCGTGCCAACCGGGACGATGCTCGGCGGCATCCTTTCCGACTGGGCCATCGGCGTATCGGAAAGGGATCTCGACCTGCGCATCGAACCACTGCATCAGGCGCCGCGCTGGATGGACTACGCGCCAAGCTACAAGCTGCGCGAAATGCGGCTGGTCGACAATTTCATGAGCAAACGCGGCGGTATCGAACTGCCGCCTCATCACTGAGAGCAAGGACGCAAAATGACGATTTTTCAGCGTATCGACGACGAGGCTGGCCGTAGCGAGGCGGCGATTGCCGCCAATGGCGCGCGATCCTATCGACGGATGATCTGGGTCGACGAGGGCGATGCGGACGCGGCAACGAAGGTCGCCGTCTGGGGTGCCGCGCCCGGCCTCTACACCTATCCGGCGCGACCGCTGGCCGAGAGTTTCATCGTCATGGAAGGCGAGGCCGATTGCCAGGTCGCCGGCGAGGCTATCCGTCGTATCGGTCCCGGCGACATTGTCAACGTGCCGGTCAACGCGCCGATTTCCCTTGAGGTGCTGAAGTCCTTCCGCAAGTTTGCGATGGTCGTGCCGAAAGGCTGATATCCCTCGCGCCGCGTCGATGAAACGCGGCAATCATCTGGTCGGATCGGGTGGTTGACCCCGTCCGGCCAAACTTAATCAGCAATACGCCGCGTGGCGATCAGCAGGAGCGCAGAGTGGAAAAGTTCGACGTTGCCGTCATCGGTGCGGGTATCAGCGGCGCCGCGACGGCTTATACATTGGCGAAAGCAGGCGCCAGTGTCGCCGTGATCGACCGGTTCGGGCCGGCGGCGATGGCCTCCGGTTGGACACTCGCCGGCGTTCGCCAGTCAGGTCGCGATCCCGCCGAGCTGCCATTGGCAATGGAAGCAATCGAGATCTGGCAGACGCTGCACCAGGAGCTCGGTGCCCCAACCCACTACCGGCGCAAGGGAAATCTGCGCCTTGCTCGCAATGCGGAGGAATACGAGCAGATCCGCACCATGGTGCGCGGGCAGCGAGAGTTGGGGCTCGACCTGACCTTCCTCGCCAGCAATGACGATGTGCGCGCCATTGCTCCGGCGGTTTCTCCGACGATACTCGGCGCTTCCTTCTGCGCGAGCGATGGTCATGCCGATCCGCAAGCGACAAGTGCCGCCTATATGGGGATGCTCGATCGTCTTGGCGTGACGCGTATCATGGCGGAAGCCGTCGAAGCGATCGAGGTTTCGGGCGGAAAGGTGTGCGGCGTGCGAACTGTCGAGCGCCGGATCGCCGCCGACGGCGTCGTGCTGGTCGCCGGCGTCATGGGGAATGAATTGCTGAAGCCACTGGGCGTGCGGGTGCCGATCGAGACGCCGATGGTCGCTGTCATCCGCAGCGTTCCGATCCCTCCGGTTCTGGAACAGGTGATCGGCGTTTCCGGCGGCGACTGGGCCGGGCGCCAGGAGGCAAGTGGCCGTTTACGGATCACCAGTGGGGCGCTGCCCTGGGGCGGAGCGATGGAAATCATGGAAACTGCGGCCGGTGCCCGGCCGGTCATTCGCCCGCCGCTATCGAGCCTGCGCGAAATCATCGAGAAGCTGGCTTTCCTGCTGCCGGGTCTCGACGCGACGCCGATCGAGGAATGCTGGGCCGGGCTTCTCGACTTGACGCCCGATGCCGTCCCGGTCCTCGATCATGTGCCCGGCGTCGAGGGCCTCGTCGTCGGCATGGGTTTTTCCGGCCACGGTTTCTGCCTCGGCCCGGTGACCGGGAAGATCCTTGCTGATCTCGTCAGCGGCCGGTCGCCGTTGCATGATCTGTCGGCATTTCGCTCTGACCGTTTTTCCACCACCCCGGCCGCTGGTCGCCTCGAGCTTCACGGCTAGGTACCCCACTCGCCGAAACATCCCTCAATCCGCAGAGCCTGCGAATCACGGAGCCCTATCGAAAATGCCCGGTCCTTATGTCGTCCCGTTCCATGGAGACGCAGACCTTCCTGAGAAGGTCGATGTCGTCGTCATTGGTGGCGGTATCATCGGAGCGTCGACGACGCTCGAGCTTACCGAACGCGGCCTGAAAGTTGCCTTGTGCGAGAAGGGTGGCATCGGTCATGAACAGTCCAGCCGCAACTGGGGCTGGGTCCGGATCACCCGCCGCGACCCACGCGAAGTTCCGCTGATGGCGGAGGCGTTGCGCATGTGGCCGGGCCTAAACGAAAAGCTTGGCCGCGATGTCGGATACAGCCGCGCCGGGATCACCTTCGCCTGCCTGACGGACAAAGAGGTGGAGGATCATCGCAACTGGATGAAGAACCTCGAAGGCTACCAGCTCGATACGCGGATGCTGACCGCCGAGGAGTTCACGGCGATGAACCCGGGATCTCGGCTGGACGTCAAGGGTGCGCTGTATACCGCCATCGATGGGCGGGCCGAACCGCAGCGGGCGGCCCCAGCGATCGCCGAGGGCGCACGCGACCGCGGCGCGCATGTGCTCACCGAATGTGCGGTGCGCGGCATCGACCTGAAGGCCGGCAAGGTCTGCGGCGTCTTCACCGAACGAGGCTACATCGCCTGTGACGCCGCTGTGCTTGCCGGCGGCGCCTGGTCGAGCCTGTTTGCCGGCAATGCCGGCATCCGGCTGCCACAGCTCAAGGTCACGAATTCGGTGATCCGTACCAAGCCCCTCGAAAACGGGCCGGAATCGGCGATCTGGACGAATGGTTTTGCCATCCGCAAGCGCCAGGACGGCGGCTACACGGTCGCCAATGGCTTCGAAAACATCGTCGACATCACTCCTGACAGCTTTCGGTTCTTGCGCGACTTCTTGCCTGCGCTCGGCGCCGAATGGCGGTCGCTCATATTGCGGGCGGGCATGGGCTTCGTCGACGAAGCACGCATCGCCAGGAGATGGAAGATGGACGAGGCGTCGCCTTTCGAATATAACCGAGTCCTCGACCCCAAGCCCTCTTTTAACCTTCAGGACAAGGCGCTCGCGAACCTGCGCAAGGCGTTTCCGGCCTTCGAGAAGGCAGAGATCGCCCAGCGATGGGCGGGCAAGATCGACGTCACGCCGGATGCGATACCAGTCATTTCGCCAGTCGAGCAGACGCCGGGCTTTTTCATCGCCACCGGTTTCTCCGGCCACGGGTTCGGCATCGGCCCTGCCGCCGGCAGGCTTATGGCAGATCTTATCACCGGCACGCCGCCGCTTGTCGACCCGCAGGATTTCAGATTCAGCCGCTTCAGCGATGGATCCAAGATCCGCATAATCAGCGGATTTTGAGAGCTGCACCAACGCGTAAAACCGCCGCGCGCAGCGGCGAGCGCCAAGCATCTCCATCGCGCGCTCGGTAAATGCCATTATCCCGACGCCTTTTGCGCGGCTTTGTTGAACTCGCAGCCGATGGGCTTTTATGCGCCGGCCCAGATCGTCGGCGACGCCCGTAAGCATGGTGTCGAAGTCCGGCCGGCCTGTATCAACCGGTCGAGATGGGACTGCACGCTGGAGCCGATCGACGGCAGCAACGCTCATGCCGTTCGCCTTGGCATGCGCATGGTCCATGGCTTGCCCAGATCGATGCTGCTCGCATCGTGGCTGCGTGGGCCGATCACCCCTTCGACAGTATTGATGATCTGTGGCGGCGATCAGGCGTGCCGGCGGCGTCGCTGGTGGAGCTCGCCGAGGCGGACGCCTTTCTGTCGTCGCTCAAGCTGCAGCGCCGCGATGCGCTCTGGGCGATCAAGGCGCTGCGCGACGAGCCCTTGCCGCTCTTTGCGGCGGCCGCCAAGCGGGAGCGCAAAACAATCGCCGAGCAGCAGGAGCCTCAGGTCAGCCTTCGCCAGATGACAGAGGGGCATAACGTCATCCACGACTATAGCCATACGGGTCTGACGCTGCGCCAGCATCCGATCGCTTTCCTGCGCAAGGATCTCGCGTCACGCAATATCGTCACCTGCGAAGAGGCGATGTCATCTAGTGATGGCCGTTGGCTGATGACGGCAGGCCTCGTGCTGGTGCGACAGAAGCCGGGCTCGGCCAAGGGCGTCGTGTTCCTGACCGTCGAGGACGAGACCGGCCCGGCCAACGTCGTCGTCTGGCCAACACTCTTCGAGCGCCGCCGGCAGGTCGTGCTTGGATCCAGCATGATGGCGATCAATGGCCGCATCCAGCGCGAAGGCGAGGTCGTGCATCTCGTTGCTCAGCAGCTTTTTGATTTGACCGCCGATCTCTCCGGTCTTGCCGATCGCGATGAGACGTTCAAGCTGCCGACCGGTCGCGGCGATGAATTCGCGCATGGGACGCCAGGGACGCCGGATTCACGGGAGCGGGCCGTGATGAAGGTGCGGGAGATTTATGAGCCTGATCGGCATATCGATACGTTGAAGGTGAAATCCAGGAATTTTCAGTGAGCGATGGTCGCCTTCAGCGCGACCTCCAAATATAGCTTGTGACATGCAGTGGACGCGGTGTGTCCGATGGAGCCGGCAGCGGTACCGTCCATCACATGGAATCCGATAGCCTCTGGTTTCCACTCGGCGCGAAATCGAATAACATCTCTCGTTATTGCAGATGGTTAAAGAGAGCATGAGGCATGTCTATGCAGCCGTTCTACTACGGGTTTACCAGGGCAGCTGCTTTAGGCGTTCTGATTATTTTTCCGTCCGTTTTCGTCGTTTCCTGCTCGACGATCGGCGGACATGGCGGTCAATCTCGCTCCGTAACCGCGAGCAAATCGACAGATCCCGATAACGCCAAAGACAAAGCGGCCGACCGCCGGCGATGGGAAGAGAGAGTCCAACGCGACAATCAGCTGGATCCAGGCGGGTCGGCACCGGGTTCCTATGGCTCTTTCGGTCCTCGCTTCAGCTGGTGAGCGACTTGAAATAGCGCTCCGGAATGCAGGCGACGAATAAAGAGGGCCGAAACTCTATCCGGCCCTTGATACGGTCGCTGACTTAATTGTTGGAAACGTTGCTGTCTTTGGCGCGCCGAAAATGCATAGGCATATCCTCTATATCCGCCAGCCTTCCGTGTCGCTTGAGAAAGCGCCGGAAATTCTCCGCAATGACCGATACAGGCAATTCACGGTTCGCGGCCATTCTGCAGGCTTTCAACATTACCTCGTAGGTGAGATCCCGCTTTTCCTTCGGCCATTCGTCGAGAAAGTCGAAGACATCGTCCAGACCGGTGATTTCCTGGACAATGTATTTTCGCCGCGCGTAGAGCGGCCGGTCAAACAACTCGAGTGCCATCACGTACCTCCTTTCATGGCGTTGAGTGGAGGTGATTTAGGAGCGCTAAAAACCATCTTCAAGAAGGGGGATGTTGGAAGCTTTCGGGTGCCTGAGAGGCTCATCGTATGGCGGCCCGGGAGGAGGTTTAGGTCATCCGTTTCAACAGCGCGATGAGGCTTTCCGTGTTTCGGTTGGCTTCGAGTGAGAGGAGCTGATTGTCCACCAAGTCGGCGATCGCAAGCAAGATCTCGCGCTCTGCCCATCCAGCCTCGACCGCAGAACCTAGCAAATCCCGAAAAGCGCCCTGCAGCGCGTCCTGGCAGCGGATGTACCTGTCAGGATCGTCATCGGTCACGAAGGGTTGCGCGATATCGAACATGCGCGGAAGGTGAACTGATTTGCCGCCTTTGGCAATCGAATATCACATATGGCTAAAGGAGGCGACCATATGGTTTGTAACCAGCACAGCCACGCCGCTTTACTTCAGGCCGCTCACAATCAGGCGACTTTTGCCGCGAGCATTTCATTGATGCAGTCTTCATTGCGCGCTTCCAACTGCTGCAGCGGGAACGCATTGATGAAGATGCGGATGTCGCATCGAGATCGGCGCCGGATTGGGTCCAGCCAGGCCCGCAATCGATTGGATTGCCGGCAAGATCTTCGACCTCAAAGAGGCCGCAGGTTTCACCGCCTCGTCGTCGATTGCAAGTTCAAGGATACCAAAACATCTGCGTGCGTCTTTCCAGTAAACCGCAATCCGAAGGAATCGAATGCCAGACCAGTTACCGATCTCCGTCAGCAGCAAACCATGGACTTCGTCCGTGGAAACTGGCTTTGGTTCATCCCAGTCAAGCTCGTCATCCAAAGTCGGATAGTTCATCACGTTTTCCAAGAGGTCGCGCATGACATCGAGATGATGACGCATGTCACTCGACTTGCCGCGAAAGCTGGGAACATCATCTTTAAAAGTGTCGAAGGCGTGCCGGTTCAAATGGCCGACAAACTCATAGAGGGCCATCGCCTCGTCCGGTGTGATGCTGAGAAGGCATCTCTTGGCCTGGGCTCTCTCGAATATTCAAACATTGCTCCCTCCTTCGCTGTCAAAGGTCGGAACCCAGCCACGGGTGAAGCCGACGCTCATTCCAGCCCCGCAAAGAGCTAGTTGGCCACGAACGAATTGCAGCTCGTTGAGCAAGGCGCCGATCGTGGCGTTAGCATCGCCCTCGAACAGATCGAGTGCGGTATTCACCTGGTCGGGTTGTGGTTCATCTCTCTGAGTGGCTACGGCTGTCATGAGGCAATCTCTTCCTGCACCCCCTAGAAGGGAGTTCCAAATGCGGATTCGTCGATATGGAATTGCGCGGCCGGTGACCGCTCCGGCAATTTGTTCTTATTATGTTCTCATTTGCGATTGAGTCAAGTACGCTTCGTTTCCTGGTGCCAAGACAGATGAGTCCGAGGGATCTTGGCACATGGCTCTCTGACCCTTCCGCAATCCGGCAGCCTGGCTTGTCTCGTGATATTATTTCGCCAAAAGGGACTGGCTCGGTATCCTCAGGGCAAGACTCAGCCCCTCGGGTTTCCAGTCACGGCTGATCGAACCGTTCATGCTTTCAATCGTCAGGCGCTCCAGTCGTGAGCCGAAGCCGCTCGGTCCGGCGGGCATGTGAATGCGAGGGCCGCCGATTTCCACCCATTCCAGCAAAAGACCATCTTCGTTCTTTATTTCAACTTCGATATGACCAGCGATCGTCGAAAGCGCGCCGTACTTTATAGAATTGGTCACGAACTCGTGAAAAAGCATTGCGAGCGAAGTGAGGGCCGAAGCACTCACTTGGATATCACTGCCTCTGACCACGATGCGTTCATTATCCTTGTCTTGATGGGCTGTGAAAATAGCTTGAATGAGAGCAAAGAGGCTTACCAAAACACTTGATTGAGAGGCACTGTCCGTCGCGGGCATCGTGAGGCTATGCGCTGCGGCCAAGGCCCTGATCCGTCCACGAAGGTCATCGGCCAAGGCACTGACGCTTGTTGCAGTCTTTTCACGCATGGAAACGAGCGAATTCACGACGGCGAACAGGTTCTTCACGCGGTGATTCATTTCTCGTAGAAGCAGGTCCTGCCGCTCGACCAGCCGCTTTCGCTCCGAAATGTCACGGACAATCTTGGAGGCGCCGATGATCGTGCCATTCTTGTCTCGCACGGGGGAAGCGGTGAGCGAAACGTCCACCAGCGTTCCATCTTTACGGCGTCTCACCGTTTCAAAATGTTCAATCCGCTCGCCCGCCCGAATGGAGGAGATGATGGTGTCTTCTTCCTCCAAGAGGTGGGGCGGAACGATAATGGTGATGGGCTGATCTATTGCCTCCGACGCAACGAAGCCGAACAGCTGCTCGGCGCTCTTGTTCCAGCTTGTGATAATGCCGTCTACGGATTTGCTGATAATGGCGTCGTCAGAATTTTCGACAATGGCCGCAAGCCACGCCTCGGCTGACAGTGGAGCGGCGGCCGGAGGCCCGGGCTGTACGTTGACAAGAGGCGGTACGATCGTCTCACCCGGATGACCGTCTTTGGGTTTTCGTGACACTTATTCCTCTTGCCTTTTTGCGTTCACCACAAGATTGCAAAATGAGACGAGCCATTATTTCAGGTTTGCGAGCCAAAGCATTGGCCAGGGCTTCGCCGTCGCCGGCCGGGAGACCGCGGGAAGAATAGCATTATCCTATGCGCTGAAAAGTGGGAATCCAGCCAAGGCGCTTCAAAGGCAATGCAGTGCTGTCAGGCCGGCGGAGCGATGAATGTCAGTGGGCCAAATTGGCGTCCGGCACTCTGTTCGTTCGACTAGATGATGTGCCGCGGAACTTTTTTATTGGAGAGGTGTTCGAGTGCCCCGAAAGCGTCGTCAGCCTTCGTTTGGCCTGGGATGAGGTGAATGCGACTGCCGGTGCAAGTATAGGCAGTCGTCCTTGGGAACGACTGGCGATATCGGACAAATTTCTTAACGGCTTTGTTAGAGACCATCATGCGAATCCTCGTTGTCGAAGATGAACTCCTGATTGGCCTTGATATGGAGTACGTCTTGCGCTCCTTGGGCTACGAGGTCGCAGGACCCGTCACCAACGCTGCCGATGCTCGGAAGCTTGGCGCAACAGTCGATATCGCTCTCGTTGATGTTAATCTCAGCGATGGGCCTACCGGTCCCACCTCGGCCGCTTATTTACGACAAACGCATGGCGTTACCATCATATTCACGACGGCCAATCCCGAGGCCGTCATCGCAAATTCGGATGCAATCGGTGTACTTTCCAAGCCCGTCTCAGCTTCGGACCTACTAAGTGCCATCGAATATGCCATCGCTTGCCGTAAGGGCGAACCCGCCGTAGCGCCTACTTGCCTAAAGCACGCGTAGGCCTCGGTGCGAATGATATGGGCGGGTTTTTAAAGAGCCTCCTGTTACCAAAACGCTCCTTTCGCCTACCAGTTCTGACGATTATACCAATCATCGACATCCGACCGTACGCGATCCTTCTCGATGCCGTAGCGTTCCTGGATCTTTCCTTCGAGCTGATCCCGCTTGCCGGCGATCTGATCAAGATCGTCATCCGTCAGCTTGCCCCACTGCTCCTTGATCTTGCCCTTGATCTGCTTCCAATTTCCTTCGACGCGATTCCAATCCATTAGGATGTCTCCTTGTTGTTTCTGAGAGAACAACGCACTTCAAGTCGATTGGTTCGCGCGAATGCACGGGTGCTCGGGCCAAATACTTCCTTTGGATTGCCTGTCCAGTCTGGCACGGCGCGGATATGGCGGCATTTTATTTTACGCACCGGCACAAAACGCCTGCCGAGGAGTTTCCAGAAAAAGGAGACTCGATATGGCCGATAAAACGCCCAGTTCTAGTTTGAACGATCGACCAAAGGCGCCTCGAACGACCAGACGGCCAACTTTCCCGCTGAGAGCGGAACGCCACGATCGACGCGAAAAACGCCTGAAGGACGTCCGGCGGGAGCACCACGCCTCCTGGACTGGATCAGAAGTGATTGCCTCCTAGACACCTATGCCAAGCAGCCGGGAATCAAGATGGCCAGCGACACATTATCCACCTACCGATCGAAGCGTGATTTTCAGAAGACGGCTGAGCCTAGCGGCGAAACGCAGATCGCCCGCGCGAACCGCCGACGGTTTATAATCCAGAAGCACGATGCGACCCGATTGCACTACGATCTTCGCCTTGAGCTCGATGGCGTCTTCAAATCCTGGGCCGTGACCAAAGGGCCATCTCTCGATCCGCATGACAAGCGCCTCGCGGTCGAGGTCGAGGACCATCCACTCGATTACGGTGACTTTGAAGGCACGATCCCCAAAGGCCAATATGGCGGCGGCACGGTGATGCTCTGGGATCGCGGCTATTGGGAGCCGGAGGGAAAAAGGAGCCCGCAACAGGCACTCGCAAAGGGCGATTTCAAGTTCACGCTCGAAGGGAAACGCCTGCACGGCAGTTTCGTGCTGGTGCGCATGCGCAACGACCGCGATCGCGGCAAACGGACCAACTGGCTTTTGATCAAGCACCATGACGAGTTCTCGGTTGACGAGAATGGTGCGGCGATCCTGGAAAAGAACGCCACTTCGGTGGCCTCGGGCCGCACGATGGAAATGATCGCAGCCGGCAAGGGCCGCAAGCCCAAACCGTTCATGGTCGAAGGCGGCAACGTAGATGCCGACGCGGTATGGGACAGCAATCAGGGGCTCGCCGCCGCCGAGCGCAAGGTCGCCGCTCAGGATGACGATAAGGCAGACACCATCACCTCAGTCGATCTTCCTGATTTCATTGCTCCTCAACTGTGCGAAACACTTGAGCGTCCGCCGGCCGGCACGGGCTGGCTCCACGAAATCAAGTTTGATGGCTATCGGATCCAGATGCGTGTCCTTAATGGGGAGGTCACGCTGAAGACCCGGAAAGGTCTCGACTGGACGGGCAAGTATCCACAGATCGCCGATTCGGCCTCGTCATTGCCGGACTGCATCATCGACGGCGAAATATGTGCTCTCGATGAACACGGAGCCCCGGACTTCGCAGCCCTGCAAGCCGCTCTTTCCGAAGGTAAGACCGGCGATCTGGTCTACTTCGCCTTCGATCTCCTCTACGATGGCGGGGAAGATCTGCGATCCGAGCCGCTCATCGAGCGAAAGGCCCGGCTGAAGGCATTACTTGCAGATGGCGACAACGACACGCGCATCCGATTTGTTGAACATTTCGAGACCGGCGGTGACGCTGTGCTGAGGTCGGCGTGTAAACTGTCTCTCGAAGGCATCGTCTCGAAACAGGCGGATGCACCTTATCAGTCCGGCCGCACCGAGACCTGGGCGAAATCGAAATGCCGGGCTGGCCATGAAGTGGTGATCGGCGCCTACGCAACCACCAACGGCAAGTTCCGTTCATTGCTGGTCGGCGTCCACCGCGGCGACCATCTTGTGTATGTGGGAAGGGTGGGTACGGGCTACGGGACGAAAAAGGTCGAAACCCTTCTTCCAAAGCTCAAGGCACTTGCCGCTGCGAAATCGCCGTTCGCAGGAATCGGCGCACCAAAGAAAACGCCGGAGATTACATGGCTCAAGCCGGACCTTGTCGCGGAAATCGAGTTCGCCGGCTGGACGGCCGACGGTCTCGTCCGGCAGGCAGCTTTCAAAGGCTTACGTGAGGACAAGCCGGCTCAAGAAGTCGAAGCCGAGCGTCCAGCGAAGATCACGAAAGCCGATGTACCGCAACCGGCACCGGTGGCAAAGACGCCATCTCGTCGCAAAGGTGCCAAGGTCGATGTCATGAGCGTGCTAATCTCCAGCCCCGACAAGCCGCTTTGGCCCGACGCCAATGACGGCGAACCGGTCACCAAGGAAGAGCTTGCCCGCTACTACGAGGCGGTCGGCCACTGGGTCATCGGGCATATCAGGGGCAGGCCCTGTTCCATTATCCGCGCGCCCGACGGTATTGGTGGTGAACAATTTTTCCAGCGGCATGCCATGCCAGGCCAGTCGAACCTGCTTGAATTGGTGAAGGTCTTCGGCGACAAGAAACCCTATCTCCAAATCGACCGCGTCGAGGGACTGGCTGCCGTGGCTCAGATCGCCGCACTCGAGCTGCATCCATGGAATTGCGAGCCAGAGCAGCCGGAAGTGCCGGGGCGCCTCGTCTTCGATCTTGACCCAGGACCGGACGTACCGTTCTCCACCGTGGTTGCCGCCGCGCGCGAGATGCGTGACCGGCTGGATGAACTCGGCATGATCAGTTTTTGTAAGACGACCGGTGGCAAGGGCTTGCACGTGGTGACGCCGCTTGCTGTCAACAAACGCAAACCGCTCTCGTGGCCGGAGGCTAAGGAATTTGCTCATGAGATCTGTCGGCATATGGCTTGTGATAATCCTGATCTTTATCTCATCAAGATGACCAAGAGCCTGCGCAGCGGTCGCATCTTCCTCGATTATCTGCGCAATGACCGCATGGCAACGGCGGTCGCTCCTTTGTCTCCAAGGGCAAGACCTGGTGCGACCGTTTCGATGCCGCTCACATGGGCGCAAGTCAAAACGGACCTCGATCCGAAACGATTCACGATCCGGACCGTACCAGCGCTGCTGGCAAGGTCGTCGGCCTGGGAGGACTATTCTGATGGACAGCGCCCGTTAGAGCAGGCGATCAAGCGACTGGGCAAGATTGCGAAGGTAGCCTGACCATTGGCATCGCTTCTCGCTTACCAGAGCCGTTGCTCAAGCCGCCCTGTGATGATCGGCACCGCGGCGGCACCCGGCACACCAAGCCGAAGGCGCTCAACCAGCCTGCTAAGGGCGAATGTGATCGTGATCAGGACCGCGATCCGAAGCCATGGATGATGTAATTCGCGCTTCGAGTTGCGACCTTTCCGGTCGGCTGCTGTCTACTGCTGACGTAAGGCGCTCGACTATCTCGGCATTTGCCGATCTGTTCGCAACGTCGGCTGCAGCCTCAATCGCTGAATAGACGTGCCTTGGCACTCTAATTGTATATCGAACATAGTCATCTTGTTTCGCCATGGTCCGCTTTCAGAAGCGGGCGCTTGCCAGTCATAACACCGCCGTTGGTATCGAGCCAATCAACAAGCGAAAGGGCGGCTTTCATACAAGGACGCCTGACGAGATCGACAAGTTTCGCGCCCATTGGGCCATTGGCACCACGCCGCGCCTCGCGATGGAGGTCATGATCAACATTGGTGCACGCCGTTCCGACGCTACGCGCATCGGGGCCGAAGAATGAGTTCAAGCGTGAGGGCGAGCGCTGGACGCGCTTCACAGCCTGTAAGGGCCACAACCGCTTTCCTGTGGAAATGGAAGCTCTCCTTACGTCTCCTCGGGCCTGTGCAGATCACGAGATCGCCGACAGAGACAAGTGCGCCGTCGACCACCATCGACATGTGGACGCCTGGGGTAGAGAACGAGGAATACCGGGGTGGTATTATTATTCCAGTATAGGTGCCGTTGGGCCTTGCCGTCGTTCCCGTGACCGGGCAGACCGTCGCGCCTCTCGCAACTCCTCGATGGTCGGCTGCCACCAGCCACGCATCCGCTCATATTCACCGGCCGGGCCTTTCGCCGGCCATGTGCGAATGAGCTCCTCCAGCGTTGCCGGTCGCCAATGGCACCAGACTTGCTCGTCATTAAGATCGGCATAAAGATCTGCCACACCGATAGGGTCCACCAGCTCCCCGGTAATTTCAGTGATCACGACGATTCCGTAGGCAGGGGTCGCGATCGGCCGATAAAGCGGTGGAAGATCGTCATGAGGAACGGGCAGGCGCCGGCGGCGGCGCTCGGCTGCGCGGCGTTTTGATAAGAGTTCTTCCTTAGTGCCTCTGCGTGCCTCGGCCCGCTTTCGGCGCTCCTCGGGTTCGTTGCGCTTGGCCGCCCTTTCGATGGTTTCCCAGCGATGCTGAAGATCATCATACGAGGCGAAAGGAACCCGCCAAACACGATGGTTGCTGTCCCATCGCGCGAAAGGGATTTGACGCAACTCATCGATGACGGTCTTTGAATACGGCGTCCGAATTCGGAAGCCTTCGGCTTGGACTTCGAGATAAGGACTGAGGATCGGCTCGAAGGCGTAAGCATCCCGTCCGCGGTCTTCTGCAAAAATGTCAGTCCTGGCGGCCTCCCGTGCCAGCCAGCGGTCAATCCGGCGCCGCGCGGTCTTGCCCGGTACCGTCCATGCCTGAAGCCGGTCGCTCCATCGGGCGCGAGGAAATGTCTGGCGGAACCGTTGCACGGTCATGCGGTCGAATGGGAAGCGTGCGAGAGCCCGGTCTGGATCACGACCATCAGCAGGTGGGGCTATTCGATCTTGCCCCGGGATCGTCGTCTTCCGGTCGTCTTCCATCAAGGTTCAAGGCGGGTAACCGCTGCCATTGGTTATTTCGAAGACGGCCGCATTGTCCTGGATTTCACGAAGGCCTTTGTAAGAGGCGTGACGAAGGTTGCCATCGTCAGTCCAGCCGCGAAACTTGATCTCCGCAATTAACGTCGGTTGCGCAAACACGAAGCGCTTCCCCTTGAGCGGCACCGCCGGCTTCGACGTCTTCAGGCGATCGAGCGTCCTCTTGAGATGGTCGGCATCCTTTGCGTTGAAGCCCGTTCCGACGGAGCCGACATACACCCAGTCATATCCACGCCTGCCGGCAAGCAACAGACTTCCCAAGCCGCCGCGCGCAGTCTTCGACTGTTCGTATCCGACGATCATGAAGCTTTCGGATTGGACGCATTTGATCTTCAACCAGTCGCCGGTGCGGCCGCTCCGGTATGGCGCATCGCGATGCTTGGCGATGATGCCTTCAAGACCGACCTGGCAGGCGTGGTCGAGCAAGATTTCCCCATCCAGCGCCAGTTCCTCCGACAGCCGAATTGCACCCTCACCACCGGCCGGAACGAAATCCTCGAGAAAATGACGGCGCACTGACAGCTCGGTTCGTGTGAAGTCGTGACCATCGAGGTAAAGAAGGTCGAAGGCGAAGAGAATGGCTTCCGTCGAGATGCGCTTTCCGCCCCGACCGCCGAGCGAACGCTGCAGCGCTCCAAAATCCGATTTGCCCTGCCCATTGAGAACGACGGCCTCGCCATCCAGGATGGCGCGCGTGGTACCCAGCTTGCGTGCCGCCTCGGCTATCGTCGGAAATCGATGTGTCCAGTCGTGGCCGCCGCGTGTGATGATCCGAACGCCCTCCGGCTCGATATGAACCGCAAGTCGATAGCCGTCCCATTTCACCTCATAGAGCCAATCTGGACCCACCGGGACTGTTGGCCTCAAAAGGGCGAGGCAAGGCTCGATCCGTTCCGGCATCGGGTCGAACGGCAGGCTGGGCTGATCCGGATCGCGTTTGCGGATCGGGCGAGATTGACGCGATGACATCGACGTGTCGAGGAGGGGGAGGGCATGGCGGCGGACCATGGCTCAACGCCTGCCGGGCCGATTCTCGGCATCCACGGATTTGCGGAGAGCGTCCATGATGTTAATGACGTTGCTCGGCGCTGGCTCCGCCTGATCTTTGGCGTTCGGCTTGGTCTTCACCGGCTTCTTCATTTGCTTTTTCTTCGCCGCGATAATATCGAGCAGCTTATCCTGGACCGGGTCGGAGGCCATTTTCGGGCTCCAGGGTTGCGTCTGCTTCTTGATCAGTTGTAGCACCAGTGGCATCATTTCCTGGTCCGCCGGCTCGTCGTCCACTCGCTCGAAGTACAGATCCGCATCCCGCACTTCATCGCCATAGCGCAGCGTCCACAGCACGATGCCTTTGCCGCGCGGCTCCAACATGACGGCGCGCTCACGCCGGGAAATCACCAATCGCGAAATGCCGACCATATTCTCGGCCGCCATGGCGTCACGGATCACGGAGAAGGCTTCCTCTCCGACCGGATCGTCCGGAGAGAGATAGTAAGGCGTGTCGAGCCAGATCCACTCGACGCTGTCTCGGGGCGCGAATACCTCGATGTCGATCGTCTTGGTGCTTTCGAGCGCGACATTCTCCAGTTCCTCGTCTTCCAGGATCACGTATTCGTCTTCGCCGCGTTGATAACCTTTGACTTCATCGTCTTCGTTGACCGCCTTGCCGGTCACCGCGTCGACGTAATGGCTGACGATGCGATTGTGCGTTTCACGATTCAACGTGTGGAAACGCACCTTCTCGTTTTCGGATGTCGCTGGCATCATCTGTACAGGGCAGGTGACCAGCGAGAGCTTGAGATAGCCTTTCCAATAGGGGCGGAGCGCCATTTAAGCCTCCCTCAGCCAGCGCGGCGCTGCTGGGTACCAGCAGAGCCGCGGGATTTCGGGATTGCTGCCCGCTTTGCGTCCTGTTTGCTCTTTCCGGCATTGCTCGCAGTGCCCGTGCGTTTTGCTTTTGCAGGCGCAGTCATTCCCGCGCTCTCTCGAAGTGCCTGCAGCAGGTCGCCCTTTTTCGATGGTGGCGGAGCCTTCTTCTTCGGCAGCGTGCGGCCCTCGATCTTGGCCTTCACGAGCTCGGCGACGGCCGCCTCGTATCGATCATCAATCTGGCGCGGATCGAACGCGCCCTTCTTCGTATTGATGATATGCGTGGCAAGCTCCAGCATCTCACCTTCGATCTTCAGGTCCGGCATTTCATCGAAGGCATTTTCGGAAGACCGAACCTCGTAATCGTAGTTTAGGGTGGATCCAATCAGACCTTTGCCATGTGGGCGGATCAAAAGCGTGCGTAAGCGACGGAAGAGGACTGTGCGGGCAATCGCGGCGACCTTGGCTTTCTTCATGCCGTCCCGCAAAAGCTTGAAGGCTTCGCTGCCCATCTTGTCGGGAGCAAGATAGTAGGGCTTGTCAAAATAGATGTCGTCGACCTCGTCGCAGGGGATGAAAGCTTCGATCCTCAGCGTCTTGTCACTATCCGGAATGGCGGCGGCGACTTCTTCCGGTTCGAGGACGACATAACGCCCGTCTTCGATCTCGAAACCTTTGACTTGGTCCTCGCGGTCAACCGGCTCCTCAGTTTCGCTATCGATGAATTCCCGGCGGACGCGGTTTCCCGTGGCCCGATTGAGCGTGTGAAACGCAATGCGTTCGGATGTGGAGGCCGCGGTATAGAGCGCCACCGGGAAAGCAACCTCTCCGAATTTGATAAAGCCTTTCCAGTTCGCTCGAGGAGCAACCATGATACGCGCACTCCCAACAACCAATCCGATTCAACCGAATCACCCGATCGATTGTTCCCAGCCGAAACGAATCTAATTTCAAATATTCTGACCGGTTGTCTTCCCGTTTTTCGCCTGGCGGCCGCGCTTTTGATTCGATGCATCTTTTTACAGCGATGTGCGTTCGTGTTGTCCCGCAATCAGAGGGCCCCGTAGCACGACCACCGAAAGGATTTGCCTGTTTGCAGGCGCTGGCGATTTCTAAGGGAGATCGGACAACCTCATCCTGCCGGCCACACCTGCCCCGCTCCAACGAGACAGCACTGGGAAATTCCGTAACTCGAATGCCGCTGTGCTGAAACATGAATTGACGCCGCCGGGAAAGTGTATCGATCTCGATTGTTGCGGGCTCGCCAATTGGCTGCGTCTGGTCAAAAATTTTACTGCAAGTCAGGTGCGACAACCATTCATGCTCCATTCAGCCGTTTGGTTTCAATATGATGACACGAATGGAGGTTCACTATGAAAATCTATCAGAGTCTACTTGCAGCGCTTCTGGGTGTCGGCTTGTTGATCGGTGCGGGTGCTGCATCCGCTGCCCCGATGATGAACATGACGAAACCGGAGGTCCAGTCATCCGTTCAAACGGTCCATTACCGCCGCCATTGGCATGGTCCGCGACATCATCGGCCTCACTATTGGGGATCGCATCGGAGCTACCGAAGCCATTACTGGCGCGGCCATCATTACGGTTGGTACAAGCATCGTCATCACCACCATCACCGTTACTACCGCTACTGACCGAAGCTCGCGGAAAGCTGCATAAGGCCGCGAAAGAATAGAAGGTATTTGGAACCTTCCCCGAGGCGGAAATCGAATCTGCCTCGGGAATATCGGCGGCAGCTATGACGCTGCCTCGCCTCAACGATCTCTATAGGTCGCGGTTTTCATCGGCCTGCATTATGGCCCAGTTTCGAAACAGTTAAGTTCGCCACGTGGGTTGGGTCGCCTGTTTCACCACCGATGTCTCTGGAGCCTTCGGCATCCTGCCAACTCAATCACACGGCCTCTGGCGAAGCCGGTGCGGTGTTTAGCGATCACAGGGCACTCATAGATATTCAGTACGGAATTCCTAAAAAATCGCGGCTTTGGCGACGAGGCCGCCTCAAACCGAAGACTTGCGGCTTGTTTGGTGAGCGCGACGAATGGCAAAGGGCTTTCGCGATTGACCTGGGCAGGGTTTTGGTTCTCAGTCAACACTGCTGCTTTGGCCGCTTCGACCTAAAATAGGTTCGGATATTAACGGGTGCTTCGGCGACATCAGCGGTAGTCTTGGGGGTCGCTTCCGTTTTGCTTTGCATGCTTGCGGAGGGGCGATGATATCGCCAGTGACGGCATGATCTCGAAGGACAGACTGCCTACAGACTTGCCGTTAACCATCGCCTCCTGCCAGACGCAATCTGCGCAAGCCGATCTGCCGGTTCTCTCGGGGGCTGGATGGGGCATGTCTGGCCGCCGGCCGGCATGCCTTGATCGTCTTCTGCAACGGCCGCTTCGGACTTTCCTCCCTTCCGCGCGGCTCCGCCCTTCGACGCTCCCTCCCATGCCCGATGAAAGCGGAACGCAAAGTGCGGGGGCAGTCGATCCCGCCTCCCCGATGGGCCACTATGTTGAAGCTCCTGCGGCTGCCCTTGTTCCGCTCTTTGCGTGTCGAGAATTCCCGAAATCCCGGCCCGCGGCCGGCGCCATGCTGATTTCTCCAATGCTCTTCATCATTTCCGGAGCGCGCGTGCTCGTTTCACGTCGCGCTGGCGCGATCAAAAGAGATGAGTCTGCGCGTTGCGCTGTCCGTAATCGTTTTCCAGCCGCAGCGCCGCCGGGCGGCGCCGCCGCGGCCGGAGTGAGCCGGCATCGCCGGCGAGCGGAGCAGGCGGAGGAAACCCGCGCCTCCTCATAGCGCCGTAGGGTTTTCCGGAGCCAGTGGGAAACGACCATCTGGCCCGGCATGCAGGTTTCTAAGATCGTTTAAGGCATCCGCTCGTTGAATGGTCCGAGCTCTGTGCCGGTGGTGGTACACAGCCGATCTTCCTTCGTCTCCGCCGTTCCCGGCGGCGGTTTCTTGTCCATCGGTTGCGCCGCAACCTTCGGTGGGGCCCGTTTAGGGCCACTCCAATTTGTTCGCCCCATGACATCGCCGCCCAGGCCGGTAAAGCGGCCCGTGAAGCCGTCTTTCTTCCGCGCCTGTCCGCAAGCGGACCCGTGAAGTTTTCCGTCTTCCGCGCCACGCCGCTTGACAGTCCTGTTCGCCGCCGCGGGGCGGGCTTTCGCCCTCCCCACTCTGTCCCGGGGAATGTCAGAGGCCATTCCCCGGGAAAGACCGGGGAGGCTTCGCCCGAAGGGGCTGGCCCTTCGGATACCAACCGCAACCAATGGAGACACACAATGACCGACTACGCAAACTTTATCCACTTCGGCGAGAGCAAGACCCTCACTGGCAACATCGCTTCCATCTCTTATGATCTCGACATCACGGGGAAGGAAAACCGCAGCACCAATCCCGATGCGCCGGCTTACCGCCTCTTTGCCAAGTCTCCAAAGGGCCGGCAGGTGGAAATCGGTGCGATCTGGCGGAAAAAGAACCAGAGCGGTGGTGCCTATTACAGCCTTTCCATTAGCACCGGCCACGGCAGGCTCAATGCGAATTTGGGCCGCTATCCTGGTCAGGACGACGAGGACCTGATGGCCGTCATTCCATGGGATTGATGGCGTGATCTGAGCATCGGTTTCGCCCGGGGGATCACCTTCCCTCGGGCGCGCCGAATAACCCCGAAGAGCAAGAAATGACGATGCCACGGGATAGGCGGAGGCGCAAGCGACTGACATCGCCATGTCGCGCGCATCTGCCGTGTTCACAAGCACAGTTGGAGTAGGGTTCGTGCCCGTAAGAGCAACGGCAGACCGCTTCGCGGGAAGAAGGAGATCAGCGAGTAATCCCGCTTTTTTCCAACCGCTCGTAGATCGGAAATATGGAGAGAAGGGCTGGAGGCGGCCCTTCTCAAAAGGCTGGCTTTCCGACTGAGAATTCTGTTTCGGGAACGCCCCAATGTGATCGGCCGAACCAAAACCTTTCCGAATCTTCTGACTCGCGGCGGAATTCACCTGCCCAGCGACGCATTTGAATCGGACAGAGTGTACTAATTCATTTCCATGATGGGTTCGATTATGGGACTAGCCGCTTGGCGCGACCCCGACGAGGGCGGTCCTAACCTCTGCTGCCATCCATGTTAGGACCTTCGCTTCGATGAAATAGATTCGTCCTGACACAGCTTTTCATGTCGTCACGCCGGAACCAGATGGCGCGCCCGCATCTAAGCGGCGGATTGCTTGATGTGAACACGATCTGTTCGTCTGCGCGCATACGCAGCACCTCGTGTGGCATAATCAACGGTCGGCGGCTCAGTTGCTTCGATCGCGACCGCGAAGATCCTTTCATTCCTGTCGAGCGGTTCATCTGATCGACCTCGACTGTGGTGTCGCCGCAGCGCTTCGAAATGTAGTCGGCGGTGTCTGGATCGTTGATAGCGGCAAACGAAATCCAGCTTGCGCTCTCGAACCATTTGCTTGCCGCATCGCGGCCGCCGTAGGCTTCCCGCATCTGGCCTATGGACTGGAAGATCATTGTCAAGGTGATGCCGTATTTCCGACCGGCGTCGCGCGCGGTTTCCAATATCCGCATGTAACCAAGTCTGGCCACCTCATCGAGCAAAAACAGCGTACGTCCCTTCATCGCGCCGTCGCGGTTATAGATCGCATTCAGGAACGAGCCGATGATGACGCGAGCGAGACCAGAATGGGTTTCCAACGCCATCAAGTCGATGTTGATGAAGACGTCGGTCTGGCCATTGGCCAACTCGTCGGTCAAGAACGTTGAACCGGACACCAGCGCGGCATAGTTGGGATAGGAAAGCCAGTGCGTATCCTTAATGACATTGGCGTAGACCCCTGAAAACGTTTCAGGTGTCATGTTCACAAACGCGGCAACATTTTCCCTCACAAAATTCGATTCCGAGTTGTCGTAGATGTCTCGAAGCCTCGCCCGCAGTTTCGGTTCCGGTTCGGACAGATTGGCACGCACCAGTCGCAACGTTCTCTCCTCTCGTTCCGTATGACCGGAGAGGCACATGTCGGCTGTCATGGCGGTGAGCAATTGTAGTCCCGAGGATCGAAAGAAGTCGTCACGCACATTGGGCGCGCGACCGCTGTCGCTCATGATCCACGAGGCAACGGCGGAGATATCCTCTTCATCGGTGCCACCATAGCGCCCGATCCAGTCAAGCGCGTTGAAGCCAACTTCGGAGGCGGCTGGGTCGAGAACGATCACCTTGCGGCCAGCTTTCCGTCGATGCTCGATGACCATCGGCGCGACCTCTTTCGACGGGTCGAGTACGACAAGTCCACCGCCCCATTTAAGTGCGGTCGGGATCGTCACCGACGTCGTCTTGAAGCCGCCAGAGCCGGCAAAGACAATGCCATGCGACGATCCGAACGTGCCGTCGAAGCAGAGCAACGGCGACTTGCCGCCCGCTCCCCAGCTATGCGGATTTTCAGCTCGGAACGTTATGGCCGCAATGCTGTCGCGGTCAACGCGGTAACGCTCGCCGATGACGATACCGCCGCTCTCCGGAAAGAGTTTTGTCGCATCCGGCATGCTCATCCAGTCGGTCTCACCATGCACCGCTCGCTGTCCGCGAACGCGTCGCGGCATCGTCTGCGCAAAGGCGAGGTTTCCTTTCATCGCGACGCGCAAAGAGAAGATGCCGGCAAGGAAGACTATCACCGCGCCGAGTATCGTAGATGGATCGGCATAGGCCAAGACCGATTGGCCCGCTGGGACACGATTGGCAAAGCCGCCGAGCCGAACCGTCTCCCGAAGCACGGCGATCAGGATGACCACTACGCATCCAACGACAGCGCTCCAGCCGGCGGTTTTGATGTTTATCGCACCATTGATGGCGAACAGGCAGATCAGTCCGGCGCTGGCGGCAAGCGTATAGGGAAGCGCAAGGCCGATGCGGCCGAGAACCAGCTTGCTCTCGGCGGTCTTCCCGAAGGCAGCGAGCCAGAGCTCAATGCCCGGGATGAAAATCGTGGCCACGATCATGATTGCGGCCGGGACGATAGCTAGGAGGAACCTACTGGGTGTTATCACGAAAGGCCTCCGTGCCGATCGCCATCAGCCTTGCGCGCTCCGAACCATCGTTTTGCATCCGTGTTGCGGCATCAATGAGCAGTCCTAGAAGAAGGGCCCGCTTTTCATATCGCAGGCCAGCCTTCACGATCAGGCCGCCAAGCTCGATTTTTTCGCGCGTATCCTTCCTTCGCGCTTCGCTGGACGAGATCTGGCGCATCCGCTCAAGCCTCGCGAGTGCTGCTCTGAACAGTGCCAGTCTCGAGCGACGCGACAACCGCGCCACCGGCTCCAACCCCACCGCCGTTCTTTTTCTCGGCTGCATTTTCTTTTCCGCCGCGAAAGCGTTTGGCGATATCCTCGAAGGCCGTCTGAAGTAGGGCTTCATCAATCTCGATTTCGCCGAGACCCGCCCTTAGCGCGAGCCTGCCGATACGTTCGGCCTCGCGCGCCTCCGCCTGCCTGAGCTGGTCTTTGAGCCGCGCGATGTCTTCTCTGATTTTCGACGAGGGTTTCTTCATTTCGGTCGTTCATCCTCTTTTGTTTGGCGGTGCATCGGCAGCGCCGAAACTCGCCCGTATGCCTGTCGAAGGAAACGTGCAGATCTGCACGTCGGCAAAGCCGCCACTTTGACGGATGATCCCGGCCGTTCCGAAGGAGCGGGTCCAAGGGCGCAATTATACGTCGCTGACACGACGTCTTGCGTTGCGGCTCCGCCAGGGGGCTCGATTGGCCCGCCGCTCCGATGGGCCGAGTTCGAACCAGGGAGCTTTCGTCGCCATGGCCATCGCCCACTTCTCCGTCAGCATCGTCAGCCGCGGCGACGGCCGCAGCGCGGTGCTGTCGGCGGCCTACCGCCATTGCGCGAAAATGGAATACGAGCGCGAAGCCCGCACCCTCGACTATACCCGCAAGCAGGGACTGCTGCATGAGGAGTTCGCGCTTCCAGCCGATGCCCCGAATTGGGTGCGCGCGCTGATCGCCGACCGCTCGATCTCGGGTGCTTCGGAGGCCTTCTGGAACAAGGTCGAGGCGTTCGAGAAGCGATCCGATGCACAGCTCGCCCGTGACCTGACCATCGCTCTGCCACTCGAGCTCACGCCCGAGCAGAACATCGCGCTCGTACGGGACTTCGTCGAAAGACATGTCCTTTCGAACGGCATGGTCGCGGACTGGGTCTACCACGACAATCCCGGCAATCCGCATATCCACCTGATGACAACATTACGCCCGCTGACCGAGGCTGGTTTCGGCGCGAAGAAGGTTCCGGTCATCGGCGAGGATGGGCAACCACTCAGAACGAAGGCCGGCAAGATCGTCTATGAGCTCTGGGCCGGTTCGGCCGATGACTTCAATGCCCTGCGTGACGGATGGTTCGAACGGCAGAACCATCATTTGGCGGTCAATGGTGTCGAGCTTCGCATCGATGGCCGCTCCTACGAAAAGCAGGGCATCGAGCTGGAGCCGACCATCCACCTTGGCGTCGGGACAAAGGCGATCGAGCGAAAGGCGGAAAGCCGGGGCGTCCGTGCGGAGCTCGAACGGCTGGACCTGAACGAGGCGCGACGGGCGGAAAACGCGCGGCGGATGCTTCGGCGCCCGCAGATCGTCCTCGACCTCATTACGCGTGAGAAGAGCGTGTTCGATGAACGCGACATCGCCAAGGTGCTGCACCGCTATGTCGACGATCACCACGTCTTCCAACAGCTCCTGGCGCGCGTCATGCAGAGCTCGGAATTGCTGCGCCTTCAGCGCGATACGATCGATTTTGCGACCGGCGAGCGGATGCGGGCGCGCTACACCATGCGGGAATTGATACGGCTCGAAGCCGAGATGGCGCGGCAGGCGACCTGGCTGTCGGAACGGAAAGCCAATGGCGTCTCCAAGAGCGTGCTGGAGGCGGTCTTCTCCCGTCACACGCGTCTCTCGCCCGAACAGAAGGCTGCGATCGAGCATGTTGCGGGCTCTGCACGGATCGCCGCCGTCGTCGGCCGCGCCGGTGCTGGCAAGACCACCATGATGAAGGCGGCCCGCGAGGCCTGGGAACTTGCCGGATATCGCGTTGTCGGCGCGGCCCTTGCCGGCAAGGCGGCCGAGGGTCTCGAGAAAGAAGCCGGCATCCGGAGCCGCACGCTCGCCTCTTGGGAACTGCGCTGGAAACAGCAGCGCGACATGCTGGATGCAAAGACGGTGTTCGTCATGGATGAGGCCGGTATGGTCGCGTCGAAGCAGATGGCGGGCTTCGTCGATGCAGCGGTCAGGGCTGGCGCGAAGATCGTCTTGGTCGGTGATCCCGAGCAACTGCAGCCGATCGAGGCGGGTGCTGCGTTCCGCGCCATTGTCGATCGCATCGGCTATGCCGAACTCGAGACGATCTATCGCCAGCGCGAGGACTGGATGCGGCATGCCTCGCTCGACTTGGCGCGCGGCAATATCGATGAGGCGCTTCTTGCCTATCGCCGCCGTGGTCATGTCATCGGTGAAACGTTGAAGGCGCAAGCCGTCGAGAGTCTGGTCGCATCGTGGAACCACGACTACGATCCGAACAAGTCCATGCTGATCTTGGCGCATCTGCGCCGCGACGTGCACATGCTCAATGGACTGGTCCGTGCAAAGCTGGTCGAGCGTGGCATTGTCGGAGAAGGACATGCTTTCCAAACCGCGGATGGCACGCGCCGCTTCGACGCCGGCGACCAGATCGTCTTTCTGAAGAACGAGGGCTCGCTCGGCGTCAAGAACGGCATGATCGCTCATGTCGTCGAGGCCGCGCCGAACCGGATCATCGCCATGGTCGGCGAGGGCGATCTGCGGCGGCTGGTGACGGTCGAGCAGCGGTTCTACAGCAATCTCGATCATGGCTATGCCACCACGATCCATAAGAGCCAAGGTGCTACCGTCGATCGGGTGAAAGTGCTTGCCACGCTCTCACTCGACCGGCACCTGACATATGTCGCCATGACCCGCCATCGCGAGGATGTCCAGCTCTATTTCGGGCAGCGGTCGTTTCACTTGAACGGCGGCTTGACGAAGATCCTCTCGCGGAAGAACGCCAAGGAGACCACGCTCGATTACGAGCGCGGGACGCTCTATCGGCAGGCGCTCCGTTTTGCCGAAAACCGCGGCCTGCACATTGTCACGGTCGCGCGAACGCTGCTGCGTGACCGGCTCGACTGGACGCTACGTCAAAAGAACAGGCTCGCCGATCTCACCGACCGTTTGCGTGTGCTCGCCGAGCATCTCGGCTTGCGACAATCCCCGACAACACCATCAGCCAAGGAGTCAAAGCCCATGGTTGCCGGCATGACCCGGTTCGAGAATTCGGTTGCGGACACGGTCGCACGGAAGCTCGACACCGATCCGTCGCTGAAGAAGCAGTGGGAAGAGGTCTCCATCCGCTTCCGTTACGTCTTCTCCGATCCGGAGACGGCATTCCGAGCGATGAACTTCGACGCCGCTCTTACCGACCGGCAGGCTGCTCGCGAGACGCTGCACAGGCTTGCCACCGAGCCGGCGTCGATCGGGCCACTCAATGGCAAGACCGGCATTCTCGCCAGCAAGGCGGATCGCGAGGCGCGCCGCGTGGCCGAGGTCAATGTGCTGGCGCTGGCACGCGACCTCGAACGCTATCTCCAGATGCGCGAACACGCGGCAAAGCGGCTGGCGGCGGATGAGCAGGCGCTGCGCCAGCGTATGTCGATCGACATTCCCGCACTCTCGCCGGCCGTCCGCACGGTGCTGGAGCGCGCACGCGACGCGATCGATCGCAACGATCTTCCTGCGGCGCTGGCATACGCGCTGAGCAACCGCGAGATCAAACTCGAAATCGACGACTTCAACAAAGCCGTGGCCGAGCGGTTCGGCGACCGCACGCTGCTCACCAACAAAGCCCGCGAGCCGGCCGGTCCGCTCTTCGAGAAGCTCGCCGACGGTCTTCAGTCAAAGCAGCGCGAAGAGCTAAAGCAAGCCTGGCCGGTGATGCGGACAGGCCAGCAGCTCGCCGCCCATGAACAAATGACGGAAACGTTGAAACGGGCGGAGACGCTTCGCCAGACGAAGAACCAGGGGCTCTCGCTCAAATGAAGAAACCCGTGACGCAGAGCGGCGTGATTCCGTTACTCGGTGCCGCGTTGACGATCATGTCCGGAGTCGTTGTCGCCGGATGGATCGGCGATTACAGGCTGAACTTGACGCCGAGTGAGCCGCTCGGGCTTTGGCGCATCGAGCGGCCTGATCGTCTGATTGAAGTTGGCGATCTCGTCTTCATCTGCCCACCGGTGAATCCCCTGTTCGAGAAAGCCCGACAGCGCGGGTATCTTCGTCACGGTCTCTGCGCCGGTGGCTTTGCGCCACTCATCAAGACGGTCGCAGCACTTCCTGGCCAACGTGTTGAGATCGGCGAAAGCGTCGTCATCGATGGCCATTTGCTTGCCCGATCCGTTGTCTTGAAGACAGACGGCGAGGGCAGGGCAATCACGTCCTATTTGGGTGGGGTCGTGCCGCCCGGAACCCTCTTTCTCCACTCTTCCTTTGCGAGCTCCTATGACTCACGATATTTCGGACCAATCCCCGGTGCGGGCCTGCTCGGTCTTGCCCGCCCGATTTTTACCTACGATCCTTGATCGTATCCCTGGCCGCCGGCAATCCGTATGGCTCGTCATGGCTGCAGTCGCGTGCGGCTGGACAGGCTGGAGCGGCAGCTTGCTGGCGCTTCCGGTGGCAATGCTCTTTCCGGCGCTCTGGGCTATGTCGTCGTCGCGCCTTGTGGCTGCGCTAGTATCGGCAGGCTATTTCCTCGCTGCCTCACGTGGTCTGCCGCAAGGTGTCACGAATTTCTACTCCTCCGAGCTTTGGCCCGGGCTCCTACTTTGGATTGGCGCCTGTCTCTCTTTTGTCGCGGTGCATGCGGTCGCCTGGGCAAACCAGCGTGGATATGGACGGGGAGGAGGACCGCCGGTGCGCTATCTGGCAGCGGCCGTCCTGACAGGACTGCCGCCTTTCGGCATCACCGGCTGGGCGCATCCGTTGACGGCCGCCGGCGTCTTGTTTCCGGGATGGGGGTGGTGGGGCCTCGCCGCGACTGCAGCTGGCCTTCTCATAATGACCACGCGAGTTTGGCCGGCTGCGGCCATCATCCTGGGAGGGTTCTGGCTTTGGTCCGTAGCTACGTGGACGGAGCCGAAACTACTGGATGGATGGAAAGCCGTCGACCTCGAATATGGGCAAAAGCTCGGACGCGACGCATCGCTTGCGCGTCATCGTGAACTGATTGCAACGGCGCGCAAGGCGGCAGGCGAGGGAATCCACGTGGTCGTCCTTCCAGAAAGCGCGCTCGGCTTCTGGACGCCAACGGTCGCGGGCCTCTGGCGAGACGCAATCCGGGATCCCCACATCACCGTCATTGCCGGTGCAGCGGTCGTCAACGCTGTGGGTTATGACAATGTGCTGGTGGCGATTTCGACCGAGGAAGCGAGGGTTCTTTATCAGGAACGCATGCCTGTACCGGTCTCCATGTGGCAGCCATGGCTTGCCTGGACAAGGCAGGGCGGTGGCGCTCGTGTCCACCTTTTCGGAAGTCCTGCCGTCGAGATCGGCGGCGCTCGGATCGCTCCGCTAATTTGCTATGAACAACTCATCCTTTGGCCGGTCCTGCAGTCGATGTTGCAGCGTCCTGACATCATCGTGGCAACCGGCAACGGCTGGTGGACCAAGGGCACATCGATCGTCGCAATCCAGCAAGCGAGCACTAATGCCTGGGCGAAGCTCTTCGATGTGCCCGTCGTCTTCGCTTTCAATACCTGAGAAAGGAAAACTGGATGATAGATGCAGCCCTCATCAAGCAATGCGCCGATCCGGGCTTGAAGCCTGCGATCGTGGAACAGTTCATCGAGCGTGCAGGGTCGCCGGATCCGCTTGCCGTCACGGTCCGATCTGGAAACCGCGTCATTCTTGTGCCGAAACCGACGACCTTCGCCGAGGCCATGGAACTAATCCGCCAGCACATTGGTCGCGACACATTACGGGTCGGGATTACCCAATATCCGGCCGGTCTCGGCATTATAGAGGCGGGTGAACTCAAGCCGGACATCGTCGACGCTTGCGCCAATCTTAAAATGGGCACTCGCTTGTTCGCCAAGGTCTATCGCATCGTCATGAAGTGGTACGGCAACCCCACCAACGAGGAGGTCCAGCCGCAGGTGTTCGATGACGCCATCGTCGCTTGGCAGACGGGATATTTCGAGGGCACGGCCGTGTTTCGGGCGCCAGACCCTGCAGACGTGAAGGTGGCCGTACCAAGGCACGAGGCGCGGGCTGGCGAGACAAATGAAGACATATACGAGCAACGGCAGGAAGATGAGCGCCAGAACACGTCGGGCTCCGCCAACCGGAACGATCCTTACAGGGCAGGGACGCGCGTCGATCTCTCCGCAATTGGCGGCTCGAAATAAGTGCCGTTTCCATAGACGGTCACGGGCAAAACAGCCATCGCTCCACTGCGAACGCCCACGTACGCGGCGATGTGGTCGTCCTCAGATGCCCGGACAACTACAATCCGGACGCGCTTCTTGAAAGGAATTCCATGGAAGACCGACGACAGTCACCATTGTCATTGTCTCTCGCGACCTTGCAAAGTGTAGACGACAAGACGGATTTGAACGTGGCCATGGCTGATATACGAGACCGCTACGACTTTGCTCATCTGGTCTTTCTGCTAATTCGCCCCTCAAATCACTCAAACATCTATCCGTTGTATTGCACGACATATCCTCAAGAATGGACGTCTCTTTATCTTCGGAAGAACTATTTCGAGATCGACCCAGTCATCGACCTTAACCAGACCGGCTTTCTCCCCGTCGATTGGTCAGATCTGGATCGAAGGTCTGTGAGAACTCGCGCCTTCTTCAGGGAGGCTAATGCATTTGGGGTCGGTCGGCACGGTATGACGGTTCCGGTCAGAGGTCCACGTGGTGAGCGCAGCCTGTTTTCTGCGACGTCGAACCTGCCGAGGTCTCAATGGCGAAAATTAAGCGGTTCAAGCAGCCACGACTTCCAAATTCTTTCCTATTACCTGCACGAGAAAGTGCTCTGCTTATCCGGCTTGCGGAAAAATGGCGGCTATCGAAAACTTTCCAGACGCGAGCAGGAGTGCCTCCAGCTCCTTGCAAGCGGCATGGTTCCGAAGCGCATCGCCTCGACCTTGCGGCTTTCAGAAAGCGTGGTGCGCCTCTATCTGAGATTAGCCAAACGCAAACTCAATGCCGCGACGATCTATCAGGCGATCGCACGGGCGAGTTTTCTTGAGATAATCCAGCCCTGACAACAGCTGCATGGGCACTTTTAGTTCTATGTAATCACGCCCTTGTGTAACTCAGTTGCGCGTCAATCTAGCGAGATTGATAGATTGCACCAAGGCGCCTCGTCAATCACCTCTACGTTCTCACGGATAGCCGCAAAGAGCGCCTTGCATAAGGGCGATTAGCAGCACCGCGAGGCTCGTCCAGAACGTTGGATCAGAGCCGCACTAATCCTTTGGTTAAATGTCGAGGAACGCGCGATGGTGGATCAACAGACCATGGAATCCTGGCGGAATGCTCCGCGGCTCAATTCGTTCGCAGCTTTCTTTGAGCGAACTGCCAGCGGGCTTGAAGGTGCACCCGATCTTGGCAGACCAGAACCCGAAATGGATCTTCTATCCTTCGATCTCGATTGCATGACGTTCTGGGATACACATCGGCGTTTGTGGGGGCATTTCGATAGCCATTATTTCGCAAGCATTCCCTATCGGCTGGAGGAGGAATGCCGTCTCGCCGCGGCGATCCTGTTGTTTGGTCTGCAATCATGGGCGCGTAGCGGGCATGCCGCGACCATCTATACCTTAGGGGCAGGCGCCGGCACACTTGCAAGAGCGCTGGCAAAACTGGGCGACGGGCGACTGAAGACCCTCTGCTGCAGCCCAACGGGCGGCAATCGTGACTGTTTTTTTGCTCAAAGGGGTAGCGAAGACGCTCATTTCCACCATGGGCCATTCTTCGAGCTGGATGATGTACGTTACGGCACGGATGACAATCTTCGACCTTTCCGCAACGGTTACGACGTCTTGTTCGAGGACACGACGTTCCAGATGTACAGTCGTGATAGGGAAAAGCAACTTGCTTTCGTCACGCCTCGAATCCGGCCCGGCGGCCTGCTGGTGCAAGTCCAAAAGCTCAGCCATCGCAACATCGAAGTTTATCTGGAACGGGAGCGTCAAAAGGATGAGTTGTTCAAGCCCCGATTTTTTTCCAACACCCAAATTGTCGCCAAGAAGCGCGATGTCCTGGATACGATGCTAGATCTCCAGGTCGATCTGGAAGCCTCGGCAACGGCTCTCCAGTCCTATTTCCGTTACTCTGTGATCACTTGGAACAGCGGAAATTTCTATACGATTGTGTCGTCTAATTCTCTAAAATCACTAGGAAACTTTGTGACATCAATGGTGAAGCCGGCCATGCCGGCAGAGTTTTGTCATGAAGTTGTGCCACGCGTTCTCGTGAACGAACGGAACGATCCCATTCCGCTAGGATGGACTTGGCGATCCGCGCGGTCCCCCTTTTGACGCATCTTGGGACCAACTCCAATGCAGACGCAACCAGTAAAAATCAGGGCTGGCGGAATAGGAGTGCCGACAAATGGGCGGGGAGCAGTCGAGTGCGGATTGCGGTATTAGCACCGCTGCGCAGGTCAGAGAGACCTTGTCTTATCTTATGCCCGGCCTCGAGCCATTCTGGGCGCTCCCACTCAAAGACTATGCAAGGGCCGCTTATCATATCGAAAGTGCCCGCGGCGGATGTTCGCATCGCGATGAGGCGATGGCCCGGTTTAAGAAGCTCGTTAAGCGCACGGCGTTGAGGTCAGGAGCCGATCGGGAAAGTGCGGAAAATGCGAGCCGACAAATAGCCGCTTCACCGGTTATCCAAACTGGACCTCATTGCCATTTGCTGATCGAGCCGGATGCTTTCTATACGCATCTGTTCAGCATCCTAGGTCTGAGCGCATATGCGTGCCGGTGGCATGTCTGCTACAGCGCCTCGACCGTGAAATTCGTGGAAAGTGCAAAAAAGGGCCCTGGATGGCTTCGGTTGGACGGACATCCGGTAAACGTCTTTGGCCTTTCTCGAAGCCAAATGGATCCTTACAGTATCTGCGGCTTCCACGGGCCTTATCGATTTCTTCTGTCGGATCAAAAGGGTGCTGGACCCGCCAATGCCGCGGCGGCCCGGCTCAAGGCTATTCTACCCGACGCGGAGTTTCCTTCGGCCGCCGAGGCGATCAAAGCTGCAAATCAGTTCCTGTGGCAAAGGGCGTTTCCGCCCTCCATTCGGCTGCTGCAATTTGATGACATCGATGTTGCCGATCTCGTCGCGGAACATTTCGAGGACGCGGCGTCGTGGCTTTCAACCCGCCTCACTGGCGATGGCCTGTTTGCGGAACGATTGTTACAGACGTTGGACCAGCTCAATGCCGGGCCGTGGGCGGGATGGATTCGGCAAACCACTGATTTCTTCTGGGGTTTGGCGGACGGTCGGATATTTCCCCTGCGGCTAAAAAATGGCGTTCTTACAAGTCGGTCTTCGCCGGGTTTCAATGTGAGGTTCGATCCCCAGACCCTCGCAGCCTCACTGCGTCAACGCCAATTGGTGCCAAATCTCCTCATTGCGTTTCTGGTCATATCAATCCTGCCGGGTATTCGTGTTCTCGGCGGCTGCCGTCAGGTGGTCTATTATCCGCTCATGCGTTACCTTATTGCCACCGCGCTCGAACGCTCAGACGATCACGATCTCTTCGATGTGCTGTCCGCCGATGTGCGGCCCAGCGTATGGGGACATCGCGTTTTGCGGCCCGATGAGGGTTATCCCTTTTTGGAATTCGAGCGAAGTGGCGATATGTCGGACTTGGCCGCCCGATATGGATGTTGCTCGTTAAACAAGGCATCCGGTAATCTCGAAAGCTTTACCGGCGATCCCATTTGGGCGGGGTTGTCCGCGCAAATCAGGGCCAGGGCAATTCACTCTGCTTCCCCCGAGTGGCGGTGGGCCTAATCCCCGCGGGTCTCGGTGTGCTTGCTGACGAGGCAGTTCGGAGACGATAGCCTGCCGACATATGGCAAGCGCGGATTGAGTTCAACGCGTTCGCCGCGACCTAAAAGCGTTTTGTTGGAGGCTGCTATGAGTGCAGATGGAGTATGGATCAGGCAAATTTCCTCTGATGAGATTGATATATTCCGACGCATTCGCCTGGAGGCTCTTCGCACCGAGCCGTCGTCCTTTGCCAGCCGATTTGAGGGTTGGGCTGTTTTGTCCGACGACGAGTGGCGCCGACGGCTGAACGATCCCGTGTTCATCGCGTTCAGCGGGGACGAGCCTATCGGCATGATGGGATTATTGCGTCAACGTCCAGCAAAGATGGCCCATCGGGCCACACTTGTCATGGTTTATCTTCGTGAGAGTTTTCGTCGAACAGGTCTTGCCGGAGATCTCCTCAGCGCGGTCGTCGACTTTGCAAAGGAGACTGACATCTTGCAGCTGGAGCTGGCGGTCAGCGCTGAAAACCCACAGGCAATAGGGTTTTATCTTCGGGAAGGTTTCTCCGAAGTCGGGATAATTCCCGGCGGGCTGTTGGACGGCGACAGGGAGATAGGGGAAATCCTCATGGTGCGGCGACTGGTGGGATGAGACCGTGGCGCAGTCCAGACGGGGGACGCTGTCACAACAGAGCCGCTTTGCAACCTCGCTGGGGCGCTAACTAAAGCGGCACGAACGAACTAGTTCGATAGTTCAAAGCGCCGAAAAGACAAAGCCCGCGCGAAGCGGGCTGAGTTTTGGGTTGGTGATGGTTCAAGCTTTGGCTTAATTGTTCGCCTTGGACTTGCCTGCTCTCGGGCCGGGCTTTGCGCGCGGCGCTTTGGCGGGAGATTTGGCCGAAACAGACTTGGTTGCGCTGGACTGCGCCTTTGCTGCATTCAACACTGCTGCGCGACGGGCGCGGTTATTCTCGAGCGCTATCTGGAATCCGACATCATGCTCAGCATGCTGCAGGAGATCATCGAGAAACTCGGCGACTTCCTTCGCGCTATCGACGACGACGTAGCTCAGCCCGTCCCCTGCGCTTATCGCGTCACGGCCAATGCTCACACCAAACCCGCCCGGAACCCGCTGAAACCAGGTCGAACGCCATTTCTTGAAGCCAGCGGTGTCGCGCTCATACTCTTCGAGATAGTCCTTCTGCTGGGCAACCCTCAACCGAAAGGCTTCGAGGGCATTGCGCGTCCCAGCCTTGGGCTTCTCAGCCTTTTTTGCGGACCATTTCTCAATAAAACTTGTCATAAACACATACTCCATCGGTTCGAGATGCTTAGTCGAATAGGCCGGCATCCTCAACGGACATCTTCTAATCCATCGTGCATTGCAATAACAGATCTCGGATTTTGAATTGCATAGTTGATTTTGCAGATTGATTAATCTTTCTGAACGATCGAACCGGTGCTGCTTCTTAAAAATTCAACTGAAGCGGTTGTTCGTGGGCGCTTCCGCCATATCTTCTCGGTTACTGCGAACATCCGTCATCGCGGAGGAGGAGCTGCTTCATGCCAGATAAAGGATTGTTGATTGGTTTTGCCGAACGGTCGAAGCGGCAGTGTCGCGAGCAACTCCGACAAGAGATCGGCACAGCAGTGGATGAGCTTCTCCATGCCGGATGCGAACCTGAAGTGATAGCAGAAGCCCTGCTGGAACTCGCAGATGACTATATGGACACGGTGATCAATGGCAGCGCTATGCAGGTTCCGCCAAGACGGACGCATTGATGGCTCGTCGACGTGATTTCAGCTTGGCGCAATAAGCGTTAGTAAGCCAGATTATAGACCCAGATTGCCGACAATGTGAGTTCGTCGCGTCGCATCATCATAGCTCTCATGAATGTGATCGAAAGGAACGACCATGCCTGAAGGCACCATCAAATTCTTCAACGACGAAAAGGGCTTCGGCTTCATCGCCCCAGATGATGGCGGAAAGGATGTCTTCGTCCACGTCTCGGAGTTGCGAAGTGGCGGCTCCCTCGCGAAGAATACCAAAGTCTCCTATGATCTCGGCCAGGATCGCAGAACCAAAAATCCGAAGGCGGAAAACGTCCGTGTCGTCTAGGTCTGCGGCCGTTGCCGAGGCTCAAAATGCGAGCCAGCCGTCGAGCCCATCCATTCGGGCGGCTTAACTAAACCTCCGGTAGATGGCAGAGTGCCTTCTGCCAGATTGGATGCCACCCCCGATCCGGCTCATGCAGTGTCCGACGGCGCTGCGCCCCCAATCAAAGTGTCGTCGGACACTACCTCATGGCGATGGCTCGTCACGTGGGCTGGTTGATCCAGCCGACGAAGGCCAGCATTGCGTTGCCGCATGTGGCCAACGGCACAAATGTTCCGCCGGCCGGGGTGCTGTTAGCTTGCCAGTTCGCTCCACACGACTTCGCAGGCGTTTCGGACCTCCTGCACTGTGGCCGGTGCGCGCAGATTAAAGAGTGCGCTATGATTCCGTTCCAACCGCGATGTCCTGATTGCATCTTTGATCGCGAAGAACACCGAATTTGCCAACACCAGGGGAGGCTCTCCTACTTCCTTGGCGGAAAAAACGCCCTGGTCATCTGGTGGGATCTCCACCACGGATGGATCGTTTCGCGGGAAAAGAGAGACGTTGAACTCGAGCGGCACCGTGACATGGGCGGGTATTTTATACCGCCAGGTGTTGGTCGTATTCAAATGCCCTTTTTCATTCGGGCCAGCGTCATCTTGTTGGGTAACGAGGTTTTCGGTTAAAAGAAAGCCGATCCCCTGAACGAAAGCGCCCTCCACTTGTCCGACATCCAGTGCGGGGTTTAGGCTCCAGCCAACGTCATAGACGAGGTCCGAGCGCAGGATCGTCGTCTCGCCCGTGAGGATGTCTACCTCAACAACGGAGCTGGCAGCAGAGTAGGTAAACCCGACGAATTGGTTTTGCACGTCGGTGACGGTGGAAACGTCGGGAGCTCTTGTAATCCCCGGGATATCTTGCTGCTCGTCCGGCTGCTTGAACCGTAACACCGGCATATCGAAGTCGCCGTGCTCGATATTGGCGTTAAACGTGGCGGTCAGCGGCAGCCGGTTCGCATATGCCAAGTTAACAACGTTCTGCCAGATCAATTTGGTTCCTTGCACCGTCGTCACCAGCGTATTCCACCCGTCCAGCCCATAATTCCAGAAATCGACACCGTTGTCCCGGCACCAGTCGTTCCCGTTATCTTTGAGCAGTTGATAGCCAAATTCATGCAGCTGCTGCCTCAATTGCTCGCATGTGCGTTTGACGGCCTCCGCGCTGTAAGGTGTGCCAGTCGACGCGCCGCTGCTGCTCGTATTAGGGGTCGTGTCTGTCTGAGGCGACTCCACATGAACGAGCGTCTGCGGAATATTCAGCACATAGGCCGCAACCTGCCTTACCTGCGTGAGTAGTCCTTGCCCCATGTCGACGCCACCCTGGTGAACGACAACCGAACCGTCCGCCTGGTTAACGACAACAATAGCTGAAGACTGCTTCAGTTGCTCGAAATTGTATCCGGATCCATATTTGACCGGGATTAGCGCGATGCCGCGTTTGCGCCATTTGTTTTGCGCATTGAAGGTTTGAACTTTCGCAAGCTGGTCATCGAAGTTGGCTTTTTGCTTCAGATACCGCCAGACCTCCACCATATAGCATGCCGTCAGGGTCTGGCCGTAAGGCGTTACATCACCACGCTGATAGAAATTCTTTTCGCGCAAATCCTCCGGGCGCATATTCAAGGCCGCGGCGGCATCGTCGATTAGATTTTCCACGATATTAGTGGCTTGGATATCGCCAAAAGCGCGCATCGCGGTATTGGGAGAGGTGTTCGTTCTGCACACGTCGATCTGGCTGAGGAAATTGTCGATCATATATGCATTGTCGATGCGGGTTTGGATGCAGTTCGTGACGATAAACGAACAGTCGTAAAATGCACCGCCATCGGCCCACATCGTTAGTTGCATTCCTTTTATTACACCCTTGTCTCTCGCCAAACCCGATCCATCGTCCACAGCGATTTCTCCAACACCATAAAGTGCGTGGCGCTTGCCGATCATGGCTGTGTCTTCGTCGCGAGGCATCGCGAGCCGAACCGGCGCATCCACGACCGCTGCGGCTACCGCAGTCGGTCCTGTGGTAAAGCGAGCCTGCTCGGTTTTGCCTCCGAACGCCCCACCCAGCAACCGGGTCTGGATTTTCACCTTATTGTATTGTTTCCCGAGAGCCGACGAGACTGTCTGGTGCATCTCCATTGGGCTTTGGGTGGAGGAGTTGACCACGATACGACCTTCATCCGCCGGGATGGCAAGGCAGGCCTGCGTTTCCATATAAAAATGAGCTTGGCCACCGGTTTTCTGATTATTGACAACGTGAAGGCACTTCGCCCCATCAATGGTTTTCGTGTCGGTCGTGGGAGCGGCATCAAAATCGGACGGAGCAACCGGAGCCCCCGCCCAGTCCATGCGGCTCCGGAGCCGCCTGATTTGCCAGATATGGCAGAGATAGGGGACCGCCTCGGGCGTGTCGGGGAAGATGCTCCCCTTCTGAATTGCGTCCTCCAGAGTCAGGATGGGGTTTTGCCAGCTTGGGTCCCAGGTTCCATCCCAGACGATCGGCGTATAAGCCAGACAGTTGGCCGAGACGAAGTCCGCGATCAGGTTTGCGTCCTGTTCGGTGTCGGCAAGGATCAGCGCGATTGCTTGGCCGGAATACAGAACTTTGTCGACAGCAAACAATGGCTGGTCGCCGCCCATGCCTTGAAAATTGGCTAACTGAACGGGAACATCGAGGGATGTTATCAGGCGTCGGAATCCCGGATAGGCTGAAGCCAAATTGTTGTTCAGTTCATCAGCGCTTACCGTTGCACTTGCCCATTGGAACGTGAACTGTGCCAAAGCTCTGCGGCTTTGTACGAAAGCAGCGTGGAAGGTACCTTGAGGATATGCCAGTTCATGCGTGTAGTGTGTTCGGCCTGAACATTGTTCCAGGGCCGTTGCTTTGATGTAAGGCTGACCCACCGGAGCTTTGTAATCCTCCGCAGCGTAATCTTGACGCCCGCCGCTGACTGGCCATGCCCCCCAGGTATGCTTCGCCGCGGAAATGATGTTTTCGGGAACCGTTACGCCCACGTTTGGCATCAAAGCGATACCTGCTTTGAAGAACATGCCGGCTATCAGTTGCGCCTTATATTCGATAGTGAAACCCTCATCTGTCGTATCGGCCATCCTCACATGCGCAGCCTGTTGAAGAGCAGTTTTGGCGGCATCAAATAGATTCGAACATACGCTCGAAAGAACTGTCAGATTGAGCCCCGATGTTCCGCTGAAGGGGCTGAAGATGTTGAAATCTGCAGGCCAAATCGAACCGGTGACGCCCCCGAAGCAGGCCCTTACGGTCATCGTGAGTGACTCGTCCCACCGAAAAGTAATGCCGGAATTGACGATGGAATGAGAATTGACTTCCCTGAGCGCAACTTTCTGAGCAATCTGAAAGTATTTTTGTCCCCCATAATATGAATTTAGGGGAAAGGTTACGGCTGCTATAATCAGCACGTCAGGAGTGATACTTCCATCCGCGATACTGGAGAACAGATCTACTGTTTTATATTTTTGTGATATGAACTGTCCAGTGTCTCCCATGTATAAATAGACGACTATATTGGTGTCCTCGCTCTGAGAGAGAGCAGTTGCCAAATCCGAAGGAAATGGATCCCCGCTGGCCACGTGATGCAGATAAAGCATCAAGTTGCCCCCTACGGTCGCCACGTTCCGGACGATTCGACCGGCTGTACGTTTCAGCATGTAGCAGATGGGGTCCCAGAGTGTCGCGCCTAGGTCTCCCTCGGCGCTATAAATGCCTTCGATATAATCAATCGCCTGGGTGTATGTCGCTCCTGCAGGCACAATCACTTTGGAGTAATCGCCGGATACATTTCCGTTCAACTCGGCGACTCCGGCCAGGTCGATGAAGGCGTCTACTTCTGCGAACTCAGCTTTATAGATGCCGAACGACGTACCACCGTGAATGAAGCGGACGCGCTTCTTCTGGTCCCGGGTCAGACTGTTGTAGATGTTTTGTAGGTCGCTGATGCTTGCAGGTGCAAACCACTCTAAATCCGTATTGTCCATCCACAGAGGCGGTTGGGGGGTGGGAGACTGCGGGACCGGTATGGTCACCGTCTTAGGAACATTGACGGGCGGATTGTCCTGGAAACATTTCATGCGGTTTTGTTCATCGCCCGCGTCCCAATCGCTTGCCCATGTTTCCATTGCTGTGAGGATCGGTCTGTAACCGGTACATCTGCACAGATTTCCATCGAAGATCCCCTCGATCTCCTTTTTCGTAGCGTGCGGTTTGTTGGTAATGAATTCGGACATGTTCATCACGAAGCCGACACTGCAATAGCCGCATTGACTGCCGTTGTTCGTCGCCAGAGAATAGGCGACGGGATTGACGTTCGATCCATCCGGTGAAACATCAGCGCCCCCTGTGTTCACGTTTCCAAGAAGGTTCAGAGGCAACGGAGCATCGAACGGCGGTGCAAAGCGGGAGGCTGTGGGATGATGCGCAGGATAAGCCGCAACCTCCGTGGGCAATCCACCTGTTCCCTCGATCGTCGTGATCGCCATTCCGTTCAGTGAACACAGCCTGCGGAGGCAGGAATTGATGGCGCGATGCCTGACACCGCCACCGGTTGGCCAGTCGGACAGAATGACCGTGCATCCGCCGCAGCCGCCTTGCCCGCAGGGCTTCTTGGTCCCGGTCAACCGCACCTCAGGCGACCGCAGGTAGTCGACGAGCAGCATCGAAGGGGATGGATCATCAATCACGACCAGGGCACCGTTCAGATAGAATTGCAACGTGGAATTCGAGTCCGGCATTTTCCTACCTCTTGGCTATTTGGGATAATTGAAGGCCATTCCGATCGCAGCTTTGCATTTTCCTTAGGCCGTATGGCGTCTGCTCCGTCTGTTGTTCGGCGACCAACGTGCAGGTTGGCGAGCCAATCTGCCCCGCTGCTGAAAAAACGCCTCCGGCCCTCAGTTCAGCGGTATGGTGTTTTGATGCTTGTCCTGCTGGTAAAGCGTCGACAGGTAAGCGTATTCTTCTGCTATTGCCGCGGCGCGGTCTTCAAAATGCGAACGAACCGCTTTGTCTGAAACAGCAATCATGTCGCGAACGAACCGGCTCTGCCAAAACGCGTTCTTGCGTCGGTATCTTCCAGGATCGAGACCAAAGACCTCCTTCAGAATCTTGAGGTCATGCGGAATGGCAAAAGCGTCGCGAGAATCTTCGTGGGTGAAGAACGAATAGAAGTTGTCAAATCCCGCCCAGGTGATTGCCGAAAGACACATTGGGCAAGGCTCGTGCGTGGACAGGAAGATCAGATCCTTGGCCAAGGGCCTTCCCACTTCCGGCTGCTCGAAAAACCGTTTGAGAGCATGAACCTCGCCATGCCAGAGCGGATTTTCCGTCTCGTTATTCGTCTCTGCCAGAACGACGGAGAGGTCGCTCTTTTTCAGCAAGGCAGCGCCGAAGATCTTGTTACCCTGCGCCACGCCCTGCCGCGTCATCGGCAGGATGTGGTGTTCCAACGTGGTCAAAAGGGCGTTCAAAAGCTGATTGTCGTTTCCTGTGACATCCATCTCCCGCACTGCCCTCAGGATGCCAGAAGGGCTGGGATATGGGTCCCAAGCAACATGCCGAGCACGCGACTGGCGTCCACGCCGATAGCGACATTCTGGTCGGGAGCCAGGTCCCATTCACCAGGCGGATAGGGCGTTTCCCAATCGCGCTGAATCGTCTGTCCGATCGCGACCCCTTCCGTTGCCACGCGGATTGGACCTGAGCGCACCTGGAATAGCGACGGATCGGCCACATAGACGGCTGCGGTCGCATCGTGAACGTAGTATCCGTCGATTCCGAACTGAGCGTGAAATGAGCGGTATCCTCTGGATGTCTCTACGATGAAGCGCCCTATCTCGCCACCGTGGGCAGCTAGACGATCAAGTTCCGCTGGTCCCATGACAACCTGCCGCGTGACATCGAGGCCGATTGCGGTGACTGGCCAGGCGGCTGTGAACACCTCGTCAGCTGCTAGGGGATCTCCGATCATGTTTGCCTCGGCTACCGGCGTCACGTTGCCATTGTGCCCCGAAAGCGAAAAGGCTCCGCCCATGACGACGACGCTCCTGACGAGGGAGGCGATGTCGGGCGCCTCCCGCAGGGCAAGAGCAAGGTTCGTCATCCGTCCGACCGCCAAAAGCGTAACTTCACCCGGATTAGCCCGCACTGTGTCGATGATGAATCTGTGCGCCGCGCGCTGATCTAGGTCCGGGAGGCCGGATTGGTCCAGAAGAATGTCTCCAATCCCATTCTGGCCATGGATATGAGCCGGAGGCAAACTGATCTCGCCTGCAAGCGAGGCGCCGGCGCCGCGCACGACCGGCGCGGAAATGGCGAAGCGCTTCTTCAGATAAAGCGCGTTACGCGTTACGGTGTCGATGTCGGCATTGCCGAAAACGGTGGTAATGCCAACCAACGTCACCCATGGATAGGCATGGAGAAACAGAAGCGCCGCCGCATCATCAACGCCGGGATCCGTGTCGAAGATGACCTTCAGTGGCCTGTTTCGGATAGGGTTTTCCGCGCTCCACATCGTCGTCATGCTTTCGTCAGGAGCGTCGGAAAGAAGTGCTTTTTGCCCGTTTCGGCTTTTTTTGCGTCCCAGCCGGCGAGAATGACTACCGCGCGGCTCGCGACAGCACAGCATCGCTTGATCGAATCAGAAGAATCTTCGCGCTTGCGTGTGATTCGATTCGCGCCAACGGAGCAAATCATCCCGCCGCGAAACCCGAACAATTGCGCCAGCGTAAATATGGTCGCGGCTTCCATCTCGAAATTGGCCACCTTTGCCTTCGACAGGTCATCGATGACATGATCCATCCTCGACTGCCGGAAGCCGCCCGGCATGGGATTGACTTCGCCAGCATAAAAACTGTCGACGCTGGCAGCGAGGCCTACATGGTAGCGTTCGCCCATATCTTCGGCCGCCTGGATAAGCGCCATTAACACTTCATGATCAGCGACCGCCGGATAGGACTTGTCGATATAGGCGTCTACGGTGCCTGAAAGGCGCAGAGCGCCGGTCGAGATTACTAGATCGCCCGGTTCGATCTCTGGCTGAAGAGCTGCGCAGGAACCGACCCGGATAAAAGTGTCGGCACCGCAATTCGAGAGTTCCACAACGGCGATATCCGTCGAAGGGCCGCCGACACCATGGGAGCAGGCCGTGATGTCGACCCCATCGAGCTTGCCACGCGCCGTGCGGTACTCACGAAAATAAGCCACTTCCTCGTAGGAATCCCACGAACTTCCAACGACGGGCACGCGGCCGGGGTCGCCGGGAGTCAGGACATAGCGAGAAACATCGCCTGGCTTGATCTTCAGATGCATCTGCAAGCCGCCGGGATGAATGGGCGTGTGTTGGATCGTCATGGTTTCGTCCTCAGGTGCAGTATTATTTCGCGGGTATGAATTCGATCGAGTATGTCTTCGAGGCGTCGACATCGGTTTTCAGATCGCCGAATTCCCGAAGCGTTTTCTCGGTCTCTCCGATCACTGCGCCGTCGAAGGCGCATGCACCCTTGGCGCGTGAGAAATCGGTGTAGACAAAGCTCTCCTGCAGTTCGATCTGCTTGGTTTGTTGCACTGGATCGAGCTGATTGTTAAGGCCGACGATGGTCTTCACGGCCTCGTCCTTGTGCGCGTAGGCATAGTCATAGCCCTTCTGAGTCGCCGCGACGAAGCGCTTGACCAAATCCGGATTGCTGTCGACGGTCTTGCGGGCCGCAAAGATCACCTCCGCATAGGTGCTGATGCCAAAATCCGAGGGCAGCAGTGACGATGTCTTGTGTCCCTGCAGGTCGAGAGCCACCGCTTCGTTGATGACGAAGTCGGTCCTGGCGTCGACGGAGCCGTTGACCAAGAGCTGGTCGCTCGGCGACACTACGAGCTTAATCTTATCGAGTGACACGCCCGCCTTGGCGAGCATCGCTTTGGTCAATGTCCATGGACCGCCTTCCGTATAGGCGAGCGTCTTGCCGATCAGGTCGGCGGGTTTCTTGATGCCGCTTTTCTCCATCGAGACCACACCGGCCGGATGGCGCTGGAAGCATGCTGCAACCATGACGAGATCCATGCCGTTAGCGTCCCCCAACAGGATCTGCCCGACATCGTTGGTTCCGAACGTATTTGCGCCTGAGGCCACCAGAGCCGTCGAATTCAGGTTGGGGCCACCTGGCATGATGTCGACGTCCAGCCCGGCGTCAGCGTAGAAGCCTTTTTCGCGCGCCATCACATAGCCGGCAGACTGCACATTGAGGAGCCATGGCAATCGAAGCGAGACCTTGTCAGCCGCAAAAACCGGCGCCGAAAGAGCAACGATGGCAGTCAGCGTCAGGGCAGCGGAAAGGGCTCTTGCACGTAATTTCATTGCAAAGTCTCCGAACAGGTTGGAAATGGTTCATGCGTCCATGCTGGCTTCGGGCCAGAACAGACCGATTTTTTCGATGATGATCACGAGATAGAACATCAGGATGGTTGCGACGGATGATGCTGCGATCGCCGCAAAGAGCATTGCGGCGTCCTGCTGGTAGCCGGCTGTGACGATGACCGTCCCGATCCCGAAATTGGCGCCGGTAAATTCCGCCACGATGGCACCGATGACAGCCGTGCTGGAACTCACTTTGGCTGCGGCAAAGATATAAGGCAGGGCAGCGTAAAACCGAGCATGACGAAAGGTTTGCGCCTTGGTCGCGCCAATGACCGAAAGAAACTCCAGGCTCTGCCGATCGACAGTGCGCAGTCCCTTTACTGTGTTGACCAGGGTCGGGAAAAAGCAGGCAATCGCCGCGATCGCCACTTTGGGCGACAGACCGAAGCCGAGCCAGATGGTCAGAAGCGGAGCGATGGCAAGGATGGGTATCGCCTTCAAGGTAATCGCCCACGGGAACAATGCCCGTTCGGCCGCTCTCGAATAAAGGAAGAGCACGGCCAGCGAGACGGCGAAAGCCGTGCCGATGATAAAGCCGAGAACTGCGGCCGCCATCGTCCAAGCGAGGTTTTGTGCAAGCATGTCATGCGCTTCCCAGATTTTGACACCGATGGCGCTTGGGGCGGGAAGCAGATAGCTCGGAACAGAGAAGGTCTTCACCGCGGCTTCCCAGATGATCCCGATCACAACAAACAGGCCGATGGCCGGCGCCAGATCGACGAGCCGGGAAACGAAGCGGGCGATGGTGACCTGTGCGGATGGCACGGCGAGATCATTCCTCATGGATCAATGCCTCCAGTTCCTGAATCTGGCGCACATAATCGGGACTAGCGCGGAGCGCTGGATTGCTCACACGTGGGGTGAGAACGGGAACGATCGATTTTACCCGACCGGGACGCGGCGCCATGACGATGATCTGATCCGAGAGATACAGCGCCTCACTGAGCGAATGAGTGACGAAAACCACAGTCAGGCCGCGTGCGTTCCAGATGCGGATCAATTCGTCATGCATCTCGCGCCGCGTAAAATCGTCGAGCGCCCCAAAGGGCTCGTCCATCAAAAGAATGTCCGGTTCATAGGATAGAGCGCGCGCGATCGAGACGCGCTGTCGCATGCCGCCGGAAAGCTGGGCCGGATAGTGATCGGCAAAGGCGTCCAGATGAACGAGATTGAGAAGATCGAGAACTTTCTCTTTCCGCTCAGCCGGAGAACCGGCACCAAGGATCGCCAGAGGAAGCTCGACATTCTGAAACACCGTCTTCCAGGCGAAAAGGCTGGCGTCCTGGAACACAAAACCGAATTTCTTGCGACGCTGGTATTCCACCGAGGAAAGGCCGTGAACACGCACCTCGCCTTTTGTCGGCGGAAGGAGATTGCTGATAATCCGAAGCAAGGTCGACTTGCCGCAGCCGCTGCGGCCGATGATCGATACGAAGCGGTTCTCGGGGATCGACAAGTTGACGTCGACCAGTGCGTCGACGGCTGCTCGTTTTCCTGGAAAAGACATTGAAACGTCTCTGATCTCAATCGCAGCCTGAGCCGGTGGCGCGTCCGGTACCGCCTGTTCAATTGAGGGAACGACCTCCTTTATCGGTTTGATCAGCATTGCGATCCCCTATGGTCCGATTGCCCTTGAGCGATCAACCGCTCTTTCTCCGGCATCGCTGAATGCGCTTTGTCGGCCTTCTCTTCAGCAATATCGATGATATGACCGCTAATCGGTCTTGCACCAGCAGATTTATTGGCGCTAGCTGCTCGAATAATTCGCTCACTAGGAGGTTGGTATGGCACTTCTGAAGACCTCGCTTATTCATTTCGATGCCGCGATCCGGCATGGCTCGATCCGAAAAGCGGCTGAAAGCTTGAACGTCGCATCGTCAGCCATGAACCGGCAGCTTCTTCAACTCGAACAGGAGATCGGTGCTGAACTGTTCGAACGGCTGCCGCGTGGAATTCGGCCGACGGCTGCGGGCGGTGTTCTTCTGAGCTATATTCGTCGCTGGAGCAGAGAGGCGGTGCTGGTTAAGCAAGAGATTGGCAGCCTTAGTGGTGGCGTGCGCGGAACGATCCGCATCGCTGCAGCCGAAACCTTCACGGAGGACCTATTGCCGAACGCAATGATGCGGCTGCAGGCGACTTTTCCGCATGTGAACTATACCCTGATGTCAGGGGACAACCAGCGCATTACAAACGAGCTTCTGGCAAAAGAAGCGGACCTCGTACTCGCTTATGACGTCAGCGATCATGTCCGTGCTGAAAGAGCGCATTCGGTAACCGATCCGATCGGCATTGTCACAGCTCCAGACCATCCCTTGTCGCGAAAGGACGTTGTAACGCGGGCCGATATCGCCGAGTGGGCGCTCATTGCGCCGGGTGACGACTGGCTTCGACATAGCGGTCTGAAGCAGATTTTCGAGGGAGAACAGACTCCTGGCCGCATTGTTGCGCGCGCCGAACGTCCCGGCATTCTTAAAGCTCTCGTTCGTTCCGGCCTGGGTATCGCTTTCCTCTCGTTGCTCGGCGTGGAGAAAGAGGTCTCGGAAGGTAAGCTTGCGTGGATACCGCTTGCGCCTGGCATCATGGAGCCGGCGCGGATTTCGCTCCTCGTACCGCGTGGCCGAGTGCAACCCGTTTACATGATGGAATTTATCGAGATCGTGAAAGGTGAATTGGGTGAGTACACACGTGCCAATCGTCAGAATTTAAGTGCGTTGCAAACATGAGGTCTTCGCAGAGCGACCATCCAAAAAGAAGAGCAGCCGACCAGCCGTTTATGCCCATTGTGTCGCGCTTGTCAGCATCTAGTGCGAAGGAGCGAACGTAGGACGAAAATTGCCAGAGACCTGCTAAACGTGGTCTCAAAGACGCGAGACGCATTCGACTTCCTGAAATGGAGCTTGCTGTCAGCGCCGAGAATTCCGCGGAATTGTACTTCTATCTCGAAGTGCGGGGCTAGGGGTGGGCTTAATCCGTATACCCAGCAGCGGCTTGATCAGATTCAGAATCAAGGGGTCATTCTTCGAAGCTTCCCGGATTGCCGGTCGCAAGGTCTGTGCCAATGAATGCCATTCGCTTGGGGCGCGTTTGGACATACCTGCCCCAAATCCGAAATCAGCAATGGTTTGATGAGAAACGGTCGCAGCCTTCGCAAGCTTTGCTTTGGCTCCAGCCCAGAATAGCCGGCGTCGCGGCGTTGGTCCATTGCAGGGAGGCCACTGGTGGTTATTCTGGCTTCTTAAATCGCACGCCGACCCCGCCGCCGTTGCGTTCGATAAACTCGATGCCCGCCTCTTCTAACGTTATCCTAATCAGCTTTAGGTTTGCCGCTGTAATTGAGGGCGGGCCGTCTTCAGCTTCCGCGCGACGCACGGTCATTACACCGATGCCAACGGATTTTGCGAGTTCTTCCGCAGTCCATCGAAGGAGCGCTCTTGCCGCTCGAATTTGAGCCCCGGTTATTCCGCTCATTCTTTTCAATTTCTCATTGTAAACTACGAGACCATATGGTATAAAAAGCATCAAACAGCTTCACCCGATGCTCGAACATCGGATGAAGCCTGACCACAACCAAGCTTATGGGAGCTCGGATCATGGCTGATTCCGACAATAGCAGAACTTTGCCTCCGGTCACCCGGGGAGACTTCCATTCCTTCGTAGTGGCGTCTTTACCCACATATCCGGAGCTTTCCGACTCGATAAGCACATCGCCGGACGACTGCGATGACGATCCCGCGTTCCGAATCTGGCGTGAATGGTGCGTCGCACGGCAACAGCTGATCGAATCGTGCGTGCGACAGCAGCGGCTCGAAACCCAACTCTTTTCGATGGTTGGCTCACCGCTGGACGCACCCGAAGCCTGGGAAGCTGCCGACAAGGAGATTGGATATAGCGAGGCCTTAGAGGAGGAGGGGCGTGCGCTAGACGTGGAAAATGGAGTCGCCCCGACCTTATGGGACGCGCCGGCGTCTTCGGTCGCTGGCGCTATCGCCAAACTCCATGCCGTGGTCAACAAATGGCAGCCATCCGCTACCAGTGATGAATATCCCTGGCCGCAAATCCGATCTGTCATGGCCGACCTATTGAGAATTGACGCGGAGATGTCCCGTCGTGGAAACAGACCTTATCAGATTTCCGCCTCCGAAACCCGGAGGGAATTTCAAGATGGTTAGCATGGGCATCCAAGCAAGACGTCGTCCATTCGGCCTGCCGTCTGATGGAGCGACGGCGCTCGATTATTTGTCCCCATCGATCTTGAAGAAGTCCGTCACTTCAAGTTCGAGCGCGGTCGCGAGCTTTTCCAGCATCTCAACGGTAGGGTTGTACTTTTCACGCTCGATCATGCCGACATAGGTGCGGTGGACATCCGCTAGGAAACCCAGCTGCTCTTGAGATAACTTGCGGCTATTTCGCGCCTTCCGCAGATTTCGCGCGACAATTTCTCGGGTTTTCATACCCGTAGTGATTGCGCCTTGTAGTGTATTCATCTACAGAGTATACTCTACAAAACATAGGCGGCCTTGTCGTCGAGGCTGTCGCTCCAGCGAGTAATTCGCAGCGGAATCCGTTCCGGCGTGGCGACGCCGCGGCGCCAAAAACTCAAAAAAGGGAACTGCTTAATGAAACTTGGGAATCTATTTCGTCTGCTTTTGCTATCGATGTCGCTGATCTCACTTACATGCTGGCCCGTTCTGCCGGGGTCTGCACAAGCGCAGGAGCTACGGATCGCAACGTCGTACAAGTTGATGACGCTCGATCCGCATTATGCAAATCTCAACGAAAATACCTCGCTTCTCTCCCACATCTATGAGCGGCTCGTTTATCAGGACGAGCACCTTGACCTGAAGCCTAGCCTTGCCGTCTCCTGGCGCGCGACGTCCGACACGCAATGGGAATTCAAGCTCAGAGGAAATGTCCGCTTTCACGATGGCTCGCCTTTCACCGCGGACGACGTCGTCTATACAATCGAGCGCATACGGGATTTTGTGAAATCGCCAAGCGGTGGATTTCGCTCCTATCTGACGGGGATCAAAGCGGTCTCGGCGCCTGATCCTCTCACCGTCGTCATCGATACGAGCGGCAATATCCCCAATCTGCCACTGTCGTTCTCCTCGATCTTCGTGATGCACCGGCCGGGGCAGGGGTTCCAGACGACAGACGAGCTCAACGCCGGTCGGCCTCCCATTGGGACTGGTCCTTACAGGTTCGAGAGCTGGAGTTCCGGCGAGATGCTGAAGCTCACGAGGAACGAGGATTATTGGGGCGCAAAGCCGGCGTGGAAAGAGGTTACGTTCCGGGTGATCGAAAGTCCCGCGGCTCGTGTGGCGGCATTGACCACCGGGGACGTCGATGTCGCCGATGCCATTCCGGCCCGAGACGTGGCGTCCCTGAAGCAGCGCGGCGCCAGGATCGCCAGCATCAGTGCGGCGCGGATCAATTTCCTCCAGTTCGACGTGGAAAGAGAGACGCTTCCCGGCGTGACAAACAAAGCGGGCGAACCGATACCTAATCCCTTCAAAGATGTCTTGGTGCGACGTGCGCTTGCGATGGCAACGGATCGCGGAATTCTCGTCGACAAAATCCTCGCCGGCTACGGCACCGCTGCGGCTCAGGTTTTTCCAAGCGGCCTGCCAGGCACTTCGGCCAATCTGAAGCCCGAGGGTCCGCATTATGATGAAGCGAAAGCACTTCTCGCAAAGGCTGGCTTTCCGGACGGCTTCAACCTTGTGCTTGCGGGACCTACCGGCCGCTACCCTGGCGACGGCGAGAGCCTCCAGGCGATCGCGCAAAGCTGGGCCCGCATTGGCGTAGCCGTCCAACCCGCCGCCTTCCCGTTCACCGTTTTCAATACAAAGCGCGCAGCGGGCGACTATGCCGTCTGGTACGGCGGCACCTCCGGCGAGGCGGTCGACATCATTCTCGATGCCCTGCTAGCCTCGCCAATTCCCGACCGTGGAACCGGAGCCTTGAATTTCGGGCACTATCGAAACCACGCTTTTGACGAGATGCTCGCAAAGGCAGAAAGCGTTCAAAATGGCCCGGAGCGGAACAAGGCACTTGCCGACGCAACAGATTTCGTGATGGCGGACCAGCCGATCATACCCCTCTATCACTTTCATCACATCGTTGGTTACGGCCCCCGGGTTGCCTCTTATGTAATGCACCCCCGCGGCTGGACCACCGCGATGCAGACACTTCCCGCGACGGAGTAAGCGATCATGGCCATGATTTCATTTGCATTGGCACGGCTCAGTCAAGCCGTTCTTCTCCTCCTCGCCATGTCATTGATCGGCTTTATCGGCATTCACAGCATCGGAAATCCGGTCTTCAACATCGTCAACATCGAAACCGCAACGCCACAGGATATCCAGCACGCCACGATCGCACTGGGGCTAGATCAGCCGATCTGGCGCCAATACGGTCTTTTCCTCAGCAACGTCGTCCATGGAAACTTCGGAACCTCTTATATTTATCATCAACCGGCCCTTGCGCTGGTGATGAATAAGCTGCCCGCGACGCTGGAGCTCGCATGTCTCGCGATGCTCATCGCGGCTCCGGCCGGCACGGGAGTGGGACTCCTGGCCGGCCGGAGGAGGGGCAGGCTGTTCGACCGGACAGCCCTCAGGTCAAGCGTGTTTGCATTGAGCATTCCGTCCTTCTGGCTGAGCATGATGCTGATCCTTTGCGGTGCCATTCTGACCGGCTGGTTTCCATCCGGCGGAAGGGGTGCCACGGCAAGCCTCATCGGGCAGGAATGGAGTGTTCTGACCACAGACGGTCTGTGGCATATGATCCTTCCCGCGCTTGCGCTCGCGATACCCAACATCGCGTTGATCGCACGGCTTTCGCGGTCGGGCACCATCGAGGTCGAAAGCCAGGATTTCACGCGGTTTTGCCGTGCCAAAGGACTTTCCTCGCAAAGGATCCTGCTCCGCCATACCCTTCCGAACATCAGTGTTCCGATCATGACGATCATCGGCCTGCAATTCGGCGGCATGCTCGCATTTGCGGTGGTCGTTGAATCAATTTTCTCATGGCCTGGTGTCGGAAAACTCCTGATCGACTCCATCCAGCTCCTCGACCGCCCGGTGGTGATGGCAACGCTGACCTTCATCTCCGTCACCTTCGTTGCGCTGAATGCCTTTGTCGACCTCTTCCACGTCGTGCTCGATCCGCGCGTGCGCTTGGCCTCATAAAGGTAAACCGCCATGAAAGCAGAAATTCTCCGGGCGCTGAATAAGCGTCCCCCTCGGCAGATGCTGACGCCGTCCATGCTGCTGCTTGCAACCTATATCCTGCTTGCCCTAGCCGCACCCTTGGTTGCTCCGCAAAACCCCTACGACCCGCTACAGATCTATGGATGGGAAGCATCCTCCCCTCCGGGTGCGTCCGGCAGTGGCGGCTATCCCTATCTGCTCGGAACGGACGGACTCGGACGGGATATCGTCAGCTGTATCTTGTACGGCTTGCGTATCAGCCTGCTTGTGTCGATCACAAGCGCCGCCATCGCCGCCTTGATCGGGCTGACGGCCGGTGTCAGCGCCGCCTATTTCGGTAAGTGGGCCGATGTCGCGATCATGCGGCTGGTCGATCTGCAGCTCAGCCTTCCGACGATCCTGGTCGCCCTGATCGCGATCGTGACACTCGGCCCTGGAATCGACCGGATCATCCTGGCGTTGATCATCGCGCAATGGGCGACCTACGCGAGATTGGCGCGCAGCGTCGCGTTGAGCGAAACGAACAAGTCCTACATGGACGCCGCCCGACTCATGAGGCTGCCGACATCGCGGATCATCTTCCGCCACCTGCTGCCGAACAGCATCGCGCCGGCCGTGACCTTGATACCGATCGAAGTCGGGCATGCCATAGCCCTCGAAGCAACTTTGTCCTTTCTTGGGCTGGGCGTCCCGATCGACAAGCCGTCACTAGGCTCCACGGTCGCAAACGGGTTCCAGTATCTGCTGACTGGCCAGTACTGGATCAGCCTTTTCCCCGGCCTTGCCCTGTTCGGCCTGATCGCAAGCATCAATCTCGTGGGTGAAGACATTCGACGCCGCCTCGACCCAAGGAGCCGATCAGTATGACGAACGGGCCTAAAAAACCACCGCTGCTGCGGGTAACGAATCTTGGCCTTCGCCGTCTCTCCACGTCCGAACCGATGACGATCCTGAGCGACGTCAGTTTCGAGCTTGGACGCGGCGAGATCCTCGGAATTATCGGCGAGTCGGGTGCCGGAAAGTCGACATTGGGCAATGCCGTCCTCGGTTTGCTTCCTTCAGAGTTTCAGCGGATATCCGGCATGATCGAACTCGACGGCAAGTCCATCGACAGCATGGAAGCAGACGAGCGGGACACCCTGCGCGGACGGCGAATATCTGCCATCTTTCAGGATCATACCGCTTCCCTTGATCCGCTGATGACCGTCGGCGCGCAGGTGCAGGAAACGATTCTGGCGGCCGATGGCTGTGTCACAAGGCGCGAGGCACGCACACGCGCTGTCGAGCTCCTGGCCCGCGTCGGAATTCCCGATCCGCAGGACCGGTATGGCAATTATCCCCATCAGTTCTCCGGGGGGCAAAGACAACGAGCGGTCATCGCGATCGCTCTGGCAGGCTCCCCTGACATCATTATCGCCGACGAGCCAACTTCAGCCCTGGATGCCACGGTCCAGAAGCAGATTTTGAAGCTCCTTCGATCCTTGGTCGATGAGACGGGTATTTCCATCATTCTGGTCACCCACGACATGGGCGTGGTCTCGGAGATAACCGACCGGGTCCTTGTCATGAGAAACGGCCAGGTGGTGGAGCAGGATCGCGCGCAGCTCATTCTCGATAGGCCCACAAACGACTATACGCGCAGCCTGCTTGCCGCGGTCCCACGGCTGCGAATATCGACTGCGATGGAGGGGGTGCCGGCCAATAACACGGCGACCGTTTCCCAGGAAGCAGCGAAGGGCGGCAACATGTTTCTTGTCGCAGCGGATGTTTCGAAAGCCTTCTCCACGCAGGGGCTCTCGCGGATGTTTGGCAAGAACAGAGTAAAGTTTGCGTTGCGGGACGTGACCATCGCGCTGCCGCCTGGCGCCATCACCGGCATTGTCGGCGAGAGCGGAAGTGGGAAGACAACGATCGGCCGGATCATTGCAGGGCTGGACACGGCCTCGGCGGGAACGGTCACGATCGCGGGAAACAAATTCGATGTTTCGAAGGCCGGTCGCCGCAACGGCCTCCTCGGCCGCGTGCAGATGATCTTCCAGGACCCCGCGGTATCGCTCAATCCCAGGATGACCATCGGCGAAACATTGCGCGAAAGCGTCCGCTTTGGCGCCGATCCGCGTCTCGAAAAAGGACCTGCGGACGTCGAGACTATGATGGACCGGCTCGGCCTCCCCCGAAGCTTTCTTACCCGTCATCCACATCAACTATCCGGCGGCCAGAAGCAGCGCGTTTGTATCGCGCGGGCGCTGCTCGCGAGGCCGCAGATCATCGTTGCGGACGAGCCTACGTCAGCGCTCGACGTGTCCGTACAGGCCGAAATCGTCAAGCTGCTGAAGGACACCATCGCGGAGCAAAACATAACAATGATCTTTATCTCTCATGACCTTGCCGTCGTGCAGCAGCTTTGCAGTTCCGTCTACATCTTCAAGGACGGGCGGGTCGAGGACTTCGGGCCCTCCGACTTCGTCTTTTCCCATTCCCCAAATCCCTACACACGCGCGCTCATCGCCGCTCGACCCGCCCGGTTCATAGGCTGAAGAATGGCTGCAGCCGGGCCGGAGGCTCGGCTTGGACATAGGCCGCGGTTCAGAGATCGGCGCATCCTACCGCCATAGAAGGTGACACATGACTGATAGATTCACGTTGGCCGTCACGGGCCAATCGCTCATAAAATTTGATATTCGCGCCATCCGCGCCCCTGGGTTTCAGGAGGTTCAGGCTCTGCTCGGCCAAGCAGATCTCTCGTTCACCAATTTCGAGGGAACGATCCTTGGAAACTACGGTGGGTGGCCGCTCAAAGGATCGTTTTTCGGCTGTAGCGATCCCGTTGTTCTGGATGCGCTTCAGGCGATGGGGGTTGGGGCGCTTTCGCTTTCAAATAATCATGCCTTCGATCTAGGCCCGTCCGGAGTGCTTTCCACCATAGACGAGGTTGAGAAGCGAGGCTTCCTCCATGCGGGGCTCGGGCGTAATCAGACCGAGGCATTGAGGCCAAGCATCGGAGCAATTGCCGGGCGACGTGTCGCCATCGTCGCGATGGATGGCGGTCCTGGACCAGGCTTTATGTACGCCGCGAATGCAGACATAAATCGGCCAGAGCGGCCAGGTGTTAACCGGCTGGGCTTGTCGCAACGCATTGAGGTCGACCAGGCGGTATTCGATCTGCTTCGTTCTGTGCGGGATAAAGTCGGCTACACGGCGATCGATCTCACCAATGACAGTCAGCCGGATGATCCGCCGTTTGTCGATCCGCATGAGGAAGTCGCGATTGCGCGCGCGATCTTCAAGCGATCCGAATCTTTCGGCCGGAGCGTCAAGATCGATGAGCACGACATCTCACGCAATCTCAAGGCAATTGCCGCCGCTGCTAGTGAGGGCTGCCTTGTCATAGCTTATCTGCATCACCACCACTGGGCTTCCGATTGGTACCAGGTGCCGGAATGGGTCAGCGCCGTTGCTAGACGTTGCATTGACGCCGGCGCGGCAATGTTTGCCAGTCATGGCGCACCGGTCCTTCAACCCATGGAAATCTATCGCCGGCGCCCGATCTTTTATAGCCTCGGCAATTTCATCTTTCATGTCCGATCGGAGAAATCGACATGGCGGGCAACCGAAGTATGGGAGAGTGTTGTCGGCATGTGCTCATACGGCCAAGACAATATGCTCACCGGCATCAACTTCCATCCCATCGTGATCGGCGGAGAGGAGGGATTGAAGAGCCAATTGCTTGAAAGCCGATTGGTGCCACACCGTGCGACTGGCGAAACTGCTGAAAGAATTCTTCAACGATTTAGGAAGCAATCCGCAAATCTGGGCGTACACATCGAAATACAAGATGGAATGGGCGTTCTCAGCGTCTAAGCGGCTGCCTAGGCGTGAGCCAGTTTGGAAAATCTAAATGCAGCCGCGATCGGCAACGGGGAGGGCTGATGAACGCGGGAACGTTTACTGGAAAGTCCCTTTCGAAATGCATCAATTCCATTCATGACTATCGAGGCAATTGCATGTATTCGACTGAACTGGAAACGACAGACATTCGCGACGAACTTATCGGTCGGTTCTTCCGCTATGTTGCCATAGAAAGTCAGAGCAACACCGCGTCAGCGTCTTTGCCCTCCTCGCCGGGACAGCTTGAACTCGCAAGGCAGCTGGGACAAGAACTGCGCGAGCTCGGCGTTGAAGATGTCGTCATCGACGAGCACGCCATTGTGACGGGCGTAAAGCGTGGCAACCAGCCAGGTGCGCCACGCATCGGTTTCATCGCGCATCTCGATACGGTTGATATCGGCCTCTCTCCGGTCATCCGGCCGCAGATCATACGCTTCGAAGGGGAAGACCTGTGCCTCAACGCGCAAAAAGACATCTGGTTGCGCGTTGCCGAGCATCCGGAAATTCGCAACTGGCGTGGCTCGGACATTATTTTCGGCGACGGGACGAGCGTTCTCGGAGCGGATAACAAGGCGGCTATCGCAGTCATCATGACCCTGCTCTCCCGGCTAGAGATCTCGCAGCCCCGCGGCGATATTTTCGTTGCCTTCGTTCCGGACGAGGAAATCGGACTGCTGGGCGCCAAGGCGCTCGATCTCAACCGCTTCCCTTGCGAATTCGCCTACACCATTGATTGCTGCGAGCTCGGCGAAGTTGTCGTCGAGAATTTCAACGCCGCGTCGGGCGAAATTGTTTTTACCGGCGTCAGCGCGCATCCGATGTCGGCAAAGGGTGTGCTGGTCAATCCGTTGTTGATGGCTCTCGACTTCGTCTCCCACTTCGAGCGGAGTGAAACGCCCGAATGCACGCAGAAGCGCGAGGGCTATTTTTGGTTCAAGGACCTTGTTGCGAATGAAAGCAAAGCTCGTCTTAAGGTGATGATCCGCGATTTCGACAAGGCTGCATTCGACACGCGGAAGCAGCGTATCGCCGATGTTGCGGACCGGATTGCGAAGCAATATCCTTCAGGAACGGTGCGGTACCAAGTCGCCGACACCTATCATAACATCGCGGACTACCTCCAGGACGACAACCGCCCAGCCGAACTTCTGTTCAACGCTTTGGATAGGCTCGGCGTCGAAAAAAAGCTCACGCCGATGCGTGGCGGAACCGACGGGGCAGCGCTGTGCGTGCGGGGGTTGCCCACGCCGAACTTCTTTACCGGCGCTCATAATTTCCACTCACGTTTCGAATTCCTGCCGGTTCCCGCATTCCAAAAATCCTACGAGACGGCCCTTATGATATGCATACTCGCAGCGGAAACGCGTGGATGCTGAAGAGCTCATCATAAGCCAACGAAGCCTGGCATTTAATAGAATGATCGCATCAATCTGCGCCGGACGTGAGGCTCGCTCACCTCTAAATCAGAGGTCGGAGGATGGCTCGGAGTTCGGTTTGACCGCCTTTCTGGTGCTGGATAAGCGCTTTGACACGAGTAGCTCGAATGCTTCTACGCCAAGTATTTTTGCAATGCTATCGACCATATCGATAGTGGGGCTATAGACGCATCGTTCCAGGGAGCTGACGTAAGTGCGATGGACGTCCGCGCGATGTGCGAGCTCCTCCTGCGACAGCCCCTTGGCGTTTCGCATTGTCCTGAGATTCAGTGCGAAGATCTCTCGAATGTTCATAGTTGGAATCATGCGCCTTGCAGTGCATTCATCTACAGAGTATTCTCTACAAACGGCGTGGCGAACGACTTCTAGTTTCCCGAATTCCGTTTGTTCGATCATGTCAGAAGTGATAGGGCTTTCGACCAGCTTGGGTGGATAGTGCGACTACATGGGCCGCATGAGGAATGTCCGAGTGCATCGGCCTGCAGGTTCAAGCCTGATTCATTTTGGATTTTGCGCCGGCTGGAGTGCAGAGGGTTCGCTGTCAGTGGGCACACACTACTGATGAACCTAAGATGGGGAGAGGAATGGAATCGAACGTCACCACATCGATGGAAAAGATTGAGCTTCGACCTCTGGTAGGGCTCACGCGGGGACTTCCATTGGCCGATCTAGAGGCCCTCACAATCGAAGCCATCCGTGCGCACAGACATCTGGTTGCGAAGGCCGACAAATTATTTCAGGCATTACCCGACGATTACAAAACAGGAAAAGCGGCCGGTGGCGCCCAGCATCTCGATTCTATCGGGGCAAGCATCGAGATGCACGCGCAGATGAGCGTTGTGAACACGCTGGTCAGTATTCTCGGCTATATCCCGAAGGCGTCGATGAACTGAGGTTCAAATCAGCTTTTTGCGGATGGCAATGGCGATTAGATGCGACGTCGTATGAACATCGAAGCGTTTCTTCGTCTCGGCGAGTTTGACACGCACGCTGTTGTATTTGACGCCCTCTATATCCGCCACTTCCTCCATTGTCTTGCCAACGGCGATCCAGCGAAGATAGGTTGCTTCCCTGGGGTCAAGATAGGCGATGTCCTCGATAGCGGATGTTGTTCGCAGGAAGGCGATGCGGGCATGGAGCTGCGCAACCGCCGCGGCTGCAGCCACGACGTCGATTCCCTTGTCGAGGTCGATCATTGGCTTCTCCGAGGCGAGTGTGAACATCGATGTTGCACCGTTGGCCACCTTGACGGGAATGGTAATGCCGGAGCGGATCCCGAAATCGGCCGCGTGGGTGAAAAACAATCGCTCCGCTTTCGAAAGTCGCGGCCCCTCTCGCTCACCGGCCCAAGTGAAGGTGCGCGTCGTAGACTTCGCGCGCAGGACGACCGGGTCAAGCCTCGAATAGCTTCGTTCGAAATATACCGAACGCCATTCTGGATGATAGTTCGAGACTGCCAGTACATGGCCAGACTGGACATGGAGATAGGCATAGCCGCCAAAACCGTTTTGTTCGGCCAAGCCCGTAAGTGCCCCCTCAAGGTTGCTTTGATCGCCTTCGATTGCGGTGAGATCGGTCAGTTTATCTAGCCAATGCTGCATTTAATGTTCCCCTTGACGTATTGTGGTCCTTGTCGTCGCTGTCCGCTCCGACCGTTGGTCATTCTCCTCCTCATGTAGACTGCGTCGAAGATAGCGTATCATCTGCAGCTACCAACCGCAGCGTGTCACATTCAGTATAAATGGACAACAGTGCGCAACCGCAGACCCCCTGCAGCGCGTCAAAGCTCGGCGGTTTGTGCTGGTTACCGCTATAGTGATGAGTTTGCATCGTTACGCGGCGATGCCAAGGAAAGCTGTGACAGGGGCAGGCGATACGATCGAAGAGATGTCCCGATCAGAACACCGACGAGAACCGGGACAATTCGGACAGCGTTAACGCTGTCATTGGACCCACTATCTCCCGAACAGGCAGCTGGAAATGCTTAACGCCTTAGCCGCGGCGACCGGGTCCCTTTCTGTGCGGAGGTCAGCAGTAGATCTCATGCATGATGAGGGCAATTCGCGTGAGAAGACAGACGCGGATTCTCATGGTTTGAGTAGGGGAAGACATCCGTCGTTGCATGGTTGGGCGTCGGCAATTGGATATCTCCTGGCGATCATGCCGAACCGTTTCTATCGCCGGAGGAAAATCGAAAGCGGCGGCTAGTTGCGATCACTGTTTTTGGCGAGTGCGAACTCTGCGCCAACGGGATCAAGATGTGGCTTTGAAATCTCGAACCGTTTGATCTGACCGACTAACATCCAATAGCTGATAACCCCACCTATGACATGCAGCCCTACATAGAGGAGCGCGCCGTGAAAGGAGCCTGTTCCCTCAATGATATAGCCGATTGCGACTGGAGTGATCACGCCGCCGATACTGCCTGCGGCATTGAATAGACCGCCAGTCAGGCCGATCGCCTCCTTGGGTGCTGTGTCGGCGACGACGGTCCATCCGAGCGCTCCAAAGCCCTTGCCGAAGAAAGCAGCACACATGATCGCAACGACAATGGCATTTACATCCGTGTAGTTGCACAGAATGATCGTGAAACTCAGGCCGAGGCCGATGGTGATCGGGATTTTCCTAGCTAGACTGAGAGAGCCCGTCTTGCGCAGTAGCCAGTCGGAAAAAATCCGGTGGAGACGCCGCCGATACATCCGAAAATCGCCGGCAAGGATGCCACGAATCCCGCCTGTAGCATCGAGAAATGTCTTTCCTGAACCAGATAGCTGGGAAACCAGGAGATGAAGAAGGTTGAAAGCGAGGCAATGCAATATTGGGCGAGGAAAATCCCGAGCAGCATGCGATTCGTCAGAATTTGTCGGGCGACCTGCCGGGTAGAGACCTGCACCTGGTCGCCTTTGATTTTCTCGCCTCCGACATCGGTCAATGCTCCGCCTGACTTGATGTAAGCGATCTCTTCTTTCGTAACCCGCGGATGGCGGCTGGGGGCGAAATAAGCTCTCCACCAGATCAGCGCTAAGACCAATCCGATGACGCCCATGACGGAAAAGATATGTTCCCAACCGAAATAGTGGAACAGCGCGCCCATCAGGGGCGTAAAGACCGCAAGCGACAGATATTGAGCTGAATTGAAGATCGCGCCGGCAACGCCACGTTCGTCCGAGGGAAACCATGCGGCGATGATGCGGGCAGACGCCGGCGTTACCGGTCCTTCCAGGAGTCCCAGCACGAACCTCAACACGTAGAGTGCCACCACCGGATAGGCGAAATACCCGACGCCGCTGACAAGGGTGATCGCGATCGACCATCCGGCCAGAGATAGCAACATCGCCGCCTTGGCTCCCGTCCGATCGACGATGTAGCCCGATGGCACTTGCGCAAGGAAGTAGCTCCAGGAGAAGGCCGAAAAGAGCCAGCCCATATTCGCGGCGCTGATGCCGAGATCCTTGGAGATCCCAGGGCCCGCGACAGACAGCGTTGCTCGATCTCCCGTGCTAACAGCCAGGATAACCGTAATAAGCGCAAGCACGATGAAGCGCTGGTAGCCGGCCCGGCGGGGTATACCACTTGGCTCGGAGATATGTGTTGTCATCTAGGGAACCTTTCGGGAGATCTGGAGCTCTGCATCGTTCGCTCGTGCCGCTGCGGCTGACTCGAAGAAGGATGGCAACCGCGGACAGGGAGCCGCGGCGCCTAAAGCGCTCTAGCGCTCAATGATCGGTGGCTCGCCGACGTATGCCTCGTACGACAGAAACTCGCCGCTGGGTCGTTGGAATAGGCGATGAATTAGCTTTGCATCACGCATCCTTCTCAAAGGCTCCCCAACCTTCCTTCAAACGATTTCGGTTGCCGAAGTCTGATGTCGACAGAAATCTGAAATCTGATATACCAGATGTCACAATAACAAGCACCCGTCAACGAGATTCAAAATGATCGAAGCGAAGCAGGGCGTGGCGCGCGAGGCGGCCTTTAAGAAAATCGATCCGGCCTTTCAGGTAACGATGCGCGATCATGTCTATCGTGCGATCAGAAGCGCCATCCTTTCGGGCGCCTTCGCCACCGGCGAGAGGATCAACGAGCGGCACCTGGCCGAGCAATTCGGTGTCAGTACGACACCAATCAAGGAGGCATTGCGCCAGATCGAAACGGAGGGACTTGTCGAGACCCTGCCTCGTCGAGGCGTCGCCATCCGTTTCAGCCCCCAATGGGCGGAGGAGATGATCCTTGCACGTGCGGCATTGGAATCAATGATCGCGCATTTGGCCGCGAAACGCATCGATAAAGCATCAGGGGCCGAGCTTCTTGCGACCGTCGATATCATGGAAACGGCAACCGCATCCGGGGATGCCGATAGGCTGATCGCGCTGAACGAGACGTTTCACGATCATATCCATCGCAGCTCTCGCTGCGGCTATCTCGCGAAACTCATCGAGCGCCAGCAGTTTTACGATGCAAGCATTCGCCGCATTGTTCACCTCGACCCCACTGAGCGGCAGAAGGCCCTCAGCGAGCACGCAAGCATCGCTGAAGCGATTGTCACCGGCGATGCCGATTTGGCGGAGCGCTTGATGCGTAACCACGTTGTCCGCTCGGGCGACACCTATCTCGGCATCGTCTTTGGAAAGCAGAAGAATATCTGAACAGGCCTTAGTGTGATCCCGTTGCGGATCGAATAAAGGCTGGCAAGGATCGAGTTCCGGCAACAATCCGGCTTCTAGAAAAAGAAAGTCTCATTCGGCGTCTGTGTTCAGACTAAGGTCCATGTTCAATGCATTTTTCTTCGGATATGGGCTTCTTGCCCCCGGTCGCCTTCACCACAACTAGTGTAGGCGGTCAGCCCTGTCACCAGAGCAAGCTCTGGTGACAGGGCAATAGTTAGCCGATGGATGCCGTCGCTTCCCGTACCTTGATGCAGCTAATTGGATCGAAGGCTGAGAATCTCTTCGATCTCGCTCTTTCAGAAGCGCTCGCGCGTTTCTTCCTGCGGCAAATCCAAACCGATATCAGCCCAACCAAGGCGGCTTTCGACACCATAATGTGAGCTAGGTACGACCCGTTGTGGATGATCGAGAGAGCCGACGGTCACGCGGATGAGTTCATCATCGTCATATCGGAGAAAAAGCGGTGTGCCGCAATCGGGGCAAAAGCCACGAATGGCGATCGGCGATGACCGGTAAATTCGTGCCTTTCCTTGTGTCCATTCGAAAGCCGCTAATGGCGCCTGCACCAGAGTGGCGAAAGCGCCGCCAGTTGCCCGCTTACACATGTTGCAGTGACAATAGCCGGCATGAGGATCCGCGCTGCTGAATTCGTACCGGCAGGACCCGCAAAGGCAACCGCCCGACCATCTCGCCTCGCTCATGGTCGGTCCTCTTCATATTGCTCCGCACCCTCGATTGGCGTTAGCCAAGGCTCTCGACGCTTGGTCCACAATTCATGGGTAGGGGTGAGGCGAGTGGGTGCCTCGGTCAGGACGCCGAGCTTTATCTCTACTTCTTCCTCGTTAAGTGCAAAAACCCGCGAACCGCACCGAGCGCAAAATTCCCGTCCGGCAAATTCACTCGTTTCGCCCTCGTATTCGAATTCAGCTGAAGACCATATGCCGAAATACGTGAAGGCCGAGCCACTTTCCTGCCGACAATCGGTGCAGTGGCAAATGCCGACGCGAAGAGGATTTCCTCGAACCGCCAAACGCACTTGCCCACAGCGGCACGAACCGGTCAATTTGGTCATGACACATCCTCTTCGTCGATGACATCCGTGGTTGGGCCATCGCCGCGGCTGACATGCTCTGAACGCCAACGCCCGTCGTCAAGCTGGTAGGTTATCTGGGTGTCTTCGCCTCCGTGCTGCTGCCGAGCTGCGGCTGATTTCGCCGCAGCAAGCGCGCTCTCGTGATCGGGAAACGTTTCTGACCAAACGTCACCGACGCGGTAGGCGAAGCCTTCATCATGTTTACCGACGTGATATGTTAAGGGCATCATCTCCTCCTAGCCTGATTGATAGGCTCCCAGGGCGATGGCGCAGTCCGTGTACTGAGCCATCGCGCGAAACGAGAAACTTCATTCATGGGACCCTGTTCGCGTAATTAAAGCTCTGAGAGGCAGAAAGGTTTCCAATTTTCGCGCGATCGGTCGATCGGAAGGCAGACGAATCCTAGCTTGCGGCTCGCGATCGAGCTGGCGGCCTTGCCGTTTTCTTCCTGCAAAGCCGGTCATTCTTCAGGTGGCCGGAGCACCACGACTGCGCGGGCCTAGCGGGAATTTCTTCGCATCGTCGTTCCATGGAGCGAAGATTACTGGGCCCGACGGCCGCGGGTCCTTCACGCTGCGTGTCACGAGATAGATCATGCTCGATCGCGCTTGCCGCGAGCATCGCGTCGATCACCGGTGGGGCGTGACCGCTGTTGCGTCTCGCTTCGCCTGAAATTCGTCCCGCATCGCCGAACGATCATGTCGTCAAGCGACAAGACCCTCCAAACCGGCGGACGCAACAGAAATTCGACGTTGGTCTCGTTCCAACTTGTGGTTCCACCCGTGTGGCTGTCTGCGCGGCAGCTTCGTCACTGCTGGCTCAGCCGAGCCCGGTTCGAAGCATTAATATTTCAGCCGTGAAAACTCGGACGCCATGACCATATCGGTTGGACGTGGGCGCGGGAAGGAAACTCGCACCTTCCCGCGTTCGCCGATTTCGAAGCCCGACGATCCCATCCAGGGCGGGCCGACGCCGGGAGGATCAGAACTCTTCCCAGGATGCCGATGCCGCTGCGGTGGCACCGGAGGCGCCGAATGCGCCGGCAATTTTAGCCCGCAGCGAGCGCGCCGGCGATGCGGCAGGGCTGGACCGTTCCGTCACGACGGCTGGCCGCGCGCGGCTGCGGCCGTTCTGCAGATTGAACTGCCCGAGGATATCGTTCAGTGCGGTCACTTCCTTGGCGAGGCTGTGGCTGGCAGCCGTCGATTCCTCGACCATGGCCGCGTTCTGCTGTGTCCCCTGGTCGATGCTGTTGACGGCCGTGTTGATCTCCTGCAGGCCGGTTGTCTGTTCGCGCGCTGCCTCGACGATCGCCCGCACGTTGCGATCGATCTCTTCGACTTCCTTGACGATCTGCTGCAGCGATTGCCCGGTTCTCGTGACGAGAGTGACGCCACTGTCGACCTGCTGTCCCGATGTGGAAATGAGCGCCTTGATCTCCTTCGCCGCCGTGGCGGATCGCTGCGCAAGCTCGCGGACTTCCTGCGCGACGACGGCAAAGCCCTTGCCGGCGTCACCTGCACGCGCCGCCTCGACACCGGCATTCAGCGCAAGCAGGTTCGTCTGGAAGGCGATATCGTCGATGACACCGATGATATTATTGATTTCGCCCGACGACTTCGAGATTGCTTCCATCGCGGCGATCGCCTGCTGCATGACTTCGCCCGATTTCTCCGCGCCGATCCGGGCGCGTCCGACCAGCGAGCTCGCTTCCTCCGCGCGCCGGGTGGAATCCTTGACGGTGGTGGTAATTTCTTCAAGGGCAGCGGCCGTCTCTTCGACGGAGGCTGCCTGCTGTTCGGTACGCTTGGAGAGATCCTCCGCGGCGGACCGGATTTGATTGGCGCCGGCCGCGATGGCCTGACCACCCTGGCCGACGGCGACAAGCGTCTCTTCGACCTTCGCCATCGAGGCGTTGAAATCTGCCCTCAGGCGATCAAGATGGGCGACGAAGGGCTGCTCTATGCGATAAATCAGATTGCCGTTTGAAAGTTCTCCCAGGCCGTTTGCCAGGCTGTCGACGGCAAACTGCGCGTCGGCGGCATCCTTGGCTTTTTGTGCCTCGCGCTCAAGCCTTTCCTTTTCGGACAGGCTGCGGCCGGCTGCGGCTTCCTGCTCCAGTCGGATACGCTCGATGGCGCTGTCGCGAAAGACGGAGACGGCCGCTGCCATCTGACCGACTTCGTCCCGACGTTCGATTCCTGAAACAGGCTCTTCTGTATGTCCGTCTGCGAGCGAGACCATGCGCGCCCGCAGCCGTTCGATCGGAGCGGTAATGCCGCGCGCTGAAACGAAAACAGCGATCGCGATCACGGCGGCAAAGAGGACGCCAAGCGCAATCAACGCATCGGTGATGCTATCCGCGGCCCGTTGGCCAAGCATAGTGCTCTTGGCATCGATATTCTTGTTGAAGGTATCGAGCCATTGGCGAACCGCAAGAACCTCGTCATTGATCAGTGGATCCGCCTGCTTCAGCAGTTTGGTTGCAGCGTCGTCTTCGTCCGCAAGTCCCGCCTTCACCGCCTGATCGGTCAGCGCAATGATGTCATTGGCCCTCGTCACCAGTTTGTCCAGGGTATCCGACTCTGCCGGCATCAGCTGCTTGGCGGTTGCAAGGCGCTGGAGAAGGATCCTTTTGTTCTCATCATAGTCTTTTGAGAACGCGGCCATCTCCGGGCTCTTCGCTCTATAGACAGAGATCTGATAGGCATTGTACCCCAGCGCCGTCACCCGCTGACTGGCCCTCGCCATCTCCACGGCCGCCCTCGCATCCTTCGTAATAAAGTTCGAATACGCGGCAATACTGTCCTTGTATTCGTTCGATAGGAAGAGGACGCCTGCAATCCCGATCAGACAGATCGGCATCATGATGGAGAGTACTTTCGTCCTGATTTTGGCGTTCTGAAGAAATGACATGAGGGGCTCGTGGTATTTGCGAGCAAGTGCCTGTCTGCGCAACGAGGGTCGACGCACTTTGGCCATTGCTCTGAAGATCGGGAACATCGCAGGGCTCGAGCGTCCTGCCCGTCGCATTTTGGCGCTGCGACATGAAAGATGGCAGATACATCTGATAAAAGAATTAATAACAAAAACCGTGTGAATTGATCAAAGTATTTCGATCGGTGGTTGGCAGACGCAATAACAGCTAAAAATTGCATCCTTGCCTATAATTTAAAAAAGCAACCGTTTTGCGTGCATAATTAGTTGAGTTGGATGATGTATACTATTTCAGGATCGGGTAACACGACCATTGCCAATCTATACTGTATCTTTTGCTCGCGTGTATGTGCGAGGGGTTACAGCTGGCACCCATGTCAGCGCATGTACGTCGAATGACGAGGTGCCGCGATCATGCGCTGGAAAAGCCGCCTGCCGCATCGCGTCGCGATTGCCATATAAGCATTTTGGGAGCACCCTTCGCCGGGAGTCGGGAGGACTCTGAACGATTGGGGGAGAGGGGAAATGACCATACAAAATCCATCGCCTGCATTGTACAACGAGGACTTGGCGCCTGCCGAAGAGAGGAAGTGGGGCGCGTTCAGTATCTTCAATGTATGGACGTCGGACGTTCACAGCCTTTGGGGATATTATCTTGCCGCTAGTCTTTTCCTGTTGTGCGGCAGTTTCATCAACTTCGTGATCGCGATCGGTATCGGCTCGCTGGTCATCTTCTTCCTTATGAGCCTCGTCGGTAACGCCGGCGTCAAGACGGGCGTGCCTTTCCCGGTTCTTGCCCGCGCCTCGTTTGGAACCTTCGGCGCAAATGCACCGGCGCTGGTGCGGGCCGTCGTCGCTTGCTTCTGGTATGGTGCCCAGACCGCGGCTGCCTCAGGTGCCATCGTCGCTCTTCTGATCCGCAACGAGAGCATTCTCGCATTCCATCAAAACAGCCATATGCTCGGCCACTCAACACTCGAGGTCATCTGCTATGTTGTCGTATGGGCGCTGCAGCTTTTGATCATCCAGCGCGGCATGGAGACGGTGCGCAAATTTCAGGATCTGGCCGGCCCCGCCGTCTGGATCATGATGCTGATGCTTGCGATCTATCTAGTGGTCAAGGCGGGCACGTTTTCCTTCGGCAGTGAAATTCCGCGCGAAGTCCTGCTGGAAAAGACGAAGGACGCGGGTGTGCCCGGTGAGCCTGGATCCTTGTCGGCGCTTGCAGCTGTTGCCGCGACCTGGATCACTTATTTTGCCGCGCTTTATTTGAACTTCTGCGATTTCTCACGTTACGCCAAGGACACCAAGACTTTGCGGAAGGGTAATCTCTGGGGTCTGCCGATCAATCTGCTCGCCTTCTGTCTCGTCGCTGGCGTCACCACGACGGCTGCCTTCACGGTCTATGGCGAAGTGCTTCTCCATCCCGAAGCGATCTCGGCGAAATTCGACAGCTGGTTCCTGGCGCTGCTTGCCGCATTGACCTTTGCGGTCGCGACGCTCGGCATCAACGTGGTCGCAAACTTCGTCTCGCCGGCATTCGACTTTTCGAATGTTTTTCCAAGGCGGATCAGCTTCAAGCGAGGTGGCTATATTGCGGCCCTGATCGCGCTCGTGCTCTATCCGTTTGCGCCGTGGGAGACGGGCGCCGCCCATTTCGTCAATTTCATCGGCTCAAGCATGGGGCCGATCTTCGGGATCATGATGGTGGATTACTACCTAATCCGGAAAGGCGAGCTGAATGTCGCGGCGCTCTATCAGGAAAGCGGCGAGTTTCGCTTCCAGAACGGCTGGCATAGAAACGCCTTTATTGCCTTCGTGATCGGTGCGCTGTTCTCGTCGATCCTGCCGACCTTCACATCAATCCTGCCAGAATGGTGGGGAACCTACGGTTGGTTCTTCGGCGTCGGTATCAGCGGCACAGTCTATTATGTGCTTCGTATGAGCGCTCGTGGTTCCGCCATCGGGGCCGCGACTTAATCAAAATTGCTTAAGCAATGAGGACCAGAAAGTGATGTAGCTCGATCGATTGTCGAGTTCATCAGGGCTGGGCCGAGAATGGCCCAGCTTGTCGCAGCCCGCAATCCGTTGAAGGATCATCGCCCATTGTGGCGGTGATCTGAAGATGGCTAGCTAACAACCTTCTTCAGCGGCATAAGAGGTCTTGGCGGAGACGCTGCTCAAGCGAAAGACTGTCTTCACGCGAGGCGGTTACAATCAGCTGGCAATGGATAGTTTCGGCTGCACGCAGCAGCGGCTGACCATCTAACTAATGAGTTGCGACCCGAGCCGACAGTCGTTCTCTAACCGGATCCTCCAGATTGCTTTCATCAACTGTCGCGCTGAAATTCTCCCTGGCAACCCGGTTGCGGCCCGCGGATTTGGCAGTGTAAAGAAGCTTGTCGGCGCGTCCCATCATCTGGCGGAGGTTCTCTCCAGCGCGACGCTCGATGACGCCGAAGCTCGCCGTCGTCGCTCGTTTAACCGGCAATACCTGATGCAGGTTATTTTCTGCGGCAGAGCGAATCCGCTCGGCGATCGCAACAGCCTCGGCTTCCGAAGTGTCGGGCATTAGGACTGCGAACTCCTCTCCGCCTATGCGCCCGACAAGGTCGGACCCACGAACTTCGTTTATGAGCATCTGGCCGAACCGCCGCAGTACGTCGTCACCGGACTGGTGTCCGTAAGTGTCGTTGATTGACTTAAAGTGATCAAGATCACAGAGCACGAGCGAAAGCGGGATCTTTGACACCCGCCGAAACAGAATCTCGGAGCGTTCCTCAAACCCCCGGCGGTTGAGGACCTTGGTTAGAATATCGACGTCACGCTCCTGCCGGAGATCATCGAGAAGGTCAGAAAACGCGGCTGCAAGGATCGCAAATGCGAGTATTACCCCCATAATCGCGACTGACACCTGAAGCGCCTGCCAAAAGGGAGACTGGCCAAACGTCGTTGCCGAGAAAACCGCATTTGGCCCGACTGTTAACGCCGTCCGCGGGAAAAACTGCACCGCAAAAATGAACATGATCCAAAACAATGTTCGATCAATTCTTCGCGCGTTTGATTGAGGTGCGATTCGCAAGGATGCGACGACCAGAATAGCGCCGTACCCGAAATTCTGAACGCAGATTCGGGCGATCAGGTTCGGCGTCACGTAGCAAAAATACCAGAGGAGCCCCGTAAAGGTTGCGAGGAGCACAATGTCCATTGCAAGACCGAACCGCTTCTGCGATCGCCGCAGGATGCCTTCGGTCGCCGCGATGACGGCAGACGTGTAAAACACGCCCGATATCATGGCATTCGGATAGGGAGCATCGGGTAAATGCAGTACCTGCACCAAGGCGCCGCCGGAAAAAAGCACGCAGGCAAGAGCGAGCGGTAAAAGATAGTGGCGTCTTCGCTCGACCAACCAAGCACTACAAAATACGCAGCCAAACACAAAAAGCGTTCCCGGTGCGATTAGTGACATTGCAATCGTCGAATGTGATGTAACCATCGCGGCCCTTCGTCACTTCGAAGCTTCAGAGTGTAGCCTTTATTTGCAAAAGGAATGACAGATCAGACGCAACGTTTCCTGAAGACGACCTATAAAATTTTACCGAATGGGCGAAGGACATGCAAACGCACGACGGCGCTCCTGTGACAGACCCGGCTGAAGACAAGAAAACCCCCGGGCAAGGGGCGGCTACGGCGGTGTGGTGTGTAACTTTCCCGGCGCTAAATTCTCTAGGAGGGGACGGGTCTTGATATTGCAATAACCTGAAGCACAGTGTTGTATCTCGCGGTGCCTTGCGACGACGGCACGGCACGTACTGATCCCTCAAGAAGATGGGACGGCCCGCTAGTTCGTTGCCATACATTCTCGAGCCAAGATTGTATTGGGCTGTCATTCTCCGACCCGACAGGATCGACTATGATCGGCCGCGTTCCCATTGGCTATCAGGGCAGGCAGGATGGAGCGACACGCATTCCCTAACGCATCCATGAGGTCGGATGTGGCGAAATTCTTCGGCGAATTCCGGCTGTATCCGGGGCGGCACCTCCTTGTCAGAGACCAGGAGCCGGTGGCAATCGGGTCGCGAGCGCTCGACATCCTGATCGCGCTGACGGAGCGGCCTGGCGAGCTCGTGACAAAGGACGAACTGATTGCGCGCGCCTGGCCCAACTCGATAGTCGAGGAATCGAACCTCAGAGCGCAGATCGCCGTGCTTCGCAAGGCGCTGAGCGAGGATCAATCCGCCCCGCGCTATATTGCCGCCGTCCCTTCGCGGGGCTATCGGTTTATCGCGCCGCTTTCCCATTCGCAGGTTGCGAACGAGCCTGCGGAGGCCGCGCCAAACAATCTTCCACGGCAACTTACGCGGCCCATCGGAAGGGAGGAGGCGGTCGAAATCCTTGAAGGACGCGTTCAACGGTTTCGTCTGGTCTCTATTGTCGGTCCGGGCGGCATCGGAAAGACAACCGTCGGCGTCCGCGTGGCAGAGGAACTATCTTCATCGTACGAACACGGCGTGTGCTTTATGGACCTAGCACCGCTTCCGCATCCTTCGTCTCTTCCGTCCGTGCTGGCGTCACAGCTTCGGCTCCCGGAGATAACGGGTGATCCCGTTTCCCTGTTGAACGCGCACCTCCGTGACAAACATATGTTGCTAATATTCGACAGTTGCGAACTGGTGCTGGACGACGCCGCGCAACTGGCGGAGACCTTACTCCGGCAGGCTCCGGGCATCAGTATTCTCGCCACCAGCCGAGAGGCCTTGCGGGTGGAAGGGGAGAGCGTGTTCAGGCTTCCGCCGCTGGATATGCCGCCGCTTGGCTCCGGCCTCACCGCGGCCGATGCTTTGGCATTTCCCGCCATTCGCCTTTTTGTGGAGCGCGCAACGTCTGGAAGCGAGTATGCCTTCGATGATGACGAGGCTCCGATCGTCACCCACATATGCCGTCAGCTCGACGGGATCGCCCTCGCAATCGAGCTCGCTGCGGGCAGGGTTGAAGCATTCGGGACACGAGGGATAGCGGAGCTTTTGAATGATCGCCTACGATTGCTGACGGGTGGTCGGCGCACCGCTCTTCCACGTCACCAGACGCTGGCTGCAATGATCGACTGGAGCTACGGTGCGCTTTCACCTGAGGAACAGACGGTGTTGCGAGCGCTTGCCGTACTCGCTGGCGAATTCGGTCGCGAGGCAGCGGTGGCCGTTGCTTTCAACCCGCTCGCCGAACGCGATGTACCGGGGAAACTCGCGCAACTCGTGGCGAAGTCCCTCTTGGCTGTCGACACGCACGGCAAGGTGGCGCAATACCGATTGCTCGATACGACGCGTGCCTTCGCTGCAAGCAAATTGCAGGAAGAAGGGGAGGTCAGCCTTGTCGTCCGGCGCCTGGCGAGATACCTGTGCGAAACTCTCGAGCATTCGCATGAAGAAGTTGAAACCCTGCCGAGTGAGGACTGGCTGCATAAGTACGGTTCTCAAATCAACAATGTCCGCTACGTCCTTGACTGGGCCTACTCGGACGACGGCGACGCCGATGTAGGCATTGCCGTAACTGTTTCGGCCGTCCCCCTCTGGTATCAACTATCGCTGGTCGATGAATGCCTGACGTGTGTGCAACGCGCACTTCTGGGCCTCGATCCAGGAGAGAAGCGGGACGGTCGTGCTCGTCAGGTTATGCAGCTCTATAGGGCGCTCGGCCTCGCTCAGGCCTTCAAGGTCGGGTTCGCGCCACAGGCTCCTGCCGCGTTCTCGAAGGCCCTGGAGATAGCCGAGGAGCTGGGAGACGTAGACGCACAGGCCGAAGCCCTGTGGGACTTGTGGGTGGCGCAGGTGGGTATGGGCGATTATCGTGCGTCGCGCGATAACGCGGATCGGTTCGTAAAGCTTGCTCAAAACAGCCTCGACAGGTTCATCGGCGACCGCATGCTGAGCATGACCCTCTTCTGCATGGGAGATTTCCGAGGTGCCCGCCGCCACGCCGATCTCATGCTGGCCCATGATGTCTTCACCGACATTCCCACTCGTGTGTCCGTCAGGTTCAGGTTTGGTCAATCCGTTTCGGCGCGAATACAGCCCGCTCAGCTCCTGTGGATGCAGGGCTTCCCGGATCAGGCCGTGCGCGCCGCCGATGCCGCTGTCGAGGCGGCGAGGGCTTCCGGCCACGCGATTTCCCTATGCGAAGCGCTGGCTCGGTGGTCGTGTCCAATCCTCGTTCATGTCGGAGACCTCGCGGCAGCTGATTACGCGATCACGGAACTATTCGATTTGGCCACACTGAACGGGCTTGGTCCCTGGGAGGTATTCGGCCGGTGCTGGAAAGCTGCCCTGCTGATCGAACGGGGATACCCCGAAAGGGGCGTTCCGCTTCTCCGCAACGCGATGGCGGAATTGCGCCAGGTCAAGCTGTTCAACCTCTACAATGTCAGATTTGTGTGCTTCATGGCCGAGGGTCTTGCCGCGCTCAACGAGCACGTCGAAGCACGCGCGCTCGTTGAGGCGGCCATTACCGCAAGCGAAGACAAGGACGAACTCTGGTACATCACGGAACTCTATCGTCTGAAGGGTGACATTCTTGCGCAATGTGGACATGGCAACGAAGCCGAGCAGTGCTATCTCCGTTCGATGGAACTGGCGCGACAGCAAGATGCACTTTCCCTGGAGCTGAGAGCAGCCTCTAGTCTGTCTCGGTCAGTGCTGGCGCGCGGCGACAGGATTGGTGCGCGCAAGCTCCTCGCCGACGTCTACGAGCGTTTCAGCGAAGGTCTGGATACCGCAGATTTGATCACAGCGAAGGCGGTACTGGCCGAACTTTCCTGACCGAGACGTGCCTTTCCGCGGGCACGCACCGTTGGCCGTCACACAAGAATTCACAACGATTCACTGGCTGTGGACCTTCCTGTCTGCCATCTTCTGCCCGTCGCCGGATTGTCGGCAACGCAGCATGAAGGGCAGACTGATGAAAACCACCACGCCTATAGAAATGGACGCACTCGTCCTCACTGAAGCGAACTCGGAGCTTGTCCGCACGCGCATGGTCTGCCCGGCTCCCGCTGCGGGGGAGGTTCTCGTCCGCGTCAAGGCGAGCAGCGTCAACCCGCTCGATCTCAAGATCAAGAGCGGACAGGCCCCACACGCCCGCCACCCGTTGCCCGCCATCCTTGGAATGGACCTAGCCGGGGTCGTCGAGGCAGTCGGACCCGGGGTCACATCCTTCAAGCCGCAGGACGAGGTCTTTGGCTTAACTGGCGGCGTAGGCGGCCTGCAGGGCTCGTTGGCGACCTTCGTTTCGGTCGACGCCGATCTCCTCGCTCCAAAACCAAGCAACCTTACCATGCGTGAGGCGGCCGCTCTGCCGCTCGTCTTCATTACCGCGTGGGAAGGGCTGGTTGATCGCGCCGAGGTCCAGGCGCGGCAGAAGGTGCTAGTGCTCGGTGCTGGCGGTGTCGGTCATATAGCAATCCAGGTCGCACGCGCCTTCGGAGCCGATGTCTTCGCCGTCGATAAGGCGTCGAAGCAGAGGCAGATCGAAGAGCTGTGTGCGACGGCAATCGACCGTCATCAGACCACAGTCGAGGAATACGTGAAGGACCACACCGGCGGACGCGGCTTCGACGTCGTCTATGATACCGTCGGCGGGGCAGGGATCGATGCAGCATTCAACGCCGTCACCAGGTTCGGCCACGTCGTCAGTTGCCTCGGGTGGGGCACCCATTCCCTCGGCCCCCTCTCTTTCCGGGCTGCGAGCTACTCTGGCGTCTTCACGCTCCTGCCGATCCTGACCGGCGAAGGACGGGCTCATCACGGGGCGATCCTACGCGAGGCGAAGCGCCTGGTCGAAGCCGGGAAGGTCACGCCGCTCCTAGACCCGCGCCGCTTCAGCTTCGAGACTATCGCCGAAGCCTATGCCGAAATCGAAAACCGCACGGCCAATGGAAAGATCGTCATCGACGTCGCTGGCTAGGTGGACGTCTCAACCGAACGAGGGAAACAAAGGCATGCCATTCGTAAACGTAAAGCTGGTCGACGGCGTCTTCACGCCCGAGGAAAAACACGCCATGGCCAAGGCCTTGACCGATGTCATGGTCAAGTTTGAAGGATCGGAGGCTTTTCGCGAAGTCGTCTGGGTCCTGATCGAGGAGCTGCACACGGACGGCTGGCACATCGGCGGCAGGCCGTTCGAGGGGCCAAAGTCTCTGATGACAACTCTTTCGAAGTCCAGGGACATCGTCGAGACGATCGACGGCAATCCAACCACCCGCAAAGAGTGGGCCGATGCCGCGCCCGTCCGCGGGTGACTGACCTTCATCGTGAGCCGCGGGCAAGAGATTAAAACCCGGACGCGTCATTTCCGCCTGCGGAGCCATCCGAGCGAAGAAGGAAAAGGACCATGACCTCCAGAGTACATTTTCCGATACCCGCCGTCACACGCAGGGAGGTCTTGATAGGGACCGCCGCGACGGCAGTCACGGCCCTGCCGATGCACGCGCTCGCGGCCACGGCCAGGGCGTCTTCGAATCCAACCAGTGCAAACACTGAAACCGGGAGTGAGATCATGAGCAGCATCGCCACGAAAAACGGCGCGCAGATTTTCTACAAGGACTGGGGTTCCGGTCAGCCGATCGTATTCCACCACGGCTGGCCACTCAGTGCCGACGACTGGGACAACCAGATGCTATTCTTCCTGGGCAAGGGCTTCCGCGTCATCGCCCACGATCGCAGGGGTCACGGCCGCTCCAGCCAGACCTCGGGCGGCAACGACATGGATACGTACGCAGCCGATGTCGCAGCCCTGGCTGAGGCGCTTGACCTCCGCGACGCCATCCACGTCGGCCATTCGACGGGCGGCGGCGAAGTCACCAGGTATGTCGCCAGACATGGTAAGAGCCGGGTCGCCAAGGCGGTGCTCATTTCCGCCATCCCTCCGGTCATGGTCAAGTCCGATAGAAATCCGGGCGGACTTCCGATCGAGGTGTTCGACGGATACCGCGCGGCGTTGGCCGCAAATCGGGCACAGCTCTACCTCGATATCGCGAGCGGGCCGTTCTACGGCTTCAACCGCCCCGGTGCGGCCATCTCCGAAGGAACGATCCGCAACTGGTGGCGGCAAGGCATGATGGGCGGCGCGAACGCACATTACGAATGCATCAAGGTCTTTTCCGAGACCGATTTCACGGAAGACCTCAAGGCCATCGACGTCCCGGTCCTCGTGATGCACGGCAGCGACGACCAGGTCGTTCCCATCGCCGACTCCGCGGAACTCTCGGTGAAGTTGCTCAAGAACGGGACGCTCAAGGTCTACGACGGCTACCCACATGGAATGTTCACGACGCACGCGGACGTGATCAACGCAGACCTTCTGGCCTTCATCAAGGCCTGACGGCCGGGCGGGCCGCAAAGGCCCGCCTCGTCCTTACCAAACCCCGTTCGAAAGCCGTCGGCTCGTTCGAGACCGGCCGTGGAAAGGTATGTCATGAAATCCGATCACATGCTCTCGCGCCGTGGATTTTGCCTCTGCTGCATCGGTGCCGCAGGATTCGCCGCGACGGGAGGGTGGTTAAGTCCCCGCCAGGCCTATGCCGAGGCACGTGGCCTGGTGAGCCTCATAAAGGACAGCGCCGCCAAGTCCGCCATCTCCACCCACAAACTAAGGAGCGGCATCACCATCCTCGAAGGTTCCGGCGGCAACGTCGCGGTGTTGAGCGGCAAGGACGGCCTCGTCATGGTGGACGCAGGCATCAGCGTTTCCCGCAAACAGATGAGCAAGGCTCTCGCAGAAATCTCGCCAGCTCCCGTCACCCATCTGATCAATACCCATTGGCATTTCGACCATGCGGACGGGAACGCCTGGATTGGGTCCGGAGGAGCCAAGATCATCGCGCATGAAAACACCCGTAAGTACCTGTCGCAGGTCCAAAGGGTGGAAGACTGGGACTACAATTTCCTCCCGGTCGGGAAAAGCGGGGAGCCACAGTATGTCTTCTCCAAGGAACACACGCTTAAGCTGAACGGAGAAACCGCAATTCTCAAATACTATGGCGCCGCCCATACTGATGGGGACATCTCGGTTATGTTCCAAGAGGCGGATATCCTTCACGTCGGCGACACTTACTGGAACGGCATCTATCCCTTTATCGATCACTCGACGGGCGGCAGCATCGACGGAATGATCGCGGCCTCTGAAGCGAATCTCGCCGCGTCCACCGACAAGACCATTATCATACCGGGTCACGGCGACCCGGTGAGCAACCGCGCCGAGTTGCGTGACTTCCGCGACATGCTGGTCGCCGTCCGCGAGAACGTCGCGAAGTTCAAACGCCAGGGACGCTCCCTCGACGAGGTAGTCGAGGCGAAGCCCACGTTAGCGTTTGACGCGAAATGGGGTCAGTTCGTGATTGATCCCGCCTTCTTTACGAGGCTGGTCTATGCCGGCGTCTAGGCGTCGCTATGGCGCTTCATTGTTCCTCTCGATGAACATTTCTCTGCGACTGTGGCGGGACAGGGTCCCACGCAGATGCGGGGACTGCGGGATCGTATAGACATGTCGTATAGCTTGATCCCACTACGTTTTTTGGAAAGCAATGCATGCTATTGGCACGCTGACGTCAAGCGTTACGCCGTCCTTGCAAGTTTGGGAGTTTACCCGACATGGGAGAATGTCGCAGGCTCATATGCAGGGTTTGCCATGCCAGTGTAGCACCAACCCTGCTTCAAGCAGGAACGTTAAGGAAATTTAAGGCGAGCCCGCATTAGCGGATCGGCCACACGTAGAGCAGCGCCGGAACGCTAACGAGAATGATGATGATCGACAACGGCAATCCCAGCCGCGGATAGTCAGCAAACTTGTAGCCGCCTGGCCCCATTACCAACGTATTGCACTGATGGCCGATCGGAGTCAGAAAATCACTGCCAGCGCCTATGGCGACCGCCATGAGAAAGGCTTCTGGCTTGAAGTTGAGTGCTTGCGCAAAGCTCGCGGCAATCGGTGCCATGACAAGGACAGTTGCGGCGTTGTTGAGAAATGGCGTCACGGCCATGGCGGTGACGAGGATTAGCGCCAAAGCGCCAAAGGGTGGCATCTGCGCGGCGAAAAAGCCGAGCCACTGAGCAATCAACTCGCTGCCTCCGGTCGTGCGCAAGGTATCGGAAACCGGAATGAGCGCCGCCAGCATGATGAGAATGGGACCGTCGATGGATTTGTAGAGGTCGACCAGCGGAATGACGCGAAAGACGATCATCGCGAGTGCCGCCGCAAAGAAGCCGATTGAGACCGGCACAAGCCCGGCGGCTGTGCTGCCCATAGCGGCAGTGAGGATGAACAACGGGATATAGGCGCGACGGGGTGTTCCGAGCAGGATCTCTCGCTCGGCAAGTGGCAGGCAACCAAACTCCTGCAGAAAGCCAGGAAGGCTTCTGCGGCTGCCTTGAAGCACGACGACATCACCGGCCTGCAATCGCAGTTTGCCAAGCCGCTCGGTCAAGCGCTCGCCGTGACGACTGACGGCCAGCAGGTTAATGCCGCGCCGGTTGTAAAGCGCGAGCTGTCGAACCGAAAGGCCGCGCAGCACCGATTCTGACGCGATGACCGCCTCGATCGCGGTCACATCGTTTTGATTTTTTGCACTGGCCGCCGTCTTGCCCGCAGGCTTCAGCCTGGCGCCCGAAATTACGCGGTCGAGCCCCTGTGGGCTTCCCTCCAGTAGGATCGTGTCGCCAATCTGGAGTGAGGCGTCTGGAAAGGGCGCCATGCGCAACTGTTCGCGAAGGATTGCCGTTGCGACGACGTCACCGTCTCCCAGACCGGTCACATCCGCCAGTTGTTTGCCCACGGCGCTCGATTCGTCCGTCACGGTGGCTTCGGAAGAATAGACCTTCATCTCAAGCGCTTCATCGAGCGCCTTATTCTTGTTTTCGCGCTCTGGTACGAGCCAATGGAAAGCGATCAGAAAGGCAACGCCGACGAGTGTCAGTGTCGCGCCGACGAACGTGAAATCGAACATACCGAACGATGTGCCGGTGATCTCATGACGTAGCCGCGAAACGACAATATTGGGCGACGTGCCAATCTGCGTCATCAGTCCTCCAATTAACGCAGCAAAACTCATCGGCATCAGATAGCGGGATGGGGATAGACCGATCTTCCTGGAAAACTGGAAAGCAACCGGCATCATGATGGCCAATGCGCCGATATTCTTGATGAATGCTGACAGGACGGCGACAACAATGAGCAGTAGCGCCAGTTGCGCGTGGAGCGATTGCAGGTTCGGAAAAAATCGCTTGATCGCTGAATCGACAATGCCCGAACGAGCCACGCCGGCGCTGACCACCAGTGCACTGCCAACGATAATGACGATGTCGTCACTGAAGCCTGAAAAAGCTCGCTCGAAGGGAACAATCCCGAGGGCAATCGATAAGATCAGCGCGCAGCAGGCAACTATGTCATAGCGGAATCGATCCCAGATGAAGACGATCATCATCAGACCGATAACCCCGAACGCCAGAGCTTGCTCTATCGACATGCTACTCCAAAGGCTTGCGCTCGCCCGCTTGCGGTGCTCCGTTCAATGTTGCGTACGGGAAAAAGTTCCGCGTCGTCTCTCGATTTCTGGTCCCTCTCATAGCAGTGAAAGAGAAGTCCGCACGCAGTTCTCTGTGTTGAATTTCGTTCAAAATTCAACCAACTCATCATATTTGCCGTGATCGGCAACCGCCGCGGGCATCAATTACTGACAGGCCCAGATCCCTTTTCGATGTCAAATGGTGCGTTAATCGCTCAGGTGGATGTCGCTTCGATTGGAACAACTAACCTGCTTGGAGGTTAGTTTCGCTGATCGCCGAGGCGAGAATTCCTTTCCGCGTAATGCGTGGAGAATTACCTGATGACGTTCGCAACTCAGTCAGACGCCGCGTTTAGGCATCCGCGGATCTACTATGTAAATCCGTTGCTCCTCGCGGGCCGAGAGCGATGGAACGAAGCGTTTGATCACGCGAGCGTACTCGGTTTCGACACCGTTCTTTCTGCGCCACCCTTTCTCAGAACAGCCGACGGCGGGCTTTTTTCCACCGACGACTATAGTCACCTCGATCCGGCGCTCAAGCTTGAGGGAGATGCGGAAGAAGGTCTTTTTGCCTTGGCGGAGGACGCGCGAAAAAGAGGGGTCGAGCTCATGCTCGATCTCGCGGTGAACTCGGACAAGACAGACATCGCAGCCTCTCTCCCCCTTGACCCAAGGCGGTCGCCGTTGCCTTCATCCAGGCCGCTGTGCCAAGGCGCGGCGGTTGACGCGTGGCAGGCGCGGCTGGCGCGCTTTGCCGCCTGCGGCATAGCGGGATATCGGGTCCTCGAGCTCGACAGCTTGCCCGCGCAAGACTGGCGACGTCTGATCGAGAGCGCGAAGGCCGTGAGGCCCGAAACAAAATTCTTTGCCTATACGCCTGGAACCGACTTCGCACTGCGATCCGAATTGCGGGAGTGCGGATTTAGCGGCGCATTCTCCTCGCTTGCCTGGTGGGATCTGCGCGAGAGCTGGTTTCTGGAGGAGCATCGTCTCCAGCTGTCGCTGGGGCCGCAGATCGCCTTTCCGGAAGTGCCCTTCGGAAAGCGGCTGGCGCATGGCACTGAGGGGAGGGAAATCCGCGAGCGCAAATCGGTTCGCGCACTTCATCTTGCAGCCGAACTGGGCGATGGGCTTCTCGTGCCCATGGGGTTCGAATTCGGCGTCTCCCTGCCGCTCGATCCAACCTTCGGTCGAGGAGAGGGCTTACGCGCCTTGAAAGCCGAGGGCGCTTTCGATATTTGCGCGGCCGTTCGCAATCTAAACGCTGCGCAGAGCGAGGCCGCTCAAAGACGATTATGCCTTCGATGTGAGACATCGAGCCACGTGACAGTCATCGCACAAGCCGATCAGCCCGATCTCAGGATCGCTGACAAGGTGCGGCTGATTATCGTCAACCGAGACCTGCGCGGCGCTGCGATGGTGCCTGACGACATCGTTCATCGCTTGGCCTCGCCTTTCCTGCCCCTCGAAACCTCGATCACCAGCCGCAGGATCGCCCCCGGCGATGTATGCGTGCTAAGGACGAACGCACGCGCCGTTGTCAGGGCAGACGAGGGGAAGCTACCTCTTGGTGAGGCGACGGCCTCACCGCGAATTGCCATCGAAGATATTACGCCACAGATTGACGATGGCCGTTTCCCGGTCAAGCGCGTCATCGGTGACACCGTCACGGTCGAGGCGGACATCTTCGCGGACGGCCACGACCTCCTATCGGCTTGCCTTCTTTATCGCGCCGACGACCAGTTGGATTGGCGCCAATCGAAAATGGTTCTTTCCGAAAACGATCGGTGGCAAGGATCGTTCTTCCTCGATCGTGTCGGCCGCTTCGAATTCAGGATCGAAGCTTGGAAGAATCTCTACGCCATCTTCCGCCACGAGCTTCTCAAGAAGAGCGAAGCGCGGCTCGATTTGCGGCTGGAGCTGATCGAGGGCGAAGAGTTGATCCGGGATGCCGCAACCGACTTTGCCATATCGATGGCGGCGGGCGAAAGAGCAGAATTGACCGCGCTGCTTGCCGAGCTCGAGAGGCAGGACGGACCTGGTAAACTTGAATTGCTGTTTGCCGCACGTACAAGCGAGCTGATGGCGCTTGCCGACCGCCGTCCGTTTGCCTCCCGCTCGCGACCCTATGGCGTCGAGTCCGAGCGGCGCGAGGCTGCTTTTGCCAGCTGGTATCAGATCTTTCCCCGCTCACAAAGCGGCGACCCCAATCGTCATGGCACCTTCGACGACGTCATCGCGCGCTTGCCGGCAATCCGAGACATGGGCTTCGATGTACTCTATTTCCCGCCGATCCACCCGATCGGGCGGACCAACCGCAAGGGCCGCAACAACTCTCTCGTGCCGGCGCCGGCGGATCCGGGCAGTCCCTATGCGATCGGGTCGCAGGCGGGTGGGCATGAAGCCATTCATCCGCTTCTGGGAGAATTCGATGATTTCGAACGTCTGGTGACGGAAGCAAGGCGATTTGGATTGGAAATCGCGCTCGACTTGGCGATTCAGGCATCCCCTGATCATCCCTGGCTAAAGCAACATCCGGGCTGGTTCGACTGGCGACCGGACGGGACGATCCGTTACGCGGAAAATCCGCCGAAGAAATACGAAGATATCGTCAATGTCGATTTCTATGCGAAGGACGCCGTGCCGGCGCTCTGGGCCGAACTGCGTGACATCGTCGAGATGTGGATCGACGAAGGCATAAAGCTGTTTCGTGTCGACAACCCGCATACCAAGCCTTTTCCCTTCTGGGAATGGATGATCGGCGACGTCCGGGCGCGTCATCCCGAAGTTGCTTTCCTTTCAGAAGCGTTCACAAGACCGAAGGTCATGTACCGATTGGCAAAGATCGGGTTTTCCCAGTCCTACACCTATTTTACATGGCGCAACACCAGAGCGGAGCTGGAGCAATACCTAGTCGAGCTTACGCAGAGCGATGTCACGGAATTCTTCCGCCCGCATTTTTTCGTCAACACACACGACATCAATCCCGACTTCCTGCAAAACGCGCCTCGTCCGGCCTATCTTATCAGGGCCGTTCTGGCGGCGACATTGTCGGGTCTGTGGGGTGTTTATAACGGTTTCGAGCTTTGCGAGGGTCGCCCCGACGCCAAGCGCAAGGAATACGCCGATAGCGAAAAATACGAAATCCGTGCCTGGGACTATGACAGGCCCGGCAACATCAAAGCTGAAATCGCTATGCTCAACCGCATTCGCAAGGATAATTCGGCGCTGCATTCGCATCTCGGCTTGACGCTGCTGCCATCGTCAAACCCAAACGTCATGTTCTATGAAAAAGCAAGCGTCGGGCGCCACAATGTTCTTCTTGTGGCCGTAACGCTCAATCCGCACGCGCCAGAAGAAAGCAACGTGGAATTTCCGCTTTGGCGGTTTGGCGCGGCGGATGACGGGGCGCTTGCCTTCGAGGACCTCGTTAGCGGCCAAAGGTTTAATCGTACAGGAAAATGGCAAACGATCAGGCTGGACCCGGCCCGTTTGCCTTTCGCCATTTGGCGCGTCAGGACTGGTGAGGTGTGAGATGAACACCGCTGTTATTATGGACAACGACAACGGAATTGCCGAGGATTTGCTCTGGTACAAGGATGCGATCATCTATCAGTTGCACGTCAAGTCCTTTTATGACGCCAACGGCGACGGAGTCGGCGATTTCGAGGGCCTCTATCAGAAGCTCGACTATATCGCCGCTCTCGGCGTTAATGCGATTTGGCTTCTCCCTTTTTTTCCTTCACCACGACGCGACGACGGCTACGACATTGCCGACTATCGCAGTGTCAGCCCTGACTATGGGACGCTCGACGACTTTCGAAAGTTCGTTGCAGCCGCGCATCAACGCGGCATCCGTGTGATTATCGAACTCGTTATCAATCACACGTCCGACCAACATCCCTGGTTCCAACGCTCGCGGCAATCGCCAGCCGGAAGCCCCGAGCGGGATTTTTATGTTTGGTCGGACAACGACCAGAGGTTTCCAGAGACCCGCATCATCTTTCTGGATACCGAAAAGTCGAACTGGACCTTCGATCCCGTCGCCGGCCAGTACTACTGGCATCGCTTCTATTCGCATCAGCCGGATCTCAATTTCGACAACCCTTTGGTGATGAAGGAACTTATCGACGTCATGCGTTTCTGGCTCGAGACCGGCATCGACGGGTTTCGGCTTGATGCGATACCATATCTTGTCGAACGCGAGGGCACCAACAATGAAAATCTTCCGGAAACCCACCGGATCCTAAAGGAGATCCGCGCTGCGCTCGATGCAACGCATCGCGGCGTGATGCTCCTTGCCGAGGCAAACCAGTGGCCCGAGGATACGCGTGAATATTTCGGCGATGGCGACGAATGCCACATGGCATTCCATTTTCCCCTGATGCCGCGCATGTACATGGCGATTGCCAAGGAAGATCGCTTCCCGATCACTGACATTATGCGTCAAACGCCGGATATCCCCGAAAGTTGTCAATGGGCGATCTTTCTTCGAAACCACGATGAGCTGACGCTCGAAATGGTGACCGATGCGGAACGCGATTATCTGTGGGAGACGTATGCTTCCGACAAACGCGCCCGCATTAATCTTGGCATCCGTCGTCGACTGGCACCGTTGATGGAGCGCGACCGCCGTCGCATCGAGCTCATGAACGCATTGCTGCTGTCCATGCCCGGAACGCCTGTGGTTTATTATGGCGATGAGATCGGCATGGGCGACAATATTTATCTCGGCGACCGAGATGGGGTGCGCACGCCCATGCAATGGTCTCCAGACCGTAACGCCGGCTTTTCGCGCGCCGATCCAGCGCGCCTCGTGTCGCCACCGGTCGCGGATCCTCTTTACGGCTACGAGGCATTGAATGTCGAGGCGCAGGTGTCGGACGCGCATTCCCTGCTGAATTGGACTCGACGAATGCTGGCGTTGCGCGGTCGACATAGTGCCTTCGGCCGAGGTTCGTTGCGCTTTTTGACGCCAAGTAATCGACGGGTGCTCGCCTACCTGCGGGAATACCAGGAAGAGGTAATCCTATGCGTGGCGAACCTGTCGCGTGTTCCCCAGGCCGTTGAACTCGACCTGCAGCAATTCGAAGGGCGTGTTCCCGTCGAGCTGACGGGGATGTCGCCGTTCCCGCCGGTCGGGCAGCTCACTTACCTGCTCACTCTGCCTCCCTATGGCTTCTTCTGGTTCCAGTTGAACGCCGAGGCTGACGGGCCTGCCTGGCGCACCGCGCCGCCAGAGCAACTGATTGATTTCGTCACGGTCGTTATCAGACGCAGCCTGACGGAGCTTGTCGAACTGCCGCAGCATGCCGCGGTTCTGAGTAGGGATATTCTGCCCGCTTACCTCTCGAAGCGGCGCTGGTTCGGCGCCAAGGACCAGGCACTGCAGGAGGCGCGACTCGTCTCGGCGACACCGATACCGTTTGCCGATGGCATCGTGCTGGGAGAGATCGAGGCTGTTCTGCCGGATCATGTGGAAAGCTACCAGCTGCCGCTTGCCGCCGAATGGGACGACACCGCGCCGAACGTGCTTGGCCAGCAGCTCTCCCTTGCCCGTATCCGGCAGGGCAGGCGGGTTGGGTTCCTGACCGACGGTTTTGCCGTTGAGACGATGGCGCGTGGCATTCTGCAGGGCCTATGCGATCGCTCGACAGTCAGCGGACGCACCGGCACCATCGAGTTCATCGGCACCGATCGACTCGATTGCCTGGCACTGACAGAAGATATGCCGATCCGTTGGCTTTCAGCTGAACAATCCAACAGCTCGTTGCTCGTCGGCGATTTGGCGATGATCAAGCTGATTCGCCATGTCTTCGTCGGCGTCCATCCGGAAGTCGAGATGACGCGATACCTGACGGAGCAAGGCTATGAGCACACCGCGCCGCTTCTGGGCGAGGTCGCGCGCACCGACGGTGAAGGCCGCCGATCAACGCTCATCATCGTGCAAGGGGCTATCCGAAACCAGGGCGACGCCTGGAATTGGATGCTTTCCAATCTGCGGCGTGCTGCCGACGAGATCGTCATCACCGAAGCAGCGGTTGAGACCGCCGACGAACAGTTGCGCCCGCTTTTGCATTTCGTCGCCATGGTTGGTGAACGGCTGGGAGAGTTGCATGTCCTGCTGGCACAGCCAACGCAAAACGAAGCCTTTGCGCCACGCCGGGCAGATCAGCGCGATACGGCCGTCATTCGCGAGGCGGTCACTGGCGAGATCACCTATGCTTTTTCCAAACTGACCGACCTGGTAGACAGTGTCGACCCAGAGATCGCAGACCGCGTGTCCCTGCTGCTGGGCGGACGCGAAAGGATCATCAAACTTGCCGCCGCACTGGCGGACGAGGCGAAGGGGACGCTGCTGACCCGCGCGCATGGCGATTTCCACCTTGGCCAGATTCTGGTGACGGAAGGAGACGCTGTTATTATCGATTTTGAAGGCGAGCCGGCCCGAAACCTCGCAGAGCGCCGGGCAAAGACGAGCCCTTTGCGCGACGCTGCCGGCCTATTGCGATCGCTTGACTACCTTTCAGCGGCCGCGATGCTCGAAAACGACGCGATTTCCGATCATCATGACGCGCGCCGAAGGCAGGTGATCCAGCGCTTTGCTGAGAATGCCGAACGCATCTTTCTGACCTCCTATATGGAAGCGCTGGCCGCATCGCGAGATTTGCCGAAAACCCCTGCGGAAGTACGGCGACTTATCGATATCTTTCTTTTGGAAAAGGCGGCCTATGAGATTGCCTACGAGGCGAGAAATCGTCCGAAGTGGCTTCCAATTCCGCTAAGCGGATTTGCCGACATTCTGATGCGCCTTTCGGAGAGCCGCTCATGACGGAAGCCGCGGACATTCTTTACGGTGTGGAGGCGGATGCCATGAATGCCCTCATCGAGGGGCGCCATGGCGATCCTTTTTCGATCCTTGGTTTCCATCAGGGTGTCGACGGTCGCTGCAGTGTGAGAACCTATCTTCCCGGCGCAATGCGCGTTGAAATCCTCGACCGGGACAGTGGTTTGCCGTTGGCTCAGGCCAACCTCCTGCATCCGGCCGGTCTGTTCGGTGCCGTGCTTGCCGAACGCCACGCCTATTCCTTGAGAATTCAGTGGCCCGATGCAATCCAGGTGACGCCTGATCCCTACAGTTTCCCACCATTGCTTGGCGAGCTGGATCTTCATCTTATCGCCGAAGGCACGCATTACGACCTGACGCAGGCGCTCGGCGCTAATCCCACGAACGTCGAAGACGTTTCAGGTGTCCGCTTCGCCGTTTGGGCGCCGAATGCTTCGCGCGTATCCGTTGTCGGCGACTTCAATGCCTGGGATGGGCGTCGCCATCCGATGAGGCTTAGGCGGCAGGCAGGTGTCTGGGAGATATTCATTCCGCATCTCACGGTCGGCGAACGCTACAAGTTCGAGATCCTCGATCGCTTCGGCAACCGACTTCCCCAGAAGGCCGATCCCGTCGCGCGAGCCGCCGAGCCGGCACCATCGACAGCCTCGGTGGTCGCTTCATCGGAATCCTTCCGCTGGAACGATCATGCCTGGATGGATAGTCGGCGAGGCGCCGAGCAACTGGGCAAGGCGCTTTCGATCTATGAGGTTCATGCCGGCTCTTGGCTACGCGATATGGAAGATGGCGGCCGCGCACTGGATTGGGTCGAACTCTCGCAGCGACTGATCCCCTATGTCAGCGAAATGGGGTTCACCCATGTCGAGTTGCTGCCGATCATGGAACATCCTTTTGGAGGATCCTGGGGCTATCAGCCGCTCGGTCTCTTTGCGCCGACCGGGCGTTACGGAACGCCCGACGATTTCGCCTATTTCGTCGATCGCTGCCACGAACAGGGAATTGGCGTCATCCTGGACTGGGTGCCAGCGCATTTTCCGACCGATGTGTGGGGATTGGCGCGCTTTGACGGGACCGCGCTTTACGAGCATGAAGATCCGAAAGAGGGCTTTCATCGCGACTGGAACACGCTGATCTACAATCTCGGCCGCCGCGAGGTCAAAGGCTTTCTGATCGCGAGCGCTCTTGAATGGCTCGATCGCTATCATGTCGACGGATTGCGCGTGGATGCCGTCGCCTCGATGCTGTATCGCGACTACAGCCGCCCGGAAGGCGAGTGGATTCCGAACCATCATGGTGGCCGCGAAAACCTGGAGGCCATCGAGTTCTTCAAGCACCTGAACAGCATTGTTCATGAGCGCCATGCACATGTGCTGATGATCGCCGAGGAGTCGACTGCTTTTCCCAACATCACCAGATCAGCGAGCGAAGGCGGCCTAGGCTTTGACATGAAATGGAATATGGGGTGGATGCACGACACGCTCCATTACATGTCCGAGGATCCGGTTTATCGAAAATACCACCATGGTTCGATGACATTCGGAATGATCTACACTTACAGTGAGCGGTTCATTCTACCGTTTTCGCATGATGAAGTGGTCCACGGCAAAGGCTCGCTTCTCGGCAAGATGCCGGGTGACGAATGGCAGAAAATAGCCAATCTCCGCGCTCTTTTCGGTTTCATGTGGGGGCACCCGGGCAAGAAGCTTCTCTTCATGGGCTGCGAGATCGGCCAACGATCGGAATGGAACCATGACGGCTCTGTCGAGTGGGACGTCCTGGACGAAGCCTCTCATACCGGCGTGCAGCGGTTGGTACGCGATTTGAACCGAATTTACAGGCATTTTCCCTGCCTGCAGCATGGTGATATCGCGCCGGACGGCTTCGAGTGGGCGGTTGCCGATGATGCCGAACACTCGGTGTTGGCGATGCTGCGCTTCGATGCCACAAGGCGGTCGGCGGCTCTCGTCGTCTCGAATTTTACGCCGGTTTTCCGAGAGGGATATAGGATAGGCGTACCTTTTAATGGGCGATGGCGGCAGATACTCAATACCGATGCTTCGGTTTATGGTGGGGCAGGCACCGACTTCGGCGATCGCGCCACCGACGATTTCCCGGCGCACGGACGGGCGCAGTCCCTTCTTCTCGATCTCGCGCCCCTTTCAACGTTGATGTTTTTCTTTGGCGATGAGGAGGTGAGCAATCCTGAAGGCTAAGGGCTTTCGAAGGGTAAAGGTACTGTTGCTACCGCGTGTCGAGCATATCCGTGCGGTGGCGGACCTGAGCCTTTCTCCCAATTGGATCCATCTTATTTTGCGAGGAGGTTACCGGTGACAATGAAGGTTATGATCGTCGAAGACGAGGCCCTGGTGGCGCTCGAATTGGAGCGCATTGCAGTTGAAGCTGGCCACGAAATCGTGGGCCCCTTTGCGACCGTAGAGCAAGCTCTGGCCTATGCTTCGAAAGCTCAAGTTGCTCTCGTGGATCTCGGCTTGGCCGACGGCCATAGCGGAGGAGGGCTTGCGCGCCGACTGACAGATCGTTTCGGGATAAAGGTTATCTTCGTGACGGGCAGTCCCGAACGGGTGGGCTATGGCCGCGAAGGAGCGATTGCGGTGATCGGCAAGCCATTCAGCGACGAAGCCATCGTCGGTGCCCTGGCGAAGGCGACGAGCGCCGAAGGGTAGTCGGTTTGGTATTGTGACAAGCTTAGAATGGAGACAGAGATACCGACTTCCTCGCGGTCGTTCGCTTGCTGAATTCATGTCGGTGTCGATGGAGCTGTTCGTTTCGCAAAAGCGCTTATGACAGGCTCCAGGCGACGGCCCAGGGACCGATCGAGTTGTCAGTGATGCCATCCGATGCAAATATCGTCTGACCTGGGACTGGTCCGGTCTGAACAACAGCCCTATCCGATAAATTAGCTACAAGATGAAGGGTTGCTGTCTCCATTTGCCACTGAATTCGAATGAGTGGATGGTCAGCGCCGTGCGCGGCTGTGCAACTGCGCGCTTGGTAAAGAAGCGGTACGATCTTTTGATGCCGGAGCCTTATCAACAACCGATAATAGTCGGCAAGAGCTTCGTTTGCTTCGATTGCCTCCCAGCGCAGCTTCGCGCTGCGAAAGGTGGCTTGTGACGTCGGGTCGGGCGCATCATCCGCATGAAAGCCGGGCAAACGTCTCAGTTCTTCCTTGCGCCCCAGTCTGACCTTTCTGTTCAGCTCCTCATCAAAGTCGCAAAAGAACGGAAAGGGCTCGACGGCTCCCCATTCCTCCCCCATGAACAGCATCGGGATTTGCGGCGAGAGCAGGTAAATCGCTGTAATGGCTTTTATCGCCTCAAGCGAGTGGGAACAGACCATGCGGTCGCCTCGTGCCCGGTTGCCGATTTGGTCGTGATTTTGAATGAAGCAGATGAAGGCCGTCGGAGGCAGGTGGGCGCTTGGCGATCCTCTCGATCGACCTCGATATCCCATATGCTCCCCCTGAAATGCGAAGCCTTCGCAAAGGGCGCGACACAAACGTGATCGATAATCGATATAGTCCTCATAATAGCCGAATGTCTCCCCCGTTGCCGCTACGTGGAGAGCATGATGGATATCGTCGTTCCATTGCGCGGTAAAATGGCATGGCCTGCCGTCGTTATCCCGTGCCAAAAGACCGGATTCATTATCTTCATTTTCGAGGATCAAATGAACACGACGATCGGGAAACGCCCGTCTGACACGATCCGCCAGTTCGGTCAGAATATGCGGATCACTATCATCCTTCATCGCGTGAACGGCATCGAGCCGCAAACCGTCCATCCGAAATTCGGTTAGCCAATAGATCGCGTTCTCGATGACGAAATCACGAACGAAACGGCTCCCTTCGCCGTCGTAATTCAGGCCCTTGCCCCAGAAGCTCTCATGCCGACCGCTGAAGATCGGCGCTAAGAGCGGTAGATAATTCCCGTCCGGTCCGAAGTGGTTATAGACGACGTCAAGGAAGACACAGATACCGCGCTCATGCGCTGCATCGACAAGCATTTTCAGATCTTCGGGACGGCCGTAGCTGCTATCCGGTGCGTATGGCAAAACACCGTCGTAACCCCAGCCATATCGACCACGAAAATCAGAAAGTGGCATGAGTTGGATGGCGGTTATGCCAAGGCGCTGCAAATGGTCGAGCTTTTCGATGGCCGACAGAAAGGTGCCGGTCTGCGTGAAGGCACCGAGATGTAGCTCATATATGACAATGTCCTGCCAGCGAAGACCCTGCCATTCGTCCGTTCGCCATTCGAATCGCGGATCGACGAGTTCGCTGGGTCCATGGACATCGTCTGGTTGGAAACGCGAGGCGGGATCCGGTACCTCAAGGCCGTCGGGCAGAACGAATTTGTAGCGGTCGCCGGCGCGCACATGGGCGACCTCGACCATATGCCAGCCGTCTTGTCCTGGCTGCATTGTCCATTCCCCACGCTGCTCGATGCGGACGAGCACTCGCTCCAGCAAGGGCGCCCATAAGCGAAATAGGACGGCATCCTCCTTGACTTGAGGTCCAAACGCGAAGCTGTGGAGCATGGGACTTCGTCCGTTGATGAGATTGCAGTTTCCCGCTTCCAAACGCGTCCTATCGGCAACGGTTCCGAAGCGCGGAACAGATGTCTTGTAGCGCCGTTGGTAAAGGCGCAGACGCTTGTGAGGAAAACCATGACCGTTTTGACATCTACCTACCGCCTGCAATTTCGCGGGGAGGTCACCTTCAAAAGAGCAACGGAGCTGGTCCCCTATCTCAAAGATCTCGGCATCAGCCACGTCTATGCTTCGCCGATCTTCGCTGCCACGCGTGGATCGACACATGGCTACGATGTCACGGATCCGAACGAAATCGACCCGGTGCTTGGCGGTCGCGCCGGCTTCGACGCCTTTTGTGCGAGCCTGCAGGATGCCGGGCTGGGCCTGATCCTTGATATCGTGCCCAACCATATGGCCGCATCCTTGGAAAATATCTGGTGGCGCGATGTTTTGCGACACGGATCGAACAGCGTCTACGCCGGCCATTTCGATATTGACTGGCGTCGGAAGCTGACATTGCCTTTGCTGGGAAAGCCATTTGAAGAAGCTCTGGCTGCCGGAGAACTCCGTCTCCACTATGAACCCGCCGACGACCGTATCTATTTGGCCTATTTTTCCAATCTGCTTCCGTTGTCGGACGAAAGTACCAAAAATCTCGCGGCGCAGATTGGAAAGGACAAAGAGCGGTTGAGCGCTTTTTCGACGAATGCTGCGGCGATGAACAAGCTTCTCGGCGCACAACACTGGCAATTGTGCTACTGGAAGGAGGCCGCTCAAAACCTTAGCTATCGGCGTTTCTTCGAGGTTGCAGCATTGGTTGGCATGCGGGTGGAAGACGAAAAGGTTTTCAACGACACCCATCGGCTGATCGTCGAATTGGTTCGTGCCGGGCAAGTCCAGGGCCTTCGCATCGATCACATCGATGGACTGGCCGATCCGAAGACCTATCTCGAGCGTTTACGTCAGGCCGTTGGCGTTCATACGTTCATCGTGGTCGAGAAGATTTTAGCGCATGGAGAGACGCTGCCGGCGGATTGGCCTGTTTCGGGAACGACCGGCTACGAATTCATCGCCGCCATGGCCGATCTTTTCGTCAGTGAGAACGGACTGCGCAAATTGGATCGCGCGTATAGGGCGGTCAACGGGGAAGATGCCGACTTCGCGGCAGGTCTGCGCAAGGCCAAACTGCTGATGATCGAGCGCAATTTTGCAGGCGAGACGTCACGCTTGCAAATGTTGGCGCGTTCGATCTTTCCCGACTTCAACGAGATGGCAATCTCTTGCGCACTTCGCGAGCTGCTTACCGCCTTTCCAGTCTATCGCACCTATGGTTATCGGGAAGCCGCGTCGATGCGGGATGAATCATTCATAGACGGCGCCATTGATCAGGCGCGTGTCAGACTGCCAGCTCCTGACGCCCTGGAGGCATTGGGTCGCCTCTTGAAAGGCGATATCCCCGGTGCGGAGGCGCGCGAGTTTCGTGCGCGATTTCAGCAGTTAAGCGGGCCGGTGATGGCAAAATCGGTCGAGGATACGCTATTTTATCGATACAACCGCTTGATTGCCATGAACGAGGTGGGAGGTCAGCCCGACGTCTCGCCAAAACCGGTGGCCGCCTTTCACCAATTCATGGAGGACCGGTTTCGGTGGCAACGCCTCGGCCTTTCGACAACCTCGACGCATGATACGAAGCGCGGGGAAGATGCCCGTGCCCGCCTTTACAGCCTTACCCAGGATCCTGATGTCTGGAGTACTGCCGTGGGGCGGTGGTGCAATATGAATTCTTCGTTTCGCTCTAACCTTGCCGACCGGGCGGCACCGGAACCGAATGTCGAATGGATGCTGTATCAGGCGCTGGCCGGTATCTGGCCGGAACACGTAGAAAAAACCAATCTGGACGCCCTGAAGGATCGATTTACGGCCTATATTCTGAAAGCGATGCGTGAGGCAAAACTTCGAACGGATTGGGAGGAGGAAAATCCAGCCTACGAACACGCGGTTCAGGCTTATGCTGCCGCATTGCTTTCGGTTGAAAATGACAAATTCATGAACGATTTCGACCACACGCTGCGCCCCTTTGAGGAATTCGGCTATCGCAACACCCTGTCGCAACTGCTCATCAAACTCACGGCTCCCGGCATTCCCGACATCTATCAGGGCACGGAGGGACTCGATTTCAGCCTAGTCGATCCGGATAATCGCAGACCGGTCGACCACCTATGGGCTGATACACAAACACCGGCCGACACCCATGCATCCAAGGCGGCGTCGTTGAAGCGAAAGATCATCCGCGAGGTGCTGCACTATCGCCGTCGTCATCCCTCTCTTTTTCTTGAAGGCAAATATGTGCCGCTGAAAACCAGGGGTAAGCAAGCGGATAACCTGGTGGCATTTGCTCGCGTTCACGAGCTGGACATAGCGGTCACGATCATACCGCGTCTTATTGATAGCCGCTCTTCGGATGCCTGGAACGAGGCGATTGTCATCATGCCGCAAGGATTGCGGAGACCGCTGCGGCAGCTGCTAACGGATAGGACATTGCCGGCGGGCGATCTTTCGGCCGCGGAACTGTTTGCTGATCATCCTATCTCTGTTCTCGTCGAACACAGCTGACGGTTCCGCCAATCGGCACACAAAGCCAAGCTGCCGGAACAATGCGTATCGCTGCGGTGTTTCCATTGTGCGCCAGCAAAGAGGGATTCATGACGGAAAATGGCAAGCACCATGAGATCGAGCCCGGTGATTTTACCTGCCTGGGAGCAACCTGTGACGGGCGAGGCGTCAACTTCGCACTCTTCAGTGCTTATGCGCAAAAGGTGGAGCTCTGTCTTTTTGACGAAGACGGCAAGGAGGAGATCGAGCGGCTCGTCCTGCCGGAATATACCAATGAGATCTGGCATGGATATGTTCCGGGATTGGAAGCGGGCGCCTTGTATGGTTACCGCGTCCATGGTCCATTCGATCCAGAAAGAGGTCATCGCTTCAATCCGAACAAGCTGCTCGTCGACCCCTATGCCCGTGAGCTCGTGGGCGATGTAGATTGGTCGCAAGCCCAGTTCGCCTATATTCTCAATGATGAGCAGAAGGATCTTTCCTTTGACGAGACGGACAGTGCGGCTCGAATGCCGAAATGTCGCGTCGTCGATATTCGTGAGGAAGCCCCGACCCAAAAGCCATCCGTCCCCTGGTCGCGAACGATTTTCTATGAGGCCCATGTGAAAGGGATGACAATGCTGCATCCGGCAATTCCGGAGCAGCTGCGTGGTACGTTTGATGGCCTGGGGCAGGCAGCGATCGTCGATTATGTGAAAAGCCTCGGCGTCACCTCGATCGAGCTCCTTCCCATCCACTATTTTCCCGATGACAGCCATCTGCTCGATAAGGGCCTTCGTAACTACTGGGGTTATAATACCCTCGGCTTCTTTGCCCCGGCCTCTCGCTATTATGGTCCCAAGGGTCTTGCAGGTTTTCGCGATATGGTGCGCGCCTTCCACGACGCCGGTATCGAAGTGATCCTGGATGTCGTCTACAACCACACGGCGGAGGGCAATGAGCTCGGCCCGACCCTCTCATTCAAGGGCATCGATAACTTCTCTTATTATCGCACTCTTGCGGACCAGCCCCGCTACTATGTCAACGACACTGGCACCGGCAATACCATCAACACTTCTCATCCGCGCGTACTGCAGATGGTGACCGACTCACTTCGCTACTGGGCTGAAGTGATGCACATAGACGGTTTCCGCTTCGATCTCGGCACTATTCTCGGCCGTGAACCCCAAGGTTTTGACCAGCGCAGCGGCTTTTTCGATGCGGTCGGTCAGGATCCCGTCCTCTCAAAGGTCAAGCTCATCGGCGAGCCATGGGATATCGGGCCTGGCGGATATCAGGTCGGCGGTTTCCCGCCGGGTTGGGTGGAATGGAACGATAAATATCGTGACACGGTGCGCGACTATTGGAAGGGCACCCACGGCACGCCGCGGGATTTCGCCGCGCGCATTTTGGGTTCAGGTGATGTCTACGATCTTCGTGGGCGCCGTCCGTGGGCAAGCGTCAACTTTATAGCCGCGCATGACGGCTTCACTCTCAATGACCTTGTTTCCTACAACGACAAGCACAATGAAGCCAATGGCGAAGACAACAACGACGGCCATGACGACAACCGCAGCTTCAATTATGGTGCTGAAGGCCCGACGAAAGATGAAGGCATCAACGCGATCCGGGAACGCCAGAAGCGGAATTTTCTCGCCACCCTATTCTTGTCGCATGGCACGCCAATGCTGATGGCGGGAGATGAATTCGGCCGCAGCCAGATGGGCAACAACAATGGCTACTGCCAGGATAGTGAGCTCAGCTGGCTGCATTGGGACGATCGCCATGGCAGTTCCGAAGCGCTTCGAAGCTTCACAAAACACGTGATTACTCTACGACAGGAACATTCCATCCTTAGACGAGAAAATTGGCGCGACGGCCTGATCGTCACATGGCTCAACGCCGGTGGCGGCGAGCAGACGGAAGAGCAATGGGAGGACGAGGCAAACACAATAATCGGCTTGCGCCTGTCGCGGGACCAGCCATTTGAAGAGGGCTGGGACGACGTTCTTATCCTGTTCAACCCTCACGATGGCGATGTCGGATTTACCTTGCCAGGCGACAAGCACTGGGCGCTGGAACTGTCGACATCGAATCCTGATGCGCGACATCGGGGCATGGTCGACGAGCAAGTCTTGCAACTCCGAGGACGCAGTCTCTCACTTTTGCGGCCGGCCTGATATAAGTCGTTCAATCCGAACCTAGGGCGGTATGCGGATGGCATCACGATATTACCGCCGCACCTCGTCAAAGCCGCGGAACCGGTCGAGCTCGCCACAGCGCGGCCCTTAGTGTGGGCCGGGACGGTGACCACCATGCTTGAGATGATGCCCAGGCGACGCGGCGAGTTGTTTGCTGCAAGCGTCAACTGCGCGATGCGCGCTTCAATCGCCCGCCTATTATCCCTTTATTCCGGCGGAAAGCATGATGGCGCGGGTGATTTGTCTTTGGAAGAGGAGGTAAAGAATGGCAACCGGAAGACCCGCCAATACCGCCGCAGCCATGTCCTTGGCGAAACGCACGCCGAAGACGTCCTTCACCTGGGTAATGCCAACCGGAATGGTGATTGTCGCATCCGATGTAGCGACCAGGAAAGGCCATAGGAAATTGTTCCATGCCGCAATAAATGTGGTTATGGCGAGCGCGGTAATCACTCCCCAGTTCATTGGTACGTAGATCTTCCAAAGCGTTCTCAGGTGCCCGGCATTGTCGAGCATTGCCGCCTCGCGAAATTCCCTCGGGATCTGGTCGAAGAACTGCTTCAGGATGATGATGACCGACGGCACCACCAACTGTGGCAGAACAATGCCGCCCCAGGTATTGATCAGTCCGAAGGAGTTCATCAGCACGAAATGATTGATGATGAGCGCTTCAGTCGGGACCATCACCGAGGCAATCAGCGCGCCATAAATCAGGCGGCGGCCCGGAAACTGGATTTGACTGAGCGCATAGGCGCAGCAGAGGCTCATCGCAAGCACCAGAGCCGCGACAATCGCTGACGTCGCGACCGAGTTGATATACCATTGTATAATGCTGGAGCGTTCGATCACATAGCGATAAGGCTCCAGCGTCGGCGCTTTTGGGAAAAGCCCGGCCGTTTTGCTCACCACTTCGGTGTCCGATTTGAGCGATGTTGCGATGGCCCAGTAAAGGGGAAAGAACCAGATCAGCGCGCCGAGCGCGGTCAACACGGTCAGTGCGCGGCTGATCCAGCGTCCGGCAGCGACATGGTGGCTTGCCGACGCAGAGCCTGCTCGCGCATCGCTTATCCGGTCGCTCATCTTTCGCCTCGCGCACGCAGGAACTGATATTGCAGGACTGAGGCAATCAGAATGATGACGAACAGAATAGTAGCGACCGCCGCGCCTTCACCGCCCTTGTTCTGCTTGAAAGCGAGATCGTAGATGACGCTCATGACAACGGATTGAGCGTCAGCTGGCGTATGGGCGAAATAGCCAAGCAAATAGGGCTGCGCGAAAATCTTGAACTGTGCGATCAGCTGCAGCGTCAATACCAATGCCGTGATGGGCCAGATCAGCGGCCAGGTTATCCTCGAAAACACGCGCCAGCGGTTGGCATTGTCGAGCGCGGCTGCTTCGTAAACGTCAGGTGAAATGCTGCGCAGGCCAGCCAGGAACAGGAGAATATTGAAGCCGATCGTCCACCAGATCGTGACGACTGCGACGGAAGGCATGAAATAAGTCGGCGAACGCAGCACCGGCAGCGGCCGGCCGCCGGTAAACAGGCCAATGACGTTCTGGATGACGCCGTATTGCATATTGGCGATCCAGGTCCAGATCTGGGTCACGACTGAAACCGGCAGGATGGAGGGCAGGAAAAAGCACGCGAGGACCAGCATCTGTGTGCGCCCACTCAAGCGGTTAATGCCCATGGCGATGAACAATGCGAGAAACGTGCCGGGGATGACGGTCAGAACGATGAAGTATAGCGTATTCGCAAGCGCCTTTTGCAATTGAGCTGAGGCAAGCTGGCGTACGTAATTGTCAAGGCCCACCCATTCGCCCGGGCCGATCAGCGGCGCATTGGTCAGGCTCATCGCCACCATGCGCAAGGTCGGATAGGCAAAAATGAGCAGAAAGGTGATGACGGCCGGCGCAACCAGCAGCGCGGCAATCATATTGTCCTGCTTCCTGTTGCTGACTGCCGCCATCTGTTACCTACCTTGGTTGACCAGCCCCAGGGGAGAGTATGGCCCCTGGGGATCGTTGAAGGAGAACGTCACTGAGAGTTCATGTGGTCCCGAAACTTCTCAAGCGTTTCCTTCACATCACCTTCGCCATTCAGCGGGCCGGACACCATGTTCTGCCAGTCGTCATCGAACTTGGACGCGGCACCGGTGAGCGGGGTCTTCGGCATGTAGAAGGCATCGAGCGCCATGGCGGCGTAATCCGACTGCGGTTTGAGCGCCTTGTAGGCCGCGGATGTGCTGACCGGCAGATAGGCCGGGATATGGCCGGCGGCCGCCCATTCCAACGAGTTCACGTTCATCCATCGGATGACTTCGAGAACCGCGGCGCGCTTTTCCGGCGTCATGGTGACACCGACATTGTTGGGAATTACGAAGGAGTGCGAGTCTGCCCAGTTGGCGGGCTTGCCCATCCAGGCCGGAATGTTGATCATGCCGTAATCGAAACCATTGCCCTTGGCGACCTCGGCTTCCATGGTCGGCAACTCCCAGTTGCCGTTCAAGAAAAAGGCGGATTGACCGGCGAGGAAGGTGGGCGTGATGGTTTCAGAGTCGATATAGGCTGGGCCCAACCTTGCTTCACCCAATCGGCAACCTCGCCATATGCTTTTTCCATTTTTTCGAGGTTGTCGCCCTGCAGGAACTTACCGTTTTCCGTAAGCGCACCTCCCAGCTGGCCGAACAAGGTGTAAATGTCGCGCAAATCCCCGGTTGACGAGGCAATAACGACACCATTTTTTCCCGCCTCCTTGGCCTTGGCCAAGAGCGCACGCCAACCCTCCAGCCTGTCAATGCCGGTGGGTTTTCCGTCATTGCCGAGCGCCCCGAGGTCCTTTAGCACATTCTTGTTGTAATAGAGCACCTCTCCGTGCACATCAAAAGGAATGGCGTAACGTATATTGTCGACCGTCGAGGCGGCGATTGCGTTCGGCGGATAGTCGCTATCTTTCAGGCCGACGGCCTCGAGCTCCTTCGGATCGATCGGCGAGACCGTCTTGGCGGAGACAGCAGCAGCCAGCCGTGACAGGTGATAGGTCGCGATGTCGGGTCCTTGGCCGACAGCAGCGGATGTCTGCAATTTGGTATAATAAGGAATGCCCCATTCGAGCGTGGTGCCCGTGATTTGAATCTTGTCCTTGTGCTCGTCGTTGAAGCGCTGGATCAGCGCCTTCATTCGCACGCCGTCGCCTCCGGATAAAAAGTCCCACCAAACGACATTCTCGACGGCGAATGCCGGAAAGGCGGTGATAAGGGCTAACGCCGCGATCGATGTTCTCAACAGATTACGCATTTCTCTCCTCCAGGCTGTTCTATTTTCCTCCCAAGCCACCCCTAAAGGCTGGCCTATGTCTTGCGCTGGCGCCAACGAGCCGCGTGAAAATTGCTGCTCCCCAATTCAAAAGGCATCCCTTTCGTTTCGCCGGCAGCAAACACATTTGCGGCGCTGCCACATGTCCGAACCGTCGATGCCGATTGACCTTACATCTCCTCTCAATGATGTGCGGCGGTTCGGTTCTGCCGCCGGCCTATCGGGTAGCCGCTGTTTCGATGATGCAATCGAGCAAGGTTGCTGCGACCGGATCGGTACCGGCAGGTTCGCGCATCAGACCGAAGGTGGTGGCTACAATGCGACCAGCACCGACTCGTCGTTCGGCAATGGTCGCGCAGGGCTTGTGAATCCAGCCCACCATCGTGCCGGCATGGACCAAACCGTCGAAATGGATCGGGCGGAAGCCAGTGATAACGCGGTTGGGGTTGACGCCGACGAAGGAGAGGTCGGTCAGCGGACCGCCTGGCAGGCGTTCGAAGGCCCCCGACCGCTTCAGCCAGCTAAAACCCGTAACCCAGTTGCCTTTCCAGATGGTGCCGTTGCGTTCGGTGACACGCATCTGCGGCATGGACTGTCCGCGATCGCCGCCGGTCGGATAATTCCAGTTTGGTTGGTCATTGCGCAGATTGCCGAAGGGAAGGGTTGCCGCATCGGCGAGCGACACATAATGGGCGCCGTGCTCCATGGCATCGATATCTGCCTGATTGAGAGAGGATGCGACCCGCACGTCCGCCCTGTCGGCATCGGCAACGTCGTAGCCAAGCGCGCTCAGATATTGCGCGATCTCGGGTTCCGCCGAGAATACGGAGATTGTCGGCTTGGAGCGGCGACCATAGACGCTGACGTCGAGGCTGTTGCGCGCGATCTCGCTGTCGTCCGCGGTGAGCGTGAACTGAATGCTGATTTGTTTGCCGGCCATATCCACCGTAAAGGGAAGGGAAAGCACTGGCAAATGATGCACCGACGTTGCGTTCAGCGCGGGGATCGCGATCTTTCCCGCATTCGCGCCGTTGACGCTGTAGTGCAATTCGGTCGGTGGGAGCGTCGTGCCGCCGGTCGAGATTTCGAGTTCGATGCTCCCCGCATCGCCTGCCCAGACCGCGTAATGCTGCATGCGCGGGACGATGACAACATCGGTATTAATCTCATGGAAGCGGTTGTGATAGGCGCGCGTATTTCGCTGCATGTCCATCAATCCATTGGCTTCCCAATGCAGGTCGGTCAGCTCGGTGATGACATAACCCTGTATCGAGGCATGGCGGCGCATCTCTTCGATTTCGAACTTGAGCGCATTGAACTGATGCCATTGCGTGTCCTTGATAAAGGAATGGAAGGACGGAAAGATCTTGTCGAACTGATAGGTGCGGAAGCGCTGCTCGACGCCGTGTGGATAGGTCGCCCCGTCGCTATCCCATTCCAGGCCGTTGATGAACCAGAAGGGTTCCTTGTCGTCCCGTTTGAGTTTTTCGGGATGCGGCAGGCCCCAGACACCGAACTCGGAGACGACGAGCGGCTCGTCGCCACGCCGTTTCGCATCGCCGTTCGGCGAATAGGACCAGCCGGGCCTTCCGGCGAAGGCTGAAACCCAATCGGCCCATTCGCGCGCCATTTCCGGGACAGAAGCGTAATAATGGTAGTCATCGATGTCGGAAACGACGTGGAAGTTGGGAATGCAGGCGGAATTGTCTACGACTAGCCGCGTCGGATCCTTCTCCTTCAGCCAATGGTAGGCGTTTTCCAACCAGGATCGCTGATCGGCGCTTTCGACAAGGCGCGTCCCCCAATCCTCGTTGATAATGGTCCAGATCACGATGGAGGGATGGTTGCCGTCGCGGCGAAGGATTCCTTCCATCGTATCGAGCAGGCGCTTGGCCGACTTCTCGGTGAAGGTCTGAATGTTCGGGATCTCCGTCCAGACCAGCAGGCCGAACCGGTCCGCCACGTCGTAGTAGCGTGGATCAGGCACCTTGATGTGACAGCGCAGGAGGTTGAGGCCGAGCTCTTTCGACTTGCGCGCCTGATCTTCCAGGAACTCGGTCGATGGCGGCGTGCAGATGCCCTCAGGATAATAATCCTGATCCAGTGCCCCACGCATGTAGAAGGGCTGTCCGTTCAAGAAGAATTTGCCATCCTTGGCTTCGAAGGTGCGAAAGCCGAAGTTCTCCTCGATCGAGTCACGGACGACACCCTGCTCTGACAGCTCTAAAACGGCGCGATAGAGCGCGGGATCATCAAGCGACCATGCCTCCACCTTCGCGACGCTGAGGGCGGCAGAGGCGTGCATCTCGCCATTGAGTGCGAGCTCGACGGTTGATGCAATCTTACCATTGCGGTCAAGAAGCGTGATCGTCAATGCGCCGGTGAAGGGCGATGCCAGCTCGACATCGATGATGACCTCGCCCATGGCGAGATCGGCGCGAATGGCCTGGTGAGTGATATGCGCCTCACAGCGGCATTCAAGCCAGACCGACTGCCAAATGCCGCCCAGCATGCCGTACCAGCTTTGCTTACCATGCGGGATCTCGTCAAACGGGAAGTCGGGAAAAGCCTGTGCATCAGCACTTGGCAACGTAACCTTCACTTCCAGGCGCAGTTCGTCCTTGAGAAGATCACCGGGAATGACGAATTCGAACGGCAGATAGCCGCCTTCGTGAGAACCGAGAGCACGGCCGTTGACCGAGACTTCGGCAAAATAGTTCACGGCACCGAAATGCACGATCACCTGACGATCCCGCCACTCTTTCGGTACGGCGACAGCGCGTGAATAGGTCGCGACGCCAGCTGCGGCTCGCAAATCCGGAAAATGCGCCTGCCAAGGCGCGGGTACGGCAATCGTCGTCGACGTTTGTCCCTCTAGCTGAAAGTCCCAGGTTCCATCAAGAGACAGGCGCGCACGCGGGCCGGAGTGGGTATCGGGGAAACGGCGGGAGGCGATGGACATTGCCGCGAGCTTTCCGGTTTGATTTAGTCACAAAGTTAGTTACAAGGAAGTTTCGTAACTTATATATTTAACTTCTGCAAGAGCTGCGGCTTCACATCGTCCGTCAGATTTTCTAACGTGCACGGAGCTGCCCTTAAGTCCGAGAAAGAAACTGAGTGAACGACAAAACGACGAAACGACCGACCATGTCCGATATCGCCTCGCAGGTCGGCGTTTCGCATGCGACGGTTTCACTGGTGCTGAACGAGGTGCCTGGCAAGCGGGTTTCGGAGAAGGTGCGTGAGCGTGTGCTGGCGGTTGCGGAGGAGCTTGGCTACCAGAAGACCCCACCGGCCAATGACCCGATCGGCGGGATTATTGTTCTTCTGATCGACGATCTCATGGCCTCGCAGCATGCAGCGCCGCTGATCGAAGGCGTTCGCAGCGCGGCGGAAGAGCAGGGCATCGCGGCCCTCACGGTCGTTACCGGCGGACAGGTCGAATTCGCTGAGTCGATTCTCGATTATCTCGGGCGGCGCCAGATCGTTGGGGTGATCTATGCCACGCTCATCACCCAGTTGGCGCCAGTGCTGCCCACCAAGCTCAGTAGCTATCCCGCCGTCCTTTTGAACTGTCATCAGCAACGAGCTGAATTCTCGTCCATCATTCCAGGCGATCACGCTGGTGGCTTTGCGGCGACGGAAGTGCTGATCAAAGCTGGACATCGCCGCATAGCTATGATCGACGCGGGCAGGCAGCGGCTTGAAGCCGCCCGGGATCGCCTAAGCGGTTATCGCCAGGCGCTGACGACTTACGACATCGCCGTCGATCCTGATTTGATCCTCTCGGAAGCCTGGTCACTCGATCTCGGCCGGGAAAAGATGTTTCAACTGCTCGATCTGCCGTCGCCGCCGACAGCGGTGTTCTGCTTTTCAGACCGGGTCGCTATGGGTGCCTATGATGCGATCCGGATGCGCGGTTTGAAAATCCCCGACGACATTTCCGTCGTCGGGTTCGACGATGAAAGCCTTGCCCGAAAAATCCTGCCACCGCTCACGACATTGAAGCTACCTCACATGGACATGGGTCGATGGGCTGTGACCGAACTTTTGGAAAAGGTAGCGCAGCCTAAGAAATCGCCAGTGCGGCTGAAGATGGAGTGCCGATTGGTCATACGCGATTCCATCGGCCCACCGCCTTGAGACGAGTGGTCGTCAAGGGAGATACATGGAGCGCCGTCAGCCAAAATGCGCTTGATTCAAGCAGTACTCGCTTCAGATGCAATATCGCTTCTGACGTCCGTCGCAGGAAGGGGCCGCGAACGATTGGTGGTTCGCGAGTGAGACTATGGCAGCTCTTGTTCGTAAAGCTGGTCCATGCTGAGGGACGCGACTTCGGCGAACGCTGTCTGATTGCGGACACGCCCGCCGCTCAGGATAACGACGTCGTCGCAGAAGGAGATCGTGCTGCGGTGATGGCTGATCACGATCGTGGTGCGGCGGCCGGCGCGCAATTTCAGCGTCTCGACGATGGCGGCTTCCGACAATCCATCCATGGCGTTGGTGGCTTCGTCCAGAATAAGGATATCGGGATCACGAACGAGTGCCCGTGCGAGCGCGATGCGCTGCCGCTGTCCGGCCGACAGGCTGGCGCCCCTGTAACCGACGAGCGTTTCGTATCCCTCGGGGAGCTTCTCGATGAATTCATGCGCTTCGGCAAGCCTGGCCGCCTGCTCAGCCTCGGCGGGCGAGGTATGCTGTCCATAGGCGATGTTTTCGAGAATGGTGCCGTCAACCAGTTCCAGGTCCTGGCTGGCAAGTGCGAGCCTGTTTCGCCATTGGGTGGGATCAATGCGGCTAAGCGGCAATCCGTCGATCAGGATCTCGCCTTCGTCGGGTTCGACGAAGCGGCAAAGCAGGTTCACGATGGTCGTTTTCCCCGCACCCGATCGGCCGATGAGGGCGGTGGAGCGACCGTGGCGAACTTCGAAGCTGGCGGAGCGCAGCACCACCGGCCGTGCGGCGGAGCCTGGATATTTAAAGGTCACGCCGTCGAATTTGATCTCCCGGCTCAGTCCGGGAGCCGGCAGGTCACCAGCCGGCGGCTGAGGCTTGTCGGAGGTATCGAGCAGCCAGCGCACTTCCTCCAGTGAGCCGCTCCAGCCCTGCACTTGGCTCCATGCCTGCTGCAGGGCGCGCACATGCGGCTGCAGTCGGTACAGCAAGACCACGAAGGCCACGATGATAGGAAAGCTGACGTCAAAGGCCCAGGCGCTGACGACCACCGCGAGGAAGAGCGCCGAATGCAGCACTTCGGTCAGCGGCGGCAGCGCGCCCTGACGGGTCTGCAGAGCGAAGCCCGCCTTCCTCACGGCGTTGGATGCTCCGTCGAACACGGCCTTTTCGCGCCCCTCCTGACCGAAAATGCGGATCAGCCGTCCGGCGTGGACGAGATGCAGCATTCTGCTGGCAAGTTCACTGTTGGAAGAGGCGACCTGGCGGCTCGGCATCTTCAGGCCGGCGGAGAGGCCGGCATGCGCGGCCTGGACAAGGATAAGGCCGAGCGCGACGCAGAGCGTCATTTGCCACGACAGTAGCAGCAGAAAGGCAAGCAGAATGATGGCCGCCGACGCGTTCACCATCGCCGCCAGCACCGTCTGTATCGCATCCGATGCCCGCCAGGATTCGTTGGAGATGATGTTGAGAAGCCGGCCGGGGCTTTCCTGCAGGAAGAATGGATATCCGATCTTCAGGAGTTGATCAGCGAGCGCGCTACGGATCGCATGGCCTGCTTTGCCGTGGATGAAGTTGGTAAGCGCCATATTGGCGAAGGCGAGAATGTTCTTCAAGGTGATCAGCACCAGGATGCAGGCGGCGATGGCCATCATCCGCTGCCGGTCGTCCAGACCCGACCCGGCCTGCTGGAAGAGGGCGGAAAATCCGCTCAGTCCCGTCGGAGCTTTTTCGCCGCCGATAATGCTGAGCATCGGAATGATGAGGCCGATGCCGGTGCCTTCAAGCACCGCGCTGATAAGGCCAAGAATGACGACGACCGGCAGGAGCCGGATCTGCCGGCCCAACGCCTGTCGTAGGAGGTGCAGACCCGGCAGGAGAAGTTTCAGCATGCGGATCTTACCTCAACGAACGGGTTGTCTGCTTGATCTGGTTCAGTTCCGGCTGTTGCGGGCGGTTCGTCATGGCACATCCTACGAATTCGAACGCGCCCAGCAAATTCATATACACGATCGGCCAATGAGACAGGGAGACTTCCGGATCGAAGCGGGGCCCGCCCCATAATTCTCGCCAGGCCGAACGGAAACTCCAATAGAAATGACGCAGCAGCCACGGCGCGCTGAGCAGATGCTTCAGACAGAGGCCGCCGTTTCCGAGGCTGTAGTTGCGATGAAGCCGTTCGATCGCCTCGCGTGTGTTGCGTCCGTGATAATGGAGCACGTTCATGTCGGGAACATATTCGATGGGAATGCCAAGCTTGAAGGCACGGACAAGGTAGTCTGTGTCCTCGGCCGATTGAAGGGCGCTGCCGGCGCCGAAGCGCTCGTCGAAGCGGCCGACGCGCTGGGCGACTTCCCGGTGCATCGTCATGTTGCAGCCCAGGATGAAGCCGCCCGGATGGACATCGGGTGTAAAGCGGGCCGGCTCCCGCGATCGCTTGATCGTAAACGGCAGATCGCGCGCATTGCCGAGTTCGACACGGCCGCCTCGGATGACGAGGCGCTCTCCACTCGCATAATGCCGCTCCAGATCCCGCAGGTAGTGCAGGTCCACTTCGCAATCGTCGTCGATGAAGATCAAGATGCGCCCGCGAGACCGCTCCATCCCCGCATTGCGGGCAGCGGCCAAGCCGCGGCGGCGTTCCACCACCGGTGTGATCGCGATGCTCGACGTGGCGACGATGTGGGCTAGCCGCTCGGCGGTATCGTCGGTCGAGCCATTGTCGACCACTATCAGCTCGCTTGTCATCGAGCCATGCGCGCGACTTGCTGCTTCAATCGATCGGATGCAAGCCGTAAGCGCCCGGGCGCGGTTACGGGTGCAGACGATGAAACTCGCTGCCGGAGCGCGGCCGACGAAGGGACGAGGGGGCTTTGTAGCCTGTTGAGGATATTCTCTCGCGATGTCAGAACCCTCCCCGGCCATATCAGGCAAGCCCTTGCAATGGCAGCACGCTTTTTGCCGGGACCGATTGCCGATACCTAGCCAGCGCATCGAGGCGCAGGCTCGCATCGCTCCAAAGGCCGCTGCACCAGGGCGCATAGGCGGCGGCGCGAAGTCCATACCGCTCGCGACGCCGTATCGTGTGCCATTTGCCCGTCTGTGTGAGGAATTGATGCGTCAACGCGGGCTGCTTCTCGTCCGCGATGAGCTGATAGAGGAAATAGAAGAAACACATCAGCCCTTCCTGATGACTTGCGGAGGTTCGCAAGCCGCGCGCGGCGATCCTGTCTTCGATGGAGAGGAGACAGTCGGCGGCACGGGAAACTGTGTCCGGCGTTACTGCCGCACCGATGTCGTTTAGGGCATAGGGATCGTCGATCAGGGCTTCCCGCTGGAGATTTTCGGCGGCGATTGCAAGATGCGTGCGGCGCATCAGCCGCTTGTGTTTGTTGGTGACGCTTTCGTCGTGAACGCGGTAGGCGACAAGGCTGTCGTCGATCATGGCGGCGGGAAATTCGCGGCTGATCCGCCGGAACAGATCGAAATCCTCCGCATGCACATAGCTTGCATCATAGGTCAGCATATCGGCCGGAATGACGTTGCGGTTGTACATCACGGTGGAATGCATGAAGACGGTGTAAAACAGCGACAGGATATACCAATCGGCGGACTGATGGATCGGATTGGGCGTGCCGCGCACAACGCGCTTGCCGATGAGCCGGTCGACGCCCGTGCCGCTGATGGCAAGCTCTGGCCGCTCTCGAAACAGGGCGATCTGGCGTGAAAAACGCGTGGGATAAGCAATGTCGTCGGCATCCATCCGGGCGATGAATTCGCCTTTCGCCAGGGTCATGCCTTCGTTGAGCGTCGCAATAAGCCCACGGTTTTCGCGCGAGACGACGCGAATGCGGTCGTCGGTCACTTGATATCTTTGCAGGATGTTCAGCGACCGGTCGGTGGAACCATCGTCGATGGCAATCACGTCGAGATGTTTGTGATCCTGTCGCAGGACGCTCTCGATGGCCGCGGCGAGATAGGGTTCGCCGTTATAGACAGGCAGCAGGACGGAAACCAGTGGAACGGACATTCTTCAGCTCGCGCAGCTATTGTAGATCGGAGGTTTGGACGACGTCGCCGTCACGGCGAGAGAGCGCCGTTTCATATATTGTCGCATCGGGTCGCCGTTCCCTCAGTTCCCCGATCGCGGCAGCCGGCGGATGGCTGCGGTCGACATAGGGGAAATGGCGCTTGAGGCCATTCAACGGTTTCTCGAAAAGGTGCCAGGAGATGGAAGCCAGAGCCAAGGTCGCGACACTTCCGACGATCAAGCGGCCGAAGCCCTGTTCCGAGACGTTGACCGGAATCCAGGCTTGAGCCTTGATGGTCAGCGAAAGAATGATTGGATGGAAGAGGTAGATGCCGTAACTGACGCGCCCGGTGGCTGCCATCGGCGAGGATTCGAGCAACCGGCCGAAACCGGATCGAAAACCCAAGGAGGCGCCGCCGACCAGCATGACGAGCGGCACGAGCGGGAAAACCTCCGAGCCGATCCAGATGAACCAGTCGAGAACAGGCGTTGTCGGATCGGGTCTCAGCCATAGTGCCACGGTGGCGGCGGCCGCCAACGGCATCCAGCCCAGCTGCATCCATTGCGGCCAGGCCTGTGTTCTCTCGCGATAGGTCGCAAGCAGGGCGCCGCCCGCCAGCGCATCCATGGAGGCCGAGGGCAGCAGGTCGCGCATGAGGGAGGGCGTCCCCGTCAGCGGCCAATAGAGGCGATAGGCGAGCGAGCAGGCAATGACGGCAACACAGAGACGCCCGACCATCCGGCGCGGCGCCAGCAGGATTGCCAGCGGCCAGACGATATAGAATTGTTCCTCGATGCTGAGGCTCCAGGTATGGCACAGGACCCACGGCGTCCATTCACCGCGCAGGGCATACCAATAATTTGCCAGATAGAGTATATGCCATTTCAGACTGCCTGTGCCGCGAATGCCTTCGAGATTGACGAACCATACCAGCGCCAGAATAGCGAAGTAGGGGGGAAATATGCGCAGCGCACGCCGGATATAGAATGCCTTCAGCGCGGTGGCCGGCTGGTAGCGGGCATCGGTTCGTGCCTCCAACAGCAGCCGCGTGATCAGGAAGCCGCTGAGTACGAAGAACAGACGAACGCCGAGATGGCCCCAGATCGAGCCGTCGGCTGCAAAAAAATGTGCGTAGAGCACCATGGCAACGGCGATGGTTCTCAAGCCGTCCAATTGGCGGTCGCGTATATTCGGCATAGACACCCCCGGCTTTAAGCCAATCTCGGACCCCTCAATGACGGCGCCAGCTCCCAATGGTCTGCTGCTTGCAGATGCTCTTTTTCTTCGTTGCGCACCGTATGGACCGATGAACTTGCCAGGCGAGGTTCGAGGCTTCCGAATGGAATCCGGCCAAACTTGGGCAGTTCCGGACCGATAAGGCAGCGCGTGATCACGTGTTTGAAACAAACGGCATGTTTCAAAAAATTGCGGAAGTCTTGCCGCGCACGGCCTTCGTCGTTCACAAGGCAGGTTCGTCCGCTTGTGGTAAGTGCGGATCGACGACTGCCGCAATGTAATGTTGGGCACGCCTCCCATCGGTCAACCCATGGGGCCACACTATGCAATTATCGAAGGATTTCAGAGATATGAAACATCCCAGGGCTGCGATATCCGGGCTGTTTTTCGTATGATTTCGCCTTGCAGACGCAAGCTGCGACCGACTGCACGGAGTGCTGGCCGACGTTTCCGCTACCGTTCGAACGGTTCGCCGAGTGAGGCGACGCCATTGAGCTTCAGCAAGCGGCGATCTGCCGAGATGATGCCGAGCACGATGATCGTCACGAGATAGGGCAGGCATGCCAGCAGCTGCGAGGAAACGGCAAGTCCGCCTGCCTGGGCGGCAAGCCCCATCAGCGATACCGCGCCAAACAGGCAGGCCCCTAGGAAAATCCTCGAGGTCAGCCAGGTTCCAAAGACGACGAGGGCAATGGCAATCCAGCCGCGGCCGGCAATCATGCCGTCGGCCCAGAGCGGCGTGTAGATCGTCGCGGCATAGGCGCCGGCAAAACCTGCCATCATGCCACCAAAGGCAACCGCAGCGAAGCGGATCGCGATGATGGGGTAGCCGATGGCATGGGCGGCTTTCGGATTTTCACCGACGGCGCGAAGGACAAGGCCGATCTTGCCATAGGCAAACAGCGCCCAGATGCCCAAGGTCACGGCAAGGGAGATCCAGACGACGATATCCTGATTGAAGAACCCGCCGACGACCGGAATTTGCCAAAGCCCGGGGATCGCGATCTTCGGGAGTGTGGTGACGGTCAGGCTTTCGTAGCTCTTGCCAAACAGCGCCGAGAGGCCTTGGCCGAGAATGCCGAGCGCAAGACCGGCCGCGACCTGGTTTGCGTTGAAGCTGAGGACGATGCCGGCAAAAATCAGGGAAAGCAGGGCGCTTCCGAGACCGGCCGCTAGGAAGGCGAGAAAATGGCCGCCGCCATGATAAACGACAATGAAGGCGATGACCGCACCAAGCGCCATCAAGCCTTCGACGCCGAGATTGAGCGCGCCGGCGCGCTCAACGACAAGCTCACCTAAGGCTGCTAGCAGAAAGGGCGTTGCGGCTGCGAGCATGCCCGCGAGAATGAACTCGACGGCGTTCATGATGCGCTCCGAGCGGACATGGGACGCCATACGATGCGATAGCGCACGAAAGCCACCGCGATCAGATAGATGAGGAGCAGACTGCCCTGGAATACGCGGACGGCAGCGATGGGCAGATTGGCGGAGACCATGGCATTATCGCCGCCGATATAGAGCGCTGCCATGACGATCGAGGAAACAACGATGCCGATCGGATTGAGGCCGCCAAGGTAGGCAACGATGATTGCCGCGTAGCCATACCCCGTGGAGATGGAGCGTTGCAGCTGGCCAAGCGGACCGGCAACTTCGGCAGCGCCGGCAAGGCCGGCCGCAGCACCGCCGATGATGAGCGAGAGCCAAATCGCCCAGCTCTCCTTGAAACCGGCATAGCTCGCCGCTTTGGGAGCCAGTCCGCCAACCTGCAATTTATACCCGGCGAAGCTTTTCTGCATGAAGATCCATGCCGCGATCGATAGAGCAACGGCGAGGATAAGCGAGACATTGACGCGTGTTCCCTCGAACAGGACCGGCACCATGGCGTCGTACTGGAACATCACCGACTGAGGAAAATTGAAGCCGTTCGGATCTTTCCAGGGGCCGAGAAGCAGATAATTGAGCAATTGCGCGGCGATGAAACTCAGCATCAGCGAGACGAGGATTTCGTTGGCGTTGAGTCTGACGCGCCAAAACGCGGTCAGGGAGGCCCATAGCGCGCCGCCGATTGTACCGAGCAGTAGCATTGCCGGCCAGATCCATTGGCCCGTCGCCTGCGGCATCCAGATGGGTATGGCGGAGGCGAAGATTGCGCCGAGAATGAATTGGCCCTCGGCGCCAATGTTGAAGACTTTGGCGCGAAAGCCGATTGCCAATCCCTGTGCGATCAGAAGCAGCGGGCCGGTTTTCAGCAACACTTCGGAGAACGACGCCCACGAGAAGAACGGTTCGATCAGCATGGCGTAGATCACGTCCGCCGGATCCCGGCCCATGGCGACGTAAAGGCCCAGATTGAGAGCGATGGTGACGACAAGCGCGATCGGCGGCGCGAGCAATTTCGCGGTGAACGAGGCTCGTTCCCGGCGAACCAAGGTGGGCAGAGCGACTAAAAAGGAATTGCTCATGCGGATAGCGTCTCCCGTCGGGGCTGTGCGCCGATCATGTATCGACCGATCTCTTCGGGTTTTGTATCGCGTGTGACGAGCGGCGGGCTCAGCGTGCCGTGATGCAGAACCTGGATAAAGTCGCTGAGCTCGAACAATTCCTCGAGCTCTTCGGATATCACGAGAATTGCCATGCCCTGATTGCGTAGCTCGATCAGCCGCTTGCGAATGGCAGACGCGGCGCCGACATCGACGCCCCAGGTCGGTTGGGCGAGAAAGAGCAATTTCGGTGCCAGCATGATTTCGCGTCCGACGATGAACTTCTGCAGGTTTCCTCCTGAAAGCGAGCCTGCTTCCGCCTCCGGGCCGCGCGTGCGCACGTCATAGTCCCGGATGCACTCAGTCGCGAAGGCGGTGGCCTTGGCGCTGTCGAGGAGGCCGTATCTGGCGAGCTTCAAGGGATGAGCCGTCAGCAGGCTATTGAGCATCAGCGACATTTCGGGGACCGCGCCATGCCCGAGCCGGTCTTCCGGGACAAAGGCAAAGCCGAGCTTTCGACGGCTGGCGGCGTCGAGGCTGCCGACATCCCGTCCCATCATGAAGATCAGATCGCGCTTGTGGCGGGGAAGGATGGTTTCCCCCGAAATCAGCGCGGCAAGTTCCTTTTGCCCATTCCCGGAAATACCGGCAATGCCCAGGATCTCGCCGCTGCGCACGCTCAGGCTGATTGTCGAGAGCGGTACCGCGAAAGGATCATCCGGCCGGTAATCTAGGCCAATGATCTCCAGGCGCTTTTCGCCCTCGGCCAACGGCAATGCGGGTATCGGCTCGGGCATGTCGCGGCCGATCATCATGCGGGCAAGATCATGGGCGTCATGCTCGCGCGGATCCACATGTCCGGTCACGCGTCCGCCGCGCAGGATGGTGGCCCGGTCGCACAATGACTGGATCTCTTCCAGCTTGTGCGAGATGAAGAGGATCGACACGCCGCCGTCGCGCAGCCGGCGCAGTGTATCGAACAGCTTCTCGACGGCTTGTGGCGGCAGGACGGATGTCGGCTCGTCGAGGATCAGTAGTTTCGGATCGGTCATCAGGCATCGGATGATCTCCACCCGCTGCCGTTCGCCGACCGACAGTTCATGCACATGGGCGAGCGGGTCGATCTCAAGTCCGAATTTGTCACCTAACTTGCGGATGCGCTGCGCAAGTTCCGCCCTTCGGCCTGATACAATCAGGCGGATGTTTTCGACCACCGTCAGGTTCTCGAACAGCGAGAAGTGTTGAAAGACCATCCCGATGCCCGCACGCCTCGCCGCCGCGGGGGAGGCAAGGCTGAGGGGCTGTCCATGCCAGTCAACCGTCCCGGCCTCCGGTTGTTCGACGCCGTAGATCAGCTTCATCAGGGTCGATTTGCCGGCGCCGTTTTCCCCGAGGATGGCATGGATCGACCCGGGGGCTACGTCCAGATCGATATGCTGGTTGGCATGGACCTGGCCGTAGCTTTTGGAGATGCCGCGCAGCGACAGCAGCGGGATGGTCATGACGGACTTACTTCGGCAAAGGCGTCTTCACACCTTTGACATGCCAGTCCATCGCGACGATCTGGGCGTCCGTCAATGTCACGCCCGAAGCCGCTCCTTCGCTCCCGTCGGCCTTGACGATCGGGCCTGTGAAGGGCGAAAAGCCGCCGCTTCCGATCTTCGCTTCGACTTGCCTGATCTTCGCCATGGTGTCTGCCGGGATCGCCGGGCTCCAGTCGACGACCTCGACGACCTTGTCCGCGACGCCGAGGAACGCGTTGGTGCCCTTGAAAGTGCCGGTAAGATGCGCGTCGACCGATGCCTTGAAGAAGGGCGACCAGTCCGTGGAAATGCAGCCGAGATAGGTCTTCGGCGCATATTTCTTCATCGAGGAATTCAGGTTGAAGGCATAAACGCCGGCTGCCTCGCAGGCGGAGATGACCGAGGGCGTGTCCTGTGCATTCGAGAAGATCACGTCGCAGCCCTGCGAGATCAAAGCCTTGGCCGCCTCCTGCTCCTTGGCCGGATCGAACCAGGAATTGACCCAGACAACCGATACCTCGATGTCGGGCTTGACGGCCTGGGCTCCGAGCGTGAAGGCGTTGATGGACGTGATCAGTTCAGGAATGGCGAAGGCAGAGACCGAACCGAGCTTGCCCGTCTTGGAGACCGAGGCCGCCGCCATGCCCAGCAGGTATGTCCCTTGAAAATACTTGGCGGCAAAGGGCGAGAAATTCGGCGCGACCTGGAAGCCGGACGCATGCAGGACGGTTACCTTGGGGTTGCGGCGGGCGATCTGAAGCGCCCCGTTCTGATATCCGAACGAGCCGGCGATCAGGAAGTGGTTTCCGTCGGCGACCGTCTTGTTCATGATACGGTCGGCATCCGGGCCTTCGGCAATGTTTTCGATCACGGTCACCTTGACCTTGTCACCATAGGCGGCCTTGATCGGATCGAGACCGGCGGCCAGAGCATGCCCCCAGCCGACATCGCCGATCGGCGAGGGCACGACGAGCGTGATGCCGAGCGGTTCGTCGGCGGCAAAGGCAGAGCGGCCGGTAAAGGCCGTTGCGAGACCTGCGACAGCCGCGCTCTTCATCAATGTTCTGCGGGTCAGATTGTTCTGCATCCCAGTTCCCCTTTGTGGTTTTTCAGAATTCTACTGTTGCAAGTGTCGCCTCGGCCGCGGCAAACAGCGCGGCCTCATCCAGTCCGGTGAATTCGCCGCCTTGCCAGACGATACGTCCGTTGATCATGGTCAGATCGGTCGGCATGCCGATCCCGACCTTGGCAATTAGGCTCAGCGGGTCATGCCGTGTCCCGACATAGTCCATTCGTCGCGTATCGATTGCGAAAAGGTCGGCCGCCATGCCCGGCGCGAGACGGCCGATATCCGTGCGTCCCAGCAGGCTCGCGCCGCCGCTTGTCGCGTATTGCAGAAAGTCGAGAGGGGTAGGGACGGCATGCGCACGCGTCGAGGCCGTCAGGCACTGCAGCATGTAGGCCGAATGGATGCAATGCATGAGGTTCGAGTTGTCGTTCGATGCGGCTCCGTCGCAACCAAGGCCGACACGCAGGCCGAAGGCCTGCATCGCCGGAATGTCGGTCACTTCGGCGCCGACGAGGTAGACCGGCTCGGGGCAATGGGAGACGCCCGTGCCGCTCGCCGCCATTTTGCGCAACTCGTCGTGCGTCAGTTCCCAGCAATGGGCATAGAAGGTGTCGGAGCCTGCAAAACCCAATTCGGCGCAATAGTCGACCGTGCGCATGCCATGCCGCGCCTCGATGACGGGGCTTTCACCTTCGCCGACATGTGTGTGCAGCTGCACGCCACGATCGCGCGCCAGCTCGACGGACTCGACGAAGGTTTCGCGATAGCAATTGACCGGCTGACAGGGTGCGACCACCACCTGGCGCATGCTGAAGGGGCCGGCATCGTGATAGCTGTCGATCAGCCGCGCGCAATCGGCGATGAATTCATCCGTGGTTTCGAGCATGGCATCCGGGATCGTCGATCCTTCGGATTTCGGCAGGGTATTGCCGCCGCGCCCCGCGTGAAAACGCATGCCGAGAAGGTCGGCTGCCTCGAACTGACGGTCGATCAGGCGCTTTCCCGCATGACGGGGAAAGCAATATTGATGGTCGAATGCGGTCGTGCAGCCATGCTTGATCATCTCGGCCATGGCAGTGACCGAAGAATGATAGAAGCAGTCTTCCGTCAGTCGCGAGAAGATCGGATAGATCCGGTCGAGCCATTCGATGACGGAGAGCTTCGTCCAGTCGAGGTCGGCCCGATTGCGCACGAAGCACTGAAAGAAGTGGTGATGGGTGTTGACGAGCCCCGGATAGACGAACCAGGCCGAAGCGTCCTGGACAACGGTACCTTCGGGCAACGCGTTCAGCGACAGATTCTCCCCTATCGCCTGGATCACCGGGCCTTTGGTGAGCAGGTCGACGTTCCGGCGCACGCTCGGTCCTTTGCCCTCATCGACGATAACAACAGCACAATTCTTCAGGAGATAGCCGGTCATTCCATTATTTCTCCCCTGCCGGATGCGGATCGGGTTTCAGCTCGTGCAGGCGGTGAATGCCGGGCATTTCGATGAAACCGGGCAGGCTGCGCACGGCGCGCATCCAAAGCCGGATCAAAGGATAGGGATCGAGCGAGATGCCGCCATCGGGTGCAAGCGCCACATACGGAAAGCAGGCGATATCCGCGATCGTCGGCCGGCTTGCCGCAAGGAACCGCATGCCGCGTTCGCCCTGTTCGAAGAGGCCTGCTTCCAGCTCGCGCAGTGCCGCAATCCCCTGAGCCTGCAATGCCGTGATATCTCCCGGCCGCAGCAGCATTTCGTGGAGCCGCGCGCCGCCAAGGCTGGCCGTCAGGCGATGCGAGAAGGACAGCCATTGCTGCACGCGCGCCGTCTCCTGCGGCGAACCCTGTCCCAGCCATTCCGGCGCGCCATTGCCAGCGAGATAAGCAAGCATTGCCGAGGACTCGGTGAGCACAAGATCGCCATCCTCGAGGATGGGGATGGACCCTGCCGGATTGAGCGCCAGAAGCTCAGGCCCGCGATGCTCCCCGCCTGGATGGAAGTCGACCGGCCGGATTTCGAGCTTGATGCCCTGGATGGCGGCCATCAGCCGTACCTTGTAGCAGCTCGGCGATAGAACATAATCGTAGAGTTTCATTGTGCGACCAACTGTGCACCATAGGTATAGTTATGGCGCTTGAGCCATCGCCGGTAGACGACCGAGGTGAGGTCGGCCCTTGTCGGAATTTCCATGCCCGGATCAAGCGGAAGAAGCGTGGGTATTTGGTTTTCGAGGATCGAGCGATCCTGCAGAAAGATCATCTGTTGAAAGTGGATGAGATCGGTCATTGGCGTATCATCGTCGAAGAGCGCCATCCACGGCCATACATCGCACACGTCCTCGGCAAGAGGCTGCACGAATAGGGTAATGACGTCCCATTCGCCTGGTCGCGGAGGGCACGTCTTGTAGAGCACCGAACAGGTCGGCGCCGGCACGCGGTACATATATTCGGTCGTAATGCCGCCCGATGCCGATTTTGCAGCCTGCGGCTGGTAGAACTTCACCTGTGTCGCCCAGACTTCATCCACACCCTCGCGGATTTCGACCTTGTAGTTTTCGACCTCCGTATGCGGCTCCGCACCGAGGATGTCGGTGTGAACGAAGGGAAAATGCGCGATGTCGAGAAAGTTCTCGACGGCACGAAGCGGCGAGCAGCGCACGCGCACCACGCCGACATCGACGAAGCGGCGGCCTGGCTGATCAGCTTCGGGAATGGCAAAAAGCTCCTTGTTCGGCTTTCCGAGGGAAGACCAGACATGGCCATATCGGACGCGGACCGGAAGGCTCCGTCCATTGTCTGTCACCACCCACGCATTCCCGTCGTGATCGCGGGCAACCTCGATCGCCTCGCCCATCAGATAGGTCTTGCTCGGTTTTTCGCTGAGCTGGCTGAAGAGGCCGACCGGATACCATTCGTCGATCATCGCGCAGCCTTTCATTCCGCACTCTCCCTTTGGCGCTCTTCCGCCCGGCGGCGAAGGGATTCGGCGAAGCGCGAAGCCGTCAGGCGCTCTGCCGGGCTGCGGTCCGGTTCGATCAGGAGATGAACGAGCGTATGCCTTTCCTGGGGCGCCAGCAGCAGCCCGATCCACGGGAATTCAGGCGGGCGTATCAGCCCGTTCGCATCGACCTCTGCTCCTGCCGCGTCCTCGATCGCCCTAACGTCCGCTTCCACGGTTAACGAGCGTAACGGTACAAGCGCGTCGAGTTGCGGAGGCTGCTTCGCCGGCTGTTCGACGGCGACCCATAAAATGCCGCCCGATTCTTCGACCTGCTGGACAGCGACACGGATGGTTTCCGGAGGGACGAGATCGGGATGAGCCGGAATACGGATACATCCGCCCGATGGGGAATAGCTCCATCCATGATAGATGCACGACAGTGCCTCGCCGCGGACGAAACCATGCGATAATCGCATGCCGCGATGGGGACAGCGGTCTGAGGATGCCGTTGCGCGGCCCGACTGGCTGCGCCACAGGGCAATTGAGCCGGCCGACGTCCAGGCCGGTATGACGGTTCCTGGTGGTAGATCGGAGGAAAGGGCGACTGGCGCCCAAGACCCGGCCCCATCAAATGGCATAGCCTTAACTCTCTCAATTTCACCAATGGCTTAGCACCACTGGTCATAGGCAGGCGCCGATCCCTGCATCCCCTCAGCCATTAAAGGTTTGCATAAACAATTCGCATTGGCAACATTGATTAAATAAAAGGCAATAGATCAGGAGTTCCTAAGATTCGGTCTTTGTTGACCATCCAATGACCCTGCGCTGGATCTCCTCCACCCAGACATCGATCGGACCGAGCGAGCAGCCCATTTCCAGCATGTCGATCAATTCCACGGAGCCGGCGACCTCGAGTTCGATCCTGTCAGCGCCTGAATGGAAGAATGTTTGGGAAAGTCCGAGCTTATTGGCGTGGCGCTGAATCCATGGGACGAATGAGGTCGAGTTGACGTCGCCCAGGATCGTCATGCGTTCTCGAACAATATCCTGCCGTGGCTGCATTCGTTAATGCCCCTTGTTTCGAAGCGGTCTGACTTGACAGCCGTCCGATGAATTTAAAATAAGTCGGCAAGATCTATTCTTCGACGTTGCCAGCATTCAAGTCAAATCTCTGGCTCGGTGTTCAGCGGGTGCACCTTGCCCAACTCTTTGCAATTGGACAATTGCGCGATGACGCGGTCGGCCATCGCGGCGCATCGCGCGCCATCGAACGGAAACAGCAAAGAAAATGTTCCCGCCAACTGTTTTTCGATCGTAACCCGCATCATTTTGCGGGCGCGATGCAACCGTGTCTTGGCGGTTGCCGATTTGATGCCGAGATGCGACGCGTCCTCCTCGGTGCTCATCCCCTCCACGTCCCGCAGCACGAAGATCGCGCGGAATTCATCGGGTAGCCCATCGATCGCGCGTTCGAGCAGGCGACGGGTCTCACTTCGGGAAAACTCGGTTTCGGGGTCCGCGCCCGAGAGCGAGGTGGGAAATTGCAAAACTTCGCCGCGTCCTGATCCTGCCGTCATGTCGACTTCCTCCAGTCCGACGCTTGGCTGGCGGCGTCGAACGCGTCCGAGCGCCTCGTTGAGCGCGATCCGGGTGAGCCAGGTTGCAAGCTGCGCCTCGCCGCGGAACGAGGCGAGATGGATGAAGGCATGCACATAGGTCGCCTGCACAACGTCCTCGGCCTCCGCATCGTTGTGGACGATGGCGCGGGCCGAGCGAAACAGGCGGCGATTATGCCGCTGCACCAGAGTGCGTATGGCCATCTCGTCGCCCCTCCTGGCGTGAACGACCAGGTCGGCGTCGGACAGCGACGTCAGGTCCGCGGTACGCGGTGACGCGGTGATGGGAATGCCAGCCATGATCGCTCCAACTTACCTGCGCAACTGCTGCCCAGCCTATGGCTTGATATCGAGCGTGCCCGTCATCATCGGGTGAAAGCGGCAATAGAAATCCACCTTTCCCGCCTGTTTGACCGTGATGCTCCGTTCCGATTTCGGTGGAAGATCGATGTCGAAGCTTTTGTCGCGCGCGGTTGCGGTATGGTGGAATATATCATCATTGCGCCAAGTGATCACGTCGCCGGCATGCAATGTCGGCACTGCGCCGAATTGCATCTTGGCGATGATGATTTCGCGGTTGGCCGCCGCCGCGCTCGCGGGACTTCCAACCGCGAACCCGACGAACGCTAACGCCGCAAAAATGCGGAGGAGGGGACGCATGGCGGACCTACTTGATCGTCGATGCAAGGTGCTCGGCGTGCATCTGGTGCTCTTTGAAGAGCGTCAGGCCCGTCTGCAGCAGTGATTTCAGTTCGGCGTTCTGAGCCGAGGGAATCAGCAGCGTCTCAAGCGCACCGTTGACCTGCTTGTGATACGCGACTTCGTTGTCGACATAGGCCTTGTCGAAGGCGGCGCCGTGAAGCTTGGAAAGCTTCGCCAATTCCGCCTTGGCGGCAGATGACAGCGATTTGCTGGTGTCGTTGTCTTCCGGCTTGACCTTCAGCTTCTTGAGCAGGGCGAGCGCCTGTTGGTTCACAGATGTGTGGTCGCGCTCCATGGTCTTGGCGAAGTCCCGAACCTCTGCGTTCTTGCTCATCTTCAGAGCCTGCTTGGCCGCGGCGATGTCGATCTCGCCGGCTGTATAGGCGATATGGGCGATTTGCGGATCGGTCGGCTTGTCGGCGGCGTATGACGCAGTCGCAAGTGACACCGCAATCGCCGTTGCCGTGAGAAGGCCCTTGAACATGTTGCTCTCCTGTCCTTTAGAGAAAAATTCCAGACGCCTCTGGCATCCGAAACAGCCATTGGATGCGGTTTGCGTCAAAAGGTTCCCGAAAATCTTTTTTGATCGCCCGACGCGGGCCGTTGGCAGTTTTGGCCGGTGACCGCGCCATCTGCGGAGCCTTGCGCCGACTGTGGCAGGCGAGGTTTTCAGCTTTACGTCAGTTCATAGGGCTATTTGCTAAAAACTGACACGTTGCCGCTCTATGCGCATATTGTCAGACTTGGAGAGTTGATTTTGAATCTTGTTCTTAGGCGCTCGTCTTATCTAGCGCCTGTCCATGGATATGGACCCAGCAGCCTCACCTATCGTCGCGATATTGATGGCCTTCGCGCTCTAGCGATCATTCCGGTCGTTCTCTATCACGCCGGCATTCCCGGTTTCAGCGGCGGTTTCGTCGGCGTCGACGTATTTTTCGTCATCTCGGGCTTCTTGATGGCGTCGCTGATTTCGAACGAGATCGATCGAGGCGAATTCAGTCTGGTGCGGTTTTATGAGCGCCGCATCCGCCGAATTTTCCCGGCGCTGTTTGCGGTCCTGGTGGCCTCTTTCATAGCGGCGTGGTTGTTGCTCATGCCGGCCGAGTTTGCCTATTTCGCGCGCAGCCTGAAGGCGGCCGCCCTGTTTACGTCGAATATCCAGTTCGAGAAGGAAAGTGGTTACTTCGACATCGGCGCGCAGATGAAGCCGCTGCTGCACACCTGGTCGCTTGCCGTCGAAGAGCAGTTTTATATCCTGTTCCCGCTGCTACTGATGGTCGTCAGCCGGTTTGCCCGGCGGACCGCCGCGCTGATTTTGGCGGGATTGCTGCTTATTTCATTTGGGGCAAGCACATGGACGTTGTTCCAGTCTCAAGCCGAGGCATTCTATCTGCTTCAATTCCGCGCCTGGGAGCTCCTTCTTGGAGCGCTGTTAGCCTTCGGTGTCATTCCGATGCCGAAACGGCCTGAAATGCGGGCGGGATTGGCCGCTGCGGGCGTCCTTCTTATCGCCGTTGCCATATTCGGGTTCAGCGACAAGACCCTGTTTCCCGGCCCGGCGGCACTGCTACCCTGCCTTGGCGCAGCATTGATCATCCATGCGCGCGATGAGTCGGGACCGGCGAGCCGCCTCTTGCGATCCAGACCGATGACCTTCATAGGGCTGATCTCCTATTCGCTTTATCTGTGGCATTGGCCGATTATTGTCTTCAGCCGCGAGATGACCGGACGGGAGCTTTCCCTGCCGCAAGGTGGTGTGATCGTTGCAGCGTCGCTTGCCGCCGCCGTCCTCTCATGGCGCTTCATCGAACAGCCGTTTCGTGGGCGCGGCAGCTTCGTGAAGCGCCTGCCGCTCTTTGTCGGGGCGGTGACGGTCGTGATTGTCGCTATCGGGCTCGGAGACTATGTCGCGCATCACGGCGGCGTGCCGGATCGGCTGTCGGCGAATGTGCGGAAGGTCTATGCTTCCACCTACGATCAGAGCCGTTTCAGCCTGCCGCCGTGCTTCGCCGATTCGGATACGACGGGGCCCACCGTTGCAGATATTCGCGCTGGCAAGCTTTGTCTGCTTGGCCCGGATGGCTCGAGCAAGCCATCCTTCGTCGTATGGGGAGATTCCCATTCCGGGGCCATGGCTCCGGCCATTGATGCCGCCGCGACCCAGGTCGGCATCACCGGTCTGTTCGCGGGACATGCTTCGTGTCCGCCGTTGCCCGGAGTTCAGCTCACGGCGCGCGGCGATAGCGAGCGCTGCGGCAAGTTCAATGGAGCCGTGCGCGACCTGATCGTGTCACGGCACGTTCCGCTGGTCTTCCTGGTCGGCTATTGGCCCAAATATGTTCATGACACCGAAATGCCGAACGAGGGGCCGTATTTCGATCCATCGGTGCCGCCGCCGCTGGAGGATCGATCCGCTTCGATCGTCCAAACGTTCGATAGTCTACTGGCTGATTTGACCAGGCAGGGAACCAGGGTCGTTTTGGTTTCGGATGTTCCCGAGATGGGCGCTATATGCCGGAGGCCGTCGCCAAGGCGATGATACAGGGTACGTCGCCGGATGTGGCGCCGCCATTGGACTATGTCGAGAAGCGGCAAGCGCTCTCGCATGCAATCCTGAGCCGTCTTGCCGCAAAATACGGTGCGACGATCATCGATCCGCTGCCTTCCATCTGCGGCAACGGCCGTTGCGATGCAGTGCGAAACGGCCTGCCGCTCTACAAAGACGCCGATCACCTCGCGGCGACTTTCGCGACGACCCTTAGTCCGCTCTATGTTCCGGCTCTGTCGGAACTTCGTGGAGGATTGACAACGACCAGCCCCGGGATCGACGCCCGTTATTGATCGTCCTTATCGTGTGCCATCGTCCAGATCGTCCGCACAAGTAATGCGATGAAATAGACCGAAACGAAGAGTAAGAAGGCGGCGATCGCATAACGGACGTTGTCCATCAGCGCGCGATGGTTCTTTTCCAGCATCTCGCCCATCTCGTAAGCGACGATCACGAGAATGATAAGCATTGCTGGCACTAGAAACGGCCAGCTCTTCTTGAGGTACGTTGCAATGGATCGCAGCATCTGATCATTCTTGGAAGAGAGGCGACCGGTTTTTTTGGCTTCTGACTTCATCGATTGACGTGGCTGAGGTGTGGGCGAATGTCTACGGCTGGGCGGTTTGGTGCTCGTTGCGTGCAGCACTCCACACCTCGCGGGCGGCGTCGGCGTTCATCGCGGCGATCGCCAGCCCGACGATGAGGTCAGGCCAGGCGGAGTGCTAGAGAATGGCGGTCACAAGACCTGCGGCAATGATGGCGATGTTCGCAAAAGCATCGTTACGGGCGGACAGAAACGCCGCGCGCGTAAGGCTGCCGCCATGGTGACGGTAGCGGGTAAGCATCACCGCGCAGGAAAGATTGACGACAAGCGCGCCCAAGCCCGTCAATGTCAGCGACACCGGATCGGGTGCGACGGGCGTCATGAACTTCTGCCAGGCAGTCCACACTGTGGCAAGCCCCGGAACCAGCAATATGCCGGCGAGCGCCATGCCGAGGCGGGCGCGATTGCGGGCGCTCCAGCCGAGCGCGATTGCGATCAGCAGATTGACGGAGGCGTCTTCAAGAAAGTCGACACTGTCGGCCAATAGAGAGACCGAGCCGATCGACAGCGCCACGAGGAATTCAACGCCGAAATAGCCGAGATTGAGAAGTGCCACATAGATGACGGTGCGTTCCAGGCCTTCTCCCATGCGCGAGATCATCATCAGTCCTTCGTCTCCGTGGGCTCGGCGCTGCTGCTTCGTGTCTCCTCATGCGTCTCGAAGACCCGCTTGACGAAGATGTCAAGTAACGTCTCGCAAGTTCTTCGTCCACTATTGCGTTTCGGCTGCGAGAGGAGCGCCATAGAAGTCGAATTTGGCGATCTTTTCAAGCCAATCCTGCAGCTTCAGATCGGCGTCGTTTTCTTCAAGCTCCGCATAGGGAAATTTCCAAACTGCCGTTTCCTTGATGATCTCCTTTTCTCTTCACGCCGATATCGGCGGCGCCCCCTGACATCAAAGGACGCCGCTTTGCTATGCGGATCCCTAGTCGAGATCACCGGCGCGCAAGTAGCTGCCCAGGATGCTGGAAACCCATATCTGCGTCCGCGGCCTCTTTAAGGTGAAGTGCAAAACCTGATGTTCCTGGATCGCCCAGCTCCGCGCGGAGTTGCATGGTTGGGATATGATAATCCCCGCCATTCTGGCGCCGGTAAGCAATAGGACGCGTTGTTTCAAGGGTTCGCATCCGGTCGCGCAGGATTTCGGCAGCGGCTTCAAAGCGTTGCTCATCGAAGCGATCGGTGCTGTAGGTCACGTAAGGCGGCAGCACCTCGTAGCCCGGATAGTAAAGGATACCGTGGTTGATCGGGAACAGCAGGTCATCGATGGGACCGTTTATGCCGCGCGGCGAATAATGTTCCTCCCAGCCGCCGGCGGTGACGATCAACATGGCACGTTTGCCAACCAGGGTTCCTTCGCCATAGCGATCACCCCAGCGCTTGTCGCTGTGTTCGCCGACGCCATAGGCAAAGCCGTATGCGAACACGCGATCGACCCAGCCCTTCAAGATGGCGGGCATGGTGAACCACCAGAGAGGAAACTGCAGGATCAATGTATCGGCCCAGAGAAGCTTCTCGATCTCTGTTTTGACATCGTCCGTCAGCGTGTCGCTGTCGAAAGCATGTTTGGAGGCCGCGACAGGCAGGAGCCGTTCGTCGGGGGACAAGGAAGGAAAGTCGGCGCGATCGATCTCGGACTTCCACCGCATGGCATAAAGGTCGGAAACCTGAACCGTATGTCCGGCTGCTTCCAGTTCCTGGACGGCGACATTGCGAAGCGATGCCGACAGGGATTTCGGTTCGGGGTGGGCGAAGACGATGAGTACATTCATGGCATGCACCTGCTTGTTTGCGGTAGTTTCAGCCAAGATAGACCATGCCAGACTGATGCGTTATATGGAGGTATGGATAAGATAATTCCGAATAATGGATAGATCTGATATCACACTCGAGCGCATCCGCACCTTTGTTCGTGTCGCAGAGCGCGGTAACCTGTCGGTCGTGGCACGCGAGCTAAACGTCGGCCAGTCGAGCATCACGCGGCATGTGCGCGAGCTTGAGGAGGCCTTGGGCGTGACGCTGCTGAGTCGCACGACCCGCCGGGTCGCACTTACCGAGGAAGGCGGTCGCTATTATGCCAACGCCCTTCAAATCTTGCGACTTGTGGAACAGGCGACCGATGAAGTGCGAACAGCGCAGGGCGCCTATGCCGGCACGGTTCGCATCTCCTGTACGGCGGCGCTCGGGGTCAGGCATGTCAGCCGGTTGATCTTCGCCTTTCAGGACCGCAACCCTGAGATCGCGGTCGATCTCAGCCTGACCGACGAGCGCGTCGATCTCGTTCGCGAGGGGGTCGATATTGCGCTGCGCCTCGGCCCGCTCGCCGACAGTTCCATGAAGCTGCGGGCGATCGGCCAAAGCCAGCGTGTTCTCGTCGCTTCTCCCGCCTATCTGGAACGACATGGTCGGCCGACGACCCCAGAGGAACTCAAGAATCTTGAGGGCGTGCGTATGTCGAACGTTGCCGGAAGTGAAGATCTCGTGCTCGAACGGGCGGGGGATAAGCGGTACGTCGTGCCGTTCGGCGGCCGGCTCGAGGTTGATCACGGACTTGCTGCGCGCGAAGCCTTTGCGGCAGCACGCGGCTTTGGGCCGGCCCATATCTGGCTGGTCGACGATCTTCTCGCGGACGGACGCCTCGAAACGATCCTCCCCGACTTCTCGCCACCAGCCGTGCCGTTGAACATGCTTATTGCGCCTGAGCGGACCGATATTGCACGTGTGAGGCTGCTGGTTGAATTTTTGGCCGAGCAGCTGCCGCGCATTCCCGGCATAAAGCGCTCGCAATCGGGAAGTTAGCTCGCTCATTGTGACAACGAATCAGATGCGATTTGCCGATGTTTAGGCCGGCGACTGTGTCGGAATTCACGCGCAAAAATTTTTGCTTTCCGATCGGCTTCGGTAATTCACCAATCAGGTACATGCTGCTGTACCTTGTGCCACGATGCTGTCCCTATAATAGAATAGTTCCAACTTTTCTGGTAACTATTGCAGGACAACCGCTGAGTTACCTAGTGATATGGTGCTGGTTGTCGTGATCAAGGCTGGATTGATCGCAGCAGAGCGGGTAATGTGATTGGGGACTAGCCTGCGAACACTTTATACGTTCTTTCGGATTTATTTTACATTAGGAATGTGCTAGCTGACATATAGTAGTCCCGTGAGAATGATAATGGTCGAATTCAATTTTAGCGAGCCACCTCGAGGGAACGGCTCTGAGGACATTTCGAACGAGTGCCAACGCCAATTGCAGCCCATCGTTGGTGATATCGTCCGAGCCGCAGTTGCAGCTGGATGGGACGAGAAAGATGTCCTTCTGGCGATGGCGGATGTTGCATGGGATCTCTATGAAAAGCGCCGAGCCGATCGTGCGCCGCCGCAATAGTTCGATGATTGCTTTTCCACCTCGGCGCGAAATTGGATATAGCCTAAAAACAGCCACCTGTTGAGCTGCGCCCGATTCATTCCGCGCAGCCAATAAGAGACGCGCCCTGGCGGCTTATTCTTTCTTTACTATGTGAATAATTCCCCTTCAAAATTGAGTGATTTATACTATTTAATCCCGCGCTATAGACTGATTTGGGACAGCTTGAGCGAACGATGTTGGGAAATTGAGGTCGCAATCACGGATTGTCACCTCGCCCGTTTGCTCCTGCTGACATGATTTCGTCGCGGCGGGGCGATGCTGAATGAAACTTGCGGATAAGGCTCGAGAGCGGGCCGATCGACACGTATTCGAGATAATTCCGGATAGCGTGGGGGGGATACGGCCCTCCGTGCGGCGGAGCGTTATAAATTCCGTTCCCAATCCCGGATCGCAGGCGTTCCTCGCCAAGGACGATGCGACGGGAATCGTATTGGCTCATTCGCGGGACTTACGAGCCTCTCTCGGCAGTGATTGGACGACGCGAGACGATGCGCCGGTCTGGTGTCTCGTGATCGATCCCGCCGGTGTGGATAGCCCGCTTACCTGGTCCGAAGCCCGTACAAATTTTGTCGTCGCCATTCTTCGTGACATTCCGTCCGAATTGGCGCGTCAGGAGTTCGATCATGGCAACGTTGAATATCACTCGCCGGTTTTCGGCACCGTCGATCCAGTGGCGCTCGGAATAGCGCACCGGATTTTCTGTCGAGTTAACCGGGAAAGCAATTTCGAATGAACTCTATCTGGATTCGTTGGTTACGCTATTTAGCATCCATCTGCTTCACACCTACACAAGCCGCATGAAACAGCCTCAGTCGCCAAAAGGCGGGCTTTCCGCCAAAAGCGCTCGACGCGTGCAGGAATATCTCCACGAGCATTTTACCGAAAAGGTACATGTCGCGGAGCTTGCTGCGGTCGCCGGCATTTCTCCGAATCATTTCATTGTGAGGTTTGCCAAGACGTTCGGCATGCCGCCGCATCGTTATCTCATCAATCTACGCCTCGACATGGCGGAAGAGCTGCTGGCGGCCGGAGAAGTCTCCATTGCAGAAATCGCTTACGTGACCGGGTTTTCGGACCAGAGCCATTTGGCGACCACCATGAAGAGATATCGCGGAAAGACGCCGACGGAGCTTCGGTTCTCGCGGTAGCGCATCGGACGATAGGCGGTCGAAGTCTCGCTTGGATCCGCCCAAAACCGTTTTTCCATCTTTGTGAGTGTTTTACCTCGCAGGCACGTCGATGAACGGAGGTCGCTTGAGGCCCAAAAATTCGCAACTCCAGATGCATGTCTCGTGCTCTTTAGAATGCGTGCAAAACAGCCTGCGGTAAGTGTGGCAAAGCGGCTACACCTGTAGCCGCCCAAGCAAAAAACCGTAATTTTCTAAAAAAAATCCGGAATTTTCTAAAATACGCTTCTGCGAAAATAAGGGCATGTTCACGAACGGTAACCATCCGGTGCGCTATGGACATTCAATTCCCTGAATTTGAAATCTTTGCTCCGAAAGTCGAGGTAGCCTGGTCTGCCTTACAACAGCGATACGCCAACCGCCTAACCGAGGCGGAAGTCGACTATTTATTTGCCTGCCTTATCTTCGGTTTGACCTCCCCAGCTTATGGGGAAGGGGAGCCTTCGTCCCATTTCGATGTCTGCCGCGCTTTGGTGGCGATGAAGCTTCCTCCCGACCGGGTGGACACTGCATTGCATACGGTCCCGGCGCCGACAGAGCCATGGGTCGAAAGCCTGCGCGAGCAGCTCGAAAGTCAAAGCGCCAGGATGGGGCAAACACTTCAGGAAACGCGGAATTTTAATGGCGACGCGGCCGCAGATGCGGGTCCAGGCGCGCTTAGTCGTCCAGTTAGCAACGAGGAGAAGGCAGCATGAGGGAATGCGTTGGGGAACATCTGCAGACTAAATCTCACACTGGATTTGTCAAAGATCCTGCGCGCGTCGGGGGTGTCGATCGCTCGCAGCGTCGCCGCTTAATGGCTGCGTTGCGGATGTCGTCGCGCATTCTAGGCATGCGTCGTAAAGATCGGAGTATTAGCGCGATTGGGGCTGTTTTTGGCGCCTTGGGGTTGATTATTGCGCCTCAGGCATTTGGCCAAACCGTTCCGGGCGGCAACTATACAGCGGGCGCTGGAACCGCGAGTGGTGCCAACGGCATTGCGATCGGTTGCACAGGATATACGGCCACCGTCGGAGCGTCGACGGGAGGTATGGCCATCGGCTGCCGAGCGATTTCCAACGGGTACAATTCAGTTGCAATCGGAGTCGATGCGCAAGCCCAGGCCACGAATGGTGTCGCGGTAGGCGCAGCAGCCGCGGCGACCGGCGTGAATTCGACCGCCATCGGCCTCGCTTCCACAGCAAGTGGACTGCGCGCTAGCGCTTTTGGCACAAGCTCTGTTGCTTCCGGATTAGATTCTCTCGCCCAAGGCAGTAGCGCCGCCGCTGGCGGTCAGAACGCCGTCGCCCTTGGCTTTCAGTCACAAGCCACGCAGATAAATTCGGTCTATCTCGGCTCGCGCACCGTCGCTGGTACAGGAGCGCTTGCGCAAAGCGCTATCGCCGTCGGTACAGATGTCACGGCATCTCAGGCCGATGCAATTGCGATGGGGCGTTCGTCCGTTTCCTCGGCGCAATACGCGGTGGCCCTCGGTTTGAATGCGAAGGCGACAGGTACTGGCGGCGCGGTCGCGATTGGCAGCGGCGCGATCTCAAATAACGTCAATTCGGTCGCGCTCGGCGTTCAGTCCAGCGCTACGAACGCGGGCGCCAGCGCTCTCGGAACCTTTGCCACGGCCTCGGGGGCAATTCCACGGCGCTCGGTGTCAGTGCCGGCGCGACCAACAGCTACGCATTTGCCGGTGGTTGGGCCTCGGTTGCCAGTGGGGACAGCTCCCTTGCACTCGGTAAACAAGCCACCGCATCAAGTAATCTAACCGTCGCGGTAGGTAATGGAGCGATCTCCTCGGCGACGGGGGGCGTATCGATGGGCTCCCTCGCAAAGGCCAGCGCTATCAACGCAGTCGCCGTGGGCGCGGGCGCGATCGCGAGCCAGTCAAATACCCTGGCCTTAGGCGAATCCTCCACTGCCAGTGGTGTAAATAGCACATCGATCGGTGGCGGGTCGGTCGCAAGTGGACTTCAGGCGGTCTCTTTGGGTATCAACGCGAACGGGGCGGGCGCCAATGCAATTGCAATCGGAACGGCGGCACAGGCGAGCTCTGCCGAAGCGATTGCCATGGGCAACAACGCGGTGGCGACCGGCGGCAAGGCCGTTTCCATCGGCTCCGGCAATACCGCTTACGGCGACGGCGCGGTCGCCATCGGCGATCCGAGCTATGCGAGCGGCGCGGGCGCCTTTACTGGCGGTGCCAACAACATCGCCAACAGCGATGGCACTGCAAGCGCCACTGCCGCCAACCAGGCGGCCGGCGCGGTCGCGATCGGCAACAACAACAAGGCGATTGGCCAGGGTTCGGTCGCGCTCGGCAACGGTTCCACGGCGGGTGCTTCCGGTTTTGTTGGCAACGTGGCACTGGGCAATGGCGCGACGGCAGCTGCGAGCTCCGGCGACGTGGCGCTCGGCTCGGGTTCGGTGACCGACGTTGCCGTCGGTACCGCCAGCGGAGTTGTCAACGGCACGACTTATGCTTACCAAGGTTCCAACCCGGCTTCGACGGTCAGCGTCGGCGCGGTCGGCGCTGAGCGTACCATCACCAACGTCGCCGCGGGCCGGATCAGCGGCTCGTCCACCGACGCCGTCAACGGTTCGCAGCTCTTTGCGACCAACCAGGCGGTCGATGCCATCGGCACGACGTTGAACAATATCAACGTCGGCGGCGGCATCAAATATTTCCATGCCAACTCGGCGGGGGCGGACTCGTCGGCCACGGGTGCAGAATCAGTCGCGATCGGACCTCTTTCGGTCGCGTCAGGGGCGAACGCCATCGCGGCCGGCAACGCTTCGGGCGCATCCGGCCTCGACTCGTCGGCGTTTGGATACATAGCCAAGGCAACGGGTGATTTTAGCACCGCCATGGGCGCCGATGCCAATGCCACGGCCACGTCCAGCACCGCGATCGGCCAGAACGCGTTTGCAACCGCCGTTCAGGCAACCGCTCTCGGCGTCAACGCCAATGCCGGCGGCGCGAGTGCGATCGCGCTAGGCGCTAACGCCGCTGCGGGTAACGCGGGCGACGTGGCGCTCGGTTCGGGCTCGGTGACCGACGTCGCAGTCGGCACCGCAAGCACGGTGATCGGCACCACTACCTACAACTTCGCCGGCACGACACCGGCCTCGACGGTGAGCGTCGGCGCGGTCGGTGCCGAGCGCACCATCACCAATGTCGCGGCGGGCCGCCTCAACAACGGTTCGACGGACGCCATCAACGGTTCGCAGCTCTTTGCCACTAACCAACAGGTGACGCAGAACACGACCGACATCACCACCATCAACGGCAATCTGACCAATCTCGGCAATACGATCAACAACATCGCCGGTGACACGTCCACGGCCTATACCGATGCAAATGGCGATGGTATCCGCTACGTGCGCACCAACGACCGGACGCTTGCGGTCAGCGACTCCTCTGCTCAAGGGATCGGATCCACCGCGGTCGGCTATAACGCCACCTCCGTCGCCGACAATTCGCTTGCGCTTGGTATGAATAGCCAATCTACCATCGTCGGCGGCGTCGCCCTTGGTTCCGGATCGGTCGCCGATCGCGCCCTGGCTCCGGCCACCGGCCAGATCGCTGCGGGTCCGACGAACTTCATCCAGTACAATACGACGGACAAGACTCTGCTGGGCGCTGTCTCTGTCGGTACGAGCACGTCCTATCGCCAGATCACCAATGTGGCTGACGGTACCAGCGCGCAGGATGCCGTCACGGTTCGCCAGCTCCAGGGTGCCATCGCGTCGGTCGCAGCGACGCCCGGCAAATACTTCCACGCCAACTCGGCCGCCGGCGACTCACTTGCTGTCGGTGCGGAGTCGGTGGCTGTGGGTCCGACCACCGTCGTCAACGGTGACAATGGCATCGGCATCGGCAATGGCGCGGTGGTCGATCAGGTAGCGCCCGGCGGCACGGCCATCGGCCAGAATGCCCACGTGATGCTGGCCGACGGCGTTGCGCTCGGCACCAACTCGCTGGCCGCCGGCGTGCAGTCGGTCGCATTGGGCGCCGGCGCGCAGGCCAACAACATCAACAGCGTCGCGCTTGGCGCGCAATCCGTCACGACTGTAGGGCCACAGGCAGGCTATACCGGCTTCGCCCTTACAGGCCCGCAAACCTCCGTCGGCGAAGTGTCGATCGGCTCGGCCGGATCGGAGCGCAAGCTGACCAATCTGGCAGCCGGTTCGGCAAACACCGACGCTGTCAATGTCAGCCAGCTCAAAGGTCTCGGGACCAACATTACCAACCTGATCGGCGGCGGCACGACGGTCAATCCGGATGGCTCGATCACCGGCCCGACCTATAACGTCCAAGGCAACAACTACACCACGGTCTACGATGCCTTCGGTGCGGTCAATAGCACATTGACCAACATCACCGGTGGCGGCGGCATCAAGTATTTCCATGCCAATTCGACGCTCGCCGATTCCGCGGCAAGCGGCACTGACAGCGTTGCGATCGGTCCCCAGAGTGTCGCCAGTGGAACGAACAGCCTGGCCGCCGGCAACGGCTCCGCGGCGGCAGGGCAGGGTGCGGTTGCGCTCGGCCAAGGCGCGCAGGCCAACAATGCCAATGATGTCGCTTTGGGTTCTGGTTCTGTAACGCAGGCCGCCGTTGGGACATCCGGCGCCACCATCCAGGGTCAGCACTACGACTTTGCCGGCACCACGCCTGTTGGAACAGTGAGTGTGGGCGCCCCAGGGTCTGAAAGAACCATCACGAACGTCGCTGCCGGCCGCATTTCCGCCGACAGCACCGACGCCATCAACGGCTCGCAGCTTAATGCGACCAATCAGGCGATCGACAGCCTGCAGACGGGTGTTGGGACCATTACCAAGAACGCCGTCACCTACGACCTCAACCCCGACGGCAGCAAGAAGAACAGCATCACGCTGCAGGGCGGCGACGTCAATGCGCCGGTGGTCATCTCCAACGTCGGCAAGGGCGTCGCTCCCACGGATGCCGTCAACGTCGCTCAGTTGACCGACAGCTTCAACCAGGGCAAATCGTATACGGATACCGCCGTCGGCAATACGTTGACCGCGGCCAACAATTATACGGACCAGAAATTCGGGAAACTGAACCAGGAACTCGGAGACGTACGGTCGGAGGCGAGACAGGCTGCCGCAATTGGGCTTGCCGCGGCATCGCTTCGCTATGACGATCGTCCGGGCAAGGTGAGCGTGGCCGTCGGCGGCGGCGTCTGGCGGGGTGAAGGGGCTCTCGCCTTCGGTGCCGGCTATACCAGCGAAAACGGGCGGGTCCGCGCGAATTTGTCCGGTACGGCGGCTGGCGGCCAGGTCGGCGTCGGCGCTGGTCTCAGCTTCACTTTGAACTGAGCCCGTCATGCTTAAAGGAGCGCTTCTCGGCGTCCCGGCTTTCATGGCTTGCATGCTCCTGTTCGGCCCGGTTGCGGCCGGACAGGAGACTGTTGCCGCGAACTATCGCATAAGGCCTTCCGAAGTAGTCGCCCCTCCCGAGGTAAAGCCTGGCGATTATCAAAGGACCATTCGTCCCTTCGAAAATTGGACCCTGATTTGCGATGAGAACCTGAAGGTCCGCCAGAAGGTTTGCAACGTCACCCAGATCATCGAGAACGAGCGGGGGCAGATTGCGTTCAGCTGGTCGCTCGCCGCCACCAAAAGCGGTGAGCCCTACATGATCTTGCGCACTGCGCCGGTTGCCAAGAGCGACGGACGCATCTCGGTGAAATTCGAGGGTCGCAAGGAGCCTGTACAAGTCAAGCTCGATGGCTGCAGCCAAACGGTTTGCGTCGGCATGCTCCCGATCGGACCGATGATGCGCGAGCAGATTTCGAAGAGCACCGCGCCGGCAATCTCCTATTCAACGGCGGATGGACAGACGATCAGCGTGACCGCAAACCTCAAGGGCCTTTCTACTGCCGTGAAGGCGATAAAGTGACGGACGGATTTTCAATGAACCAGCAATCAATCCACGAGCGCATCATGTCCCGAAACAAGAGCGAAACAGCCATTCAGAACCTGGCCGACGATCAAGCCAAGCCGCTGCGCAAATGGCGCAAGGCGACCCTTCTCTCGCTGCTTGCAGTCGCCATCGCTGGCGCTGGCGGCTACGCCGTGGCCCGATACGACCTGATCGGCAACCTGCTGTCGCAGCCGGCGGTCGCCGCGGCGAACGACGCCAATCCAGCCCTGCCGGACACGCCGTTTCTGCAGCACGCCAAAAAGGCCGGCCTGCAGTCCTGCTCGACCATTTTTCCGGTTCTCGGCCAGCTGCTGACAAGCGGCACGCAATACAATGTCCAATCGATCTGGAACAACGAGGCAGCCGACAAACATGCGGTGCAGGCCCTTGTCGGCATGAACTACGCAACGCAAGGTTATAGCGGTCCGGCTGCCGGCATCGTATTCGCGGCACCGGTCGCATCCGGCTGCGAAGGCTCCATGGTTCGCGTGGCACCGTTTCCAAGCTCTTGCCCGGAAGTTTCGGCCAAGTTCCCGAACGGAAGCAAGCTCGTCAACAATCTCGGCCAGGTAGGCGTCTACGAACTCGGCAATGACGGCGGCGATGCGATGCTTCTGCCGACCGGAAACGGCTGCGTCGTTATTTCCGTCGCCTCGGCAGCAGGAAAACAAGGGGGCTCAAAATGAAGTTGAGATCCGCCATTGCGGCGATCGGTATTCTATTTGTTTCCATCGGCCAGCTGGGGGCAGCTGATCTCTTTACCGCAGAGCAGCCGCCCGCCCCTCCACCGGAGGAACGCGGCATCTGGGCGGCCATTGCCTATTCCGCGCCCGACGAAAAATACGGTTTCTTCTGGGGTGCCGACAAACGGCATGAGGCCATGGATATCGCGCTCAAGCACTGCGAGCGTGACAAGGGGAACAGTTGCGTCGTGGTCAGCGTGTTCCGCAATCACCGGCACTGGGATGACGACGATAAGACCGGCTTTCCGTACAATCACTGCGGCGCGCTTGCCGTCGGCAAGGAAAAACGCGAGCGGGCGACGCCATGGAGCGCAAATTCGGCACCGACGCGCAAGGAAGCTGAGGATCTTGCGCTGAAGGCATGCGAGCGCTCGGGCTCTCGCTGCGCTGTCCGGGAGTGGGTTTGCACTTAACTTATCAGGAGCTCTGACCGCGGAAGCGTAAGGTTCGTGCTCGTGACGGTCAGTCCTGGTTGTGGTTCCTCACCCTGGTGCTCCCAACGCCGCGGTGAGGAGATCTCTCGTTCCAAGCAGAAAGATTTTATCCTTTGTCAATTTTGTCGCTCATTTCACCTCGCACAATCGGCCGGATATTCCGCGCAATGTTTGCCTTTACCTGCGCGAGTGCGACTTTGACGCTTGCGACCACGGCCTTTGCCCAATCGGCGCTGCCTAACGGCGCCTCGAGCCTGCAGGAGGCCTATCAGGACTGGCGTGTGGCTTGCAATCAAAGCGACAAGGCGGCGGTATGCACGATTTCGCAAGATCAAACTCAGCAGAATGGCCAGAGACTGCTTGCCGTCGAACTACAGATGCGTCCCGACGGCAGCGGGCTTGCGACACTTCTCCTGCCATTTGGCATTGTTCTCGACTCCGGCGTGACACCGAATATCGATGATCAGCCGCCCTTGAAACCAGTGCGCTTTCGCACCTGTTTGCCCAACGGCTGCATTGCCTTGCTTCCGCTCGACGCGGCAACATTTGCCAAATTGCGCACCGGCTCGCACCTGACCCTCAAGGTCGTTGCCGACGGCGGCAAAGCGCTGGGTTTCCAGATATCGCTACAGGGTTTTTCGGCAGCGGTTGATCGGATCGTGGCCTTAAACGATAAAAAATAGGATTGCCGGGCTTTGCCGCGGTAGGTTGCGACGGGACTGGAGGCAGGCTTCTTGTGCCGTCGCGTAGCCATGGCGAATAGAATGGCTCAGGCGAATACCGCTATGCAGACCGACAGCCATATCAAGACCATTCCCAGCGCCAACGCTCGTCTGGCCTCAACCACTTTCTCCGCGTCCTCTTCCGCCACAGGCGTCGTCACAATCCAAGGCACGGAGCCGAGCGCTGCAAATCCGATGATGGCCAAAACCACCACGAAATAATCGGATACGCGCCAGTCTCCCTGGTCATAAACACCCCAATAGCCCAGGAAGGCCATCCCGACTGCAAACATGGTCGCGGATGCGGAGCAAAGCCCGGTGACGGAGCCCACAGGCGCACGCATCTTGTTTTTTTCCGGTATTGACCCATTCATGACGCTGTATCCACACCGGCAAGTCGCCTCCGTGCATATATGTCAGGAATTGAGCGCGGCGTGAAGCGATGGTCATGTCCTCAACGAAAGCTCCATTATGCGGCGTGTCGGCTGGCGCGTCGCCGTGAAGGACGACAATAAGCATATGGGACCTCGCCGCGGCAGCTTCGGCGCTTCGTTTCAATCCATGATCAAACCGCCGAGTTCGTTCATTGGTAGCCGATCAAGCCTGGAGGATGTGCCGGCGTGTCAGCTCCATCAGATGACCGACATCGCGTCTCTCTATTGCATCGACCATTTGCTGGTGTTCACGGCCAGATTGCTCGATGCGGGCACGCGTTCGCCACTGCGATACCGGCGCGGACGAGGTTCGCTGCCGAATTTCGGTGATCAATTCCACGAGCTCCTGATTGCCGGCGAGAGCAAGCAGATGGCGGTGGAAGACGAGATTGGCTTCATAAAGCTCAAGCATGGTGCCGTTCAGCACCAGATCGTCGAAGCGTAACGCGAAAACGCGCAAATTTGCGATATCTGCTGCGCTCGCGTTCGCAATAATGCGGTCGCTGACCGCGACCTCGAGGATGACGCGAATGTCGCTAACCTCCTGAGCGCGGCGTCCGTCTTGCTCATGGACGTGATAGCCGCGATTGGGAACGTGCTCCACCAGTCGCTTCTGCACCAGTCTGTCGAGGGCCCTACGGACCTCTGGTCGGGTACAGTTATACCGGCGTTCGAGATCGATCTGCTTCAGCCAGGTTCCGGGCGGCAGTCGGCCGGCAAGGATATCTTGGAGGATGAGCTCGGTCACGTCAGGCGATTGCGGCTCTTGTGCTCGCGCTGTGGCTTCCAGCGAATTCATGCGGTTCTCCTCAGCCTCCCGATTTCGGCGAGGATTATCATAGCTCCCAGTCGGCCAACAACGAGGCCAACCATTGGTGCTGAAAAAATATTCATGCTCATCTCTTGCGCAGCTATTTTAATTGGCTCATAAATTGGCGCCAATTTGATTACCATTATATGAGGCGGGTTGTAAATCCATGCAAAACTCCGATGGCGTTTGGGAAATTGTCGAGAGAAAGCGCGCGGCGTTTTTCGAGTTGAGCGACCGGATCTGGGACATCCCGGAAACGAATTATCTCGAATATCAATCGGCCGAAGAGCATGCCCGGCTGCTGGAAAGTGAGGGCTTTCGTGTCGAGCGTGGCATTGCCGGCTTGCCGACAGCAGTCATGGGAGAGGCAGGCGAGGGTGGTCCAATCATCGCGATCCTTGGCGAGTTCGATGCGCTGCCGGGCTTGAGCCAACAGGCGGGAATTGCCGAGGAACGGCCTTTGGTCGACGGCGGCAATGGTCATGGCTGCGGTCACAATATGCTCGGTGCCGGATCGATGCTGGCTGCCGCTGCCGTCAAGGACTTCCTCGCAGAAAACGGTTTGAAGGGAAGGGTGCGCTACTACGGTTGCCCCGCCGAGGAAGGCGGCTCTTCGAAGGGCTTCATGGTTCGGGCTGGCATTTTCGACGACGTCGATATCGCGATTTCCTGGCATCCGGCGGCCTTCGCCGGCGTCAACAATCCCATCTCGCTCGCCTGCAATGAAATCAACTTCCATTTTTCAGGCCGCGCCTCGCATGCCTCCGCCACACCTCATCTCGGCCGCAGCGCTCTCGATGCCGTGGAGTTGATGAATGTCGGCGTCAATTATATGCGCGAGCACATGCCTTCGACCGCGCGCATCCACTACGCTATCACCGATGCGGGAGGCGCAGCCCCCAACGTCGTGCAAGCGCGCGCAACGGTGCGCTACCTCGTCCGTGCGAGAAGTTTGCCGGAGCTCCTGTCTCTGGTTGCCCGCGTCAAGAAGGTCGCCGAGGGCGCGGCTCTGATGACCGAGACGACCGTCCGCAGCGAGATCATCAGCGGCGATGCCAATCTCGTCGGCAATACCCCTCTTGAAGAATGCATGTTCTCGCATCTGCAGCGGCTGGGACCTCCGGTGTTCGATGATGCGGATCGCGAAACAGCCCGCAAGTTTCAGGAGACCTTCAATGCGGAGGATATTGCAGCGTCCTACGGTCGTTTCGCGCTGAAGCCCAAGAAGGACCAACCGCTTTGTGAGGAGATTTTCCCGCTGAATGCCGGCGACGGCACGCTTGTCGGCTCTACCGATGTTGGAACTGTCAGCTGGGTGGTGCCGACCGTGCAGATGCGGGGTGCCACCTATGCCATCGGCACGCCCGGACATTCCTGGCAGCTGGTTGCGCAGGGCAAGCTGCCGGTCGCTCACAAGGGCACCGAACATGCCGCCAAGGTGATGGCGAGCACGGCTGCCGATCTCATCCGTAATCCCGAATTGATCAAGGCCGCCAAGGCCGATCACCAAGCGCGTCTTGAAGGGACGCCCTTCGTTAATCCCATCCCGGATGATGTCGCGCCGCCGCTGCCGGAGAAGGCCCATGCCTGACCTGGCCTTGCAGCCCGATCGCCAACGCCTGATGGCGCACATCCGCGAATTTGCCCGCCGGGTGAAATTGTCGGGGACGCCGGATGAACTCGAGAGCTTCCATTACCTTCAGGCGCAAATGGATAGCTACGGATACCAGACCCAGCTGCTGTCGCATGATGCTTTCATCAGTCTGCCCGGCGAAGCGAAGGTCGAAATCGAAGGCGAAAGTCTTCGTTGCATCACCCATTCAATGTCGGTTTCGACGGCGGCAGCGGCCATCAGCGGCGATCTCGCCTACGTCGGTGAAGGCACGGAAGCCGATTTCGCCGGGAAAGACCTGGCTGGCAGGATAGTTCTGGTCGACGGAATTGCGACGGAGGAGGTGGCCGCGCTTGCAAGTGCTGCCGGCGCTCTCGGCGAGCTTCATGTGAGCCCGAATGAGCATCTCTACGAAATGTGCGTGTCCCCCGTCTGGGGCAGTCCGTCGCAACATACGCGCGCCCAACTCCCGAAAACCGTCATCTGCACCATTGCCAACGAAGATGGTGTGCGCCTTCGCGAAACGCTTGCGCGCGGCGAAAAGGTGCGGGCAACACTTGCTGCTGAGGTCGACACCGGATGGCGCAAGACGCCCCTCCTGGTCGCCGAGCTTCAGCCGGCCGGCGAGAATAAGCCATTCGTGTTGTTTTCGGGCCATCACGACACCTGGCATTTCGGCGTCATGGACAATGGCGGCGCCAACGCGACCATGCTGGAGGCGGCACGTTTGCTTGCCCTTCGCGCAAGCGATTGGCAACGCGGCCTGCGTGTCTGCTTCTGGTCGGGCCATTCGCACGGGCGCTATTCCGGTTCTGCCTGGTATGCCGACGAATATTTCGACGAGCTCGATCGTCGTTGCGTGGCGCATGTCAATGTCGATTCCACGGGTGGTGAAGGGGCGAGCGTTCTCACCAATTCCGGCGTCATCGATGAGCTGAGATCCCTTGCCGCCGACGTGATTGAGCGGCAAACCGGACAAAAGCATGCAGGCAGGCGTCATGGCAGGGCCGCGGATCAATCCTTCTGGGGTGTCGGCATTCCCTCCATGTTCGGAAGCCTCAGCCATCAGCCGCCGGGTCCCGTGAAGATGCTGACGGCGCTCGGCTGGTGGTGGCACACACCGCATGACACGGTGGAGCATATCGATCCCGACAATCTGAGCCGGGATACGCGGATCGTGCTGGAAATACTATGGCGCCTGCTGACCGAGCCGGTACTGCCATTGGACTATACGATTTATGCTGATGCCCTCGGCAAGCAGGTCACGCAACTGCGGGCGCAGCTTGATGATCGCATCGATATCTCGGTTCTTGCAAACGCAATCGAGGAATTGCGCATCAACGCAAAAACCATATTGGAAACGAAGGACCTGTCTCCGGCACGGACGGCGCGTATCAATGCGTCGCTGATGCGCGCCGGCCGCCATCTCGTGCCGCTGAACTACACGAGCGGTGAGCGCTTCCATCATGATTCCGCCCTTCCGCACCCGGCCTGGCCATCGTTGGAGGGGCTGCGAGCGCTGGCAAAACTACCGATGGCATCGCCAGAGACGGCTTTTTACGCCGTTCATGCCCGTCAGGCGAGAAACCGCGTCGCCCATGCGCTGAGGGAAGCCAATGCGGCATTGCGCGTGGCCCTAGAGGACTGACGCAGCCATATTCCAGATCAAACAAGCGGTCATTTACTGGCCGAAAAAAGGGAACTGAAAATGAAGAATAGAAATCTGCTTGCCGCATTGTTCGGCGCCGTTGCCTTCCTGGCTCCGTTCACCGCCGGCGCCAAGGACTGGACGGATGTAAAGGTCGGCATCGAAGGCGCCTTTCCGCCCTGGAACCTCATGGATTCGAGCGGCAAGCTCGCCGGCTTCGACGTCGACCTCATCAACGACCTGTGCAAGCGCGCCAAGGTCAATTGCGAACTGATTGCCGGCGAATGGAATGCGATGATCCCGAGCCTCAATGCCGGCAAGTTCGATCTGGTAATGACACTCGGCATTAACGAGAAGCGTAAGCAGGTGGTCGATTTCACTGTGCCCTATGCAAGCGGCGTTGCGAGTTTCCTGCTTTTGAAGGACGGGCCGGTCTCTTCCCTGCCGATGACCGGTGAACGGCTGAACCTGAACGACAAGACCAAAGCCGATCCGGTGATGGCCGAAATCGGCAAGGCTCTCAAGGGAAAGACCGTCGGTGTGGTCCAGTCGACCAGCCAGGAGCAGTTGATCAACGCCTATTTCGGATCCGACGTCACCGTGCGCGCCTACAAAAATTCCGGCGAGCGCGACCTGGATCTGAAGGCCGAGCGCATCGATGCTGGTTTCGACAGCGGTGTTTATGAAACCTCGGTGCTCGGCAAGCCCGGCAACGACGATCTGATGATGTCGGGCCCGCTGGTGAAGGGCGCGATGCTTGCAACTGAAGTCGCACTCGGCATGCGCAAGGGCGAGACAGATTTGAAGGCCAAATTCGATGACGCCATCAAGCAGGCCGCCAAGGATGGCACGATCAAGCAGCTCTCGGAAAAGTGGAGCAAGATCGACCTCACTCCGACCTTCGACGTCAATTGAGCGCCCTTTCGACGGGTCACCCTTCGCTGAGGCTATGACAATGTCAGTTGCTGCAAAAAGCTGCTCTTTCGGGGTAGCATCATGAACCAGCCGGGTTTATTTGAGCTTGCTGGCTTCGGTCCGGATGGTTGGGGACACGCTCTTCTGGCCGGCGCGTGGATGACCATTCTGGTAGCGATCGCCGGCTATGCTGTCGGCGCCTGCATCGGAACGCTTGGCGCATGGGCCAAGATCGCCGGCAACGGCTTTTCTCGCGCGACTGCGGACGCCTATACCACGGTGCTGCGCGGTATCCCCGATCTGCTCGTCATCTATCTGTTCTATTTCGGCGGTAGCGCCGTGGTGACGGCTATCGGCAAGCTTTTCGGGGCGGAGGGTTTTCTTGGCTTTCCGGGCTTTCTTGCCGGATCCATCGCCGTGGGCGTCACTTCCGGTGCCCAGTTTACGGAAGTGCTGCGTGGTGGGTTCAAGGCGGTCCACCCAGGCGAGATCGAGGCTGCCATTGCTTGCGGCATGTCGCGCTGGCTTCGTCTGCGGAGGATCATCGCGCCGCTGACCCTGCGTCACGCGCTTCCTGGTCTCGGGAATGTCTGGCAGGTCGTCCTGAAGGAATCAGCGCTGGTATCGATCACCGGTGTCGCCGAACTCTTGCGTCAGGCCCAAGTCGGTGCGGGATCGACCGGGCTTCCATTCGATTTTTACCTGATCGCCGGGGCAATCTATCTGATGATCTCGACCCTTTCGAGCCTCATCCTCCGGCAGGCCGAGCGGCATCTGTCGCGTGGCGTGAGGAGGCGCTGATGGATTGGCAGTTTCTTGAGGAAACGTTCCTCAACCTGGTCGCGGCGATTCCGCTGACGATCGAGCTTGCCGTGACGTCGATCTGCCTCGGCGCCATTTTGGCGCTGTTGTTGGCGCTTGCCCGCCTTTCCGGCATCGCCGTGCTGGACTGGTTCGCGCGGCTTTATGTATTTGTCTTCCGCGGCACGCCGCTGTTGGTGCAGATATTTCTCATCTATTACGGCCTCGGCCAGTTTCCAGCCATACGCCACAGCATCTTCTGGCCATTCCTGCGCGATCCCTACTGGTGCGCGGTTCTGGCACTGACGTTGAATACCGCGGCCTATGCCAGCGAAATTATTCGCGGTGGCCTGCTTTCGGTACCACAGGGTCAGATCGAAGCTGCCCGTGCTTGCGGCATGCATCGCTTCTTGATGTTTCGCCGGATCGCCCTGCCGCTGGCGATCCGCCAAGCCTTGCCCGGCTACGGCAACGAAATGATATCGATGGTCAAGGCGACCTCACTTGCCTCAATCATCACATTGATGGAGGTGACGGGCGTCGCTGCCAAGATCATCTCGGAGACCTACCGGGCAATCGAGGTCTTCGTGGTCTCCGGGGCCATCTATCTCGCCATCAATTTCGTGCTCACGCGTCTCATTCAATTTGCCGAGTACAGGCTGAGTCCGCATCTGCGCGCCCCACTTCCCGTCGTCCGAGAGAGCGCCGCTACGGCGACCCCTGCAGGAGAACCACAATGACGACCACGCCAATCGCACTCAGCGTGCGCGACATGCATAAGAGCTTCGGGCCTGTCGAGGTCCTCAAGGGCATCTCCCTCGATGCCCTGGAAGGCGATGTGGTCTCCATCCTCGGCTCGTCCGGCTCGGGAAAATCGACGTTCCTGCGTTGCATTAATCTGCTGGAAACGCCGGATTCTGGAGAAGTGACCGTCGCCGGTGAAACGATCCGCATGCAGCGCAATGGCCGTGGCACGCATCGTGCTGCGGATGGAAAGCAGGTCGACCGTCTCCGCTCCCAGCTCGCGATGGTGTTCCAGAGCTTCAATCTCTGGTCTCACAAAACGATCCTCGAGAACCTAATCGAGGCGCCGATCCATGTTCAGCGCCGCTCGCGCGGCGAATGCATAGAGGAAGCCGAAGCCTTGCTTGCCAAAGTCGGCATTGCCGACAAGCGCAATTTCTATCCCGCCCACCTTTCCGGCGGCCAGCAGCAGCGCGCCGCGATTGCGCGAGCACTCGCCATGCATCCAAAGGTGATGCTGTTCGATGAGCCCACATCCGCGCTCGATCCCGAGCTTGTCGGCGAAGTGCTTCGCGTCATGCGCTCGCTTGCCGAGGAAGGACGCACCATGCTGGTCGTCACGCATGAGATGGGTTTTGCCCGCGACGTCTCTAGCCGCGTCATCTTCCTGCACAAGGGCGTCGTCGAGGAAGACGGCAAGCCTCAGGATGTCTTTTCGAATTCGCGGTCGGAGCGCTTCCGCCAGTTCATCAGCCAATAACTCATCTAGCTCAATCAAGAAGGGGAACCAGAGCATGAAATACCTGACCGGAATTCTGACGGCGATCATGTTGATTGCCACCTTGGGCGTTTCGACGGCTGTACGCGCCGAGGAGAAGAAATGGACACATGTGACGATCGCAACCGAGGGCGCGTTTCGCCCATGGAACTTCACCAAGGCCGACGGCAGCCTCGATGGCTACGAAATCGAGCTAATCAAATATTTCTGCGCCCATATGAAGGTCGAATGCACGACCGTAATCCAGCCCTTTGACGGCATGATCCCGGCGCTGAATGCCGGCAAGTTCGATGCGATCGTCTCCGGCATGTCGGCAACCGCCAAGCGTGAGGAAGTCATTGCCTTCAGCGATTCCTACGGCACGACGGGTCAGACCTTTGCGACATTGAAAGACTCCCCGCTTGCCAATCTGCCTTTGAAAGGTGAGGTATTTTCGCTGGCGACGGACGAGGCCGGTGCCGCCACCGCGCTGAAGCAGGTCGAACCGCTGCTCAAGGGCAAGACGATCGGCGTACAGACCGCATCGATCGCTGCGACCTTCCTCGACAAATATTTGAAGGGTATCGCCGATATCCGCGAATACAAGACGACCGAGCAGCACGATCTCGATTTGAAGGCTGGCCGTGTCGACCTCATCATGGCATCCATGGCCTATCTTTCGACAGCGGCGGCAAAGCCGGGCAATGAGGACATGATCGTCACAGGCCCGCGTTTCCAGGGCGGGATGCTCGGCCGGGGCAGCTCGGTTGGTTTACGCAAGGACGATACCGACCTGAAGGCCATGTTCAACGACGCGATCGCTGCAGCCAAGGCGGACGGCACGATCGCCAAGCTGTCGCAGAAGTGGTTCGGCTTCGATGTCACGCCGAAGTGAAACGGAATTGAAAACCGCGATCACAGCAGTTCACAAAGCCTGCGCGGCCCTCATGAACCTTGAGACCGAGGGTATCACCATGGCTGCCTGCTAACGGCCTTTCCGACGCAATTGAACGGTTCTGAAGCTCGGCGCACGGTCGCCGAGCTTCATCGTTGCAGGCCGATACTGGAATACCGATACTGCTACGAACTTTAAATGTCACTTGCCGCCTCAACGGCATGCATGAGGGACCTCTTCAACTGGTGAATGTGTCCCGCGCCAATCCCGCAGCAACCGCCGACCATGGTTGCGCCGGCATCGACCCATGAACAGGCGAAGCGTGAATAGGCGTCGTCGTTCAGGTCGTCGCGGGTCGCATGCAGGCCTTCGTTGGCGGCGGATTCGCCTTGTTCGCCCTCGAAGGCGTTGGCATAGACGCCAATCCGGAGGGCAGAACCGCCGCTCTTGAAGACCTGTCCAGCCGCGTCGACGGCTTCACGCATGACTTCCGGCTTGCTGCAATTGAACAGAAGCGCCTCTGCACCCGAAGAAGCGGCCCATTGGGCCGCATCCTCCACCGTTTCTCCGGATCGGAGCTTGGGAGAGGCGCCGTTCCGCTGTGCTGCGTCATCGGCGAGCGTGAACGAGATCCAGAACGGCTTGCCGGTTTCGGCGACGGCAATGCGAACGGCTTCCCCCTCGGCGATCAGGCTCAGGGTTTCGCCGAGCCAGACATCGACATAGGGATCGAGATTTGCCACCAGAACCTTGAGATAGTCCTGGACCCGAGACGGATCGAAGTTCTGCGGCTCATAGGAACCGAAGATCGGCGGCAAGGAACCGGCAACCAGGATTTTACGGTCCTTACAAGCGTCGGCGGCGTCGCGCGCCAATTGCCCCGCGCGCGCAATCAGGGCAGCTCCCTCCGCCGAGAACCGCTCTTCACCGATGTGGAATGGTACCAGCGCGTAGCTGTTGGTGGTTATGGCGTCGGAGCCGGCGGCGATAAATTCGTCATGGACCTGTCGAACGATCTCGGGCGAATTGATCAGCGCGAGTGCCGACCATTCCGGCTGCTTCAGCTCGGCGCCGAGGCGAAGAAGTTCACGGCTCATGCCGCCGTCGAGGATCAAGAGTTTGCTCATGAATGGGATCTCCAGAATAGATTGGACATGCGGAGAGGTGGGAGCCTGCGCGACATGCCGTGGTTAGCGCCGCACGGGAACCTGCGCCTCCAGGAAGCGGAAGGCTCGCGCGATAATGGCGGTGATGATGAGGTAGAAGATGGTCACGACGATCAGCGGCTCGTAGACGAGCAGTGTGTCCTGACGCACCTTCGTAGCAACGGCGTAGAGATCCATCACCGTGACGGTGAAAGCCAGCGGCGTCGCTTTCAGCTGCATGACGATTTCGCCGCCGATCGTCGGCAGCGCAATGCGAATGGCGCGCGGCATCCAGATGCGCCGCGTCAGCGTCAACGGCCGCATGCCGAAAGCGCGCCCGGCCTCCAGCTCGCCTTTCGGAACGGCAAGCAATGCGCCGCGCAGCACCTCCGCTTCGTATGCCGCGTAATTCAGCGTGAAGCTGACGGCGGCGAAGAAAAAGCCTTCGCGCAAGATCGGCCAAAGCAGGCTCTGGCGAAGACCGGGGATCATCGGCAAAAGAGAGCCGACGCCGTAATAGAGCAGCCAGAGCTGTATCAGCAGCGGCGTGCCCCGGAAGAAGGTGCAATAACCGCTGGCGAGATATCGGAGAAGACGACTGCTGCTAATCTGCGCGAAGGCGAGGCCGATTGCGATGATGAAGCCGAAGATGACCGAAATGGCGAGCAATGACAGCGTTTGCCAGGCCCCCGTCAACAGGAGCGGCCAATAAGAATTTATCCATGAGAAGGTCATGCCAACTCTCCTCACGCGAGCTTCGGTTGGCCGCGCCGCACCCGGCGTTCGATCAGCTTGAACACGGCATTCGAAACGAGCGTCAGGGCGAGATAGATGAGGGCGGAGGCCAGGAAAAAGATGAAGTAATGCTTGGTGCTCGCACCGGCGAGGCGCGTGGCAAGAGCGAGCTCCTGGTAGCCGACGACGGCGACGAGCGCGCTGTCTTTGGTGACCGACATCCATAAATTGGCAAGTCCAGGTAGCGCGTTCGGCAGCAGGGCCGGCAGGATGATGCGGCGGAAACGCAGACCAGGCCCCATGCCGAAAGCCTTTGCCGCCTCGACTTGGCCGATGGGAATGGCAAGGATTGCGCCGCGCAGCACCTCCGTCATGTAGGCGCCCTGCACGAAGCCGAGCACGGCGACGGCGACCGCGAAACCATTCAGTTCGAAGACCGGGAAATTAAGCGCCGCGAAGATCCGGTTGAGACCGTCCATTCCCGCATAGTAAAGCCCGACGATCAGGATCAGTTCGGGGACCGCACGGACGGCGGTGGTGTAGAGTTCCAGCAAAAGGCTCAGTGGCCTGATGCCGGAAAGCTTGCCAAGCGCACCGCCGATGCCGAGGGCGAGGCCGATCATAAAAGCACCGGCGGAGATGGCGACCGTGGAGGCGGCTCCCGTCAACAGTACTCCGCCCCATCCGGGCGGATAGGGGGAGAGCAGATCGAGAATGCCTTGCTGGGAGATCGCCATCGTCGCGTCGTTTACTTGGCGCCGTAGATGTCGAAGCTGAAATACTTCTTTGTGATTTCGTCGTATTTGCCGCTGGTGCGCACCGCCGCGATGGCTGCATTGAGCTTTGCCTTGAGCGCGGTGTCTTCCTTGCGCAGGCCACCGGAAACGCCGGCTCCGAGGATTTCCTTGTCGTCGGCCACGTCGCCCATCTTGGCACAGCAATCCTTGCCGCCGTCGCTCGTCAGGAAGGCATCGAGAGCAAGTGAATCACCGAAGACATAATCGATGCGACCGGCGGCAAGATCCTGAAACGCCTCGTCGAGCGTCTGGTAGGTCTTTTCGTCCGCGACCTTGGCAAAGTACTTCTTGTAGTATTCCGACTGAATGGTCGACACCTGGATGCCGATGGTCTTGCCCTTGACATCGTCCGCCGTCGCTCCGGGCTTCTGATCCTTCGGACCGATCAGCGTGCTGGGCGTATTGTAGTATTTGTCCGTGAAATCGATGACCTTCGAACGTTCCGCCGTGTTCGACATCGACGACCAGATGACATCGAACTTCTTGCTCTGAAGCGCCGGAATGAGACCGTCCCAGGAAAGCTCGACGATCGAGCACTTTTCTTTCATCTGCTCGCAAACGGCGTCCATCATGTCGATTTCCCAGCCCTGCCATTTGCCGGAGGCATCCTTGGCGAAAAATGGCGGATAGGATTCGTTCATGATTCCGAAACGGACCTCGGCCTGTGCCGTGATGGTGGAAAGGGCAAGTGTTACGCCGGCAAGCAGCATGGGAAGCAGTTTCATGTGCGGAGTTCTCCTGGTGTTGTTGTCTGTGCGGGGAGGATCAAGGTGAAAGCATGCCGGTGAATTCACGGCAGCGGGCGCTGAGCGGCGCATCGAAGACCTGCTCCGGCGCGCCTTCTTCTTCGATCCGTCCCTGGTGCAGAAAAAGAACGCGGCTCGAGACGTCGCGGGCAAAGCGCATTTCATGCGTGACCAGCAGCATGGTCCGGCCTTCTTCCGCGAGATCGCGGATGACCTTGAGCACTTCGCCGACCAGTTCCGGGTCGAGCGCCGATGTCGGCTCGTCGAAGAGCATCACCGCCGGGTCGATGCAGAGGGCGCGAGCGATCGCTGCCCTTTGCTGCTGACCTCCGGAGAGAAAGGCCGGATAGGCATCGCGCTTGTCATAAAGTCCGACTTTGTCGAGAAGAGCCTGCGCCTTTTCGATCGCCTCGCGGCGAGGGACCCCTAGAACATGCACCGGAGCCTCGATGACGTTTTCGAGTACGGTCATGTGCGCCCAGAGATTGAAGCTCTGGAATACCATGCCGAGGCCCCTGCGGATCCGCTCGATCTGCCGCCAGCTTTTCGGCTGCGTCCGTCCTTGGCGTGCCTGCTTCAAGGCGATTTCCTCGCCATTGACGACGATGCGTCCGCGGTCGGGCATTTCGAGCAGGTTTATGCATCGCAGCAACGTGCTCTTACCGGAACCGGACGAGCCGATGATGGCAATGACATCGCCTTGCCTGGCCGTGGTTGAAACGCCCTTGAGGACTTCGTGTGAACCAAAGCTCTTGTGAAGATCTTCCACACAAAGTGCCTGGGGGAACGGCTCTGCCATGCATAATTCCGATAAAAGACAATTCGCGGAGAATATCGCGAAGATGAGCGGAGTTTGCGCGCAATTTCCAATCATTTTGCACAAAAAAGGCAAAAATCTATTTCAAGCGCGTCTTTTGTGATAGAACAGGGATCTCACCACGCAATTTCACCGACCTGCCAGAGGAATGGGCCAGAGGAATGGGGATGGAAAGTCTGGATCGTTTTGATCGCGATATTCTCGATATCGTCCAACGCAACTGTCAGCTCACCGCCGAAGCAATCGCCGACGAGGTTGGCCTTTCGACCTCCGCCGTGCAGCGGCGTCTGAAGCGGTTGCGCGAGGATGGTATCATCAAGGCGGAAATTGCGGTCGTGGACCGCAAGGCGACCGGAACCTCGATGGTCTTCATCGTCGGCATGGAGATCGAGCGGGACAACTACGACGCGCTTGCCAAGTTCCGCCTTTGGGCGGAAAAACAGGATCACATCCAGCAGGTCTATTATGTCACCGGCGCTGTTGACCTCATTGCGATCGTCACCGCCAGCAATGTCGAGCACTATGACGACATCGCCGCCTTGATTATGGCGGAAAATCCCCAGATCCGCCGCATGCATACGAATGTGGTGTTGCGGGACGTGAAACTCGGATTATTCGTTCCGCTGGCAAATGGCGGCGAGGACGGCCGATAAATGGCAGATACGTGCCACGCATTCTTGCTAAGAGTTTGCCGGCAATGAGCGATCCTCAATAGGATCGACCCGCCTTATGGCGTTCACGGCGGCTATCATATCGCCATGCGTGTACCGTGTTGAGGCGGGCCTCTGTGCGTTTCGGATTTAAAGCTTGTAGTTTGTAGGCCTGGGATTGCCGGTCTCCGCTGACGTCTCTGAACATCAAAGAAAGCAGCACGACGAATATTTCGGTAGTGCTTTCTTTCCAGGAAAAGCGCTGCTGGCTTTTGGTGGAATTGCCGCAACATTGATATTACAGCAACCGTGCAAGCAAACGATCGTAGAGCACTATGCCGACCGCCATGGTAGCAACGAAGAGGAAGATGAGCGGCAGTGGCATCGAAAGGGCGGAAACGGCCGGGCCGGGGCAGAGGCCAGCCAAGCCCCAGCCACAACCAAAGATCGCTGAGCCCACAAGAAGGCGTGTATCGAGCGCCGTCGCCTGTGGCATGTGAAATTGCCCATCGAGCATGGGCTTCCGCAGCCGGCGTATAAGCATGACGCCGGGCGTTGCAACCAGCAGCGCGCCGCCAAGCACGAAAATCAGGCTGGGATCCCAATGACCGCCCGCCACATCGAGGAAGCCGAGGACTCGCGCGGGATCGATCATTCCGGACAAGGAGAGACCGAAGCCGAAGATTACCCCCGCAAGCATGGAGGCGGCTGACATTGCTAAGGTTTGGCTGTTCATCTCAGGGTTCCAATGATCGTCGCCATGACGATCCCTGCTGTAAGGAAGGTGACAGTCGCCGCGAGAGAGCGCTTTGAAAAGCGGGCAAGGCCGATAATGCCGTGGCCAGAGGTGCATCCCGATCCCATGCGGGTGCCGATGCCAACAAGTAGGCCGGCGGCCAGGACCATCGGCCAGGAGGTGGCAATTCTCACCACTGGCAGGTGCCCGAAGGTTGTCGCGTACGCAAGAGGTCCCACGGCTAGACCGAGGATGAAAGCCATGTTTGTCGCAACCTGATGCCCACCGAGAAGACGGCCGACAATGCCGCTGATACCTGCGATCCGGCCATTGACGAGCAGGAGCAGCACCGCCGACAGGCCGAGCAGCATGCCGCCGAGGAGTGCGGGCAAGTATGGGGTCATGACCTTTCCTCCGGCAGGCAGAAGATCGAATAGAGCGCTTCGATGAGCTGCGCGGCTTTCTCCTCCGTCAATCGGTAGAAGATCTGCTTGGCCTCTCGACGGGTCTCGACAATACCCGCTTCGCGCAACACGCCGAGCTGTTGCGACAGATTGGGCTGATGGATGTCGAGCTTTTCCTCCAATTCGCTGACCGAATATTCGCCTTCAGCCAGGGTGCATGCGAGTATCAGCCGCATGGGATGCGCCAATGTCCGCAAGAGAGATGCGACCTCGGCCGACCGCCTCGCCATATCCTCGAGTGACATGGCGGAGAGAACCGATTTTTCGATTTCCGTTACCATGCAGCCCCCTGCAATGCGTCGAGCGGGAACTTGAGATAACGGCGGCCGTTGCCCTCAGGCTCCGGCAAGCGACCACCCTGGACATTCACCTGAAGTGCGTGGAGAATCAGCTTCGGCATGGGCAGTGTCCGGTCGCGCGCTTCGCGCAGCGCCACAAATCGGTCTTCCGTCATGTCGGCGAGATGCGGATTGGACCGCTTCTGCTCATCGAGCGTGCTCTCCCATTTGGGGTTTCGACCGCCAGGTTGATAATCGTGGCCGGTGAAAAGGCGCGTTTCATTGGGAAGCGTCAGGATCGCCTGAATGGAACTCCACAAAGCCTTGGCACTGCCGCCCGGAAAATCCGACCGCGCCGTGCCCGAATCGGGCATGAATAGCGTGTCGTGAATGAAGGCTGCGTCGCCGACGACGTAGGTGACGGAAGCAAGCGTATGGCCGGGCGAGAATATTACGCGCCCCTCAAGATTGCCGACTTTGAACGTGTCACCATCGGCAAATATCCGATCCCATTGCGAGCCGTCGGCAGCCATATCCGGCTGATTGTAGACGTCTTTCCAGAGCTTCTGGATGTCAACCACATGCGAGCCTATCGCGGTCGATGCGCCAGTCTTCTGCTTAAGGTAGGAGGCTGCCGTGAAATGATCGGCATGGGGATGGGTATCGAGAATCCATTCAACGGTGAGTTCTTCGGCATGCACGTAATCCAGGATCGCATCGGCGTTGAGGGTTGCGGTGGCGCCGGATTTTTCGTCGAAATCCAAGACAGGATCGATGATGGCGCAAGTCCGAGTTGCCGGGTCGCTGACGACGTACTGGATGCTGCCGGTGCGCGCGTCGTAAAAGCCCCTGACATGGGGGATTTTCCTCTCTTTTCGAGCGAGCCAGTCGGCCGCGCCCGTCAGGTCAAACCCATGACCCTTACCGAAGGCCACCACGTCTTCGCGCTTCATCCGCCCGTCGAGCACCTCGCCGATCGCATAGAGCGCCAGCGCGCGCGTCCCGCTCTTGCAATGAGCAAGGACCGGCCCTTTCGCATCTTTCAACGTTTTCTGAAAGGCCTCGATATCCGCGTCGGTAATGGTGGAGTTGGTGACCGGCAGGAAGGTATAGCCGAGACCGACAGCGCGAGCGGCGGCGGCCTCGGCGGCGTTGCCGGGTTGACCCTGCTCTTCGCCGTCCGGACGAGCATTGATGACCGCCACGAAGCCGCGTTCCGCAAAGCCGGCGAAAGCGGCGGTATCCGGTTGGGCCGATACTGTCAGTCGATCATTGATTTGTGCGGCGTTCATGGCGCTGTTCTCTATTCAAATTAATATACATTATTATATATTGTATATTGAGTTGCGTCAAGAGAGCCTACAAGCCTCGCAAGACGGCAATGAGACGCTGTTGCCGGGCTGTCAAAGGTTCAGATTGCGGTAAATCCGTTGTCGACGAAAAGATGGATGCCATTGACGAAATTGGACTCGTCGGAGGCGAGGTAGAGGGCGGCGCGCGCTACATCTTCCGGCTCTCCGATCCGGCCTTGCTGCGCGGCGATTGCTGCATCCGAAACATCAACACCAAGGGCCTGCAGCGCTGCCACCTCGTGCAAACCATGCGGCGTGCGGATGAAGCCGGGGCAAACGGCGTTGCAACGAATATTGCGATCGCGAAACTCGACGGCAATTGCGCGGGCGAACATGTGCACGGCGCCTTTCGTCGTATCGTAAAGCACTTCCATCGGCGTTGCCGCAACCGCCGAGATCGATGATGTGCAGACGATGGAGCCGCCGCCGGCCCCAATCATGCCCAGCAGCACTGCCTTCGTCATGAGAAACATGGATCGCACATTGACGCCATGCAACCATTCCCATTCCTCCAATGTTGTCTCGAGGAACGGCTTGATGACTATGGTGCCGGCATGATTGAAGAGTACGGTCACGGCGCCGAAACGCTCTTCGATACCTTTGACGGCCGCATTGACGGCTGCTTCGTCCGAAACGTCAGCCACCCAATAATCGGCAACGCCACCTGCGTGTTGAATGGCCTGCACCGTCTCCGCCGCCGCTGTGGCATTTCTGTCGATGATCGCGACCTTCGCACCTTCTGCCGCGAACAAGCGCGAGGCGGCTCCGCCCATGCCGGTGGCCCCGCCTGAAATAATGGCAATCTTGCCCTTGAGCCTATCCGCCATTCGGTCCTCCCGATGTTCTTCACTTTGGCATGCGGCATTGATGCGTAATATAATTCTATGTATTCGCGGCGTCTCGCAAGCCCGGTGCGAGAGTAAGCCGTCTTTTGCTAGTAACGGAAAAGGATGTCACGGTCCGTATGTCCGCTTACCGGATCAGACTGCTTCGATCGCATGCCGCCCGCAATCGAGAGGACAGGTGTTCGCTTCAAGTGACCTATCGCAGATAATGGATATGCGGCCGCTCGTGATGAGGCGAGATCTCGACCCGGGCTTCCACGGCGAAGACGTCCCGCATAAGGTCCTCGGTTAGCACATCTCCCGGGGCGCCGGTGGCCACGATCCGGCCGTGCTGCATGATGATCAGCTCGTCGCAGAACATGGCGGCATGGTTGAGATCGTGAAGAGCGATGATGCTGGTGATCGGCAGGCCGGAAACCAGCCGCATCAGGCTGATCTGATGCTGGATGTCGAGATGATTGGTCGGCTCGTCGAGGATGAGCTCCTTCGGTGCCTGTGCCAGGGCGCGGGCAATGTGGGTCCGTTGCTTTTCACCGCCCGACAGGCTCTGCCAACGGTCGTTGCGCTTCTCCTTCATGCCGGCGCGCTCAAGGGCATTTTCCACCGTCTCGTCATCGGCCGAAGTCCAGCCTGAAAACATCGACCGATGCGGAAATCGGCCGAGCTTTACGACGTCGATGACCTGGAGATTGGCATTGGTCGTGCTGTGCTGCTCGACAAAGGCCACACGCCGTGCGATCGCCCGGCGAGGCATCTTCTCAAGATCGCGCCCGTCAAGCGTGATGCGGCCGGAATTGGGTCTCTTCAATCCGGCCAGTAGACGCAGGAGCGACGTCTTTCCCGATCCGTTCGGCCCGAGCAGGCCGAGCATTTTTCCCGCGGGCGCTTCGAAGGAGACGCCGTCGAGTATGGTCTTCCTGCCGATTTTCCAGATGATGTTATCAGCCTTGATGCTCATGATGCGCGCTGGAACCGGTAGAGAATGATCGCAAAGAAAGGGACGCCGACAAGCGCCGTGACCACCCCGATCGGCAGAACCTGCTGGGGGATGAGTGCGCGCGAGGCGATATCCGCCAGCACCATGAACATCGCGCCGATGATGGCGCAAGCCGGCAACAGCCTGACGTGAAGCGGCCCGACGACGAAGCGGGCCGCATGCGGGACGACGAGGCCGACAAATCCGATCGAGCCGACCATGCTGACGATGGTCGCCGTCATTATCGCGGTCAGCGCAAAGAGACCCACCCGCGCTCGCCCGACATTAACGCCAAGGGACGAGGCTGCCTCGTCGCCAAAGGCGAAGGCGTCGAGGACGCGGGCGTAGAGCAGACAGGCAGCAAGCCCGAAACCGACAACGGTCGATACCAGCGTGAATTCCGGCCAGCGGACACCGCCGAAACTGCCGAGCAGCCAGAACATCACATCCCGTGCCTGTTGTGCGTTTCCCGATGTCGTTACGATGTAGGACGTCGCTGCGTTGAATAGCTGCGAGGCGGCAACGCCGGCAAGGATCGTGCGGTCGGCGCCACCTCGTGTGCCGTTGGAAAGGAGAGCGACGAAGAAAAAGGCCGCGAAGGCACCAGCAAAGGCACCGGCCGACAGCGAAGCCGCCCCGGCGCCGATGCCGAGAATGACGATCGCGACGGCACCGGTCGAGGCGCCCGCCGAGATGCCGAGCACATAGGGTTCGGCAAGGGGATTTCGAAGGAGCGACTGCAGGATTGCCCCGGACAGCGCCAACCCCGCACCGCAGAAAGCCGCCACCAATGCCCGGCTGAGACGATAGTCCCAGATGACCGTTTCGTGGATGCGGTTGAGCTCCACGCCCGTCCAGCCGAGCCTATTGGTGATGGCGTAGAACGTCGTTGATAGCGGGATCGGCAGATCACCGATGCCGACGCTGACACCGATGATCAGGCCGATCGCTGCGAGGCAGGCCAATAGAAACAGGCCGAAGACAGCCAGGTGCTGGAGATTGCGATACGCGTCGATCACTTCAGCAGACCAAGCGCCTTGAGCTGCGCGGCCACCTGCTCGGCGCCATAGATCGTGCGGATGGTCGGGTTCATGGCCTGGCCGTCCATGACGACAATGGCCTTGTTCTTGACGGCCGGAAGCTGGCTGACGGCCGGGTCGCTGGTGAGAAATTTGATCTTGGCTTCCGGCTTATCGAGCTCCCAGCGATTGCGGTCGAGACTGGCGACGACAATGACGTCAGGATTGGCCGCGATGATGCTCTCCCAGCCGAGTGTCGGCCACTCCGCTTCGGCAGTAATGGCATTGCGGCCGCCAAGAAGGTCGGCGATGAAGCCGGAGGCGCCGTACTTTCCGCCCAGATAGGCGTCGGAAGAGGGGGATTGGCTCGAAAACCAGAAGACATAGGAAAGCTGCTTGCCGTCTTTCGACACGCGAGAGCGCAGTGCGGCCTCGCGCGCCTTGAAGTCCGTGATCAATGTCTGGCCGCGGTCGGACACATCGAAGATCTGTGAGAGCTCGTCGATCTCCTTATAGAGGAGATCCATGTTCCATAGTTCTTTGCGGCTGCCATACTGGTCCTTAACCGCGGCCGTGCTCAGGCACGTGCTGGGAGACAGATAGGTCGGGATGCCGACCTTCTCGAAATCCTCGCGCTTGGCAACCTTGCTGTTCGGTCCCATCAGGCTTGGTAAGGCAACAGCCACGAAATCGGGATTTTCCGAGAGGATCGATTCAAACGTCGGGAACTCGACGGTCAGCAATTTGACCTTGGAATTCGCCTCGGCGAGCTCAGGCAGAACCTTGCTCGGCCAGAAGGCGGTGGCAACCATTTTGTCCTGCAGACCAAGCAAAAGAAGAATTTCGGCACCGTTCTGGCCGAGCCCGATCGCCCGTTCCGGTGCTTTCTGAAATGTGACCTTGGCGCCGCAATTGTCGATTGTCAGGGGATAGCTGGTCGATGCGGCGGACGCCGCCGGTACAGCAAGGCCGAGCGCCGCGCAAAGGGCCGAGACGGCCAAAAGTGATTTCAATATGGTCACGAAAAACATCCTGATCGTTTGCGGCCAAATATGAACGGGTAAAAACACCCGCGGCGGTATAGCCTTGTCACCCGGTCACAAACAAGAGGAATTTACTCATATTTCTGCAGATTCCGCTCAAGGCAGATCACCTTCGCCCGGAAAGAAACAGCGGCATTTGGCCTGTGTTCCATCTCAATTTACGGTCGTTGGCGGAATGATATCTCAAATGGGCGACAAGATTTTCGATAACGAGATTGCCCATGGCGATCCATATTTCATGGGTCGCGCTGCCCCAAGGGGCATGAGAAGGCATTGCTCTAAATATTCGCTGCCGTGTGGATCTCGAAGGGGAGGATATGTTGAGACACTGTCGATGTTCTATGGGTATCCATGGCTTCGGCCATCGCGCGGACAAGCGTATCGGCAAGCAGCTTTGCGGGATGGGATAGGACAACCTTGATCAATCCCTCGGCCAGCCCAGCTCTCGTCTCGTTTGTCAATTCATGAGCAACGACCACCAATCGTTTGGCGGCGGGACCGCCATCTTCGCGCAGCGCTCTCATTACGCCCGTGACGCCACCTCCGGCAACATAGAGGCCAACCCAATTGGGTTCGGTTCGAAGCAGCCTTTGCGTTAGCTCGTAGGCGATCTGCGGCTCCTCGAGCGTGCCCAGCGTTTCCATCATCTGGAATTCCGACGCGCTTTCTCGGAAATAAGACCTGAATCCCATCTCGCAGAGTTCCTGCGACAGATAGCGATGGCTGCCGACGAAAACCCCGACTTTTCCCGGAGCTGAATTGACGTTGTCAATGAACCAGGCGGCAGTTCGGCCCTTTTTAACGCAGTCGTTTCCGACGTAACCGGCCCTTCCTGGCGCCGTCAGATCGGAAATCATCGTGAAGAGGGGAATGCCCTCCGCTTCCAGTCCGTCGACGGCATGGTTTACCTGGGGATGGTCCGAAGTAATGATGCTGATGGCATCGACCTCGCGGCTAAGGGCAAGGAGCGCGTCCGCAGTACGTTCCGGAGCGAGTTCGTCGTCGAAGCGCACAACCGCGCGCCCATGAGCATCAGGATAGGCCTCGACTGCCTTGGTCAGGACCTCCCCCCACATTTGATAGAGCTTGCGATGGGACTGCTTCAGCAGGAATCCGAACTTAATCACCGGCTTATCGTTTTCGAGCCGCCGTTTGATCGCGGTCACGCCATGAAAGCCGATCCGTTCGGCTGCAAGGAGGACACGCTCTGCCGTCTGGGGACGAACAGGATCGCGCCCGTTGAGAACGCGGTCGACCGTGGAAATCCCTACGTTTGCGGCCTTTGCCAGATCTGCGATGGTTGGTCTACTCATGATGATCTCTCAGAATTTGAAAGCAATCTTGGAATGTTTTGAAAGAAACGTCCAGGTGGAAATTGACAGAAACAGGGAAAGTATGGTGGTTTCACTTCACTGGAGGAAGCATTCAGTCATCACAAAGAATGCCGGAAGGGCGAATTGAGGGAGGAGGGCAGAGATGCCAGCAGCCGTTGACCAGGCGCGTCTCACCGAGCGCGCCAGCGAACATGTTTTGCCGAACGACGACATCGTTCTCGAGATGCGCGACATCGTAAAGGCATTCCCCGGCGTGCTGGCGCTCGATGGAATGCACCTCAAAGTCCGCGCCGGCACCGTCCATGTGCTTGTCGGCGAGAATGGAGCCGGCAAGTCGACGCTCATGAAGATTCTTTCCGGCGTCTACACGATCGACAGCGGAGAAATCGTGTTTATGGGCGAGACGCTGGGCGGACAGAATACCACTGCGGCGCTGGCGCGCGGCATTTCCATGATCCATCAGGAACTGAGCCCGGTCCTGGACATGACAATCGCGGAAAACATCTTTCTCGGGCGCGAGCCGGCAGTTTCGAAAAAGGGCTTTCTGTCCCCTTTCGTCGATTTCGCGAGATTGAATGCGGACACTAAGGCGCTTCTCGATCGGCTTGGCTTGAAATACAGCCCGGAAACAAAGATGCGCGATCTTTCGATCGCCGCCATGCAGCTTATCGAGATCGTGAAGGCGATTTCGAGGAAAGCATCGCTCGTCATCATGGACGAGCCGACTTCGGCCATCAGCGATACCGAGGTGGCTATGCTGTTCCGGCAGATTGCGGATCTCAAGGCGAATGGCGTGGCCATCATCTATATCACCCACAAAATGGATGAAATCTTCCAGATTGCCGACGATATCACCGTCATGCGGGACGGCCAGTTCGTCGCCGCCGCACCTGCCAGCGAATATGACGCATCCAAGCTTATTTCACAGATGGTCGGTCGTACCATTTCGAGCATCTTCCCGAAGGAAGAGGTTCCGATCGGAGACGTCGTCCTCTCCGTCGAGAATCTTTACCGCACTGGCGCATTCGAGGACGTTACCTTCACGGTGCGTGCCGGCGAGATTGTTGGCTTTTCGGGTCTGATCGGTGCCGGTCGTACCGAAGTCGCCCGCGTGATCTTCGGCCTCGAGCCGCCTGATGGCGGCACCATCCGGCTAAACGGTTCCACGTTGAAGCTGAGGTCGCCGAAGGATGCGATCTCGCACGGCATCGCCATGGTGTCCGAGGATCGGAAAGCTGAGGGACTCGTGCTGTGTCGTTCGGTCGGCGAGAACATTTCTCTTGCCAACCTCAAGAAGTTTGCCGGCGGTCTCTTCATCAGCGAGCGGCAGGAAGAAACCGCAGCCCAACGCATGATCAAGATGCTGCAGATCAAGACGCCCGATACAACGATGATTGTGGAGAACCTCAGCGGCGGCAACCAGCAGAAGATCGTGCTCGCCAAGTGGCTTCTCGGGGATCTCAAGCTGCTCATTCTGGATGAGCCGACGCGCGGCATCGACGTCGGATCGAAATCCGAGATCCACCGACTGATGACGGAATTCGCACGGCAGGGGCTGGCGATCATCATGATCTCGTCGGAACTGCCGGAAATCCTTGGAATGAGCGACCGTGTCGTCGTTATGTGCGAGGGCCGCGTCGCCGGCGAATTGACAAGAAGCGAGGCCAATCAGGAAAGCATCATGCGCCTCGCAACGGGAGGACAGTGATGAATACCGAACCGATGACTGCGGTCACCAAAGGCATGGCGCCGAAAGCCAAGGCCAAGTCGCGCGGGATCGACTTCGCTTTGATCTATCGCAAATACGGCACCGTGCTGATTTTCGTCGGTATCTGCATCCTGGCGTCGCTCCTGAGCCCGACCTTTCTGACGGAAGCCAATCTCACGAATGTTCTGCGCCAGGTTGTTGTCGTCAGCCTGCTGGCATGCGGCGTGACATTCATCATCATTCTCGGCCAAATCGACGTTTCCCTCGGATCGGTCCTGGCGCTGTGCGGCGTGATCGCGACCAGCGTCATGGCGACGACCGGAAGCATAGCGCTGGCCGTAGCAGCAGGCGTCGCGGTCGGAATGGTCACGGGCTTCGTTAATGGCTTCGTCATCACCTTCTTCCGCATTCCATCCTTTATCATGACATTGGCGATGACGACTGTCGCACGCGGCGCGGTGCTGCTCTACACCGGCGGAGCCCCGGTTTCGGGTCTGGGTGAATTCAAGGTGATCGGGCAGGGCTCCCTCGGACCGGTCCCCGTCTCCGTTCTGATCCTAGCGGCCTTTGTCGTGATCTCGTGGATATTGCTCAACAAGACCAAGTTCGGGCGCTACGTCTATGCCGTCGGCGGCAATGACCGCGCGGCTCGCGCTTCCGGCATCAATCCCAACAGCATCATCATCAAAGCGTTCATCTTCAACGGAATCCTATGCGCAGTCGCCGGCATAGTCCTCATGTCCCGCATCAATTCCGGGCAGCCCGCTGGTGGCGTCGGCTATGAATTCGATGCGATCACGGCAGTCGTCGTCGGCGGCACCAGCCTGATGGGCGGCACCGGGACCATCACCGGCACGGTCATCGGAGCGATGATCATCGGTGTCATCAACAATATCCTCAATCTTATGAATGTCAGCTCATACTGGCAGCAGATCATCAAGGGCCTGATCATCGCCATTGCGGTCGTCCTTGATGTTTGGACGAAATCGGCCCGCAGCAAGAAGAAGGCCTGATCAAAATGTCCCCGGAGAGCAGCGAACCGCTTTCGCGGAGGACCACCTGTGTGTCGGCGCAAATCGGCGCCGGAAAACCTCAAGTTTTGAAACGCCTATGGGAGGAGAACCAATGAAACTCATTGCCAGAATTGCACTCGCCTGCGCCGTATCCGCCGCCGCTCTTTCAGCAACCGGTGCGCTCGCCGCCGACAAGTTTGTCGTCGGCTATGCCAACATGGCAGACACCGACGTGTTCGTCATGGCGCGCAAGACAGCCTTCATCGATGCCGCGAAAACCGATCCGAACGTCGACATCAAGTTTGCCGACGCCAATAACGACGCCAGCAAGCAGCTCGATCAGATCGATAACTTCATCGCCCAGAAGGTCAACGCCATCGTCGTCGTTCCGGTCGACTATCAAGGCATCGTGCCTGGTGTCGAGAAGGCGAATGCCGCGGGTATTCCGGTCGTCGCGCTCGGCATCCAGTCGGCCGGCGGCAAATATACTTTCGTCGGATCAAAGAATATCGACGCAGGCAAGATGCAAGCCGAATACATGAAGGAACATCTGCCGAAGAATGCTCAGATTCTCTATCTGGAAGGGACTCCGGGCCTTTACCATTCGCAGGAGCGCAAGAAGGGTTTTGAAGAGTCTCTCGGCCGTCCCGATGTCAAGATCCTCGCGAGCCTAACGGGCAACTACGATCGTGCCGAAGGCATGAAGGTCACCGAAGACTGGGTCCAGAGCTTTCCGAAATTCGACGCGATCGTCGCCGCCAACGACCAGATGGCGCTTGGTGCTCTTCAGGCACTACAGGGCGCCGATCGCCTGAAGGGCGTGATGATCGCCGGTGTCGACGGCGTCCCGGACGCGCTCAATGCCATCAAGGCAGGCGAGATGTCGCAGACGATCTTTCAGAATGCCGATGGTCAGGCCAAGGCCGCTTTTGAGGTCGTTGAAGGTATCAGGAAGGGTGAGCAGCCGCCGGCCGAAAAGCTCGTGCCGTTCGAGTCGATCACCAAGGACAACGTCGATCAGTACATGAAGAAGTAAGTCCTCCTGAGCAAGCGTGTCGGGGCGGTTAGCCCCGGCACGCAGGGACATCATGCAAAGAATTTCCGGAGCTATGAAATGATGCGATTAAGTCTGGTAACCGACATTCTCGGATACCTCCCATTCGAGGATATGCTCGACACCGTTTCCGGGCTGGGCTTCGAAGCCGTCGAACTAGGTTGCGGCAACTGGTCGAAGGCGCCGCATCTGAAGCTCGACGAACTCTTGTCGAGTGAGCTTGCGCGGAAGAACTTTCTCGGCAGCCTCGAACGCCGCGGCCTTTCGATTGGTGCTCTCAATTGCTCCGGAAACCAACTCCATCCCGGGCCCAACGGAGAGGAGCATCGTGCCGTCGTCGACAAGACCCTCCGGCTGGCAGAAAAGCTTGGTGTCAAGACAGTCGTCATGATGTCCGGCTGCCCGGGCGGCACGCCGAAGGACGAACTCCCGAACTGGATTACGCACGTCATTCTGCCGGAGCATGAAAAAGCGCTGGATTATCAGTGGAACGATGTCCTAATTCCGTATTTTCAAAAAGCAGGAGCGCTCGCCAAGGAATGCGGCGTGCGGATCGCAATCGAGAATCTCGGTGCGACCATGATCCACAATCCGGCAAACATGCTCAGGCTGCGTGAACATGTCGACCCCGTCGTCGGCATGAATTTTGATCCGAGCCATCACATGTGGATGGGCGGCGATCCGATCGCGGCTGTCCGCCTGCTCGGTGATGCGATCCACTATATGCATGCCAAGGATGTTCGGCTCGAGCGAACACTGGCCGAAGCCAATGGTCTGATCGACACCTATTGGATCAACGACATCGCGAAGCGCTCATGGAACTACGTCGCACTCGGCCACGGGCACGACGTTCGGTGGTGGAAGGAGTTTTTCGCCGTCGCCCGTTTCGTTGGCTACGACGGTCCCGTCAGTCTCGAAATGGAAGACGCTGGCATGGAGCCGCTCACCGGCGTCAAGAAATCTCTGACCACACTGAAGCTCGCATTGCCCCGCGATCTCGACTGATACCCATTCAACAGGACAAGCCAAAATGACCCTCAAAATCGGCGTTATCGGAACCGGAGCCATCGGCCAGGAACACATCGAGCGCCTCCATAACCGCCTTGTCGGATCGACGGTCGTTGCCGTGAACGATATCAACAAAACGCAGGCGGAAGCCGTCGCAAAAAGCCTAACACCGGCAGCGCGCGTTTTTGACAGCGCACAAGAGCTGATAGCTGACCCTGACGTTGATGCCGTTGTCGTCGCCTCCTGGGGCCCGACGCACGACGAATTCGTTCTGGCCTCGATCGCGGCCGGAAAGCCAGTCTTTTGTGAGAAGCCGCTTGCGACAACCGCTGCGGCCTGCCGCAATATCGTCGATGCCGAGATCGCCAGCGGGCGGCAGCTTGTCCAGGTGGGCTTCATGCGCCGCTACGACAGGAGCTATCGCCTGCTGAAGGAGCAGATCGTCAACGGAAACCTGGGCGAGCCACTCATGGTGCATTGCGCCCATCGCAATCCGTCCGTCCCGGACGTCTATGCCGGCGATATGGCGATCACCGATTCCTTCGTCCATGAAATCGACGTGCTTCGCTGGCTTCTGGATGATGATTATGTGTCGGCGCAGGTGATTATGCCGCGCAAGACGAAGCATGCCCGCCAGGATCTCGATGATCCGCATATGATCCTTCTCGAAACGAAGAAGGGCATTAGGATCGATGTCGAGGTCTTCGTGAATTGCCCCTATGGTTACGATATCCAGTGCCAGGTCGTCGGCGAAGATGGCATCGGCTACCTACCCGAACCCATGAGCGTTCTGCTGCGCAAGGATGCCAAGCTCAGCCATGAAATCCTTCAGGACTGGAAACTTCGCTTCATCGACAGCTACGACGTGGAGCTTCAGGAGTGGATTGAATCCGTCAAGGAAGGCGTTGTTCGCGGCCCGACCGCCTGGGACGGTTATTTCGCCTCGGTGACTGCCGACGCCTGCGTCGAAGCAAAGCACTCCGGTCGGATCGTGCCCATCCAGATCGGCGAGCGGCCTTCGTTTTATGCGCACAGCGTCCTGAAGCCCGCAGCCTGATTGGTTCCAGCAAGGGAAAATAGACATGAAGATCGCGCTAGATCCCCACATGCATCGGCATCTGCCGCTTAACGATCTGTGCCGTAAAGCCGCGGAGCTGGGATATGAGTATATCGAGGTCTCGCCGCGCGACGACCTGCTTCCGTGGTGGGTGCGACCGCGTGCTCACAAGGAACGCATCAACGAATTCAAAAAGGCACTGAAGGATCATGGCGTTCAGGTGGCTTCGCTGCTGCCGATGTATCGCTGGGCAAGCCCACATGAAGATGAACGCAAGGCAGCCGTCTCTTATTGGAAGGAAGCCATTCATCTCGCCGTCGAGCTCGGCGTCGATACCATGAACTCCGAATTCGGCCGTGGCCCGTCTCCGGATCGCGGCCATCGCTCCAATTGCTGCGGCGGCCACTTCACGCACGAGCACAGCGAAGCCGCATGGTGGCGCTCGATCGAGGAACTGGTGCCGGTCTTCGAAAAGGAAGGCGTCAATCTCAATATGGAACCGCATCCTGAAGACTGGTGCGAGGCGCTGCATCCGGCGATCGACATGCTGAAGACGATCGGCTCGAAGAACGTCAGGTTTCTCTATTGCGCACCGCACACCTTCTACTTCGGCGACGATATGGCGAAGATGATCCGTGACGCCGGCAATCTGATTGCACATGTACATGTGGCCGACACATATAATCACAAGGCATCGTCGGGATTGCGGTACATCATCAACCCGCCGGGCGCGAAGGTGACCATCCATCAGCACATGGATATGTACCAGGGCGAAATCGATTGGGACGCATTTTTCTCATCGCTGGCGGAAGTCGGTTTCGACGGGATCGTTACGGCCTGCGTATTCGGCTGGGAAGATCGGGCTGATGCTTCCGGACGATTCATGCGATCAGAGATTCAGAACTATGTAGACAAGTACTGGAAGAAGTAACAGCTGCCAGCGGACCCAGCCTGATTGCTGATCTTGGAGAGACGCTATTCGCTGTGAATGGCGCTCAACCGGTCTTCCAATACCCGGTGCAGTGTGAGTCGGAAACCATGTGGGGTCGCCCGGATGAAGATTACCGAGCTGGGAGTAGTTCCGAGGACAAGGTTCTGCACGATATCACAGATCGTTAGGATGACCGGATACGGAAGGGCGACCGTGCACAGGGCGCTCGAGAACGACAAATCTGTCTTGCTGGAAACGCGCATTGCAATTTCGCATGCCGTGCTCGTCTTGAATCAACAAGCTATCGCCCGTTACGAGGCCGAGCTTGGCTGCTATGAGTGAGCCAAGAAGGGCGTAGCTTCGCTAGAGCAATTCCAGTGCATCGCGGTTTCCCGTCCGGAATTGCGTAGAAGCAAAAACGCTCTAGGCCCGAACCATGCCGAGTCAGATCGGCGGTATAGCTCCCGTGACCGACCGTCAGATACCGAGATCGAGCTGCGATTGTGATCGGCTGTCGTCGGTTCCTTCGTTCGTCAGGGAGGAAAGCGTGATGCCGAGCAGCCGAATGGGTCGCTTGAACGGATGGACGGTTGCCAGAAGCGCGGTTGCCGCTTCAAGGATTTCACCCATATTTGTGACCGGAAATAGGGTTGTCCGACTGCGCGTTGCCTGCGTGAAATCCGAATATTTGATCTTCACGGTCACCGTCTTGCCGCTGATGCCGCTTGTCTCGCAGTAGCGCCAGACCTTTTCTGCCAACGGCCGCAATTCTGCCGTCGCCGGACCGAGCTCGTCGATATCCTCGGGAAACGTATCTTCCGCGCCGACGGATTTACGGACCCGGTCGGGCCTCACCTGGCGTTGGTCGATGCCGCGGGCAATCCCATAGAAATATGGCCCGGCCTTTCCGAAATGCTCCTGCAGGAAGGCCAGCGACTTCGATTTTAGATCGAGCCCGGTTTCGATCCCGTACTTGCGCATACGCTCGGCGGTCGCCGGTCCGACACCATGGAATTTGCTGACCGGGAGAGCCTCGACAAATGCCGGTCCGTTCTTCGGCGTGATCACCGCCTGGCCGTTGGGCTTGTTCAGATCGCTCGCCATCTTGGCAAGGAACTTGTTATAGGAGATGCCGGCTGAGGCATTGAGTCCGGTGATCTGCTTGATCCTCGCCCGGATCTCCAGCGCGACCTCGGTGGCGATCTGCATGCCCTTGAGGTTTTCGGTGACGTCGAGATACGCCTCGTCGAGCGATAGCGGCTCGATCAGTGGCGTATATTCGGCGAAGATCTCGCGGATCTGCTGCGATACGGCCTTATAGACGTCGAAGCGCGGCGGCACGAAAATCAAATCCGGGCATTTGCGCTTCGCCGTCACCGACGGCATGGCCGAGCGAACGCCGAAGGCGCGGGCCTCATAGCTTGCTGCCGCCACCACGCCGCGCGCGGCGGACCCGCCGACCGCAAGCGGCTTGCCGCGCAGTTCGGGATTGTCCCGCTGTTCGACCGACGCGTAAAAGGCATCCATGTCCACATGGATGATTTTGCGGACAGGCGTCGAGCTCATATCGTTCATTATCGTCTCGGCAATCGGAGTTCCGTTTCAGCATTACCGCAAATCGTGGCGGACTGAAACAAATGCGGAACATATCATCCTTAGCGGCGATATCAAACCGACTGCGGAGCTTGTCGGACAGAGCTTAGTGACATCGCGGCAAGCCGGATTGTCAAAGCCCAAGCGTGCTGAGCCAATTATCGAAACTCGACACAGCCGTGCGCGACGGCGCTTCCATCTTGAAATCCCGTGAATGCCTGCGCACTTCGCTTGGATTGTAGCCGAACTCATGCGTGAAGGCCCGGCAGAAGTTGGCGGCGGACTCGAAGGCGAATTGATTGGCGATCTCGCCGATTTTCCGGCCGTCGGCGGGATCGTTAAGTGCGGCGCGCGCAGCCAGAAGCCGTCTTCTTCGGATGTAGTTGAGCACTCCGCTCGAGGTTTGGAACAGCTCGTAAAGACGGGTCCGCGAAATTGCCAGTTCACGGCTTAGCGTTTCCGGCGTCAATTCCGCGGATCCGAGATTGTTCTGAATGAAGTGCCTTGCCCGGGTCATCAACCCGCTTTGCGATATCTCGCCATCGATCTGGCCGTGCACCAAGGGGGAAATTGTGTGAAACACCATCTCGCGAAGCTGATTCCTGATGCTTGGAAGATCGTCTCTGGTTAAACGAAGAAGATTGACTTCGAGAAAATCTATGTAACTCGAAAGTAACGAGACGCGCTCACCTCCAAGCACAATATTGCTGCTGGCGCTCGGCAGTCCACCATGAGCGGCAAACAGATCGCATGGCAGGATCAGCGTCGTGGATCGCGCCGGCAAGGTCCGTCCGTAAAAGGGGTAGCCCAGCATTCGGATTTCCATCATGCCGGGCTCGTTTTCCACGACATTGCCGTTGACGCTCGTCCATGTCTTTCCGGTGCGCAGGAAGGTGATCTGCCAGTGATCTATCGAACTGAAGCGCACCTTTTCCGCGGAGCGTTCGAAGCTGAACGCTGGGGCCTCCTGCTGAATGAGCAAGACACCTTCGAGGTTCCATGCGACCTGCTTAACCGCGAACGGCTCATCGGCTTTTGCTTGATTCTGCAATCGCATATCGATCAGCGGGGCCATGCGCTCCTGCCAGGCCGCAAATTGCCGATCGGGACGCAGTTCCTCCGTTGAAAACGGCAGCGACGCCAATTCCGTACTTTCCGGGATCTCGCTGTAAAGCGGCATCTGCGCAGAACGAGGCCAGCGCCGCCGCTCGGCAGCCTTGGGCTGTTCACAAGAAATATCTGCTTTGCCCCACATCATTGCGGCGATCCCTCGATACTACATGGCGAGTTTAGTTGCCGTGATTGCAGCGCGCCCACCGAAAATTCCGCAGCTGACGCACAGCAGTTGATCATATTAAAGCCGGAATTTGTTTGTGGATTAGCCGCCGTCTCGTGATACCCAGCCTGATTTCCAACTTTTCAAGCCGGCACAAATCTGATCCCATAGTGTAACAGGAAGAGAGAGGGATAAACGCACGATAGGTTGCGTCCTCATCGTTGATGAGGCGGACATTTCTGTTCGGTAGCGCGGCGAGCAGCCTGGCAAAAGGCCAAACTGCCCGGCTGATGATTTCCTGCGGCCATCGCAAGGAACGCAAAACTAATACCCGAGAGGGTCGCATTGCCGCAAACCTTACTTCAATACTTGTAACGGTTACTTAAGCATTATTCTCTAATAATTTCAAGAATTTTATCGAGAGACCGCAATAAATTAATGGCTACACAAACGAACGTAGAGGATATGGAAGTAAGCAAATGGTAGTAAACCCGATTGAGCCGAAGTTTTATCTTTCCCGCCTTGTATCAAGCTTGACTTCTGTTTGCTTGTGCGCCCTTTTTCTTGTCTATCCGGTGGAAAATGCGGTTTCCGCACCTGTGGACAAATATAAGTACAAGACCATCGATCTGTACATGAAGAAAAGCGAAAGCAATATGTACTTTTATGGGACCGGTCAGATTCGCAAGAGGGCAACGGTTTCCGCTGATGAGTATTTCAAGGGGGCGCCCTATATCTGCACGCCAAGCGGCTTTGGACACACGTCACATTGCTACAATCGGTGACCAAACGGAAACCGCCTGGCAATTGATCCCGCCTTGCCAGAACGGTCCCGGATGTCTCGATCCATCGCGATGCGTCGGTTGATCTCGACTGCTCGATATCTTTTCCGTGTCCGGTCTTAGCTGGGCAAGTGCCGGATGACGTCGTTGCTTCCGCGCAGTTTCATTGCCTCGTCGTCATGTCTTAGCGGGTTGTGACGAAATACATACCACTTCCCGTCAGGTAGACGCTTCTGATAGACGGCGCCGTCTTTTTCACGGTGCAGAAAGCAGGAGGTCTTTTCCACATCGTACTTCTTGCTTTGCCAACGTGCCTTCATGCATAGCTTGCCGTTGAAGGTCGCGTACCAGGTGCCTTTGGCATAGGTTCTCTCGGCACCGTTATGCGACCAGGCGATGAAGGTGCCTTGTTTGGCCGAAAAGTAGCCGGCACCGTCTTTCCAGATCCAGGATCGGCCGGAGTAGAGGCTTCGCACGTCTGAAGCGCTGATCGATGTTGCTTGAATGGCCGAGCGCTCGGTCATCCAATCGGCATGCTCACGGCTCGCAGCATGTGCCGGTCCGCCCAGCAGTAACAGCGATATGGCTGCACTTGATATCGAGAGTCTTAAGAGGGACATCTTTGCCTCCACTTCCGTTGTTGTTGGTTCAATTCAACAGAGGGCTGGCCACACGCCAGTCCGGCCGTCCGAGACCATGGGGCCACGGATAAACCTCGCGATCGTCGAAATACACCACCGCCACGATGTTCTTGAATTCGTCATGCGGTTTGGCGGCCTCTTCAGCCCAGGCATGGACATAGGCTTCGCTTCCCTGGTAGCCCAGCTCGGCGATAACAATCGGCTTTCCAAAGGCTTTGACGCGGTCATAGCCCGGTTTGGTCGCTTCGACGAAAGTCGAATCACGCCCGAGCATGAGCTGATCAAAAGGTTGATAGCCGAAGACCGAGAGGCCCACGACATCGACATATCGATCGCCAGGATAATAGGCTTTGAGCCCTTCCTTGCCCATCGGCGACCACATGTATTTGGCGGATGGAAGATCGCGACGGCAGACGTCGACGGCATGTCTATATGCCTTTACATATTGCGACGGGCTCCAGTAGGCCCAGGTGAACTGCCCGTTCTTCTCGTCCATTTCATGGGCCCAGCGAATGGTCACCGGTTGCTTGAGCTTGGCGGCGGCCGAGCATATCGATGCCATGTTCGTATCGTAGTGCCCATCCATGATCCCCTGGAAAAGATCGTCTGGCGTGACGCGCCAGTTGCGCGCCCAGGACCAGGGCTCGACTGTAATCAACAAGGAGCGACCACGTTGGCGGGCATAGGTGTCCGCGACCCCAAGTGTCGACAGATCGACATCCTCCCAGGGAAGGAAGACATGCTCGATCTTGGGATTGGGGTCATTTGAGAAATCGCCGTTCGGATCGTATGCGCCTGACGGCAACGATTGCGGCGTGATGATCGGCCTCTTGTCGTGGAACATGCTTTGACCGCCGCCCGCCGTTTCGAGACCATTATTTGCTGCGTAAATCGCTCCGGACAAACCTGCGAAGCAAACGACGGCTGCGGTAAACTTGAATGCCGTTTTCATTGGACTGCCTCCTTCTTCAGTTCGGCCTTGCTCGTGCTCAAGGTGGCTTTCACGATGCTCAGTCGTTCAGTAACCAGATCGTTGGCGACCAACTTTTGCGCCTCATCGGCGTCTTTGGCCGCGGCATGGCGAAATATGAACCATGCCCCACCGGGCTCACGCTTCTGGTATACGGTTTCATTGAGAATGCGGTGCAGGAAGCAGGTCTTGGCCGGGAACTTGCCGTTCGCCGCGTACCAGGTTGCTTCGAAGCACATACGTCCGGCATCGCTGACGCTCCAGCGGCCCTCGGCCCAGGATTTACCTCCCTTGCCGTCGACCCAGGCAGCGAAATGACGATTTGCGTCCTGCATTTGCCCTGCGCCATCCGGCCACTGCCAGTTCTTGTCGCGATATAGTTGGTAAAGCTCAAACGCCGTCATGGGGCGAGCGTCGACCGGCAGTTTAAGGCCCTTGCTCGCGGCAGCCGCGCTGCTTGACGCGACGGATCCAAGGGCGATGACGGCGGCAAGCGTCGCCGCGCCTAGGCGGATGAGGGCGCGCGGTTTGTTATATAATGATACCATTGTCTTTCTCCCGCATAGCAATTGGTATGATTTTCGCGGTCCCTAGGGACCTGTTCCTCTGTCTCGCCATGCTACGAACATCGCCCTTTGTGCTGGCCGAATTTCCGATGGTGGAAATGCGGAATCCGAGTTGCACGGCAGCGTCCCTGCGAAAAGCGTTTCTGAGATCCACCAATATCGGCTGGCGCATGTTCGCCTTGATCTGGACCAGGTCGAGATCCCTAATGATTGCCCATTCCGTCACGACGACCGCTGCGTCAGCGTTTCGCGCACATTCATAAGGATCGTCGCAGAACACCACATCATCGAGGACCTTCGCGGCATTCTCGATACCCATCGGATCATAAGCTCGAACATGACCGCCAAAGCGCTGGAGCGCTTCGATCAGCGGGATTGAGGGGGCTTCGCGCATGTCGTCCGTGTCGGGCTTGCAGGTGAGGCCGAGAATGGCGATGGTCAGACCGTCTATGTTGCCGCCAAGCGCTTCGACGACCCTGAGCGCCATGCGCCGTTTGCGGGCATCATTCGCCGCAACGGTTTCCTCGATCACACGCAGCGCGACGCCATGATCCTGTGCGGTTCGCAGAAGAGCGAGCGTATCCCCAGGAAAACAGGAGCCGCCAAAGCCGGGACCTGCCGTCAGGAAAGTCGCACCTATGCGCTTGTCCAATCCCATCCCGAGCGCCAGTTCCTCGACATCGCTGCCCAGCCGTTCGCAAAGGTCGGCGAGCTCGTTGATGAAGGTTATTTTCGTCGCCAGAAATGCGTTGGCGGCATATTTGATCAATTCCGCAGTTCGCCGCGCCGTCACCACAACCGGTATATCCTGGAGGTCCATCGGGTCGGCGTAGAGTTCCAGGAGCCGCTTATAGGCGCGCTCATCGTCGACGCCGACAACGACACGGTCCGGCATGAGCGCGTTCTTTACCGCAACGCCTTCGCACAGGAATTCCGGGTTGGACGCTACGGAAAACGTGCATGGTTTCCGCGTCGCAGCGATGATCTTCTGCACCATGTCGCCGGTGCCGACCGGCGCGGTCGATCTAACGACGACAACCGTGTCGTCCGCTATCAACGGCGCAAGGTCGCTTGCTGTACGATAGAGGCAGGAAAGATCGGATTCCCCGCGGTCGCTGCGAGGCGATGTGCCGACGGCGATAAAGACGATAGCGGCTTCCTTTAACGCCTTGGCGAGGTTGCAGGTGAAATCGAGCCGTCCCGACGCGCAGTTTCGTTCGACCATTTCGTCGAGGTGCGGCTCGTAGATCGGCATCCTACCCTGCCGCAGGCCGGCAATCTTCGGCGGATCCTTGTCCACGCAGACGACGGTATGACCCCACTCGGCGAAGCAGGCGCCGCTGACCAAACCCACATATCCCGTTCCCACAACAGCTATTTTCATCTTTTGTCGCGCTTATGCGCCCCTCCTGCCGGGAATTTCCGTCATTGCGTTGGCGTCATGCCAGTGCGGGTCGAACGTAATACGGTGCAGCTTGTGTCCGCTGACGCCTGCCCCCGCCACCGACGAACGCTCCACGAAAAGCGCATAGCCGCTGGCGCTCCATGTCAGCGACAGCACTCCGTCGGGACCGCGCTCTGTGGCCGCAAGCCCTGGCAGAGCGATGAGAACAAGCAATGCACTTGCAACGGCAGGGCGATAGAAGCGGCTGCTCATGGAGATGGTGTTCTCCTGCGCATGCTTCAGAATGATCACCAATAGTAGCAGCGTGTAGACCGTCGCATTCATGGTCGCGAAGATATAGAATCCGCTCGTTTCTCCGGCATCATGAACCGTCAGGACAGGCGTTATGGAAACGAGAGACAGAAGCGCATAAGGCGCCAGCACGCGGAAAGGCAATGGATCGACGTTGGACGTGCCTTTCGGGGTGACGCGAAAATCGACGAAAGATCCAGTTGTCCAATCGCGTATCGCCGCGATTGTCCCGGCAAGCGCCCATGGCCAGCGCGCGAACAGAAACAGCGTCACTTCCCAGCTGAGAATTTTGGCATCCACCGGCCTGAACGTGCCGGTACGGCGCCAGCGATAGGCGAATGCGATCAGCAGGAACGATTGCGGCAGGAAGTGCAGCAGAAAATCGGGATAGGACACATTGACGAAGTTCCGCCCTCCCATGAGCGCTATTATCGGCAGCACGAACATCAGAGTCATGAACAGTGCAAACAGCGGATACCAGAGCTGCGAGAACAGGAATTGCGCTCTTAACCGAGGCGGCAAGCAGGGCAGCAATTTAGGTGAATACTGCAGCAAGATCATCATCAGGCTGCGTGACCATTGGAATTCCTGGGTGATGAGGTCGGTAAAGGTGCGCGGGCCATCGCCGTGAGCAATCGCATCGATGGCGTGAACGCCGCGCCAGCCGTGCGCATTCATCATGAGCGTCGTCGAATGATCCTCGGCGAGTTCCGGTCCAAGGCCCCCGATATCTTTCAGAGCTGCGGTGCGGACAGCATAGTGCGAGCCGATGCAGAGGGGTGCCAGGCCGTTGTTGAAACCGGCTTGCAGCGATCCATGCATACTCGCCTCGGCGTAGAGACGTCCCCGAGCAGACCAGCTCTCGTGAGCGTTGCTATCGCAGATGCTGGGTGCCGACACGTAGCCAACCGCAGGATCGGCGAATGGACGCAACATCTGATAAAGATAGTCATGGCTCGGTACATGATCGGCATCGAGCTGGACGACGTAGTCATAACGTTCATAGCCATAATGGTCATAGAAGAAGGCGAGATTTCCCTCCTTGCAGCGTGTGCGCCGCGGCCAGGTTTGGCGGTGATAATCGTCCCGCCCTTTGCGGGTAGACAGCTGAACGCCGTGCCTGCGGCACCAATCGATCGTCGCAGATGAGGGGTCCTCGTCAGCCAGCCAGGTATCGTGCGGCACTTCCTGGGCCAGCATGGCTTGCAGGGTGCGGGCAACGACATCGAACGGTTCCGACGGCGCCTTTGTCACCACCATTGCCACACGGCTGCCCGCAGGCAGGCGCAGCGGCCCGTTTGGCTTCCGCGCGCGATAGAATACGACTACGAAATAGGCCGGAAGAAGGGTCGTCCATGCCAGAACGGTGGTGATCAGAATCGATCCGAGCGGATCGATATGATGGGTCGGCAGGAGCCACCAGCGCCAAAGGTAAACGAGCGCCGCAAACCATATCGCGGCACAGACGATATATTCCGTGCGCCGATAGCCTGAGAGGATCGGAACCATCAGTGGCTGGTCCTGTGCGGCGGATCTGTTTATCTTGGGCGTCCTCACGATTGCGTCTCCAATCCGAAGAATGGAGCCGCCGTTCGGATGATGGTTCCGATATCGGAATACAGGGGCTGGAAGCCAAGTTTTTCGGCGGCGAGATCCGATGCCGCATAGAGCGCTGGCGGATCGCCCGGCCGGCGAGGGCGCATGGTGACCGGCACGGAGCGTTTCGAGGCAAGTCCGATGGCGTCCAGAACCTCTCTGATCGACGTCCCGTGACCGGTTCCCAGATTGATGGCGAGGTTGCCGCCGCCCGCCATCAGATATTTCACGGCGAGAGCGTGGCCGCGAGCAAGATCCATGACGTGGATGTAATCGCGGACGCAGGTGCCGTCCGGGGTGTCGTAATCATCGCCATAGACCTCGAGGCAGTCGATCGATCCCGTCGCGGCAAGCAGCGCGCGGGGGATCAGGTGCGTCTCCGGAGTGTGCCATTCGCCGAGCTCCTGCTCGGGGTCGGCTCCCGCCGCGTTGAAATAGCGCAACGCAACGTAACGGAGCCCATAGGCTGCCGCATAGTCGGCGAGCATGTGTTCGGCGATGAGCTTTGTTCGGCCATAGGGATTTATGGGGCGCTGCGGTTCACATTCGCGGATCGGTAGCTGATCCGGAATGCCATAGACGGCACAGCTCGATGAAAAGATGAGCTTGTCGGTACCGGTGGCGCGGCAGGCTTCCAGCAGCGAATGCGTGCCGTTGACGTTGTTGGCGTAGTATTTCGCCGGCTCCTCGACGGATTCGCCGACGTAGGCCGAAGCTGCGAAATGGATGATTGCATCGGGCTGGTATGTCTTGATGGTCTCGACCAGGCGAGGGGTGTCGAGAATATCCCCCTCTATGAATGGCCCCCAACGGACCGATTCAAGATGGCCCGTGGAAAGATTGTCATAGACGATCGGTTCGTAACCGTCTTTATGCAGAAGCTTGGCCGTGTGGCTGCCGATGAAGCCGGCTCCGCCCGCGACGAGGATGGTGCGCGCAGACATCAGATGACCTCTACGAGTTCGCTGCCTTGCCGATGAAGCTGACGTTCGAAATAGGCGGCCGTCGACTTCAGACCTTCGGCCAGAGCGACCGTCGGCTCCCATCCCAAGTCCCGCTTGGCGATCGTAATGTCGGGACGACGCTGTCGAGGGTCATCGATTGGCAGCGGTTTGTAGACAATTTTCGATGGCGAACCCGTCAGCGCGATGACCTGTTCGGCAAGTTCGCGGACGCTGAATTCGGCCGGATTGCCCAGATTGATCGGCGAATGAAGCGCGGACGGATTCCTCATCAGCCGAACGAAGCCTTCGATAAGGTCGTCCACATAGCAGAAGGAGCGCGTCTGCGATCCGTCGCCGTAAACGGTGATATCCTGCCCCTTGAGTGCCTGGACGATAAAATTGGAAACGACACGGCCATCATCGGGACGCATGCGCGGCCCGTAGGTATTGAAGATGCGCGCGATCCTGATGTCCACGCCATGTCTCATATGAAAGTCATAGAAAAGCGTTTCGGCAGAGCGCTTTCCCTCGTCGTAGCAAGAGCGCGGGCCAAACGAGTTGACATGGCCCCAATAGCGTTCCGGCTGGGGATGTACCTGTGGATCTCCGTAGACTTCCGAGGTGGAAGCCTGGAATATGCGGGCTTGGTGACGTGTCGCCAGTTCAAGCAGGTTCAGCGAACCGAAGACGCATGTCTTCATCGTATGGATCGGGTCTGCCTGATAGTGCACGGGGGACGCGGGACAGGCCAGATTGTAAATCTCGTCAACCGGTAGATCGATGGGATTGACGATATCGTGACGAACGAAGCTGAAGGCGTCGTAGCGGAGCAAATGCCGCAAATTCTCCGTCCGCCCTGTCGAGAAATCGTCGGCACAGATGACCTGACAACCATCCCGCAATAGCCACTCACAGAGATGAGAGCCCAGAAAACCGGCGCCACCGGCAACAAGAACGGTACGGCGTTCGGAATTTCTCGAATACAAATTCGTATATCTGAGCGGCATATTCATAGAACTCTCCACTTGTACGATGATACACAAACATAGTCGCGACGGCTGTACTGTTTACGTGCCGTGGTTTTTCCTCGCGCCTAAATATAGTTTCGGCGAGGACTATAATTAACAAATTACTAATGTCTGGAGTTTCTGTCGTTATCGGGCAATTCGAAATTTTTACAATCTGTACATTTGTTGACCACAAGAGACGTTAGGTAAGTAAAACCAAGCGCTGCTTGCGAAACACGATCGCTGAGCACTTTTAGGCGGGGCGTTCGGCATCGACTGCCGGAATTGCCGCCTTTTTTGCAATTTGCCGCGTGACACGAAGCATTGCTTTCGGCGGCGGCTACAGAAACTTCATTCGCAACGATCATTTTTGCAACAGGACGCTGTGCCCCGCCGCTTGAAGCCTTTGTGGATCAATCGCCGTCAGTTCCAGTAACTATTGCTTCTCGGGGGTACCGGTCCGGCATTCGGCAGCCTTCCGCCACTGCCCGGTGTCGCTGAAACACCGGTCAGCGCTGGAACTTTGAGCTGGTCCATTGTGCCGACCCGAGGGCGCTTTTGGCGGCATCATGGTCCATTAGGGGTGACGGCTCCGCTACATGTTTGCGCTCTGCATGATCGATCGCTATTGCGCCAGCATGTCGGCGAGCGCATGCCGCATGGACGTGCTCGAAATACCAAAAAAGCCGCCATAGGGAAGATCAAGATCCAGGATGACGAACATCACGCTCGCCACCGAAACGATGGCGACGGCGACAATGGAGCCTGTAAGCGGGTTTCTAGGCGCCTGAAGACCGAAGCTCAGAAATACCAGCATAAGCCAGAAGATCAGGACGTCGAGAAACGGCGCCGAAAGCGAGCCGTGCGCATCTTCTATGACGGTCCATCGCGCGACCATGAGATTGCTGAAGAGCTGATTGCAACGGGTCACGAGCACCTGGTGCAAGGGATCGTTTGGCTGCTGGTGGGCAATGCTGAGGCCTATAGTGTTCAGAAGCGCCCCAAGGGTGGGTGCTTCGCCAATCAGAGGCAATTTTGATACGTCAGGATAGATCATTCCCGGCGGAAGCGGTTCTCCCGGCCATGTGCTGGCAATGACAGCCACGGTGTAGCTGTGCAAGAGTTGTCTCTCACTATCCAATGCGGACCCGTAGTTTTTGAGGCAGACGTCCATTTCCGCCAGACCGGCGGCGTAGCGGTTGCGATCGCGGGAGGCAGTGGTGAATGCGGTCAATTCCGATGCCAAAAGCAGGCTCATCACGAGCGCCGCAAAAGTCACAAGCAAAGCCGTCACCACTCGAAGGAAGTCTATCGTCTCGGTACCGCGGTGCGGAGCAGGCAGCCTGGCGCGTAATATCGAACCGACTGCGGCGCTCACTATGAGGAGAACAAACAAAACCAGGGTCCAGACGGCTTCTCGCGGCATCGGAAAATGCTCCAGCTACATCTGGTTATTGAGTATGTCATGTATTTCGATGGGGCGGGAGGACAAAAGCTCCGCGATCGCGCAGCGTGAAGGCGAATTTTACTTGCGCCGTTCACATCGACGAAACAGATGGCGAGACAAGCTTGGCGCTGCCGGCATCGCTCTCTTCAAGGCGAGCTCGATCGCAACCGGAAATCTCAACGAACCGGCCAGCGCGAACAGAACGCCGCGAAGTCAACAGCGCCGATCTTAAACGCCATAATCGTTGTCACGCGCTCTGCCGAGGTGAGGGTCCCACAGTTCCCTTGGATCGTGCTTAACGCTCTAGGTGAGCCTACTTGATGGAGAAGTCGACGGTCTCCATCACCTTGCCGTCCACCGACAGGACGGCCTCGTATTTGCCGACGGGGAAGCCCGCGTCCGGTTTGCTAAGCGACGAGTTGACATGGTTTTCCAGAGAGCCAATATCGAAACTGACTTCGTCAATCTTGTAATTCGCGGGCGCTACGTCGTTAGTATCAACGGCGATCCAGGAAACGGTGATTTTTGAGCCAGAGCTGACGTCATCAATGTCCGCTGACAGATAAATCGCAGCACTATTTGCCGGAAGCGTCGTCTCCGTCACATCGGCATCCTTAGCGTTCGAGACGATGATGTTCTCAAATCCTGACGCCCAAGCTGTCGACGTCGAGGCCAGGGTTGCCGTAAATGCAATCGCCTGAAGGGCCTTCTTAATCTCATGCATTTTGAATTCTCCCAATTGATGGGATTTTCCTAGGCTGACTGCATGAATGCATTGTTAGCTGGTGAGCAGCGGCAGCAAATATTTAAGCGTTATTGCGCATCGAACCAAAAATAGTCGCAGTATTTATCGGATATTGCTTGGTACACGGACCAGCGAGCCTCCGGCGTGGATCTTTTGCCCAGCCACAGCTCCATTGTGAATCCGCGGCGAATATCCCATCAGCATTCAGTCGGGCTGCGGTGCGCAGGTAGTTTCACCATAAGATAGCTCGCAGGCCAACAAGACCGGATGGTCAATGCTCGATGCGCCCTGCTCATTCAGAAGAACTTCCACTGCGGCTGTCGCGATCTTCTCAATCGGTTGCTTCACCGTCGTTAAGCGCGGGATGGTCATATCCGAGAGCGGGATGCCATCGAACCCAAGAATGGAAAGCGCTGCCGGAATTGGGATACCAAGGTCATATGCCGCTCTCATGCAGCCGATCGCCTGCTGATCCGAGCTTGCGAAGATGGCGGTCGGACGCTCGCTGCGGGCACGCGCCAGCAGATAATTTCCTGCCTGCCGTCCGCTTTCATAATCGAAGTTGGCCTCGGCAACCAGCGGCGAGGCTGCGGTTGCCGCGCTATCGCCGGCTTGTATCATCGCATCGAGATAGCCCTTGAGGCGATCATTGGCTGGAACCGAATGTTCAGGTCCTGAAATGAAGCCGATACGGCGATGCCCCAGCTTTAGGAGATATTCGACGCCGAGACGGACACCATTGCGATGATCGGAGGCAATGCCCGAATACCCCGGCATAAGACGGTCGACGACAACGATTGGCAGCCCTTTTGGCAGCCTAATCGGATGGAAGTCGTTGCTCGGAACGAGGATGATGCCGTCCACCCTCCGGCTCGTCAGTTGCCGGATACGGTCGGCTTCCTTCGCAGCGTTATCGAAGGATGTCATGACGATGATGTTGTAGCCGTGCGTTGCTGCGGCTTGCTCGGCAGATTGGACGAGTTCGGAAAAGAATGGATTGGTCAGATCCGGGATGACGATGCCGATGAGGCGACTGATCTTGCTGCGCATGCTTCTTGCCGACGGATCCGGCGTGTAACCGAGTTCCTCTATGATGGTATTGACCCGCGTCCTTAATTCGTGCGTGACGGATGGGTGATCATTCAGGACTCTCGAGACGGTCCCCGTAGAGACCCCTGCGAGCTTGGCAACGTCGCGAATTCCGACTTTTTGCATAACAGAACATATGTCCTTTTTCTCCGGAACCAGTGCCCAACAACAGCCCGACCCAGGCGGTCTCTAGCGCCTTCACCCAAAGTCTGCACGTCAAATTCATCGACCGCATATAGTCTAACGGAAGGCATTTCCCAGCGCCGTTGGAAACGGTTCATGGCATATACTGCAACATACGAGCGAAAGTGCAAGCCTTGTTAATTTCTTTCGCCATTTCAATCGCCTTGACAATGTTCGGGGGCGTTGTTACCCATTGCCTGGTGAAACGGTTCATTGTCGTTGACAACTCAGGTGGAGCTGAGCCCAGGACCGTCGGGAGGAAAGAAATGTCTAATTCCAAAAACCATGAATCCGTCTTGATCAGCGCCTCGCGTCGTGCGGCGTTGAAGTTTGGTCTTGCAGGCACTTTGGTGCTTGCGCTGTCTTGCGGCGTGTCGCCCGCCTTTGCGGCCGGTAAGCCTAAGGTCGGCCTGATCATGAAGTCCTTGTCGAATGAGTTCTTCAAGCAGATGAAGGCGGGGGCCGACAAATATGCGGCTGAAAACAAGGACAAGTTCGACTTCAAGGCCGTCGGCATGAAGGACGAGCGTGATTTTGCCTCGCAGGTCGATGCGGTCGAAAACTTCGTGACGCAGAAATACGATATCATCGTCGTCGCGCCGGCCGACTCGAAGGCGATGGCCACTCCGCTTGCGAAGGCCGTAAAGGCCGGGGTCAAGGTCATCAACATCGACGTGCCGTTGGATGCCGACGCGAAGAAGGCAGCCGGTATCGATCTTGCCTTCTTCGGGCCTGACAATGCTGAGGGCGCCAAGCTTGCGGGCGATGCGCTTGCCAAGGATCTGGGGCCTGGCGCGAAGGTCGTGATCCTGGAAGGCAATCCTGAGGCTGACAACGCCAAGGAGCGCAAGGTGGGCTTCATGGACTCCATCAAGAACGGCAAGCTCCAGCTTCTCGACAGCAAGACCGCGCATTGGGAGACCGAGGAAGCGAACACCGTCATGACGAATTTCCTGACGAAGTATAAGGATATTCAGGGCGTCATGGCTGCAAACGACTCCATGGCTCTCGGTGTCGTCAAGGCGCTTGATGCATCCGGCCAGAGCGGCAAGATCAAGGTGGTGGGTTTCGATAACATTCCGTCTGTCAGGCCGTTGATCAAGGACGGCAAGATGCTTGCCACTGTCGAGCAGTATGGTGCCGAGATGGCAGCCATGGGCATCAAGTATGGCCTTCGTGAGCTCGCCGGCGAAAAATTCACCGGTTGGGTCAAGACGAACGTCACGCTCATTACCGCCAAGGATATCAAATAGTCGGGGCTTAGCTCCGAGGCTAAAGGAGGCGCCGGCTGCTTGGCCGGCGCTATTCGCTGCCCGATCGCTTTCATGTTGAATGCTCCGACGTCGCTCGTTTTCGAGCAGCCTGGGCGTCAGCCATGGCGGGTGGCCATTTCCGATCCGAAATAGACCATGCGTGAGGTGGGACGTGTCAGGCACACCAGATGACTACATCCTGAAGCTGGAAGGAATAGGTAAGCGCTTCCCGGGCGTCGTCGCGCTCAAAGATGTTTCCATTGGCATTGGTCGCGGCAAGGGACACGTCCTTCTCGGCGAAAACGGTGCCGGAAAATCCACGCTGATCAACCTCCTTGGCGGTGTCTTTAAGCCGGATGACGGTCATATCGTGTTCGACGGCCAGCGCTACGATCCGGCTTCTCCTCTGGAGGCCTTTAAGGCCGGCATTCGCGTCATCCATCAGGAACTGCATCCCCTATCCAACCTCACCGTTGGTGAAAATCTCCTTTTCGAACATCTCCCACGCCGATACGGCCTGGTGAACTACAAGCAAATGAACGCCAGGGCCGCAGAGTTGCTGGCAGAAGTCGGCCTCAACGTGGCGCCGACAACGCTTGCCAGCAGCTTGAGCCTAGCGCAGCTTCAGCTTCTCGAGATCGCCAAGGCGCTCTGTTACGAGAGCAAGCTTCTGGTCCTTGACGAACCGACGGCAACCTTGACCTCCAAGGAAGTCGATCGTCTCTTCGAAATTCTGAAGCGGCTGAAGGCACGGGGCGTAACCACGCTTTACATATCGCACAGGCTCGAAGAGATTTTTGAGGTAGGCGATGACGTGACCATCTTGCGCGACGGCCAACATGTGATCACGCGACCGCTTGAAGGGCTAGGAATTCCAAAAATCGTTGAACTGATGGTAGGGCGAACGCTCGCGAAACACGACGCTTTTCGCGGCGACAGCGTCATATCGGGTGAGGCGCTCGGTGTCTCCGGTCTGAAGGTGACGCACAATAGTCCAGAGCTGTCATTCTCCGTGGCCAAGGGTGAAATCGTTGGCATTGCCGGGCTTGTGGGTAGTGGTCGGACCGAGGCAGTTCGCGCCATATTCGGCGCAGATGCAAAAGCCGGGGGGGAAATTCGCATTGACAGTGAGCTGGTCGAGATCAATTCGCCCAGCGATGCTGTCGCGGCAGGGCTGTGTCTGGCAACCGAAGATCGCAAGATGCAGGGCCTGATGCTCGACATGAGCTGCGCCGAAAACACCACCATCACAGATCTCGGCAAAGTCTCCCGCAACGGCCTGATCAGCCGGAAGATCGAGAATGACAATTCACAGCGTCTCGCACGCGAGCTGCGCATTAAAACGCCGTCCATCCACCAGGTGGTCAGGACATTTTCCGGCGGCAACCAACAGAAGGTCGTCATTGCCAAATGGCTGTTCCGCGGCCCCAAAGTGTTGATTTTCGACGAGCCGACCCGCGGGATCGACGTGGGTGCAAAGGCCGAAATCTATGACCTTCTATGGAGGTTCGCCGCCGAGGGAAAGGGTGTTCTGGTCGTATCGTCCGATCTGCCGGAGCTCATGAGCATTTGCCATCGCATTATCGTTTTCTCGAACGGCAAAATAGCCGGAGAAATGCCTCGGGACCAATTCGAAGAGAGCAGGATCCTCTCACTCGCCTACAAGGAGTACAGTCGTGTCCGGCAACATTGAAAAAAATATGGAGGCGAAAGAGAGAAGCTTCTGGGACAAACTGATTCGGATATCGATGAAGGAAGCGGGCGTTGCCATTGCCCTCGTTCTGATCCTGATCTTTTTCTCGGCGACGGCACCATACTTCGCAACGCCGGAGAATTTTCTGAAGATCTTCGTGCAGATCGCCATCAATACCGTGCTCGCCTCGGGCATGACCTTCGTCATCCTTACTGGCGGCATCGATCTGTCGGTCGGCTCGCTGCTGGCGCTTTGCACTGTTATCGGGGCGACGATCATGGTCGATCCGAGACTTTCTCCCTGGCAGGCGATCGTGCTGGCTTCGGTAGCCTCGATGGGAGCGGGCGCCGTGCTGGGTGCGATCAATGGATGGGTATGCGAGAAATGGAAGCTTCCGTCCTTCATCGTGACACTTGGCATGTTGAACATCGCAAGCGGCTTGGCGCGCGTCGTCAGTGACAATTCCACCATTACCGGCCTGCCTCAACCTTTTGTCGATTTCGGAAACCTGATCTTCTGGGACGTATTCCCTTCAATCTTTCTGATTGCGATCGTCGTCGTGCTTATTGGCTGGTTCGTGCTGCGTTATACCGTGTTCGGGCGTTTTGTTTTTGCGATCGGCACCAATGAGGAAGCCGTCCGACTGTCAGGGCACGAGCCCAAAAGGTTCAAGATCGCCGTCTTCACGATTTCGGGACTGACGGCGGGCATTGCAGCTATGGTCTATCTGTTGCGCCTCAATGTCGGCAGCCCGGTTGCCGGTATTGGCTATGAGCTCAATGCCATTGCAGCTGTAATCATCGGCGGGACCAGTCTTTCTGGCGGCAAGGGATCGATTGTCGGTACGCTGGTAGGCGCATGCATTCTGCAAGTACTATCCACGGGCCTGCAACTGCTCGGCGCCGACGATAACATCAAGCCGATCGTCATTGGCGCGGTCATCGTGCTGGCCGTCATTCTCGACAGCTACCGCGGTCGATTGATGAGGATATTGGAAACGCGATGAATGATATTCAACGTGCCAGCCCCAATAGTGCGTTCGTCCTTGAAGCTGAAGTCGTTTCGATAATCTCGTCATTTCTGCGTCGAGCCGATTGTCTCGATGCCGAGGATGATGCTGCGTAGCGGATAGCCAGGTCTTGGGATAACACGCTCCGGAATAGGCGCTAACGGCTCCCCATCGAGGTGAGGGCGGACCGCTGTCCGTCCCTGACCGGTGGCAGGCGCCAATTTATCGCAATGGCACCGTACTGAAACACGATCGAGGTCGTGCGAAGCGATAGTTACTGACATGATTTCATTCTATTGATTTCAAGCCGCCGTGGGTGACTGTCATGCTTTTTATTCCATTTCCCTTTGCCGTCGCCATCGTGCTGCTCGTGCTGTTTGCCGTGGTGTTCAAGCCGGATGACGAACGCCCCGCCAACGTCCCGTTCCTTGCGCTTATTCTGGTTAGCGCTTTCCAGTCCGTGTTGTCAGGGTTGCGATGGGGTTACGGGGTCCAGGCCGTTATGTATGTGGCCCCTTTGGTCGCGGCGATTATGCCGCCGCTGGTTTATGTGGGCGTGTTCCAGTTGGTCAGGAAGAGCGGGCAACCGCCTTTCCTGCGCGCCGGCATTCATGTCGTGCCGGCGATCCTCGTTTTGATATCGATGATCGTTTGGCGCGACGCGATCGACGTCATTCTTGTTGTCGTCTTCGTCGGCTATGCGGTTGCCATATTGCGCCTGATGCGGCCGGGAATGGACGCCCTTCGGCTTGCTGCCCTCGACGAAGCCAGGCCTACCTATTATGCGATCCTGTTTGCGGCTGCCTCGCTGCTTCTTTCTGCGGCACTCGATACAGTTGTAATGTTCGATTTGATATGGACACATGGCCGCTACGCGCCGACGCTCATTGTCGGTGGGAACCTGGTGGCGCTCGTCATCTTATCCACCGCGGCCGCGGCGGCCAGCCGTGGTGGCGCAGCGGCAAGGGAAACGCCCGACATCGCCGAGGTCCCGAAAGCGGATACGGGCGATATCGAGACGATGGCTGTCGTTCAAGCGCTGATGTCGGACAGGCGGCTCTATGAGGATCACGATCTGACCTTGAACAGACTGGCGCGCAAAGCCGGCCTGTCGACGCGTCAAATTTCCGAGGCGATCAACCGCGGCACCGGAAAAAACGTCTCGCAATATGTCAATGAATTTCGTATCGCGGCCGCCTGCAAGCTGCTGACCGAAACCGAAAAGTCGGTCATCGAGATCATGTATGCGGTCGGCTTTGAGACGAAATCCAATTTCAATCGCGAGTTCCGCCGCGTGACCGAGGTCACACCTGTGGAGTGGCGGAAGAAGACCATGGCAGCCGCATAAGGAAGGCAAAGGTGCCAGATCGCGATCGAGGACGATCTGGAACGCGTTCGAGGTCGAACTTCCTCCCGTCCCGTTCATGTTGGCGGCATGAATACGATCACCGAAGACAATCGCAAGCTCGCCGAAACGCTCAGGTCGCTTTCCCTTGGGCCTTCGTTCCCATCATTGGAGCCGCCGGCCAAGAAGAGTCGACGGCTTCTGCTTTCCAGTATTTTACTTGCGCTCGGTGCAAGCGCGATCACGGTCGCCATCTTCTGGTCGGAAATCACGCCTCGGCTCAAAGGAATGGTGCAGCAGAAGCCGGAAATCGCTCTCGCGCCGAGCATCGGGCGGACGAGTGACCAAACGGGCCTGACAGCAAGCTGGGCGACCGCAGACGTCAGCGCATCCACTTCGGCTCTCAATCCACCTCGATCGGCGACCGTGCCGGAGATAACCGGTTCCGGCTATGTCGTCGCTCCCAGCATCGTGACGGTCTTTTCCAAATATGAGGGAGAGATCGCCTCGGTCGCGGCTCGGATCGGCGATCGCGTCGAAGCGGGGCAGGTTCTCGTTGGGGTCGACGATATCAGCGCCGACCTCGCGCTCGAGCAGGCCAAGGCGGACAGCGATGCCGCCAAGCTAGTCTTTGACGGAAAGATCCTGGAACTGAAGCAGGCGCGCAGCACCCTGGAGCGCAACGAGGCGCTTTCCGCAAAAAGCGTCGTCTCGGCACAAACCGTCGAGGAAACACGAACGGCGAGAGATACCGCCCTCAATGCTGTCGATCAGGCACGCCAAGCTTACGCCAAAGCGCAACTCGGCGTTAAGATCGCTGAGGAGCATGTCGATGCGCTGACGGTGAAAGCTCCGATCTCCGGCACGGTAACGCGGCTCGATGCCCATGTCGGTGGCCGCGTTCTGGCCCGGGTAGACAGCATCAAGGAAAATGAAAGCCTTCTGACGATCACCGATACAAGCAGCCTCGTGATCGACGCTGATGTTGCCGAAACCAATATCGGCGCGCTTCGGCCGGGCCTTCGCGGCGAAGCCATCCTCGATGGCTTTCCCGACAAGGCCTTTGCCATCGAGATCCTGCAGCTTTGGCCGATCGCTTCGGCCGAGAAAGGCACGATTACCCTGCGCCTTGCGCTCCTCAACCCACCCGAGGGCATCATGCCCAACATGGCTGCGCGCATTCGTATTTCGATCGCTTCAGCACAACAGCCAGGAGGCACTCTTCAATGACCTCTTCGACAAGCAAAGAACCCTATATCGCGCTCAGCGGCGTCAGGAAGGCATATAGGATAGGAAACGAGACCGTCCGCATCTTTTCCGATCTGGATCTCCAGATTGCTCGCGGCGAGTTCGTCGCGATCATGGGGCCTTCGGGGTCCGGAAAATCGACGCTGCTGAATATGCTATCCGGCATAGACAGGCCGGATTCAGGTCGTTTGCGCATCGGCGTCAGCAATCTCGATCAGATGGGCGAGTCGGCTCGCTCCGCCTGGCGCGGCCACAATATGGGGATCGTCTTCCAGTTCTATAACCTCCTGCCGATGCTGAATGCGGCCGAGAATATCGAGTTGCCGCTTCTGCTGAAGCCGCTCTCGTCCCGGGAGCGACGGGCTCGGGTCGACAAGGTTCTGGATCTGGTCGGACTTGCCGGACGCCAGAAGCAATATCCAAGGCTGATGTCGGGTGGACAGCAGCAACGCGTCGGCATCGCGCGCGCCATCGTAGCGGATCCGGCTTTGCTGCTCTGCGATGAACCGACGGGCGACCTCGATCGCAGATCGGCCGACGAGGTGTTGGAGATGTTGCGCTTTCTAAATCGGGAGCTGGGCAAAACGATCATCATGGTCACCCACGATCCGCAAGCCGCAAGCTATGCCAGCCGAACGCTGCATCTCGATAAGGGTGAGTTTGTCGAGGCGGGGAGGGCCGACGCATGACGGTCTTCGATCTCGTGCGAAAGAGCGCATGGCGAAAGCCGCTGCGCACTACGCTGCTGATGATCAGCGTGGCCACGGCCTTTCTCATTTACGGTCTGACGACGAGCTTCGTCGATGGCAGTCAGGGTTCGTCGGCGGCCAGCGACGACATTCTCGGCGTCATGAGTCAGGCCGGCCGCACCCAGCCGCTGCCGATCTCTTACCTGAACCGAATTACCGCCGAACCGGATGTGGCTGCCGTCGGCTATATGTCGCGCCTGCGCGGGTTTGCGACCGTCGAAAAGAACATTATCCCCGTGAGTGCCGTCGATCCTCGGCGTCTTTTGAGTTCGAACGGGAAGGAGCTCGGACTGACGTCCGATCTGATCGGTGCGCTCGGCAAGGACCGCAGCACGGTCCTCGTCGGCCGGGCGCTTGCCGACGCGCAGGGTTGGACGGTCGGCCAGAGGATCACGGTTACCAGTTTCGATACGGCGAAGCAGGACGGCAGCCGCGACTGGGCCTTCGAGATCGCCGGCATTTTCGAGGGCGAGAATGCCTCCACCGACACCTATTTCGTCATCGCCCAATACGACTATGTCAATGCGCTGCGTACCCGCAACAAGGATACGGTCGACGCCTTCATCGTTCGACCGCAACCAAATATATCGGCCGGGGAACTCGCTTCCAGGATCGACCAATTGTTCGCCAATTCAGCCGCGCCAACGCAGACCAGGTCGGAAAAGCAATTCCTCGAGGCCTTTCTGCGTCAGTATGCGGATATCGGGTTGATCGTGAACATGGTTGTCGGGGCGGCCTTCGTCACGCTGCTGATGATCGTCGGGAACACCATGGTGTTTGCCGTTCGCGAGCGTACCTTCGAGATCGGTCTCTTGAAAACCCTGGGCTTTTCCGGCTCCTGGATCATGGCTCTCATCCTTTGCGAAACACTCCTCATATTCCTGGTGGGCGGAGCGACGGGATTGCTGCTTGCACTGCTTGCAACGAGGATCACTGGCCCAGCAATCGGCTTGGTCTTTTCCAGCGTCATCTTTGCAAAAGCTCTCGGAATGATCGTTCTGCTTGCGCTCGTAACCGGAGCGCTTCCAGCCCTGAACGCACTCAGGATTCCGATCACTTCCGCATTCAGAACGAGGTAGATCCATGTCTTCCAATACCAGGCAGGCCGTCGTCATGATCCGGGCAAACCTGTTCAGCATGCCACGACGCGTCTCCATCTCCGCTTCCATGGTAATCTCCGTGGCGCTGGTCGTCTGTGTCCTTGCTGGTTTTCTGGCGATGGCGAGAGGTTTCGAAATGGCTCTGCAAAGTGCCGGTTCGAATTCGGTGGCGGTTATCCTGGGCGGAGGCACCAATCAGGAGGCTGGCTCCGACGTTCCAGCCTCGGTCATCCGCACGCTCGCTGCGATGACCGGCGATATTGGCGTCACGCGGGATGCAAACGGGACGCCGATCTTTTCGCGAGAAATCGTCGTCGCCGTCGATTCCAAGTCGGGCAGCGCTGTCACCGCGCAGACATTAGCTTTGCGGGGTATGGACGCAAGCGGCCCGTCGATCCGTGACAATATTCTTCTGTCGGCCGGACATCTATTTGCACCCGGTACGCGCGAGATCGTCGTTGGAGACCGCCTCGCGCTACAGTTTGGATTTTCGATCGGCAATGTGGTGCGGCTCGGTACGGTCGACTGGACGGTGGTCGGTCTGTTCTCGGCGCGCGGCAGTGCGTTCGAGTCCGAAATATGGGCCGATTTTGATGCGGTTCGCTCGGCTTTCGATCGTCAGGGACAAGTGCAAAGCCTGCGGATGCGCCTTGCCGACGCCGCCTCGCTGTCACGACTTCAGGATAGGCTCGACACGATCAAGACGCCGCCGCTGCGTGCCGTCGTTGAAGCCGAGCTTTATGCGGCGCAATCGGCCCGCACGGCAAGCTTGATCCGACTGTTCGGATGGCCGCTTGCACTGCTGATGGCGATTGGCGCGACCGCGGGCGCATTCAATACGATGATGAACTCGGTCTTAGACCGCACGGTTGAGATCGCAACGGTCCGGACGCTGGGCTTCAGCCGCATCTCCGCTTTTCTTGGGACCTGGGTGGAGGCGGTCCTGCTTGCGACCGGAGGCGTGATGGTCGGACTATTGGCCTCATGGCTCGCCTTCAACGGTTGGCAGGCAAGCACCGTCGGCGCCAATGGCGCTCGCATGGCCTTTCAGCTTTCCGTCACCGGCGATGTCATGGCAACCGCCGGTCTGCTTGGACTTGCAATCGGTATTCTGGGCGGCGCGTTGCCGGCAACCGTTGCAAGCCGCCTTCCCCTGACCGCAGCCTTGCGATCACGGGGATAGGGTCTTGGCGTGCCATCGCATGGTTTGGCGAAAATTTCAGGCGGCTTGTTCGCAGGTCTCCTTCAAGTTTCCTCTCGAGCAATATTCGAGCTCGAGCTCGAGCAGCCTTGTCGCCTGGGCAAGGGCATCTTCGGCTTCCGCGAACAACAGCGACTTATCACCCATTCTTGCCTCGCCATAATTTTGGGCGCGCAGCAAGACGAGTTCGGCCAGATCGAAGCATTCCGGCGTCGGTTGGACGAGGTTCAGGCAATAGCGCAGATTGATGGCAACCTCGACGGCAAATTCGGCCGCTGAGAAGCCTAGTATCGCACCCGGCGGGGCTATACGGGCCAGAAATATCCTCCAATTTTGGTTCATAATACTCTCCCATCGGACCGGTCGCGAAGCTGCTGACGCATCGCGCGTGCCAATTTTTTCAGAGACGGGATCCCGACCGCCGCATCTGCGTCGTCAGGGTCGCGCCGTGCCCGCAGTGATATCGGCCGGAGAAAATCGCTTTCAATAATGCCGTCATGCAATTGGGCTTCGGTCGGTCTCCTTCTCCGACGTTGGTCTGATGCCGTGCCAGCAAAAGGTCCCGGGAGCGATTGCTGAAGTCCCAGCTGAGCTTTGCCTGCGTGATAAACCTTGACCCGTCGCTGTGTTGCGACGATCTGATATGGAGATCGGAACTTACCAATCGGCGATGGAGGGCGGCGCTTTCGTGCCGGGGAACGATGACCGCCCGTCGCTGGAACTACTCCAAGCCTCAGGAGGCTACAGTTGTCACTGCGTCGAAAGCTTATCGCTGCCTTGCCATGCTTGTTGCTGACCTTCGTCAGCACCGCGCTGCCTTACACTGTCAAAATTCACGGTGGTTCCCCGACATTTGGCCCGCAGATGGCGGAGGCCAAGGGCGGGAACGGCAATGGCGGTGGCAATGGTGGCAATGGCGGGGGTAACGGGAATGGCGGAGGCAGCGGCAACGGCGGCGGCAATAGCGGCAACGGAGGGGGTAACGGCAATGGAAATGGGAAAGGCAACGACAAGGGCCAGTCGTCCAGCGCCAAGAGCGCGACGCAGAGCCAGGTCGATGCCGATCAGTCCACCGACGCGGGCAACGGCTCGATTACAGTTCGCCATCAGGATGGCATGAGCGAAAAGATACAGAGCGGACGCTACGTTATGCAGGATTCAAAGGGCCGCACGATCGTCAACCGCATTGCCACGGTTTCAGACGAGCAGCGGCTCAAGTCCTTCCTTCACTGACGGCGCCTTTCAAGCTCATCCCGGAATGCCATCGCCGCTTCCGTTCTATTGCTCACCTCGAGCTTGGTGAAAATCTGGGTCATGTGATGCTTGATGGTCTTTTCATGTAAATCGAGCTTCAACCCGATATGCTTGTTGCTCAATCCGGCGGAGGCCAATTCCAGCACCTCCCGTTCCCGATCGGTCAGCGCGGTGAAGGGATTTATTTGAGTGCTCGACCCGGTTTCCGAAATCAGGCGAGCCGATAGCGTCGGTGCGACATAGCTGTCACCGGCGGCGATGCTGCGAATGATGTCGGCGAGCATCCTGGATCCAACACCCTTCAGGACATAGCCCTTCGCCCCGCTCTTGAGCGCGGCCATGACGTCATCGCTCGCCTCGGAGACGGTCAGCATCACGATCTTCTGATCGGGTATCTTTTCGAGAATGAGAGGAACAGCCTCCAGCCCTCCTCCGGGCATCGAGATGTCGAGCAGAAGGATGTCCGGCCGGCACTCCGCCGCGATCCTCAGCGCGTCCTCCTTGCTGCTTCCTTCGCCGACGACGCTAAATCCATCCATTTCAGTCAGACTTCGGATGACGCCTTCCCTGAAAAGCGGGTGATCATCGATGACTGCCAAGCTAATTGATGTTGTCATGCCTGCTCCATTTCCTCGATGTTCAGAGCCATTCGAACGGTGGTTCCCCGGTTCGATGATAGAAGCGCAAACGTGCCTCCGAGGCTCTCGACCCGATCTCTGAGGCCGGCGAGGCCCAGTTTTTGCGGACCGACCTCTTTCGGATCAAATCCCGGCCCTTCATCGGCAACCTCGATCACGATCTGGCCGCCTTCCAAGGATTGTAAGACTTTTTGTCCGATCCCGCCGGCATGGCGATAGCCATTGTTCAAGGCTTCCTGGACAAATCGATAGACGCAGATCTTTGCGGAGTTGGAAAGATCAGCCGGTGTCGCGCCCACGACGAGCGAAACCCCTACGCCGGTGCGCCGCTCATGCGCGCGGATCGCGCGCGTCAACAGGTCGGTCAGATTGTCCGTCTCGATATGGGGCAGCATCAACCCGCTGCAGATGCCTCTGATTTCCGTCATCGCATCGTCGAGGCTGGCTTTGATGGTGCGCAGAGATGCTTCACGTTCTTCCGGCGCGGTGGCGGGACTTGTGAGGGCCTGGCTGTCCAGACGTAAAGAGGCATAAGCGACCAATTGGGCAGGGCCGTCATGCAGGTCGGCTCCGATTCGACGCAAATAGCTCTCGTTGAGCGCAGCCGATCGCTGCGTCGCGCGCTGAACGCGCGCGCGCAACGCCTCGTTTTGCAGAAGGAGCGCCGACAGCTCCCCGATACGGCCATTGAGAGCCTTGCGCTGATTATCGATGGTGCGGCTGCCGCGCAGGACGATAATCGACAAAAGCGCGAAGAATGTCAGTGTAAACAAGGCGACCATAAGCCAGCTCAACAGCCGGGCTTGTATCAGGCTTCCTTCGAAGTCGTTCGCCACTTCGTAAAACTCGGATACGGCAACAACTTTGCCTGACCAAGGCTGTAATACCGGGTTGTAGATTTCCAGCAGCGGTTTGCCGCTTTCGCGCTCGGCAACGCTCTCCACATCATCGATCTGATTGAATTTCGCGACCATCCGGCCGGAAAAAGCGGTCTTCAGACTGTCTGAGAGCGGAAACTGCTTGCCGGAAAGATTTTTGTTATTGGAGTAAAGGATCGTCCCGTCGCTACGCCACAATCGGAACGAAAACAGCCGGGTACCAAGCGCGCCCTGACCGAGTGTCTCGTCAAGAGCCCGTGTTACGGTGTCATCGAGGACCTGGGTGGTTTGCATATCGGGTAGAAGTGGGGCGATGACGCTGTCGACGTAAAGGGCCGTCGTCGCCGCGGAATTGCGTGTCACCGCGTTTTCGATCAGGCCGGCAACGAAGGAGCCGACAACGATCATCGCACAGATCGCGACGAAGCCGCCCGCGAGCAAAAACTGTCTGGCCAAGGATTGAGAGTTCCAGCGTTCGATCAGACCTGCCAGAGATAGCTTGTGTTTACGATGTGCTCGCAGAACTGGCATAGTCAGCACTGATCTCCCAACCCCTTATAGCTATCCCAGCTGGATCGAGTGTCAACCATTGCCCGTCCGTACCGGCCGGGTCGTCACCTGAAGATGGTATTGTTATCCGGCCCACGCAATCTAAGGGACCATCGCACGGGATCAATCAGACGATGGTCCTAATACCCAAGGCATAGGTCCGACCGGTGTAGAAACGCGGGAATTCGGTAATATTGTAGGGCGTATTGATTTGCTGGCCGCTGCCCCAGGCGACGGACATTTTGTGAAGGAAATGCGCATGAAAATCGGCTCTATCATCGGTACCACAAGCCTTGGCCTGGTGTTGGCTGTCGCTCCCATGGTTGGAACTGCCGCCGGCTTCGTAGAGACGGCATTCGCAAAGGGCGGAAATGGCGGCGGCAACGGAAATGGTGGTGGTAACGGCAACGGCAATGGCGGCAGCCATGGCCAAGGAAATTCCGAGCACGCAAAGTCCGGTGACGACGATGCCAGCGGCACCGCCACGAATACGGCCACGGCGTCGGGCACTTCATCGTCCTTGTTGGCGCATCACCCCGACAAGCGCTCCCAATCCCATAGCGCGAGATCCCGTAGCGCAAGCGCGAAGGTCTCGAAGCCCGGCCTCGGCAGCCTGAGTTCGCTCAAGAGAGATTACCACGCCTACCTGAATTCGAAGGATCCCAAGATGGCGGCGCTCTCGGCCTATGTAAAGGCATATGCAGAGTTCGAGATGCAATACGGAACGACGGCCGTGCCGACCGATCCCGCGCTGAGCGACAGCGCTTTGCGTTCGGCACTGGCGCAGCTGTCGAACAAACCAGTGACGGACCAGACGTTTGCCGAGGCAAAGAGCATTCTCGGGGCCGGAACGAATACGGGAAAAATAGCAGAAGTTCGCGACGCCCTGGAAAAGCAATCCACGTCCCCGTCTCAGAGCGATAACGGGGTCGACGACTGAAGCTCTGCCATAGCGGCTTTGCAGCATAAGCAGATTGACTACCGCGCGTCGGCCTCGACGGTTCCTTAGGCCTTCCTTTGAGGGGTTCCGCTAAACTGACGCCACTTCATAGCCGGTCCGCCCACCGGCTCTATCGCCGGGTCGAGCTTTCCGCCCCAACGCTGCTCGATCCGGCGATAGGCAATTACAACCTGACGTTTCCACCAGATTGAATGGCCAAATGCAAAGCTCGGGAAAGGTTGGAGAGCGCGTATCTTCGCTCCCCACCTCGGTCACTTGATAATCTGGATGACCTTTCGCGATGACGGTTCAACAATCACGCGTTCGTGGTTGACCACCGCATAAGCATATCGTGGGTTTGTGGGAACGGTTCTCACCACGATGGTTTCCGGCAACGGTTGGCCGACCACCACCCGGTCGCGGACCACCATTCCATCATCAGGCAGCGGCTGTTCGCGGACGTAGGTAACCACCTTCTGCGGCGGCGGATCGATGGCGGTACCGACGATGGCGCCTGCCACGCCGCCTATGGCAGCTCCGACAGGTCCACCGACCACGGCTCCTGTTGCGGCGCCACCTGCCGCGCCGGTGACGGTCGACGACTGGGCGAAGGCACTTCCGGCGGCCAGGCCAAGCGAGAGTGCCGCAATACTAAGTACTTTCATTTTCATCAGAATCTCCTTTCACCTATTATTCGTCCGTCATCGACGGAGCTGTTGGTAAAACAGGACCTGACTGTAATCTGTTCCTTTCGTCGGGCTTCAGTCGATTGGGTTGAGACATCGGTCGCAAGGGGAATCGGACCAAAGCCTCAAATGCATGGGTTAATGCTCACTTGAAGCTCCATTGAGGCGCGGTCTTGTCGTTCGTCAGGTCCGTTCCATCCGCAGTGGAAATTCGCCACGGACGAGCAGAGGTTCGAAACCAGCCTCAAACCGGCCCAGCCGGATCAGTCCGGCCGAATATCGATAGCCGCCATAAAACAGCGCAAGATTGCCCCAGGGAGCGAAATAGCAGAGATCTCCCGCCCGTTCATTTCCGAAGGGGCCGCTTCCGGCCGGGGTCAGTTTTCGCGGCAGATAGGCGACCTTCTCGTTGTTCGCATAGTTGTCGATCGTCAACTCGAGCGGCAGCATGGATGCGAAATCCGCCGCCGATGGATTGTCATAAAGGCTCGCGATCATGTGCTGATCGTTGAATGTGAAACGTACCTTCATGCCATTTGTCTCCTGACTTGCCGGATCGCTGCCGTTCTGTGCGTTGGTAATGCCGGGACGAATGATGGTTGCGATTGCACCAGCGAGAACCGATCGGCGAGAGAATGATCCAGCCCTCATGTCAAATCCTGGTTGCCGAACGCCATGCAACGATGGCAAACAATGACGACGTAAGAAGCAGCGCTGCTGCAAAGGCAAACGTGACCCACCAGCCCGCGGCATCGAAGAGAGCGCCTCCGGCCGACGCGCCGATGGTGATGGCAAGCTGGATCGTCGCGACCTGGAGGCCGCCCCCGGCTTCCGCGTCATTCGCCATGTATCTGCTAAGCCAGGTGCCCCACCCGACCGGAGCTGCAGTGCCGAAGAAGCCCCAGCCCATCAGAAGCACCGCAGTAACGGAGGGCGATGTCCCGAACAGGACGAGCCCCGTTGCAATGATTGCCATCACGAAAGGGATCGCGGCGAGGATGCTGAACAGCCGTATGCGCAGCAAATGGCTGACCGCATACGTGCCGGCCACCCCTGAAAGCCCCATGAGCAGGAGAAGGAGCGACAGCGTGGAGATGGAGACATCGGTGACGGTCTCCATAAACGGTCGCAGATAGGTGAACAGCGCGAACTGGCCCATGAAGAGCATCATGACCGAGGCCATGCCAAGAGCGACCTGTGGCCGTGCGAGTAGACGAAACACGTTCGGCGGCTTCTCCTTCTCCCGCGAGGGGAGGGGTGGGAGGCTGATCCATTGCCAGACTAGAGCAAGCAATGCCAGCGGCACGACCGCGAAGAAGGTGCCGCGCCAGCCTATATAATTACCCAGCAGGCTGCCCAGCGGAGCTGAAATCGTGGCCGCAACGGCATTTCCGGCGTTGAGCATGGCCAGGCCCCTCGGCACCGATTCCTCGGGCACGAGACGCATGACAATCGCCGTCGACATCGACCAGAAGCCCCCGATCGCCACGCCAAGCAGGGCGCGACCAACCATGAGAACGGCATAATTGGGCGCCAGCGTTACGATAATACCCGACAGGATGAGGACGGCGGAGAAGCATATGACCACGAGCCGGCGGTCCATGCCGCGCGTGATATTTGAAATGAAGAGGCTCGTCAGCACCGCGAAGACGCCCGAGATCGATATGGCCTGTCCCGTCTGGCCCTCTGTCACGCCGAGATCGCCGGCGATCGGCGTAAGCAGGCTGACCGGCAGGAATTCGGAGGCGATGAGAACGGCGACGCAAAGAGCCATCGACAGCACGGCGCCCCAGGGGCGCTTTTCCTGGGCTGCCGTCGCTACGGATCGGGTGCTGTCGTGCGGGTCGGCGATGTCGCCGTCCAATGGTCGTGCGAGTGATTGCTGTGTCATGACCGCAAGATAGACGTTGCGCATTTCCATGATTAGCCATTGCAATTCGCTTGGACTTATCGATCTTTGACATCAATCGATGATCGAGTCGGAGATGAGAGATGAAGCGCGAAGACCTGAACGAGATGCTATGGTTCCTGGCGGTCGCGGAGGAACGGAGCTTTACGAAGGCCGCGGCGAAACTCGGTACGTCTCAGTCCTCGATCAGCCATGCGGTCAAGCGCCTGGAGGCCCGCATGGGACTTCGCCTTTTGACGCGCACAACTCGCAGCGTCGTGCCCACGGACGTGGGAGAGCGGCTTATCCGGTCGCTTGCACCGCGACTTGCGGAGATCGAGACCGAAATAGACGAACTCATGGTATTTCGGGATAAGCCTTCCGGCACCGTGCGCATGACGCTCTCGGACCATGCTCTCAACAGCGTCGTCTGGCCGAAGCTGCGTCCTATCTTGAAGGAATATCCGGACGTGAAGCTGGAGCTGAACATCGATAACGGTTTTCGAAACATCGTGGAGGAAAGGTTCGATGCAGGCGTCCGGCTTGGCGAAAGCCTGGACAAGGACATGATCGCCGTCAGGATCGGCCCCGACTGGCGCCTCGTCGCCGTCGCATCTCCTGAATACCTTTCCGTGCATAATGTTCCGAGCCATCCGGAGGAGCTTGTCACCCATATCTGCATCAATCATCGACAGGAACGATCGGGTGGCCTCTATGCTTGGGAGTTCGAGAAAGGCGGCAGGGAATTGCGCGTGCGCGTCAACGGACAGCTGACTTTCAACACTTCTTACGCAATGATCGACGCAGCCCTGAATGGATACGGTATCGCCTACCTGCCGGAAGATCTCGTTCAAGCGTCTATTGCATCGGGACGTTTGGTTCAGGTTCTGGACGATTGGTCTCCGGTCTTCCCCGGCTACTATCTCTGCTATGCGAGCCGGCGGCAGAATTCGCCCGCATTCAGGATCGTGATTGATGCCCTCAGGCAGTAGGGGTGGCGCTGTACGAAGGCCGTCGCGGGCGAATAAAGATCGAAGCCATTGGAGCGATGGGTATTGCCCTTCAGCTCGTCCGAAACAGCGTCGGCCAATCTCCGAGTTGGCTGCCGCCGCAGTTCCTTTGATAGGAAACCGCCGCCAGTTGAAACTGCATGCCATCCCATACCCATTCGGCGGCGAGCCCACAATCGCCGACTGCGCGCCCCCTGCCTGCCATCTGTAATGATCCCGTATTCGTATCGAAGCCCGGTTCCGTCAGTATTTTCATTTCGGTTCCGTCACCGCCGAGAGGAAGTCTGGGCCGAAATGGGACAGCGGAACCATTTCCGTTCCGCGGCATGATGAAGACTAGCGACGATCCTTGGTACGCGCCCATGATGCAGGGAATGAATACAAGGGCATGATCTGCGTCGAGGGGGTAAGCTTCCTCGTCAAGGCCTCCCTTCGAAGCGTCGGCCTGGCATTCTTCCACCTCAAACAGGGCCTTGCCGGAACCCTTGGCCAGCATGATAAGGCGTTGTTTCTCCGCATCCGACAAGGCGATATCAATCTTTCGGCGAGCGAGGATGGGCAAGGCAGGCGCGGCCGCGACGTTCGAAGCAGGAGCGGCTCCCTTCTTGATCAGGGCGGTAACATTGCCGAGGCGGCCTTGACGATCATCCATATGCAACAGCGCGGCGACCATGCCGTCAAGCGGAATGACGGCTTTAGCGTCTCCGACCTGCAATTCGGTGGCGTTGCGCAAAGCGGAAAGCAGTTCCACGACCGCCTCCGGGCTTTTGGTCGAGATTATTGTGAGATTTTCGTCGCGGCTGAGCTGCCAGGCCGAGCCAAAATGCAAAAGTGTACCATCGGCGCGAAATTCGTTAAGTTCGACTGGAAATGGAACGCTGATTGTCACCTCCGTGACCGCATCGGGACCAGCGGCGCGATGAAAGCGCAAGTCTGGGATGCTTATGATGCCGTTCGTGAAACCTTTAGCTTCGCAGGTCAAACCGTTGTCGCACGCAATCAGCCAGGATTTATACTGATCATACGAGGATTCCGCCGCGATTGCTGCGCCGCCCGGGGCGAGGCTTGAGAGCAGGATTGCCATGACGCGCTTATGGAAATTCTTCATGCAGATTTCCTCATCAGTCGCCCAGAATGCAGTGGCGAAATAAGCATTCCGGCCATTGCCAAGGGTACGCGGCGATGGCCACACATCTCAAATGAAAGAGAGGCCAATGCCTCCCGCGCCCATCATGAGCACCACTACCCACGGCGGCGCGCGCCAGGCGGCGAGCAGCACAAAGCCGATCAACGCCAGCGCAAAATCATAAGACCTTAGAATAGCGCTGGTCCAAACCGGATCATAAAGCGCCGCCCCAAGAATCCCGACGACCGCGGCACTTGCGCCGCGCAAGGCGGCCTGTGCTAGGGAATGTCGACGGAAATCGTCCCAGAACGGCAGCGTGCCGATCAAGAGCAGGAGACCTGGCAAGAATATGCCGACGAGCGCAATCGCAGCCCCGGCGACACCGTTTGGGGAAGGGCCCATCACCGTGCCGAGATAGGCGGCGAAGGTAAACAGCGGACCCGGCACAGCCTGGGCCGCACCATAACCCGCCAGGAATGTGTCCGCGTTGACCCAGCCGGTGTTGACCGCCTCCGCCTTCAGGAGCGGCAGCACGACATGTCCACCCCCGAAGACAAGCGCACCCGAGCGATAGAAGGCATCAAACAGGGATATTCCCTGGGACCCGATAATGTTGACGGCCAGCGGCAGCAGGCCCAGGAGACCGAAAAATATCAACAGGCACGAAACACCGATCCATCTCGGGACCCCAAAAGAAAAATGGTGGGAATCGGATGATATCTCGCCACGACAAAAGAGCATTCCCATGAGCGCTCCCGCCATGATCGCCACGATCTGACCGAATGCGCTCGAGACAAAAACGACGATCAAAACAGCTGCGAGCGCAATGCTCGCTCGCTCCTTGTCGGGCGCCAAGTTGCGTGCCATGCCCCAGACCGCTTGCGCGACGACCGCGACGGCAACAATCTTTAGACCATGCAGGAGGCCATTTCCGACCGGGCCGCCGAAGGCCGTGGCCGCCATGGCAAAAGCGACCAAAAGTAGCGCGGAAGGCAGCGTAAAGCCGGCCCAGGCTGCAACAGCGCCTCGAAAACCCCCACGCAACAGGCCGAGGGCAAATCCAACTTGGCTGGATGCGGGACCTGGCAAAAACTGGCACAGCGTCACCAGATCGGCATAGCCCTCTTCGTTGATCCAGTTTCTGCGCGTGACAAGCTCATTGCGGAAATAGCCGAGATGGGCGATCGGACCGCCAAATGAGGTCAGGCCAAGTTTCAGGAAGGTCAGGAAGACTTCACCGGGCGTTCCTTGCGGGCGGTCGGTGACGGTGTCAGGGAGTGCTGCCGTCGACGACTTCACGAAACAGCTCCTTGGCTTTCTCTCGCGCTATTTCCAAAGCTTCCTTGCCATAGGGAGTCGCGTTGTAAACCCTGCGATGGGTGCGCCCGACGCGCTCGGTGCGTGAGATAAGATAGCCTTTCTTCTCCATCGAATGAAGCATCGGATAGAGTGTGCCGGCACTGACCTTGTAGCCGTGATGCGCTAGCTCCTCGATCATCCAGAGCCCATGCAGGTCGGCTTTGGCTGCATGGAAGAGGACATGAAGCCGGATGAAGCCGGAAAGAAGATCCTGGTGTTCCATTTCCCACCATAAAACAATCTCGCGCTCGAATTTCGATATCGGAAATCGATAGTAATTTGATCCCATCAACTAGGCAACGCTCGGCAGATCAAGCGATGGAAATCGTAAGCCGACTTAGGCGATCTGATTCCGACCGCTGCAGGCCCGCCCCGGAGGCTTCCCTTGCTTTTCCTGGCAACCACAGCCATGAAAACCAGGAACCAAGTCGGTTGCAGGGCAGTTAGGGTCAAGCGGAGGACGGAGAAAACAGAGATAGGAGGATATCATGTCGAATGTTTCGAGAACGGGAAGCGACGATATCAACAATGCAACCAGCCGCACAAGGTTCGGACGATCCGTCGAGAGCAAAGCCCAAATGCAGGATGCGGCTGTCCTCTCAGCAGCAGCCGATGGTGACGAGATGTTGAATATTTATCGCTTGGAACCCATCGCCGCTCCGGAAGATCCGCGTTGGGGCAATGCCCCCAATCAGGGCACGGTCGTTGTGGCAGCCAGAACTGCGGGCGACGCGCGCATCGTGGCGGCGGGCAAAGAGCTTGATTTTATGGAAGTCGACGCGGCCCCCGCCGAAGATGTAACGACCAGTAATGCAAGCGCGTTTCGAGATGATAAGCTTTACACCGTCATCGAGATCGCCCGCGGTCGAACCGACCTGAAGCGGGGCATATTGGAGGGCGAGGTCTCGGTCGACACGATCCTTCCCACGCAAATCGACCGCTAATCGTCCAGCCTAATGGCGAGCCTTTGATGCCCGGAGCAGATCGAGTGATGCACTCAAGGCGTTGGAACAAATCTTTCAAATCGCCGTTGCTTTCAGAGGAGTTTCCATACGGCCGCGGCAAGTGTTGACTGGACAACGTCTTGCGATCTGATCTTTGTTAACGGAGCGAAAAATGCCCGAGCGAAATGAGTCACCAGCAGTTCAATCCTTACGAAAAGAACAAAAGCGGCAGCAACGAGCCCAGTCGGCAAGCGAACTTGACAAAGCGCTTGAAGATACTTTTCCAGCCTCAGATCCGGCTTCGGCGACGCATACGGCTACCCTCGGCGGTCTTGCCCTTGACGATAGCGCAGAAGGAAAATCAGAGTACCTGCTTGAAGGCGGAAGCACGCAAGCAGATGACACTGCCAAAGAAAAGCATAGGGTGAACGCGCTCTATAGGGCCGCACGGCAGGAAGACCGATCCAGTACTGTAATGGAATCAAAAATCGATCTCAGTGCGTCTGGAATTGCCCAGCGAATTCGTGAAAAGCCGATCGCTTCCATCCTGGCTGCCATGGCAATAGGATTTGCTTACGGGCTTACGCGTTGAGACGCTTGCCGGTAACTTTCAACGCCAGAGCTGTTGGCGTTGTCGCCGACAAGTGTCGAGCGACAAATTCGCCGCAAATCGTTGAAGCGGTATTTGCATGAGGACCTGGCTGCATCTTTGTATCGATATGCAACGCATGTTCTTTGAAGAGACGCCATGGCATGTGCCCTGGATGGCGCGCACTTTGGACCAGGTAACCGAGGTGACGGAGCGATTTCCCGAGCGCACGATCTTTACGCGCTTCGTTCCGCCATCGCGTCCCGGCGTCATGCCGGGGAAATGGCGGGATTACTATGAAAAATGGGAGATGATGACAGCCAGTCGGCTTCCGCACGATTTGATACTGCTCGTCGACCCGCTTCCGCGCTTCGTTCCGCCGGCTCGCATTTTTGACAAGCGCACGTATTCCCCTTGGACCGATGGTCGCCTTCATCGCAATCTTGTTCACGAACGCATCGATACCCTGGTGATCAGTGGAGGTGAGACGGATGTTTGCGTCCTGGCGGCGGCACTCGGCGCAATCGACCTCGGATATGGGATCATCGTCTTGAAAGACGCTGTCTGCAGTGGCGATGACGATGCGCACGAGGCCGCGCTCACGCTCCTCGAAAGACGGTTCTCCGTTCAATCTGAAATCATGACGGTCGAACAGTTCCTGTCCGCCCGATGATGGAAGGCCGACTTCCTTGAATTGCTGCGATGGTCCGCTACATCCGCCTGGATAAGATCGGAGGAGATCTGCCATGTCCCGCCGCGCCCCTACGGGAAGCGATTGCCAGATGCTCGCGGAAGCTGTGTTGCAATGGTATCACTTCTATGAAGTGCCGCCAGATGACGAGGCTTCGCGCGCCCTCGTCGGTGCAGCTCTCGAATTCTTTCACGATGGGTATCACACGACAGAGGACATTGCCGTGATGTTGATCGGAACCTACATCGGCATCTGGCCGACAAAGTTCAACGCGCCCACGTCCGCCGCCATTCACTAATCCTGGCAATTACCCCCATGGTTCTGCGAGGCACTTTACGTGTCCTCAATGTCGAAGGGCGCGATCTTGCTGTTCTGCAGCGCGAGCGGCACGGTTTGATCGGGTGAACACCGCAGCTGAGAAGACGGGCGAAGTAGCCACATAATTCTCACGATGGCCGCGAAGGGCTGCGCTCGCCTACACTCGGCTGATCGCAAATCTGGATCAAATCACCGGTACAGAGCCATCATCGCACGCATCCTAGACTTCGACGACGCTCAGCAAGGGATGATGCGGGTTAACGCTCAGCCGGCGCAATGCGTCGCCGCAAGCCATTGTGGCACCGGCAAAACGACGGAGCTTTACAAAACGAACTAGTTCGTACATTATTGGTTGGAGGAGTGAGGCGTGCTGCGTTGGCAGTACCGATGACCGTCAGGATGACCTTAAATGTCCTGCGGCCCGAGTGCGGGTAGCACCGCATGCATTGGGCGCAGCACTCTTTCGATATCGGAATGCTTCGGGGAGGAGCGACAATGACAACACAGGTTGAACACAAGACGCCCAGGCGGGCGGCACTTGCGAGCTGGCTCGGAAGCGCGGTCGAGTACTATGATTTCTTCGTCTATGGAACAGCGGCAGCGCTGATTTTTCCAAAAATCTTCTTTTCAGCGGAAGACCCGCAAACGGCGGCCATCGCCTCGTTTGCAACCTTTGGCGTTGCCTACATCATGCGGCCGTTGGGTGCGGTGGTCCTCGGCCACGTCGGCGACAAGTTCGGTCGCAAGAAGGTGCTGACGTTCACGCTGCTCCTTATGGGTTTTTCGACCTTCATCATCGGTTGCCTACCAACCTACAATCAGGCTGGCATCCTTGCTCCGATACTTCTGGTTCTGGCGCGCTTGCTGCAAGGCATTTCGGCCGCCGGCGAACAGGCCGGCGCCAGTTCCATGACGCTTGAGCACGCCCCTGAAAACCGGCGGGCCTTCTTTACCAGCTTCACGCTGAGCGGAACGCAGGCAGGGCTGATCCTTGCAACGTTGGTCTTCATCCCGCTTGGAAAGCTCGAAGAGGCCGCATTGATGTCTTGGGGTTGGCGCGTGCCCTTCTTTTTGAGCTTCGCAGTGGTCATCGTCGGATTCTGGGTCCGCCGAACGCTCGCTGAAACGCCCGCCTTCCTGGAGGAAACAAAGAAGGGCGAAGTCGTGAAAGTGCCGCTCGTCTCGCTTCTCACCAACTATTGGGCCGATGTCCTGCGCATCATCTTTGCTGCATTGATTTCGGTCGTCAGCACCATCTTCAGCGTCTTTACGCTGTCCTATGCGGTCAATACCATGCATATCGATCGCTCGACGATGCTGACGGTTCTGGTGTTTGCCAATATCGTCGCATTGGGCGCGATCCCGGCATGGGCCACTCTCGCGGATCGTATTGGTCGCAAGCCCGTATTCATCTTCGGCGCCGTCGGCTGCGCGGTGCTGATCTGGCCCTACATCTGGGCAATCAGCCAGAACAATCTCATGCTCGCCTTCGTCCTTGGCATCCTGCTCTCGGGCGTGGTCTACAGCGCTTCCAACGGCATCTGGCCGGCACTTTATGCGGAAATGTTCGACACGCGCGTGCGTCTGTCCGGCATGGCCGTCGGTACCCAGATCGGCTTTGCCCTCGGCGGTTTCGCGCCCACGATCAGCGCCGCCATCATGGGCACCGGGCCGATGGGATGGGTGCCGGTTGCCGTGTTCACCTCGATCACAGCCTTGATTGCCGCCGTCTCCGCAGCAACCGCAACCGAGACTTACCGAACGCCGGTCAATCAACTCGGCAAGGACGGACGACGCTTCGCGGCCTCGGTCCATCACGCCGACCGGATGGTCTAGCGACCAGTCTTTATTCTGGGTAGCGATGACATCGCGATCGCGGATGAATTTGTTGAAAATCGCCAAGTGAATGGGATGAAACAATGAAAACCTCGATCGCGACCGTTTCGATTAGCGGTGACCTCAAGGAAAAACTCCAGGCTATCGCCAAGGCCGGCTTCGATGGCGTCGAAATCTTCGAGAACGATTTCCTCGCCTTCGATGAATCGCCGCGCCAGGTCGGTCGAATGGTTCGGGATCATGGGCTGGAAATCACGCTTTTTCAGCCCTTCCGGGACTTCGAGGGCATGCCTAAACCCTTGCGCAGCCGGACCTTCGATCGCGCCGAACGCAAGTTTGACCTGATGCAGGAGATGGGGACCGATCTCGTTCTCGTCTGTTCCAACGTTTCGTCCGTGGCGCTGGGCGGGATCGACCGCGCCGCAGCCGATTTCTTCGAACTCGGCGAGAGGGCGGCCAAGCGCGGCCTGCGGGTTGGATATGAGGCTCTTGCCTGGGGGCGGCACATTCATGATCACCGCGACGCCTGGGAAATCGTTCGTCGGGCCGACCATCCGAATATCGGCCTCATTCTCGACAGCTTCCATACGCTTTCGCGCAAGATCGATGTCAATTCGATCCGGTCAATCCCGAAAGAGAAGATCTTCATCATCCAGCTTGCCGATGCGCCGCTGATCGACATGGATCTTCTCTACTGGAGCCGCCACTTCCGCAACATGCCGGGGGAGGGCGATCTTCCGGTGCTCGAATTCATGAAGGCCGTCGCCGCGACCGGTTACGATGGCTACCTGTCGCTAGAGATTTTCAACGACCAGTTTCGTGGCGGTTCGCCGACCGCCATTGCCGTGGATGGCCGACGTTCGCTCATCTATCTCGGTGATCAGGTTCGCCGCGCGGAAAGCAGCAGCCTCACCCTGCCGCCCATGCCGGCGCGTGCCGACGTGGACGGCATTGCATTCATCGAATTCACCGTCGAAGAAGCAGAGGCGCCCGTTCTTTCCGATCGGCTGCACGCGTTGGGCTTTCGACATGTCGGGCGTCACAAGACCAAGCGTGTCGATGTCTTCCGGCAAGGCGATATCAATCTGGTCGTCAATACCGATCCGGATGGATTTGCCGGCGCCTCCTATGCTTTGCATGGGCAGTCGGCCTATGCGATGGGATTGTGGGTGGATGATGCTCAGGCCGCGATGGCGCGGGCCGTGGCGCTCGGCGCCGAACGTTTCGAGCAGCCATTGGATCCCGGCGAGATCGAAATGCCTGCTGTCAGGGGCGTTGGCGGCGGCATCCTGTACTTTCTCGACCGCAGGAGCGCCCTCGCGCGCATATGGGAGATCGAATTCGATCCGGTCAATGACGACACCAATCTGCAGCCGGTTGGCCTGACCGGTATCGATCATGTTGCGCAAACGACGAAATATGAGGAACTGCTGACCTGGCAGCTGTTTTATACGGCGATATTGAATGCGCATAAGACGCCGATGGTCGATATTATCGATCCTGCCGGGGTCGTTCGCAGCCAGGTCGTCGAAAACGAGCCGGGCAGCTTGCGCATCACGCTGAACGGTGCGGAAAATCGCAACACCTTGGCCGGGCACTTTATCGCCGAGACATTCGGTTCCGGCATTCAGCATCTAGCTTTTGCGACCGATAACATCTTCGCGGCAGCGGCAGCCCTGTCGGAAAACGGCTTTGCCACCTTGATGATCTCGCCCAACTATTACGACGATCTGGAGGCGAGGCTCGGCTTGGATCCGGTTTTCACCGATCGGCTGAAGGCGCACAATATCCTCTACGATCGCGACGATCACGGTGAATATTTCCAGCTCTACAGCCCGACCTATGGCGAAGGCTTCTTCTTCGAGATTGTTCAGCGCAGCGGCTATCGTGGATATGGCGCGGCGAATGCCATCTTTCGCATAGCCGCGCTGAGGCGTCACCTGCGGCCGATTGGTCTGCCGAAACTTTAGGCTCTCCCCATTCGCGTAAAGCCTGTGTTAAAGCTTTGATCGTCAATGATGGGAAGGGACAGACCCAGGAAGACGGGCAGGGCATGACGAAAGCGCAAGCGGCCAAGATCGAGCGTCTGACGCGAAAGAACGATCCAGACGCGACCAAGGGAAATATTCTGAAGATCGCCACCGAGGAGTTTGTCGCAGCCGGTTTTTCCGGTGCGCGCGTCGACGAGATCGCCGAGCGCACCAAGACATCCAAGCGCATGATCTATTATTATTTCGGCAGCAAGGAAGGGCTCTATCTCGCCGTTCTCGAGCAAGCCTATACGAAGATCCGCACACTTGAGAGCGAGCTCGATCTCGAAAACATGCCGCCGGTTCAGGCGATGGCTCAACTGATCTCGAGCACCTTCGATCATGATGATCAGAATCCGGATTTCGTGCGCCTTGTCAGTATCGAAAACATCCATCGTGCCGAGCATATGAAGCGTTCCGTCGTCCTGTCGCAGATGAACATCGCAATCATCGATATCATCACGGACATCCTCGAACGGGGCTATGCCGATGGCAGTTTCTTGCGTCGCGTGGACCCGGTCGATCTGCACATGATGATCAGCGCCCAGTGCTTCTTTCGCGTTTCCAATCGCCACACCTTTGGGGCGATCTTCGAGCGGGATCTCACTTCGGAGGAGCTGAAGAAGCGGCACAAGTCCTTGATCGTCGACGCCATTCTTGCCTTTCTGAGACATTCTTCCTCCGAATTAGCCTGACGCGCATAAAGCCGTTGATTTGCGGCTGGGGATTTCCCGGAGCGAGAAAGCATGCCTCTTATTGACTTTACGTACTAGTTCGTACATTTTGCAGACAAGCCTGTGGCATGGCTTTGATTTGCTGCTCGGGAGGAAAAAATTGAACACTCAAGCCGCGATTATTCCGCGCCAGCTTCATGTTGGATTGATCGGCGCCGGCATAGGCCGTTCGCTAACGCCGGCCCTGCACATGCGCGAAGGCGAGCATTGCGGCCTCTCCTATCGTTACGATCTCATCGACCTCGACGTCCGGGGCCTTTCCGTATCGGCCCTTCCTGATCTTGTCAATGAGGCCCAGGCGCAGGGCTTTGCTGGTCTCAACATCACCCATCCCTGTAAGCAGTCGGCCGTTGCCTTGATGGACGAGCTGTCGGCCGACGCGCAGACGCTGCGGTCCATCAATACAGTCGTTTTCCAACGAGGTCGCAGGATCGGACATAATACCGATTGGTGGGGATTTGCCGAAAGCTTTCGGCGTGGATTGGCGGGTGTTTCGCTCGATCATGTCGTGCAGCTGGGCGCGGGCGGCGCCGGCGTTGCCGTTGCCCATGCGCTGGCTGAAATGGGTGCACGTTCGATCGAGATATTCGATCTGGACCCCTTGCGTTCAAAGGCACTCGTCGATCAGCTTCAACCGGCTCACGGCGCTTGCACTTTCTCGGTTGGTCGTGATCTGGCCACGGCCCTGGATGCGGCTGATGGCTTGGTTCACGCAACGCCGACCGGCATGGCCGCTCATCCGGGGCTGCCGCTCAACGCGCAACTTCTGTCGGATCGCCTCTGGGTCGCCGAGATCGTCTATTTCCCGATCGAAACCGAATTGGTGACGCTGGCAAAGAAAAAGGGATGCCGTGTTCTCGATGGCGGCGGGATGGCGGTGTTCCAGGCGGTGAAGGCTTTCGAGCTGTTCACCGGCATCCGCCCGACGGCGGAGCGTATGATGCACCACTTCGATTCGTTGCGCTCCATGATCTGACGACGGATGGTCTCGTGCCTTCCGATACCGCCGTTCCGCAATTGCGAGCCTGGTAATATCAGTGGTTCACGGCTGGCGAGCCAGACGCCTGGCGGTTTGCCCAGGACCCAAAAGTGCTTCGCCGCCTTCGGTGGGCGACCCGGGTCCGCAGGGAGTGATTTGACGATGCCGAGTTTGAGCCGACTGCAAAGAGTTTCGACAATCGGGCGACCTCGCCCGATCTTCCAGCGCAGGTAATCTCTACCTCATCTGAAAAAAACATCGAGCGAACCTGCAGCGGTGAACCTGGCTCGGTGCGTGGATGCTTCCGCGGATACTCATCGAGGTCTCGCGTCGAGTTCGGCGATGGTGCATTTGAGTTTTAGGTGAGTAGGATCCGTCACATCGAGCTTGTTCCACGGCACGATGTGCCCGCTCGACCGCTCCCTGAAACCGAAGGGGCGCAGCATAAAGTGGCCGATTGCCGTTGCCGACAATCTTTCCAGCAGGCCGAGAGCTCCAAGGTGATATTCGACAATGACGAAATCGTCTTCGGCAGCTTCCGCCTTGATCTCCTCCAGCCGTCCGACCGGCTGATCATTCACGTCGTGAACCTGCGTTCCGATCAGGAGTTCCAACTGAAGTTCCGTCAAGATCGCCCTCCCGGAATGTGCCGGAAGACATGTTGTCTCAGCCATTCCTGTGCCCATTCCAGCGGCGTCTCGCTGCCGTCGACATCAGCTTTGATATCAACGTCTACGTCGGTGATCTTCGACCATGGGATTCGATAGGGACGCCAGCCGTTACCTCCTTGCGCTCGCCGGGAAAAGGCGAGCATCCGGCGATACAGGCTCAGGCTCAGTCTTCGCACCAGCGTCAAGGTGCCGATTTCGATGAAGGCGATCTTGAGCCGGCCGCCATCTTCGGCCGCAAGTACGATACCGTCGACTTTTCCGATCCGAGCCTTCCGGCGATCAACGATCTGCTTATCGAGAACATCACGGACAAGATGCATGTCAGCCTCCCAGGATTTCCAGTGGCGTGGTCATAATCGAGAGCACGAAAGCCATCGCGACGATAAAGATGACGGCGGCGTTGCCGATCCAGCCATTCCGGTGTTCGCCCACATAGGCTGGGTCATTCATCAGGATGAGGAAGGGAACGACGCCGAACGGCAGACTAAGCGCGGTGAGTGCCATCGAAAAGATGGTGAGCTTTAAAGGATCTATGCCGGCGGCGATCGGGATCACGGCGATGAGAAGCGAAGCGGTATAGACAAGGCAGAAGGCGGGATTGTCTTTCGGTTTCGTGTTTTCCGACCAGTTCCATCCGAAGCCCTGCGCGACCAGATAGGCTTGCGCCAGGCTTACTTCGAGAGCTGCGCCCAGGCAGGTTATCCCGAGTGACGTTGCGAAGAGATAAAGCCCCCATTTTCCGAAGGCGGGTGTGAGGATCATGGCAATCTGCTCATACCCTTCGATGTCTCCGATCCCTTTGGGGGGATAGATCATCGCGGCCAGCACCATGATGGCGGCGGTGATGATCGCGCCGAAACTCATGCCGATGATTGCGATCGCGCGATTGGCACCGAAGAAGCTCTTGTCCCACTCGTCTTCGATCGCGCCCGAAGAATAGAAGTAGAAGAGATAGGGAGAGATGACTGCGCCCAAGATTCCGACGACGATAAAACTGTAATGCAGCGGATCCTCGCTGGGCACCGTCGGCACCATCCCTTTCACGACCTCGCTCCATGGCGGACCCATGACGAACACGGCCACGACGAAGGAGAGTGCCAAAAGCCCCAGAGACGATATGCCGTTCTCGATGAGGCCAAACGTTCCTCGCCACAGCAGCAGCCAGACGGCGAATGTCACCGGCAATGACCACCACTGGAATTTCACGCCGGTCAGGAATTGCAGCGCTAGCGATATACCGCCGATCTCGGCCGCAAGAACAAGAAGATTGACGATAAATGCTATGCTTACCGTCAGAAGAAAAATGTTGGAGCCGAAGCGGTCTCGAATTCCATCAACGATGGTGTAGTGGCTTGCGATTGCAAAGCGCCCCGACATCTCGACGAGGAAGATCACGCAGGTCGTGCCGAGCACGATGGCCCAGAGGGGGGCGTATCCGTAGGCTGCCCCTGCCTGACTGGAAGTCGCGATATTTCCCGTTTCAAGAAAGCCGCCGATACTCGTGATGACGCCAAGCGATATCTGCAGCAGTTTTTTCATTGCGCTGCTCCGGAGTAGCCTTTTATTTCGGCTTCGATGCTCCGCAAATCGCCGAGATGCTGCGAAACAGTATCTGTCCGGCCCTTGACGATATCGTCGTGCGCCGCACCGATGGTTTTCAACAATCGACCGGTCACGTCAGCCAGATCCTGGGGGGATGTCGGAAGCTCTTTCGACAGACTGCCGATCTCTTTGCCGCATCGCTCCATGGTTAACGCGGCAAAACTGTTCGGCACCAGCATTTTCGCCCGCGCGTCCAGCACCATGTCCGCCGTTGCGCTCCAGGAAAGAAGCGCACGAATTCGGCGTTCGGTTTCTTGCTGCGCATCCGAGCAAGAAGTGATGGGGACAAGCATGAGAGCGATGATGAAGAATTTCACGGCCATGGTCCTCGTGGAATGCCGCTGAGCTCGATATTCCTCATATAATCAAATAGAGGCGCGCGAGTTCCAATGTAGCAGAGGCTCATCCGATCCCGAGGACGATTGTCACATGCTTCTCGGCTTCCGCGGGACGATGGAATGAACGTTGACAGGCAAAAGGGGCCAGTCCGTGAAGAAGGATCGCGGCAATTCTATAAGGCGCTTTTTCCGACATTTGTTCGCCGGCGGATGTGTTGGTCACGGACGCAAGCGGTGGGAACAGAAATGCCTGTCGTTGGTTCTTTGTAGGAGTTGCGGATGTTCATCATCACAAGAACGGCGTTCCGGTCCGTGGCCCGCCGGCTAGTGCCCGCAGAAGGTTGGAACATCAAACATGTCATGGGAGGTTAGCCGAGAATTCCTTGATCGCACATTCTGCATCGGTACCCTTCTGGTGGGCGTCGGTGCGGCCGCCCTCATTGGCAGTATGCGCGAAGGACGGCAATATCGCACTGACCCTCCGGTAGGTGCCGCCTTGGACGAGCTGCGGCTGATGCCGAACGGTATCAGCGGCACTCCTCCGGAAATCTACTTTGCTCTGGGCAAACCCTATGAGGAAACCGCCTACGATCTCAGTCAAGGCAAACGTCTCTATTCCTGGTTCGGCTGCCCGGCATGTCACGGTGACGGGCGTGGCGGGACCGGTCCCTCCTTCATGGACGGCTGGTGGTTCTACGGCCCGGAAATGGTCTCAATCGCAGCTTCCATCCGTGACGGCCGCCCCCATGGAATGCCGGCTTTTCGCGACAAAATGACGGTCGACGAGATCTGGCAGCTGGCGGGCTACGTCCAGACGATCGGTGCCTATAAGGCGAAAAGCACCGCACCGAGCCGCAATGACGATAAGCATACGCGGCCTGCGGAAAACCGGGCGCCGGCGGCGATCCTGTTCGAAGAAGGCCCTGCCGGAACGCACGCCGCGCAGGGGCCATCACCTTGAAAACGGCCGCCGCCGTTTCCCTTTTGCTGTCGGTCATCCTGACTGCAGGTTGCAACGGTGCTCAGTCGGTCCTGAATGCCGAGGGGGCGTCGGCCATCCAGCTCAAGCATCTCATCATCGGTATCGTGGTCATCTGCTGTGCCGTATGGACGCTGGTGGTGATCGTCCTAGTCCTGGCATTGCTGCGAGCCCGGACGCCGCGAGAAAGGCCAAGCTCCCAGAGTGAGCGGCGGATGGGCAGGCTGGTGACGGCCGCAGTGGCGGCGTCCTTGCTCATCATCGCCGGGCTGACTATTGCGAGCTTCTATGCAGGGCGAGGCCTTGGCGTCGCCCAGAATCCCGGTCTCACAATCAAAGTCCGTGGCCAGCAATGGTGGTGGCAATTCCTTTACGACGATGCCGATCCGTCCAAGGCGTTCCAGACGGCCAACGAGATGCACATTCCCGTCGGCGTGGATATTCGCATCGAACTCGAAAGCTCCGATGTCATTCATTCCTTCTGGGTGCCGAGCCTCGCCGGTAAACGCGACCTTATTCCCGGCCGGAAAAACACCATGACCATTCGCGCCGATCGCCCAGGCGTCTATCGCGGTCAATGCGCAGAATTCTGCGGACTTCAGCATAGTCACATGGCGCTGTTCGTCATTGCCGAGGACATGGCGGATTATCAGCGCTGGGCTGCCTCTCAGCGCAGCGATGGCATATCGCCGACCGACCCGGAATCGACCGCCGGAAAGGCTCTTTTTATGCGCAAGCCCTGCATCGCATGCCATACCATACGCGGGACCGAAGCATCGGGCACGACGGGGCCGGATTTGACCCATATCGGCGGTCGCCAGACGATCGCGGCGGGCCTTCTCGACAATACGCGCGGCTCGCTTGCCGCATGGATCGCTGATCCCCAGACGTTGAAACCCGGAAATAACATGCCCTTGGTTCCACTTTCCAGCGGCGAACTACGGCAGCTTTCAGCCTACATGGAAAGCCTCAAATGACGAAGGATGGCAAACCAACCAAACCGACAGATCTGATGTTCGGCGACGAAGATCTCGACCGGCGGCTCGCACAGACCTGGATGACGCCCGATGGCATCTGGGGCGCCCTTACCACCGTCGATCACAAGATCATTGGACGCCGTTACATCGCCACCGCCTTCATCTTTCTTGCCATGGGCGGCCTGCTGGCGCTTGCGATGCGGCTGCAGCTGGCGCGACCGGAAGCGCGTTTCATCGGTCCGGATCGCTACAACCAGATTTTCACGATGCACGGCACGAACATGATGTTCCTGTTTGCGGTACCGGTCATGGAAGCGATGGCCGTCTATCTCGTTCCGCTCATGGTTGGTACCCGCAATATCGCCTTTCCGCGGCTGAACGCCTTTTCCTATTGGATCTTTCTAGCTGGCGGCTTGCTGTTGTGGGTGTCGTTTGCCCTGGATACCGCACCCGACGTTGGATGGTTTGCTTACGTGCCGCTGTCCGGACCGCAATATGGTGCCGGCAAGCGCGCCGACATCTGGGCGCAGATGATAACCTTCACCGAAGTTTCGGCACTGGCAGTTGCCGTGGAAATTGTCGTCACTGTCTTCAAGCAGCGTGCGCCCGGCATGTCACTGGACCGCATTCCACTGTTCGTTTGGTCGATGGTGGTCACCGCCTTCCTCGTCATCATGGCCATGCCGGCGATCATGCTCGCCAGTTCGTCCCTCATTCTCGACCGACTTGTCGGAACGCATTTCTACAATCCAGCAGAGGGCGGTGATGCGCTGCTGTGGCAGCACCTGTTCTGGTTCTTCGGGCATCCCGAGGTCTATATCATCTTTCTGCCAGCCGTCGGCATGGTGTCGACGATTGTTGCGACCTTCTCCCGCCGTCCCGCCTTCGGCTACCTTCCGCTTGTCATGGCACTGATCGCGACAGGGGTCCTGGCTTTTGGTCTCTGGGTTCACCACATGTTTGTCGTCGGTCTGCCGAAGCTCGGTGAGAGCTTCTTTACGGCCTCCAGCATGGCGATCGCCATTCCCGCAGGCGTTCAGATATTTTGCTGGCTGGCGACGCTATGGGGCGGGCAACCTGTGCTCAAAACCCCGATGCTCTTTGTGCTCGGCTTCATTGTGACTTTTGTTATCGGTGGACTGACGGGCGTGATGGTCGCGTCGGTGCCATTCGACACTCAGGTGCATGATACCTATTTCGTCGTAGCGCATTTCCATTATGTGCTGGTCGGCGGCGCCGTCTTCCCGTTGCTCGGCGCCATCTATTACTGGTTTCCCAAGATGACCGGTCGCATGATGAGCGAGACACTCGGCCGCTGGGCGTTTGGGCTAATCTTTGGCGCCTTCAACCTGACCTTCTTTCCGATGCATATTCTAGGCCTCGAGGGCATGCCGCGGCGCATCTACACCTATCAGCCGGAAATGCCCTGGGCAGGCATGAACATGTTCGTCAGCCTGAGCGCTGTGGTTCTTTCGCTGGGATTCCTCGTCTTCTTCATCGACGTCATTCGCAGTGCGCGATCGGGACGGATTGCTGGCGAGAACCCATGGAATGCCTCGACGCTCGAATGGGCGACGCCGTCACCACCGCCATGTTTCAACTTCCGCCGCATTCCGGTGGTCGGCGCACGTGATCCATTGTGGGCGCAGCCGGGCGAGCTCGCAGTCGCGGCCGGGCTGCGTACCGATCGACGAGAATTGATCGTCAGCAGCGTCGTCGAGGCACAAGCTGAAGCCCGTGAATCGTCGCCGCGTAATTCGATCTGGCCGCTCCTGGCAGCTCTTGCCACCACCGTGATGCTGATCTGGTCGATCTTCTCGCCATGGGCTGTCATATGGGGATCGATTCCGATCGGCATCACTCTGACCGGTTGGTTCTGGCCGAAGCAGACGCCGGAGGATGAATCATGAAACAGCGTGTCGCGCTCGACGTCTCGAAGCTGCCGCCCCATGGGACGGGGACGGCGAGCCTGACCTGGTGGGGAACCTGCGGCTTCATGCTCATCGAAGGGTCGGGTTTCGCATTGACGATCGCGGTGTATTTTTATCTGATGAGCATCGCCCCGCAATGGCCCATCAACGCCCCGGCGCCCGGTCTCATCCCGGGCACCTCTCTCACGGCAATAATGTTTGCAAGTGTCACCCCGAATATTCTTCTTTCTCGTTGGGCACGGCAAAAAGACCTGCCCAAGGTTCGGCTTGGGCTCGTCGTCATGTCGCTGCTCGGCGCAGCGCCGCTGGTCCTTCGCGCCTTTGAATTCACCGCGCTCCACGTACGCTGGGACGACAATGCCTATGGCTCGGTCATATGGACGATGTTGGGCCTCCATACGACCCACATCATCACGGATCTTATTGATACGCTGGTATTGGCGTGCCTTATGTTTTCCAAACACGCCGATAATCCGCGCCGGTTCGGCGATGTCGAAGATAACGCAATGTACTGGAACTTTGTCGTTGTCGCTTGGATTCCCTTGTATGCATGCATTTACTGGGTACCACGCCTATGATGACCACAGCGGCGAAATATGGCGGATTGATCCTTGCTCCTTCTATATGGGCCATCGACACCCAGCTCAGTCAGATCCTGCCTTATGTCGATTGCAGCCGCCATACGCATTGGACGCTTCTGACGTCGGTCTTGGCTGTCCCACTCGCGCTTGCCAGCGCGTTGGCGCCCCAAGCCGGTTTGACGCCGCCGGCGGCCCGAACAGGGCAGTTCATCCGCCATCTCAGCATCCTGATTGGGCTTGTCTTCGCCTTTGCACTTTTTCTGCAGGGAGGAGCCGCGTGGCTCTTGGACGCATGCGAACATTAGGCGCTTTCATGGTTTTGCTGATGACGGGGCGGGAGGCCGTTGCGCATGGTGCGGAAGTGCATTTCTTTCCTTCTGTTTGGGCGATCGACCCTTGGATTCTAACGCCGTTGGTGATCGCCGGCTTTCTTTACGGACGAGGTTTACGGAGACTGTCGCGGCGCGCCCAGACGAGCCGACCCGTGGTGGCGAAGCGCGCATTTTTTTATTGGGTCGGCTGGCTGACGCTCGCCGCCGCGCTGCTCTCCCCGCTGCACTGGCTCGCAGAGCAGCTTTTTACGTTTCATATGATCGAGCACGAAATCATCATGGCGATTTCCGCTCCCTTGATCGTCATCGCCCAGCCTGCCGGCCTGTTCTTGTGGGGCCTGCCGGATCGGCTGAGACGCCGGGCGGGGCGCGCGATGAGAAAAGGCTCTATGCGGATCGTCTGGCGCTGGCTGAGCGGAGGAACCAATGCCACCTTGCTGCATGCCGTCGCCATATGGGCCTGGCACGCACCGGTTCTGTTCGACGCCGCAGTCAGCGATATCACGCTGCATCGTGTGCAGCATTTGAGTTTTTTTGCCACCGCAATTCTGTTCTGGTGGTCGATCTTCTGGCGCAGCAATCATGGCGTCGCGGCGTGGCATCTTTTGCTGACCATGCTTCACACCGGAGCGCTCGGAGCGCTGATAGCCCTTGCTCCCCGCGTCCTGTACCTCGAACAGACCCATGCTGCTGGGATTTGGGGACTCACGCCACTGGAGGATCAGCAACTCGCCGGGATGGTCATGTGGATTCCGGCCGGAACGATTTACGCCGGAGCGGCGCTTGCAATGGTGGCGCTATGGATAGCGAGAGCCAGTAGGGGAGTGGACGATGGCCAGCACATCTGCCCTTTATAGATACCGCGGCCTTTGGCTGGGTGCGGCAGCCATTGCCTTGCTCTGCGCCCTGATCGGCGCAAACATGGCAAAGGATTCGCGACAGCGCCTGAAGGTTGCGCGGGTGCTCACCCAAGGCGGCGATCCCTCGCGCGCACCGGCTATCTTTCGACGATATGGTTGCACTGGCTGCCATCAAATCCCCGGAATCGCCGGCGCAGATGGGCAGGTTGGCGGCGCTTTGTCTGGTCTTCAAAACCGGGTCTACATTGCCGGCGTCGTCAACAACACGGGTGACAATCTCGTACATTGGATCGTGTCGCCGCAGGATCTCTCGCCCAACTCCGCCATGCCCAAAACCGGAATTTCGGAGGCCGAGGCACGCGATCTGGCCGCTTATCTCTACACACATTAATCCGCTCAAGGATGTGGCGTTGGACGAGCCGGCAGCGTCTTGATGTAGCGCGCGATTGCGGCGCGATCGCTCTGCGGCAGCATGGCCATATTGGTGACGACGTCGGCCATGGACGACCCGACGCGGCCATTGTCAGGCGTGTTGCCGCTCTTTAACATTTCCGCGATGTCGGCTTCGGACCAGTGTCCAATTCGGCTCGACGTGATGTTCGGGGCAAAACCCGTGCCTTCGGGATCGATACCGCCGGCAAATCGTGTTTCGGGCTTGATGGCGCCGAAGATATTGCGTGACGAGTGGCATTCCGCACAGTGACCCACGGTCTCGACCAGATAGCCGCCGCGAGCCAGGATGGGATCGGTGGTGACGGGTGCCCGCGTTTGGCCTTCACGGAAGAATAGCAATTTCCAGAACCCCAACAGGCGACGCATGCGGAACAACAAAAACAGATCATGCTCGGGTGGGCGGCCGGACACCGGAGCCAATGTCTTCAGATAGGCTCGTAAATTTCTAACGTCGTCGAGCCGCATGCCAGTATAGCTCGCATAGGGAAACGCTGGATAGTAATGCCGATCTTGTGGTGAAACTCCGCCGATCAAGGCGTTGGCGAGGTCGACCGTGCTCCAGGTTCCGATGCCATCGATGGAATCGGATGAAATATTGGGGGCGCGAAACATGCCGAAGGGCGATGCCAGCGCAAGGCCGCCCCCCAATTTCAGACGATCCTTCTGACCGGGGATGGCATGGCAGGACGCGCAGTCGCCGGCGGCAAAGACAAGCTGGCCCTGAGCCGGATCGCCATTATCTCGCAGGCGCGGATCACCTGCTGCAAAAGGCATGACTGGTCCCGTCACGAACCAGATCACAAAGGCGGCCAAGATGGCCGCCGGGCACAGCCAGATCAGAATGCGCATGGTTCCATCGACCGATCCGGTGGAGCTTAAATAATATCGCTCTCATAGAACCGACGATCACGTTATCCGTTCCGTTTGAAAGGCACGTATTCGAGATTGCTTGCGATCGACGCTCAAGGTCGGCGTTCAATGCCACCCGCATCGGCGACAAAAGTACATGCCTAGATGGTGATCCCAGGAAGTTCCTTATGAAGGTGCCAGCTGCAGGGCAGGTGTGGGAATGGCGCGGCAGAGGCAGGCAGTTTCGCAAGCCACGACAAGGAACATGCGATCGACGATACGTTCGGCTTGACGCATTGGTGGACGGCCGGCGCGGGGTCTCTGCGCGAAGATCCCACCGAGTTGGGGTGCGCGATGATGAAACGATTTTGGAAGGTTCCGGAGTTTGATCGGAACATTTGATCATGACTGCGGTTAGGGCATGCCAGCACCTCGATCTTTGATCAGATCGGGTGAAAGGATTGCCACAATGCACCTCAGAAGTTTCAGGAACATGTATCTTTCCGAACTTCAAGAGCTTGTCACGTCGAAAAGCAATTAGTCGAACAGTTGCCGCAATTTAGCGGCGCCGAAGCAAACTAAGAATGCTGCGAATGACAGCTGTCATTTGAAAGGAACCATCGATGAAGCACCATGCCCTTCAAGAAATTCGGAGCGTCGCCAAGGTCAATCTTGAGTATCCATATCCGCTGCCCGTGGCCCGTCGAGATCGCCTCGAGCGTTGGGCGCAGCTCCTCGAACGCTGCGAAGATCAGGCACTCTCAACTTTACATGAAACGGAATATCAGTCGGCCAAGGAACGTGCGATCATGCGCGCCGACAATTCACCGTTGTCGGTGGCGTTTGCTGACCCCGTTCTACGCGCAGCCGGGCTGGCGGGCGACAGCTATGGCGAAATCAGGCAGTTCTTCGGGCTGAGTCACAATCAGTTGCATCGGCTTGTCTGCTATTGTCACTTCGGAGCAACGGTTAATGCCTCGGCGGCGGCCAAGAATGTCCGTGCGTTGATTGCCGCAGGCGATCGACCGAGCATTTTCGCTAGGGTGCGCGACATGTTCCGGCGCTAAAAGCCCGCACTTCATGGCGGCTGATGAGAGGAAGGCGCGCGGCAGAGATGCAATCATGCCGAAAGCGCTGGCGTCGCAGCCGGCGCAGGATCAGACGGCTATCGTCATAGCCCTTTCAAGCACGGCGCCGTTTCTGCTCGCCGGCAAACAATAAGCTGGGTGCCGACGGGCCTTGAAGGCGGCCGCAGCGACCGTGCACACATCAATCGATCATTTGACGATTTCGATGACCTTATGAGTATGCGGGTTCACGATAACACGTTTCTTATTGACGACGGCATAGGCATAGTCATTGTTGCTGGGAACAGGATATACCTCGACGGAACTAGGCAATTCGCTACCGACTACGACGTCACCTTCGTAAGTTGCCGAGGGAACTTGTTGTCCTGTCACATACGTCGTAACGTCTCCAGGAATAACGACGGTTGACCCGTTGGCATCGGAACTGTCCGGAGTTACAACAACAGTGCTTTGGGCAAAAGCTGTTCCAGAAGCGAAGAGTGCCGCACTCACAGTAGCGAGGAATCTTTTCATAACGACCTCCATTGATCCACTGAAATACCCAACTGTCGTGAACTGCGGATGTTCCTGAACAGATGGGTAAGGTCCTGCCCTGATCCGTCGACTCACCCGCGGTTTGGATGATCGGTCCGCAGAATTTCCCGATGACGGCGGGAGGCGTTGAGGTCAAGGACGAGAAAATTGAAGCGCCATTTATATGGTGCAGCTGGCGAACGAAGACCTGGCCAATGCCATTTTTTGCGCGGCTACGCAGCCGCCCAGGGTCAACGTCAACATCCTGGCACTCTATCCGACACCACAAGCCTAATCTGTGGGATTGGCTGAAGCCAGCCGCTGCGATTTCGCCAGCAACTACGGTGTGGCGGACGTCATCGAAAATATGTCCAATCTGCTAGTCAATCATGAGCGCAAAGGACGTCCGTTGTGACGTGTCGATCCGCCGGCTTGATTGGGCACTGTTCAACGCCGAGTGTACTGACGGCGCGGCGGCGACGATAATGAAGCGGTTCGACCGCCCTATCCGGCATTGTTTCCCATTCCCACCGGGCTCTGGCCTCCTGCCTCCTTCATGATCGCTTCGGTCCAGCCTTGTGTCTTCAGATCGCTGCGGATGCGCCATTTCAGGATCTCGTTGATCAGGCGGCGTTTGACATCCTGATGATCCGGATCACCCCACAGATCGTTGATCTCCTGCGGGTCGGCAAGGAGATCGAAAAGCTGTCCTTCGTCGCTCTCGACGAAATGGACCAGTTTGAACTGGCGATCGCGGATCATCGTCATGAATTCGGTGCCGCTCAGAATGCGGTCGCCGGCATGTTCTGAGAAGACGAATTCGCGAGGGGTGACCTTCGTGCCTGTGAGGTAAGGGCAAAGGGAGCGTGCCTCCATCCATTTCGGCACGTCGAGCCCGGCCATTTCCAGGATCGTCGGCCCGAAATCGAAGAGCGATACGAGATCGCCGACAAGCTTCCCGCACTCGACGCGTCCCGGCGACCATACGATCGCCGGGACGCGCACGCTCGGCTCATACATCGTCCATTTCTGGCTATGGCCGTGATCGTTGAGGCAATCGCCATGGTCTGACGTGAAGATGATGATGGTATCGTCGAGAACGCCGCGGCGCTCCAGCGCCTCCATGAGCTTGCCGACCTGCGTGTCGATCATCGAAACATTGGCGAAGTAATGCTCGCGCTGGCGGCGCAATTGCTCGGGTGTCGGGTTTTCGAGATGGACGACGGCATCGTGATCGATGCTGAGATGTTGTTCTCGAAGCTTCCAGAGCGCCGACGGCTGCCCGTTCATTGCCGCCTGATCACGGATCGCTTCCGGCAGATCGCGGTCCCTGTATTTGTCGATATAGGCTTGCGTCGGGTCGTAGGGCGGATGCGGGCCGGGAATGCCGATCTGCAGGAAGAATGGTTCCTGGCCCTGATAGCGATCAAGCCACATGGCGGCGAATTCAGGAACGAAATTATCCGAATGCAGGTCTTCAGGTAGATCCCAGACGAAGGCGCCAAGTCGTTCGCCATAATCCTCCCGCCGCCGGTATGTGACACGGCTCGGCTTTTCGATGCGCCTGTTCCAGAAGGCTTTGTCCCAGTTGTCGAGATAGAAGGGGAGGCGCTCGGTCGCTCGGTCCTTGTTTTCGACGACATGTCTTTCGTGAAAGCCGAAGGAATCCTCAAAGGGCGAAGTGTGCATCTTGCCGACATTGACGCAGCGATAGCCGGCATCGGCCAGGCGGCGCACCCAGCTATGCGTCCAGCGCTCGTCGTTGCGGAAGACGCCGTTGGTATGCGGATAGAGCCCGGTGAACAGGCTCGCCCGGGAGGGCGCGCAGGAGGGGGATGTCACGTACATGTGGCTGAAGCATGTGCCTTCCTGGACCAGGCGGTCGAGGTTGGGTGTGATCATGTAGTCGAAACCGGCAGCGGCGATCGTATCGAAACGCTGCTGGTCAGTCATGATGAAGACGATGTTGGGCCTTTGCATTGCTTCGGTCACGTCAATCTCCATTCAACGATTTGGGGAGCGGCTAGGACGGGTGCTGTTGCGCGCGATCAGCTCCCAATCGACCACATCCGTTCTCGGCTCTTCGCCATTGATCCGCGCGACGATGAGTTCCGCCGTCAGCTCGCCGATCCGATGACGGCCCGGCCTGATGGTGCTGAGCGATGGGGTGACGTAATTCGCGGCTTCGCTGTCGCCGAAGCCGATAACACCGATGTCGTCGGGTACTTTCCTGCCGCGCTCATGCAGCGCCTTCAGGACACCGAAGGCGACGACGTCGCTATTACAGATGATCCCGTCAATCTGCGGATGATGATCGAGCAATTCATGGACCAGCTCTTCGCCGAGTGCCGGCCGGCCGCCTTCCTGGCGGACGGAATGGACAAGATCCGGCAGACCGGCGGCGGCGATGGCGCTTGCCGCACCGCGGGCGCGTTTCCTTGCGCGCATGTCATTTTCCCGCATGCTGCCGAGAAAGGCGAGATGTCGGTAGCCGCATGCGATTATGTGCTGCGCCTGCGCTTTGCCGGCTCCTTCATGATCCATGCCGACGGCGGAATCGATGATGCCGCCGCCGACGTCCCACATCTCGATGACCGGAACGCCTGAGGATTTAAGCAGTTCGGTGACCTTTGCCGGATGGTCGACGCCGATAATGGCAACGGCCGCGGGCCGCCAACTGAGGATCGAGCGGACGAGTGTTATCTCCTGATCGGGATCGTAGCGGGTGTTGGCAAGCATGACCTGAAGATTATCCTTCAGCAAAGCCGATTGCAGGGTGTCGATGATGGAGGCAAATTCCGAATAATAAAGGGATGTCACCACGACGCCGACGATATCGGATCTCGTTCCCGATAGACCGCCGGCGAGCCGGTTCGGCACGTAATTCAGCTCGTCCATGGCCTCGGCAATCTGCCGTCGCAGCTCCGGTCGCACCGTCTTGGGCGCGCGTATCGCCCGCGATACCGTATTGATCGAAACGCCGACCTTGGCGGCGATCGACGCCAAGGTCGGCGTTCCTCCCCGTTCTCTCGGCTCCGCCCCAGAACTCATCCAACCTCGCAAAAATTTGCTCAAGTGAGCGTTGCGTTACCGTTAACTTTATGCCATTTCTTGGCTGAGGAGACAAGAGCGCAAAATTTTCTTGCGGCCTATTTCGCACGAATCTGGCGCACGGCAGCAGGGAAGGACATAAGGCGTGGCTGACCGCCCCAATATCATCCTGATCATGACCGACCAGCAGCGATACGACTCGATAGCCGCGCTTGGATTTCCCTATGCGGCAACGCCCAATCTCGATGCGCTCGTCGAAAAAGGCGTGACGCTGACCGATTGCCATATCACTGCACCGAGTTGCGTGCCCTCGAGGGCCAGCCTCTTCACCGGCTATTATCCGCATACGACCGGCGTGCTCGCCAATGGTCAGCACTGGCAGCGGACCTGGGTCGAACAGTTGAGAGAGACCGGCTATCGCTGCGTCAATGTCGGCAAAATGCACACCATTCCCTATAATTCGGACTCCGGTTTCCACGAGCGTTATGTCGTTGAAAACAAGGACCGCTATATGGAGGGGCGCTGGTATTTCGACGAATGGGACAAGGCGCTTGCCGCAAACGGCCTTGTCAAGCAGCAGCGCGAAACCTATCGCAAGCGGGAGGATTATCGCGAGCGTCTTGGCGCCTTCGATTGGGAGTTGCCGGAAGAGCTGCATTCCGATGCCTTTGTCGGCAACATGGCGAGGTGGTGGGTCAATAGCTATCCGCCGACCGAGCCACTTTTCCTGCAAGTCGGCTTTCCCGGCCCGCATCCGCCTTTCGATCCGCCGGCGCGTTATTCGCAGCCTTACCTGAAGCGCAGCGATTTGCCGCTGCCGAAGCCATCTGCGCAAGAGCTCGATTCCCTGTATCAGGAATTGAAGGAGAAACGACAGCACGATGTCGAGGTCGATCACGATTCAGTCGTCTGGAGCCTCGACCCATCGCCCGAGCAGATGCAGCGCCTCTGGGCTCATTATCTTGGCAACGTCTCGCTGATCGACGAGAAGATCGGCGAGCTGCTGGAGGCTTTGAAAACCCGTGGCTATCTGGAGGATGCGATCGTCATCTTCACCTCAGACCATGGCGAATGCCTGGGAGACCATGGCCTGATCCAGAAATGGTCGATGTACGACGTCGTCACCCGCGTGCCCACCATCATCTGGTCGACCGCCAATCGGTTCGAAGGGGGCCGGGAGTTGAAGGGCCTCTGCCAGCTCTTCGATCTTGGTCCGACGATCCTCGAATATGCAGGTATCACCCCGCCGAAAAGTTTCGAGGCCCGCAGTCTGAAATCCGCGCTGGAGACGGGCGAGTGGGCGCCGCGAACGCATGTCTTTTGTGAACAGATCGGCGATGTCGCGATGAGCGGCGGCGTCGAATTCATGACTGGCGTGCGCAGCGACAGATGGAAGCTGGTTCATTTCAAGGGATCAAGCGATGGGCAGCTGTTCGATCTTAAGAACGACCCCGGCGAGGTGCGTAATCTCTGGAGCGATCCCGTCTACGAAGAGCAAAAGCGCGAGCTCCTCGATGTCATGCGGGATTGGTTGATCGAATCGAACTATCGCACGCGCGACGTCATGGCGGCTGCGCGATGACCGGCTTTCGGGAGATAACCGCAAACCGATCGGTCCCGTTCGCGATGGACGGGATGGTATGGATCGAAGGCGGGAGTTTCCTGATGGGCTCGGAGGATTTCTATCCAGAAGAGGGGCCTGTTCATCGCGTGAAGGTCGACGGCTTCTTCATGGATGCGACGCCCGTCACGAACCGGGATTTTTCCCGCTTCGTTGCCGACACCGGCTATATGACGGTTGCGGAGCAGGCACCGGACTCATCGCTTTATCCCGGCGCCAATCCGGCCATGCTGCAGCCGGGATCACTGGTCTTTCGAGCGGCGCCGAAGAGCGTTGGCGAAATGCGCTTCTGGGGTGATTGGTGGCACTATGTAGCGGGTGCATGTTGGTATCGGCCCGATGGCATCTCGCCTCTGACGGAGGAGATGATGGATCATCCGGTGGTGCAGGTCTGCCATGCCGATGCCGAGGCCTACGCGCTCTGGGCGGGGAAGGTACTACCGAGCGAGGCTGAATGGGAGTTTGCCGCCCGTGGCGGTATGGAGGGCGCGACTTTCGCCTGGGGCGAGGAGTTCGAGCCCGGCGGCCGCAAGATGGCAAATGTCTGGGATGGCAACTTTCCGATGGCCAATCCGGCAGGCAAGGCTCGGTTCGGCACCACGCCTGCCGCGGCCTTTCCTGCAAACGGCTATGGTCTCTCCGATATGATCGGCAACGTCTGGGAATGGACCGACGATTACTGGACGGACCGCCATCCGGACGAGGTCATAAAGCCTTGCTGCATTCCGATCAATCCCAGGATTGCCACGGCTGAGCGCAGCTACGACCCGCTTCAACCGGCAATCCGCATACCGCGCAAGGTATTGAAGGGCGGCTCGCATCTTTGCGCTCCGAACTATTGCCGCCGTTACCGACCGGCAGCCCGGCATCCGGAAATGATCGACAGCGCGACCACGCATGTCGGCTTCCGCTGCGTCCGCCGCCTGACCGACAGGCCCCATAGCGAACCACATGCAGTTGAAAGCGAACGGCAATGAGCATCGCAACGAACGCATCCGCGCGTCCCGACGCGGTCCGGCGCCCTTTCCTGGCGACATCGGCCGCCATGCTGGTTCTGAATGCGGCTGCCGTCATTGTCGGTATCGGCCTCTGGTGGCTGGTGACGGCCGAAGGGCTGGTCGGTCTTCCGACGCCGGCCCAGGTGGCTGCGGCCGCGGCCGCCGAGGCCAGAAACGGCATCCTGCTCAGCGATGCGCTCGCCAGCCTTGGCCGCGTCATGACAGGCTTCTGCCTCGGCCTGATCGTCGCCGTTCCCATCGGGTTTCTGATGGGGTGGTATCGCATCGCCCGGGGCGTCATCGAACCCTATGTCCAGTTCTTCCGCACGATCCCGCCGCTTGCCATCATTCCGCTCGCCATCGTGACAATGGGCATAGACGAGACGCCGAAGATCTTCGTCATCTTCCTCGCCGCCTTCCTGTCGAGCGTCGTTGCGACCTATCAGGGGGTTATCAGCGTCGACAAGACGCTCATCAACGCCGCCCGCGTGCTGGGGGCGGGCGACTTCACCATTTTCCGGCGCGTGATCATTCCGGCTTCGACGCCCTATATCATGGTCGGCGTGCGCATCGGCCTCGGCTCGTCCTGGGCGACCGTCGTCGCAGCTGAACTCATCGCCGCACAGTCCGGCCTCGGTTATCGCATGCAGCAGGCGCAACTTTACTATGACCTGCCGACGATCTTTGTCAGCCTGATCGCCATCGGTGTTCTCGGCCTTCTCATGGATCGGATCGTCATGGCCGCCGATCGCATTCTCACCGCATGGCAGGAAAAGCTATGACGCCGAAGATCTCGTTTCAGAACGTTTCGAAAAGCTTCAATCTTGCGGGTCAGGCGGCCTTTACCGCATTGCAGAACCTCAATCTCGATATAGAGGATGGCGAGTTCATTACCGTGGTCGGCCCTTCCGGCTGCGGTAAGTCGACGGCCATGAATATTGCCGCGGGATTGACGCCGCCGTCCTCGGGCCAGGTCCTGGTCGACAATGGGCCTGTAAAGGGACCAGGCCCCGAACGCGGTGTCATCTTCCAGCAATATGCCTTGTTTCCCTGGCTGAGCGTGCGGCAGAACGTCGAATTCGGGCTTCAGATTTCCGGCCGCCCCAAGGAGGAGCGCCGCGAAATTGCCGATCACTTCATCAAGCTGGTCGGCCTGACGGACTTTGCCGACGCCCTGCCGAAGATGCTCTCAGGCGGCATGAAACAGCGCTGCGCCATCGCCCGAGCCTATGCGGTCAATCCGAAAATATTGCTGATGGATGAGCCCTTCGGCGCGCTCGATGCTTTGACGCGCGTGCAATTGCAGGACCAGCTTCTCACCATGTGGAGCAAGGAACGCCGCACGGTGATGTTCATCACCCACGATGTCGACGAGGCGGTTTATCTGGCGAGCCGGGTCATTGTGATGGCGGCTCGTCCGGGCCGACTCCACAAGATCATCCCCGTGGATTTGCCGTTTCCCCGCACGGAGGAAATACGGCTTTCGCCGCAATTTGCCGAGCTGCGCAACGAGGTCTGGCGGGCCGTCTATCATCCCGCCGCGAATTGAAGATCAGCAATCACAGGAGGAAATGATCATGCTGACGAGACGCAGTCTATTGAGGACGGGCGCAGCCCTGACGGCCGCCGCCACCATGCCCTTCATCGCCAAGTCGGTTCGTGCAGCCTCGAAGGCGGTCCGGATCGGCTATCTCTCCGATTTTCCCAATTCGAGCCTGTTTGCGATCGCCAACGATCAGAAGCTGTGGGATGCCGAGGGGCTCGAGCCGGATCTGAAGGTCTTCACCAACGGCCCCATCCAGATCCAGGCGATGGGCGCCGGCAGCCTCGATTTCGGGACCATCGGGCCAGGCGCGCTTTGGCTTCCGGCAAGCGGTCACGCCAGGGTGCTTGGGGTCAACGATATCGGCTTCAGCGACCGCGTCATCGCGCAGGCGGCAATCAGCTCGATTGCCGATCTCAAGGGAAAGAAGATCGGTGTCCCGCAAGGCACGTCCGGCGACATGATCCTGCGCATGGCGCTCGGCAAGGCCGGTATGACGATCAAGGACGTACAGATCGTGCCGATGGATCCGAGCACCGTCGTGGCCGCCTTTTCGTCGAAACAAATCGATGCGGCCGGCATCTGGTATCCGCTGATCGATGCGATCAAGCCGCGTGTTCCCGACATGAAGGAGCTGATCTCGAACAAGGACTTCTATCCCGACACCTCGTTCATCAACACCTTCGTGGCGCGCAATGAGACGATCCAGAGCGATCCCGAGCTTGCTAAGAGCTTCCTGAAGGTCATCAAGAAGGCGATGGACTATCGGGTTGCAAACCTGGATCACTCCATCGAATTGACGGTCGCCTTTACGCAATCGCCGCCCGATGCGACGGCGAAGGTTGCAAAGAGCCGAAAACTTCTGACCAGCGCCGAACTGAACAAGTTCACCGAAGACGGCAGCGTCACAAAGTGGCTGGGCGAGTTCAACAAGATGTTCGTCGATTTCGGCACCATCAAGGACCCGCTGCCGCCGGAGAAATATTTCGACGCGAAATTGTTCCTTTCGGCCTGATATCTATGCGGGAACGAACGGATTATCGCATCCGGGAGCGGGTCGCCGCCTATTGTTCCGGTTCCAAAGCCGGTGGGCATTAAACAACTGTCCTAGGCTGCCCTTCCGTCAGCCGCCGGGTGGTAGAATGTCCGCCGGCAGCAATCCGCCAAGGCCCGTCCAGAGCAGGTCAGCGACGGGCTCGATGGTGGCGGATGTTCCGGTCATGGCAGCAACGGTTTGCTTTTCCGGAGGTATCGAGCGTCATCTCATCGGCGGCGTCGCCTACTCTCATTCAATTCAGCACCTTCAGAACAATTTTGCCTCGGATGTGATCTTCCTGCAGGGCCTTTTGTGCCGCCGCAGCCTCACGAAACCCGAAGGTGCGGTCGACGTGAACTCTCACCCTGCCGCTGTCGATAAGTTCGGCGATCTTCTGGAGCTGGGCGCCATTCGGCTGCGCGGTGTAACGGCCGGCCCTGATGCCTTCGGCTTCTGCGCGCTGCTTGTTGGGCTCCGTCAGGGTGGAAATCAACGCACCGCCGTTTTTGATGACCGAAAAGCTCCGATCCTGTGTCTCGCCGCTCACGAGATCGAAGACGAGATCGACCGGTTCGACGATCGTCTCGAAGCGCTCCGACTTGTAGTCGATAATCCGGTCGGCACCCAAGCCACTCAGAAAATCCCGGTCAGCCGCGGAAGCCGTGGTCGCCACCCAGGCACCCTTTGCTTTAGCGAACTGAATTGCAAGGTGGCCGACACCGCCGGCACCGCCATGGATGAGAACGCGCTGGCCCGCTTCGAGCTTGCCGTGATCGAAGAGGCCTTGCCACGCAGTAATGCCCGCAAGCGGCACCGCGGCAGCCTCAACATGGTCTAAGGACACGGGCTTCATGGCGATTTCGTCCGATTTTGCGATCACGAATTCTTCGTAGCCGCCGTGATCCGGTGCCAGAAAGGCGAAGACCTCGTCGCCCACCAGAAAACTTGAAACCGACTCGCCTGCATCGGCAATTTTGCCGCTTACATCGCGCCCAAGCACATACGGGAAATCCTTTTCGGTGACGACAGGATATTTGCCCTCGCGCATCTTCGTATCGACCGGATTGACGCTCGCGGCAACGACCTTGATGACGACTTCGTCGGTCGCCGGTATTGGCTGTTCGATTTGGTCGAGCTGCATGACCTCCGGCCCGCCAAAGCGATGAATTCGTACGGCTTGCATCGTTGACTCTCCTTGCTGATTAAATCTCAGAACTGCAATGTGCCGATGAGATGCGTAACTATCTTGTCACCGTGATCCAATCAAAGCCCGCTGCGGAGTTCGGCAGCTTGCCTGAGAGGTAAGGGTTCTTTGCCTTTCTCAGCCACGTAATCGACATGGCCGACATAAGCGCAGACAAGCAGGGCTACCGCTTGCAGCCAGTATCACCAGCAATCCGATTACGACCAATGTCGTCTTCGTCGGCACCGATTGACTCGTAACCGAACAAGCTGCCGTGCGGGAAGTTCCCAAAACGGAAGATGCGAAGCCACAGCGGAAGATACGAACAATAAGTGATCCGAAAGCGCTTAGGCCCGTTTCAGATACCTCCATGTAGCCACACTGCCGAGAAGTTGAGCAACGCCGCCACAGAGCATGGCTGTGATGAAGCCCGACGGAGGTTCATGGAAAAATGCAAAGACCGATCCGAGTGCCGCCACGCCAATGGTTGCGCCGACCATGCGAGCGACGTTGATGAGTGCGCTTGCGGTTCCCGCGCGTTCGCTGGCGACGCTTGATACCGCAACCGCTGTAAGCGGGCCGGTTGCGAAGCCCATGCCGATGCCGGTCAACAGCAGGCCGAGTTCCTCAGCGATTAATAGGTTTTCGGCAAAAGCAATGCCGAGCAGCACATTTCCCAGACCCATTGCAGCCAGTCCCAGCGTAATTACTCGCCGCTTGCCGAGACGCTCTGAAAGTGGGCCCGAAAAAGGCGATATCGCCACAAAGCTCAATGCCATGGGCAGGAGAGCCAGGCCGACCTCGGTCGGATCCATTCTGTCGAGACTTAGCGAGGTAAGCGGAAACAGAAAGAGCGTGCCATACATGCCGAAAGTCATTGCGGCCGTTCCCGCCATGGCGCCGCTGAACTTCCCGCTGGCAAACATCGGGATCGGCACGAGGGCGCGCTGATCCAGACGCCGTTCCACCAGGATAAAAAGCGAGAGAAGAACGACGCCGCAAAACGCCAGGAAGATCGTCCAGAGCAAGGGAAGATGCGAGGATTCGATGGCTGCAAGAGTGATGGCGCCCAGTGATATAATGCCCAGCATCTGGCCGAGCGCGTCGAACGACCTTCCCTTTCGGTCCGCGCTTTCCGGGACCAAAAGCAACGCCCCGACGGCGGCAACCGCACCGATCGGAACGACGACAAGAAAGACTGCCCGCCAACCGAAGCCGTGAATCAGATATCCACCGAGGCTCGGTCCGATGGCGAGCGACATGCCGTTGCACCCAGCCCAGATGCCCAGCGCACGGCCGCGAACCTTCTCGTCCGGATAAATCACCCGAATGAGCGAGAGAGAGGCGGGGATCAGAAGAGCCGATCCAAGGCCGGTTGTCGCTCTGGCGCCGATCAGGATCGCGATCGACGGAGCCAGGGCGCAGCCCAGGCTTGCGATTGTGAAGATGATGCAGCCGACGACGAAAATCAGGCGCCGCCCATAAAGATCAGCCAGCAGGCCGCCGCTGATGAGAAGGGCGGCGTAGACAAGATTGTAGGCATCGATGACCCACTGCAACTGCGTTACCGAAGCCGCGAGGCTCTTACCAATTGGTTGTACCGCCAGATTGACGACCGATGTGTCGACTTGCGCGACGATCACGCCCAGACAGAGAACGCTGAGCAAAGCAGGATGCAGTTTCGAAAGTGGTTTCGCGGATTGTTCGATCGAATGCATGGCATTTCCTCTCGCAAGCAAACCTAGCGCAATTGAATTGGTTTCACGTCGGATGCGCTCCAATCAGAGCGCCGGAACAAATGCCAATGGGCTTCGCTCGATCAGCAACATGCTGGCAGAAACAAGCTCGGCCCTAGAGCGAATGCTTCCGATACTCATCCCGGCTCGGAGTTGACGATGAACGATAAATCCAAGGACCAGCCCGACATCCGCACAACGCCGGCATCCCGACGCAGGGTCGGCACTTCCCTGGTCGCTTGGCTAGCGAGCTGATTTTCGCTTTGTTTGCGGGTGCGCTTTTGATGAAATCGGAAAACAGTCGGGCACGGATCCAGGGCCGCATAACGTGACGACGTCGTCGAAGCTTCGGCGCCTCCCACAAAACGTGGTTGAACTGATGCGGTCAACCAAGAACGATGGCCCGGCAGCTCCGCCTGAAGTTCCCGCGCATGCCGGCAATAGTTCGTAGCCTTGATGACACCGAGTGTGGGAGCCTTTCCTGCTCGCCAACATGAAGGGGTTGATAGGATCGTCATTCATCAACAGCAGACATACCGCTCGTGCGGGAGACCAAGACCGGCAGAAGCTTGTAGGAGGGCGTCTTCGACTTCTTGTCGTGATGGGCCAACGGAAAAAGCGGATTGGCCTCGGGGTAATAGGCCGCGCAGCAGCCTTCCGGGATGGCGTATTCAATGATCCGCAGGCCTGTGACCTGTCTGTCTGTCGCATCTGCAAGCGCGGTGCGCAGGTCAATGCTCTCACCCTCGACAAAGCCGAGCCGACGAATGTCGTGGCCGTTCATGAACACGACCATTCTCGTTCCGTCCACTCCCCGGAAGCGATCGCTATAGCCATAGACGGTGGTATTGAATTGATCGTTGGAGCGCAGGGTCGCAAGATGAAGAATGCGGCCGGGGTCGCCGTCGATATCGAAGTCCGGAAACAAACGGGCCGGCGCGATGAAGTTTGCCTTCCCCGACGCTGTCACCCATTTGCGTTCGCGCGCAGGAAGCGGGCGCGCGAATCCCCCAGGCTGGAAAAGCCGTTTGTTGAAATCCTTGAATGTCTCCGGATAGGTTTTTTCAATCGCGTCGCGGATTTCTGCATAGTTTGCGACCCATCTGTCCCATGGCACTGCAGTGGCGCCAAGCGTCGCCTGGGCGAGGCCGGCGACGATCGCCGGCTCGGAACGCAAAAGCGTGCTTGCAGGTGCTGCTCGCCCTCGCGAGCCGTGAAAATGCGCGATGGAACTTTCGATCGAAACCGCTTGCGCGCCGCTCTCCTGTTCGTCGATTTCCAGGCGTCCCAGGCAGGGAAGGAGATAGGCGAGCTCGCCATGAACGACATGCGAGCGATTGAGCTTCGTGGCTATCGCGACCGTCAGGCGAAGCTTTCGCCAAGCCTTTTCCATCAGGTCGGTGTCGGGCACAGCCCGCAGAAAATTGCCGCCAAGTCCGATGAAGGCACGGCTCTCGCCGTTTAGAATCGCACCGCACGTCTCGACCGTCGACCGCCCCATCCATCTCGGCGGATTGAAATGATAAAGTTGCGCCAACTTATCAAGCGGAGCAAGACCCGGTTTTTCCGTAATGCCGACCGTGCGCTGCCCTTGGACGTTCGAATGGCCACGGATGGACAATATATTTGCCCCAGGTTTGCCGATATTTCCCCTCAGCAGGGCCAGATTGGCAATCATGTGAACATTGTCGACGCCCATGATGTGCTGAGTGACGCCCATGCCGTAGGCAATGACGACCGCTTGCGCATTTGCATAGGTCTTCGCAGCCTGTTCCATCTGTTGTCGGTTGAGACCTGAAACGCGTTCCAGCTCCTCCCACGAGTGGGCTCTGGTGATCGAGGCGAATTGCTCGAATCCGGTTGTATGTTCCTTGATGAAGTCGTGATCCAATACGTGCTTCTTGTCGGCCGCCGCCATCGAGGCGGCAAAGGCGACTTCTGAGGCATTGGTCTGGTCTTTGGGCTCGGCATCCGCGCCACTGCTCTTGCTGACGCCAGTGAGCTTCAGCGCATCATCCGCTTCGATCAAAGCCTTGCATATTCCAAAAAGCGCGGCGGTGTCACCACCGTTGCGGACTTGATAATATTCCGTCGAAATGATCGTTTCCTTGCCCGACAGCATTTGACTCGGCGCTTGCGGGTTCTTGAAACGCTCCAATCCGCGTTCGCGCAGAAGATTGATGGTGACGATCGGTACGCCGCGATCCGCCGCATCCTGCAGATCGTGCAGCAGGCGAGGGGACGAGGTCCCGACATTCTGTGCGATATAGAAAATACAGTCGCAGTTTTGAAAGTCGGAGAGGATTGCGGTGCCGACAGAAGCACCGATACTTTCCGGCAGGGCGACGGAGGTACTCTCATGGCACATGTTCGAAGAGTCTGGCAGATTGTTACTTCCGTACATGCGCGCAAAGAGCTGATACATGTAAGACGTTTCCAGGGAGGCGCGGCCGGAGGTGTAAAAATCCACTTGTTTGGGCTCTAGGGCACGCAGCTCGTTTCCGATTTCTCCGAAAGCGACCTCCCATTCGACGGGTTCGTACCGATCGCTATCGGGATTGAAGCGCATGGGCTGCGTCAGGCGGCCCTGTTCTTCCAGATCGTGGTCGCTCCAGTTTGCCAATTCCGTCAGCGAGTAGCGGGCGAAGAACGCCGCATCCGCTCTGCGATCGGTGACCTCCCAGGCTGTGGCCTTTGCACCGTTCTCACAAAATTCCAATGGATGAGGCTTTGCCGGCTTTGCCCAGGCGCAACTGACACACATATAGCCGTCCGGCTTGTTCTGGTGCGCAAGCAGGCTCGGTCCTTTCGCAGGGACGTGCTCGCGAAGCAGCACTTCACTCACTGACCTTGCCGACCCCCAGCCGCCGGCTGGGCCGTCATAAGCCCGAATTCTGGGAGGATTTCGTGGATTGCTGGTCATGGGGATGTGTCCTGCGTCGTCTGGAACCTACATCGAACACAGGGAAGAACAATTGGTTCCACCTATCGCGGCGACGTGAAATCTCACAAACCAGCGGCCGGGCACTTTACGCCCGGTTCGCTTCGCGGACAGCCATTTGCATTCATGCCCGAATACGGCGATCGGCGGATATGCATGGGGTTCGAAGCGGGATTTTCAGCAGAAGGGCTGGTTGCGAATGTCGTCCGGCTGCGCCACGATCGACATCTCGGTTCCCGAAGCCAGCGCCACGGTCAGGTGGATCTCCTCCAATGCGTGCCGATGCAAAAGAGCAAACAGGGCATCGTCCATATTGGTGCCATTGAGGATTTCGGGGTCATCGCAAGCAACGTTGATGGTCCGCTCCACCACACGGTTTACGGACGTCTCGTTGGCAAGAAACGCGCGCGCCCAATTGCTCAGCACGGCGCGCAGCGCCGGATCTCTTGGGAATTGTGCTCGTTCCATACGGGTCGTCATGTGCTTCCAGAGCGCGCGTTTACCTTCACCCGTCACCGCCTACCAGATCGGTCGGCAACAATGGGTGGATTTTACGCCTTCACCAATATGAGTCCAAGTCAAATGTTATGGCAGGCCTGCAGTGACGGATCGAGCGCGATATCAAAACGGAGGCCTTTATGAATTTCAAAAGCCGACGGCCTCGCTAATGCAGCCGTATCGTCGTGAAAGCAGCTATCGCCAGAACCGCTTGGCGTCGAGGACGTCGTCGAGGGCCGCCTGCGCGGCTAAGATCAGCGATGATTTGTCGGCGTGCGAAATGACCGACGCGGCCCCCGGGTGGTCTCGTAGACCGTGTTTGTCCAATACGTCGGGGCCGGTTGCAAGATCGTTCAGAGCTCCAAGCTGATCCTGCAATTCTTCCATGGCCTTGATGAAACGCTTATGGCGGCGCGCCTTTTTGTGGTCGGCGAACAATGATTTGAAGAATTCCGCGGCGTAGCGTAGCTTTTTCGCGTCCTTCCTAGCCTCGTGCCGCTTCTCGTCGTCCACATGGGCAAGATCCCGGCCGTGCTTCTTCAGCTTCTTCCGCATCTTGTCGAGCGCTTCGACTGCTTGTTCGCCGATCGTCTTATCTTTCGCCGGCCCGTCCCGATAGGCGCCGGTATGCAGCCATTCATGGAAATCCAACATGAGCGCTCTGGCTCGGGGCGAACCTAGCGCGTTCTCGACCTCGTCATAAGCCGCCTCGCGAACTTTCTGCAGCCTGTCCGTAAGATCCCCGTCTTTCGCTTTCGGCAAAAGCACGTCAGTGTTGCGGGCTTCGCCAAGCACGCCAGCCAGCCAGCGGAACTCATCGGACAGCCGACGCGCCTCTTCGTCCAGGATCGGCCTGAAGAGCGAAATGGCCGATCGCAATCGCCGGATCGCGACCCGCGCCTGATGAAGGGCTTCGGCGCTTCTTCGGTGCAGCAGAACGGTCTCGTTCAACCGAAATTGGCGCAAACAGGCTTGCGCGATCGCCTGGAAGCCGTCCTCGGCGCTTGAGCGCCACTCAAGAGCGATCTCCGCTGATTTATGCACATGTTGCGCCGCATCCAGCAGCCGATATCCGCGCTCGGCCTTGGAGTTGACGCCGAACTTGAACGGCACGATCGCCTCGATTTTGCGCGCCAGAGTAAAGAGATCCTTCGGATTACCGTCTTTCAATTCAAGCTCTATCTCGCAGATAGCCGCCTGCCGGTCGGCCTCCGCGGCCGTGCCCCGATCGGCAACGAGCTCGATCTTGGAGTCGTTCTCGATCAGGTTCCAAATCCGACGCTCTATGGAAATCTCGAACTGGGGAAACAGACTTTCCCGGATGTCGCCGAACTGGTTCAGAAGAGGGCTTGTATGGTCGAGGGCGGGGACATCCGTCTCGACGGCGGTCTCCCATTCCGAGCGAGCGAATAACGAGGCGCTGGGACCAGTTGCTTTCACCGTCTGCGTCCTCGCGACACCGGAACGGCGGATCCGGAGTGTGAATCCTGCGTTGAATAGCCTTCGGTCATCCGTATCGAAGTAAACCGAACGCTGCTCGACCGTTTCGGCGGGTTCGCCGAGAAGGTCCGACGTCACGAGCCTGTCCATCTCCAGATCTGACAGGTCAAGTTTAAGTTCGATTTCGGCCACCTTCATGCTCCCTATGCCCTATGATCTGCGGAACGGCTTTGTAACAGGGATAGTTCAATCATCTCACATTCAGATGAAAGCATGCTTTGCCCACAAGATCACCGTCTGGGGTAATGAAATCGACTGAACGCAGAGCGAGACCACGACAAAATCGGTCAAACGTCCAAAGGCTCGCCCTATTATCGCGTGGTCTCTTGACCGGGGGATCGTCGGCGGGACCTGATGTTTCGAGCCGATGTTTCGTTGGCAGCCGACTAATGATGCTTGAAGTATTGCACCTCGCGCTCATGCTTTTCGGCGGCCTCGCGGGTTTTGAAGGTGCCGAGATTTTTACGCTTATTTGTCTTCGGGTCGACCTTGCGCGAGTAAAGCCGATATTCGCCAGATTTCAATTTCCGGATCATGGCCGTGTTCTCCCATTGAAAAGAAATTAATTCTCATAAACCTGTCTGGTTCCCAGGAAACAGTCGCTGTCATGCGGCCGCGCCGGTCGTCGTGCCGGCCCCATCGTGAAAACCACATCGTGAAAGCCGGAACGGGCGCTGGCGCGCTCCTTATCTAAATCTTCGCCATCGGGAATCTCCTGGGAACAATTGGCCGTTCGCGTGGTTCTCGCTTAGACAGCGGCCGGGCTTCGAAAGGGGCAAGTCTGTCCAACGCTCCGGCGATCGGACGAGGGCGCCGGCGGCCGCGGAGCGGGTGTCACCGGGAAACGCCGGCCAGACGCTAATCCCCGATATCAAGCGCATCGGTTGCCATCATGGAGACAAGAATCATGAGGTTCACGATTAATGGTGAAAATGTCGAGGTGCAGGCAGATATTCGCACATCGCTTCTCGATCTGCTGCGTAATATTCTGAACTTCACCGGCACAAAGAAGGGATGCGATCAAGGCGCTTGCGGCGCCTGCACGGTCTTGGTCGATGGTGAACGCATCAATTCCTGTCTGGCGCTTGCGGTCCAGTATCAAGGCCGAAGTATTACGACGATTGAAGGCATTGCTTCACGAGGCCCGCTTCATCCGCTGCAACATGCTTTCGTCGAATGTGAAGGCTTTCAATGCGGATATTGCACGCCGGGCCAGCTCTGTTCCGCGATCGGCATGATGCATGAGGTCGACCGCAACGTGCCGAGTGCCGTCACAAAGGACCTTTCCGCGACAAGCGTCGTTCTTGATGAGATTGAGCTTCGCGAACGAATGAGCGGCAATCTCTGTCGATGTGGCGCCTATAACGGTATTGTCGAGGCCATCTCGCAGACCTTCGCGCAAAGTGAAACGGAGACCAAGGGGAGGGCGCGGCCATGAACCCTTTCTCCTACCAGCTGGCACCCAATGCCAATACGGCCATCGATCTTGCCAAGGCCGGTAACGCGTCACGATATCTCGGGGGAGGCACGAATCTCGTCGATCTAATGCGTGAAGATATCGAACGCCCGGACATGCTGATCGATATTACGCAACTACCCGCCGACATCGAACCACGTCCTGACGGCGGCCTTCTCATCGGCGCCGCGGCAAAGAACACCGCGCTCGCGGCAGATTCGTATGTCCGCGCGGCCTTTCCTCTGCTTACCCGCTCCATCCTTGCCGGGGCGAGCGCCCAGATCCGCAATATGGCGACCGTCGGCGGTAATATCTTGCAGCGCACGCGCTGTCGGTACTTCTATGATGACGCCGCGCGTTGCAACAAGCGGCATCAGGGTGACGGTTGTGATGCCAGAGACGGCTTCAATCGCTATCATGCGATCCTTGGCGCCTCGTCTTCCTGTGTCGCGACCCATCCGTCCGACATGTCCGTCGCGCTTGCCGCGTTGGATGCGAGGCTACATCTCAAGGGTACGATTGGTTTGCGTAGCATGCCGCTCATGGATCTGCACAGACTGCCCGGTGAAAGGCCCGATATCGAAACGGACTTGCAGCCGAATGAACTGATCACCGCGGTCGAAATTCCGCCGCTTCCCTTCGCCCGACGCTCCACGTACCGCAAGGTGCGCGACCGCGCGAGCTACGCCTTCGCTTTGATCTCCGTCGCCGCTGCGATCGACATCGATGAGGCGGGCAAGGTGCGCGATGTCCGCTTGGCGCTCGGCGGCGTTGCGCATAAGCCCTGGCGGGCCTTAAAGGCCGAAGCGGCCCTGAAAGGTGAGCCCGCCACCGTCGAAAGCTTTCGCGCGGCAGCCGAAGCCGAACTCGCCGCGGCGGTTGCCCTGAAGGATAACGGATTCAAGATCGAGTTGGCGAAACGAACGATTGTCGCCGTGCTCGATGAATTAAAGGGAGAGGCCGCATGAGCGTACGATCCGACACTCCGCAAGGAATGCCCCGCAGCTGGCAACCAGCCGTCACATCCGACCCATTGCTGCGCAAGCACGGCGCGCTCGGACGGCCGATCTCGCGGGTCGACGGGCCGCTGAAGGTCCAGGGCAAGGCTCGATTTGCAGCCGAATATCCGTATGAGAACATCTGCTACGCCGCCCTCGTCTTCAGCAAGATCGCACGGGGTCGCGTGACCGAACTTAATACCGCTGCAGCCGAAAGGGCGCCCGGCGTCGTACTCGTGATGACTTACCGCAATGCGCCCCGAATGAAAGCGCCGTCCTTGATGATGTCGTCGCCGTCGGCCGCCGGCGCAAGCGACCTGCCCGTCATGCAGAATGACGAAATCCATTGGAACGGCCAGACGGTCGCGGTTGTTCTCGGAGAAACGCAGGAACAAGCCGATCACGCCGCATCGCTGATCGTGGTGAAATATGCTCCCTTGCCGGCGGTTACGTCCTTTGAGGAGGCCAAGAGGAAGCCGCGTCAGCTGGACACGTTGCTCGGCGAGCCGCCCATCCTGGAAATCGGCGATGCGGAAGGCGCGTTGAAGGCATCCGACGTGCAGGTGGACAACATTTATCGAACGCCTCGGTACAATCATAACGCAATCGAGCTGCATGCCGCGACGGTCGTCTGGAAAGGCGATGAACTGCGTGTGCACGATGCGACGCAGATGATCGATCTGACCGCGGGGCAACTCGCCGAGGTTTTCGGCATCGATGCGAGCAAGGTGCGTGTGACCTCCCCGTATGTCGGTGGAGGCTTTGGCGGCAAGTGCCTATGGGATCATCAGATCCTGGCCTGCGCGGCCGCCAAGCTCGCGCAGCGTCCGGTCCGGATCATGCTGTCGCGCGAGGGCGTCTTTCGCCTGGTCGGCGGCCGTACGGTGACGGAGCAGCGGGTGGCGCTGGGCGCTACTACCGACGGAACCCTGAATGCGCTCATACATACCGGCATCGTCGCCATGACGCTGCATAATTCCTGTCCCGAGCAGTTTACCTTTCCAGCCCGGCATCTCTATGCTGCCGAAACATTTCGCCTTGCTCAGGAAGTTGCCGACATGGATATGCTGGCAAATACTTTCATGCGCGCTCCGGGCGAAGCTGTCGGGACATTCGCGCTCGAATGCGCACTGGACGAACTTGCCGACAAGCTCGGGATCGATCCGGTTGAACTGCGCAAGCGTATCGAGCCGGAAAAGGATCCCACGAGCGGGAAGTCCTTCTCTTCGCGTCATTTGCTTGATGCCTATGACAGGGGCGCGAAGCAATTCGGCTGGCATCGCCGCAACCCGGAGCCGCGTCGGCAGCGCGACGGAGAATGGCTGATCGGTATGGGCTGCGCGACGGCGACCTATCCCTACCATCGTTTCCCCGGAACTGCCGCTAGTATCAAGCTCACGGCTGACGGCCGCGTCACGGTTTCGACCGCGGTTCACGACATGGGAATGGGCACTGCTACCGCGCAGACGCAGCATATTGCTGCGCGACTTGGCATTCCGGCCGATCGCATTACCTTCGAATATGGCGATAGCGACTTGCCTCGCGGCGTCATTGCGGGAGGCTCGACGCAGACGGCGTCGATCGGTGGCGCTGTCATTGCCGCGACGGATGTGTTTATCGAAGAGCTGATCAAGCTCGCGGGAAATGCCTCGCCGCTCGCCGGCCTTTCGCTCGCCGATGTCGAGCCGCGCGAGGGAGGGATCGGCCATCGCAACGATGCCGAACGTTTCGAGACGTATGAAACGATCCTCCATCGCTCCGGTCGCAATGAACTGGTCTGCCAGGCCGAGGCCCTACCGCCGGCCGAGATGCAGGCGTTCTCCATGCATTCATACGGCGCCCAATTCTGCGAAGTGCGCGTCAGCGAGGTTACGGGAGAAATTCGGGTCACTCGCTTTCTTGGTTCATTTGACGCCGGGCGCATTCTGAATGCCAAAACGGCGACCAGCCAATTCAAGGGAGGCATTGTCATGGGAATTGGTCTCGCACTGACGGAAGAGACGAATTTCGATGAGCGGACCGGTCGCATTGTCAACGCCTCGCTTGCCGAATATCATGTGCCTGTGCAGATGGATGTGCCGAAGATCGACATCATCTACACGGATGTCGCCGATCCACAAGCACCAATGGGAGCACGCGGCATCGGTGAAATCGGCATCACAGGAGTGGCAGCCGCTGTCGCCAATGCCGTCTTTAACGCGACAGGTAGACGCGTTCGCGAGCTGCCGATCACGCTTGATAAAATGATGTAGCGTAAGTGCAGCCTTAAGCAAGGCGGGTTGCATGCAGGGCGTCGGTTGATGAAGAATTCTAAGATTGCAGGCGCAAGCCGGGTGTTCGCAGGACGGTGAATACCCAGCTCGTGATAGCGAAGTTGACGGATCAGACTGGCTGCCGTCCCATCTTGACAGCATCAATTGTCGAAATAGAGCAACAGTATTTTTTTGAAAGTCTTAGTGGAACCAAAGCCCTGGCCATCTGTTTGGAAGTCGAGATCGGCAAGGTCTCGCAATCAAGCCAAGGAGAAAGAACATGGCAACTCAAGGCGGTTCACATGACCAGCACGTTAAGGCTGGTCAGCAGAGCCACAAGAATACTGGCACGAAGCAGCAAGCCTCACCTCGCAACGAGCAGTCAAAAGAGGCAACACGTGGTGGCAGCCACGAACAACATGGGAAGGCCGGCCGGCAGGGCCATAAGAGCTCGTGATTTTGTTTTCATGAAATGCCGCACAGGCGGCTTTCCCGCAGGCTATCAAAGGTCGGCCGCGCAAAAAGAACGCACCGATAATCGTTGGAGGAATCAATGGCATCCGAGAAGACATTGAACGATCTGTTCTTGGACACTCTGAAAGACATATACTACGCCGAAAAGCAAATTCTCAAGGCTCTGCCCAAGATGGCGCGGGCAGCGCAGGCAGAACAAGGCAAGCAAGGCTTTCTGCAACATCGCGATGAAACGCAAGCGCATGTCGAACGCCTGGAGCAGGTGTTCGAAATGCTTGGGAAGCCGGCACGGGGTAAGACATGCGAAGCGATCCAGGGCATTATAGCCGAAGCCGATGAGATCACGGAAGAGTTCAAGGGCACCCCTGCGCTCGACGCTGGCCTAATCTCCTCGGCTCAAGCTGTCGAGCATTATGAAATCGCACGCTACGGCACTCTTATCGAATGGGCCAAGCAACTTGGCTTGAAGGACGCCGTACCTCTCCTTCAGCAGACCCTGGCTGAGGAAAAAGCGACCGACCAGAAGCTTACGAAGCTGGCGGAAACGGCCGCGAACGCAAAGGCAAAGAAGGCGGCGTAGAAGAGCGGTTGACATTTCATTCGGCGATGCGCTGCCGGCGTAGCGCATCGCACGAGATTAAACATGACAACCTTCTACTTTGTGACGCAGGACAGCGACTGCATATGGGATGACGGCGAAGGTTGTGATCTGCCCGATCTCATGTCCGCTATCGCGCAAGCAAAGAATATATTGGCGGAAATGGCTGCTGACGGTATTCCACAAAAGCATGGGGAACGGCTGGTTGTCGAAATCGCAGGAAGCGACAAGCTTCCCATCGTGCGGTTGGCATTGCTGATGGAGATCTCATATCCGGCTATCCAAGAAGAAGGAGGCGACCATAGCCAGTAGCTGTGTAAACGAAGGCTTTGCGTCAACGCTTTTTCCGGGACTCGGGTCTCGTCCCATTGCCCTTCTTCCCATATATGTGGACGTAGATTACAGCTTCTCAACGGTCTCAGCGCTGTTCTCCACGGAGGATGGTGGCGGGAATTCGCAACGAGATCTTCAACCCGGTCGGATCCCATTCGCGCTCGATCGAACCCTGAAGTGACCCGATGGTCGCTTTTTCGAGTTGCGATCCGAAGCCGCCCTGCCCGTCAGGCCGATAGACCGCCGGTCCGCCGATTTCCGTCCAGACAAGCGAAAAATCAGTGTCATGGCGCACGTCGATCTCGATGCGGCCGTCAGGCGTCGATAAAGCGCCGTACTTCGTGGCGTTCGTGGAAAACTCGTGCAGGAGCAAGGCGAGTGGTGTCAACATATTTCCTCGCACCGGTATGTCCTCGCCATCTATCGAGACGCGCTCGACCCCGTCGATCTGATGGGCGGCAAAAAGAGCCTTCATAAGCGCAAAGAGCGTTGTTTGTTGCGACTGGAAGGTCGTCGGCCCAATATCCTGCAGGGTCAGTTCGTGCGCGATTGCCAATGCGTTGGTTCTGGCGCGTACGTCGCGAGCAAGTTCGTGGACCGTGGTTGCCGTGCGCTCGCTTAATCCGATCACTGCGCTCACGATGGCGAAAATGTTCTTGATTCTATGATTCATTTCCCGAAGCAGCAGGACCTGGCGTTCGGCGGCACGCTTGCGCTCGGAAATGTCACGTGCGACTTTCGAAGCGCCGACGATGGTGCCGTGGCTGTCGCGGACCGGCGACACTGTCAGCGAAATATCCAGCAAGGTTCCATCCTTCCGGCGGCGGACGGTTTCATAGTGCTCGATTCTCTTTCCGGCGCGAATGCTGGAAATAATGACGTCTTCTTCATGAAGTCGGTCATCAGGGATGATAATGGAAATGTGCTGTCCGATCGCCTCGACTGCCGCATACCCAAAAAGCCGTTCGGCGCTACGGTTCCAGCTCGTAATGTGGCCGGTAAGGGATTTGCTGACGATCGCGTCGTCGGAGCTTTCGACGATGGCTGCGAGCAAGGCTTGCGCTGGAGGGGCGTCGGTGCCCGAGGGTTCTCCAGACGTAACGGCCGTCGCGCGTGATGATGAATTCGGTGCTGTTTCGCGTTGCAAATCTATTGATTGCAGCAAGTGAGGTGCCTCCTCACGCATGCGTTGCCTCCCGTTTTTGTCACGCCGTTTTGGGTAAACGACGATATCCCATATCTCTGGCATCAAGCCGAATGGGTCGGCCTTGGTGCCAGAGATACAAGATGTTTATGCTCAACTCATCTGGCAACCCGGCATTCGGAACTTCCGAGGTCAATTCTTTCGCCATCGCCTAGCGTCTCATTACATTCATGACCAGAGAGACAACGAAGAATATCAGGAAGATAAAGAATAGCACCTGAGCAATTGATGCGGATGTACCGGCAATACCACCAAATCCAAGGGCGCCGGCGATCAGGGCCACGACGAGAAATACCAACGCATAGTAAAGCATCTCACTCTCCATTTGTTACCCAATAGAGAACGGGCTTGGCTATCAATTTGTTCCATGGCTGAAAGTTAAGCGACAACCATCGTTGCTCGCGAGGAAACCTTGCGGCCATCGTCGGCCGGTGGCGGCGGTTCGGCTGCGTCCAAATATAGCCTTGCCGGCACAATGAGTGCGAACCAAAGGCTAGCGCCAATGAGAAAAAATGCCGTCGTCTGATCATCGACGTGTATGCAGAACGGAAAGACGACCGAGGTGAAGAGAACCGTCAGGCGAACGGCCCATTCAGTTTCGCGCTTGCGAATTGCAACTGTCGCCAGCGCACGGTAGGCTCGGATATCGTAGGTTCTGGCCGTGCGGCCGAGCGTCAGCATTTGGACCGACGGAAGGGAGAGCATTAACAAGGCGGCAGAGGTCAATTTGTAGGCAGTGCCCGCCAGGAAGAGGCTGGTTGCGGACAAAAGCAACAATATGACGAAAAGAGTCCAGAAAGGGACGAGTTTCTGCGGCGATTGACGTGTGTGCTCGTGCCACGTTCGCAGCGCCATCGCTCCACAATCAAGCAATGGTTGATCAACATAACGAGTGATGAATTCCATGCGGCGCCCTTCCAAAGTCGTGGGAACGCAAGATCAGAAAATTTCGGCATCAGCATGGCAGACCGCCAATTGCAACGAAAATAGACGCTAATAGCGGTGTTGTGGGGCGACGGGGAGGGAACAATCCTTTTCGAGCTTGGTTCATTGGCTGATTCGCGGGATGCGCTTCTTGGAAAAGGTCTGCGTTGCCGGTCTCCGTGTCTTTCGACAAAGAGGGTATAAGATCCGGGCCGGCGCTCAGGGCACCTTCCACGGGCTCTGATGGCGTCCTGTACCCTGACTATTCGATCTGCTTGCCGGTCCGGCGGGCATTTGCAATGACTGGAGGCGTAGAACGTCATGAGGCACCTTGACCAAGCCATACAGATTGCGCTCGAGGCGCATGAGGGGCAGACCGATAAGACGGGGCGCCCTTTTTTCGAGCATTGCCAGCGGATTGCACTTCTCGTTTCCGGGGAAGACGCGCGCATGGTCGCCTATCTTCACGATGTCGTCGAGAAGGGAAGGGGATGGACGCTCGATCGATTGAGAGAAGAGGGTTTTCCGCCAAGGATCGTCTCCGCCGTCAACGCGTTGACGCGGCGAGCGGACGAGTCGGATGACGAATTCGTCATCAGGGCGGCAACGAATGCACTGGCACTGCCAGTAAAGAAGGCCGATTTGGAGGATAATCTGTGGCAAAGCGAACAAATCGGCAAGAGCGGCGAGAAATATCAGCGTGGTTTGCAGATATTGCTCGGAATGATGGGGAAAATCTAATCTCGGTTAGCAGCCCCTGGTCCGGCATTTCGGCAGTTCGATGCTCATATGCCAATCGCAGATTGACTAGGGTTCGCGGCCAAAATCCTTGCGCAATTCGGTCTTCGCCTTTTCCAGCGTTGTCCGCCTCGACTTCGAAAGCTGGTCGCCTGCGCGATTGATATAAAAGTTCAGCATGGACATCGCCGATTGAAATGGGCTGGCCTTGCGACGATGGCTTTGCTCGGCGGATTGCTTGAGTGAGTCGGCGATCTTCTTGGCGCTGCGCTGTTTGAACACGCCTTGGTCAAGATCCAGGGCGTCGCTGTTGTCGGTGACCCGCTTTGACCATTTTTTCGATTTCTTTTTTGACATCGTTCCGTTCCTCCTTGAAATGATGCCCACGGGGACAGCCGCGTCGGGAAGGCCCCATGGCATTCAGCCAAACACCGAGGGATCCTCCTGTGTTCCCGGGATGTTGACCAGCCGAACGTCACCTTCGAGGCAGACATTCGCAATCCCGGCCTTGAAGACACGCCAGGCGATATTAATTCCGAGGGGTGTTAAATTGGCGAATAGCGTTGCCCGAGGAGCAGCCGATTGAAGAGGACTGAACGGGAGCTCCGGTATCCATCCTGGCACAAGGATGCCGTAATCTATCAGCTGCACGTCAAATCCTTCTTCGACGCAAACGGTGACGGATTTGGGGATTTCGAGGGGCTCACCCAGAAACTGGACTATCTGACATCACTTGGTGTCAACACGATCTGGCTGCTACCCTTTTATCCGTCCCCCAAGCGCGACGATGGCTACGACGTCCTGGATTACGAAAGCATCAGCCCGGAGTTCGGAAACCTTGACGATTTTAGAGTCTTCATAGACGCCGCTCACGCGCGCAGGATGCGCGTCATCATCGAGCTCGTCATCAATCATACATCCGATCAACATCCCTGGTTTCAACGTGCGAGACATGCACCCGCTGGTTCCCCTGAGCGGGATTTCTACGTTTGGTCGGACACGGACGACAAGTTTGCCGAGACGCGCATTATTTTCATCGACAGCGAAAGATCCAATTGGAGCTGGGATCCGGTTGCGGGAGCCTATTTCTGGCATAGATTCTATTCGCATCAGCCGGATCTCAACTATCACAATCCCGCGGTCGTCGAAGCGGTTTTGGGCATCATGCGCTTCTGGCTAGATTTCGGAGTGGATGGTTTTCGCCTCGATGCCGTTCCCTACCTGGTCGAGCGGGACGACACCAATAACGAGAATCTTCCGGAAACCCATCAGCTGCTCAAGCGCATTAGGAAGACTCTGGATGCCAGCTATCCGGGCGTCATTCTTCTGGCCGAAGCCAACCAGTGGCCGGATGAGGCACGAGATTATTTCGGAAAGGGCGATGAATGCCACATGGCTTTCCATTTTCCGCTGATGCCGCGAATATTCATGGCGGTCGCAACCGGAGACCGCCAGCCGATCGTGACGATGATCGAGCAGACTCACGACATTCCCGAAGATTGCCAGTGGGCTATTTTCCTCAGAAACCATGACGAGCTGACGCTGGAAATGGTCACCGAGGCCGAGCGCAATTTCATGTGGGACACTTATGCGTCGGACGAGCGCACGCGCCTCAACCTCGGCATCCGACGTCGTCTGTCGCCGTTGATGGATCAAGACAGGCGTCGCGTCGAACTCCTGCACGCGCTGTTGCTCTCGCTGCCGGGCAGCCCGGTGCTCTACTACGGCGATGAAATCGGCATGGGCGATAATGTCGAATTGGGCGATAGAAGCGGTGTTCGCACACCGATGCAATGGTCCGACGGTAGAAACGGTGGGTTTTCAAATGGCGATCCCGAGGCGCTTGCGCTTCCGCCCATCGACGATGCCCGGTTCGGATTTCGCGCGCTCAATGTGGCGACGCAGGAGAATGACCCACATTCCCTGCTAAACTGGATTCGCCGCGCCTTGGCAATTCGCTCCGAGCATGAAGCTTTCGCGCGGGGCCATATTCATTTCGTCGGCACGGATAATGTCGCCGTCATTGCCTATGTCAGGGAATGCGGCGGCGATCACGTGCTTTGCGTTGCGAATCTGTCGAAGGTGCCGCAAGCGGCCGATCTCGATCTGCGCCAATATGCAGATCAACGCCTGAGGGAATTGTTTGGCGGCGCAGCATTTCCAGTCATTGGCGAGCGTCCCTGTACGCTGACATTTCCGCCCTACGGATATTTTTGGCTCCAGTTGGAGTGCCCGCCCAGGTGAGCGTGCTTGCAAGAGTGTTTTGTTCCCAGGTTTGCGTTTGCCAGCCCAACGTTTGTTGCGCGGCCGGAGGCCAACATGATCCCGATCCCTCATCACATTCGCTGAGATAATCTCGTTCCCACAAAAAAATGAGCGATCCCCCGGAACATCCGCTTGATACCGCAGTTCGATTTAGTTGGAGTATTTCCAGGAAAAGCGCGCACCGGTTTCTCAGCCTGGAAAGCGTACATTTGGGGTAAGCAAGGCCCGGCTCGCCACGAGGGGGTGGGCCATGGCGACATATCGTCCATAGGATTGTGATCGATAAACGAAACCTCGCGGGAAGAAGCGTTGGGCTTTCTCGCGCCGATCCTAGCGCATTCCGTACGCGCTAGGCGGCCTCCCGGGTGCAAGTTTGGCGGCTCGCCGAGGCGAGCGAAAGATGACGAGTTCGAACGTCCAGAACGGCAGACCTCGATGCCGGCGGTTCTCAAGGGAGCTCCTGCCGCGGCGCATCGCTCTTGATAGAAAGAGACTGTAATGATCCGGAAATCTCTGCAAAATCGGGCCTATCCCCTCGCTCCGGCCGAACTCAACCTCTGCCAACGTGCCTTCGACGCCTTCCTGATCGAGCGGGATGCTAGGCGCGACAGCGAAGAAGCGGAAGCAGCCGCAGCACTGATCATCGAGCTGTATCAAAAGGGCATCCGTGACGAAAAGCAGCTCTTGCTCCTGGCGAAGGCAGCTGACATACGAACCTGATGTCCTGCTGGCCACGCCTGCTCTCACACACGCGGCAGAGGAGCATAATGTATGGGATCACGATCCGGCGGATCGTAAGGGCCGCGATTCTCTTCAAATTCCTCCCAGCCGGTTTGTACGTAGAATGCCTGGCGCGCCGCAATATCGATCCGCGGCACGCGATCGAGAATTTCATTTGCAAGCGAAACCTGCGTCTGTTTGACCTGGGCGATAACCAGCGCCCCACCTCGGCGTAGGCTTTCCGCGTAAACATTGGCATCGTCTTTTGGAATGCCTGAACTGGTCAATGCTCCTATGATGCCTCCCGTCGCACCGCCGGCCGGGCCTTTCAGCATCGTGATAAGCCAGCCTGCGGCCACGACGGGACCGATGCCGGGAATTGACATGACGTCGAGGCTGGCCAAAAGACCACCCGCCACGGCTCCAGCGCCGGAGCATCCGGTCGCATTCGCCGCCGTTTGATTGTCTCCTTCATCGATCCTACGACCATAAAGGGTGCGAGAAATGATCGAGATGCCCTGCGATGCAATTCCGGCATCTTCCAGTAGCTCGACCGCAAGCTTTGCCTCGTAGTATTCGTCGAAAAGTCCGGCGACCATCGGCATGAACCATCTCCCTTCGTGGGTCGGAACGCATATTTGCGGATGTAACTGTCTGAAAGACCCACATGTTCCCTGCTCACGCCCACATTCTAAGGCTCATCGGGCCTGCTCCGGCCGGTTGGGAACAATCAGCTCAGTCGCCGGTTTGGCGGCATCGCAGAGCGGCGAAGAAATTCCTGGAGATGACCATGCAATTGGATCGGCGGGAACAGCAATGTGTCGAGGCTTGTCTGCGCTGTTATAGCCGCTGCCTTTCGACAGCCATGCTTCATTGCCTGCACGCAGGCGGCAAGCAGACTGGCTCCGCCCATTTCCGCTTGATGATGTCATGGGTGGAGATCCGCCAGGCTGCCGCATATTCCATGCTGGTCAGCTCAAGCCATCATTCACAGCGATGCCGGGAATGCGCAGCGATCTGCCTTGAGTGCGCCGCTGACTGCGAACATATCGGTGGCATGGCGGGTTGCGCCGATAGCTGTCGTCAATGTGCCGAGAGCTACCAACATATGGCCGCGTAAGAGATCAAATTGCCGGCGCCGCTCAACCCAATGCTTCCAGCCAACGCAGCACCGCCAATTCGTCTTCATCCATCCATTTGAGAATGGCCGATCCTTTTCGCACGCGCATTTTGGCGATTTCGCTAAGACGGCCATTGTCGAAATCCTCGAAAACGCGGGGATGAATATAGGAGCTGCGACAAACGGCACGGGTGTTCACCAATTTCGCCGCGACGCCATCGATGACGTCATTGATCTGTCTTGCTCGTCCCCTTACGGTATCCGCCGGCTTGAGTAGCGAAAGCGCTGTTGCCGCCATGCGCGTGGCACCCCATATCCGAAACTGACGCGAGCTGAAGTTGCAGCTTGTCGCTTCGCGGATATAGGCATTCACGTCTTGCGAGCGGATCGGATGGATCAGTCCGTTTTCGTCTGCATATTGAAACAAGTGCTGGCCTGGCAGTTCCTGAAGCATGCGAATAGCGCGGACGATCCGCCTGTCCGTGACGTTAAGGCGCCATTCCTTGCCGGACTTGCCTTTGAAGCGGAACTGCAGGCGCGATCCAATCGCTTTGATGTGGCGACCGCGTAGCGTCGTCAGGCCATAGGAGCCGTTTTCCACGGCATAGGCCTCGTTGCCGATACGGACAAAAAGATTGTCCATCAGCGAAACCACGGTTGCAAGCCCCTTCGCAAGGCCCGGTTTGCGTCGCCTGAGATCGATATCGACGCGCTTGCGGATGGCCGGAAGCGACCGTCCAAACTCGGCCAATTGGCCGAATTTCTCGTTTTCCCGCATGGCGATCCAGCTGGGATGATACCGGTATTGCTTGCGCCCCCTTGCGTCACGGCCGACCGCCTGCAGATGGCTGTTCGGATCCGGCGATATGACCACATCCGTGTAGGCGGGGGGAATTGCTAAAGCGGACAGCCGATCGAGCTCTTCCGAAGCGGTTATCCTCTGCCCCTCTCGATCATAATAGGAAAAGCCTGTGCCGCTCCTTCTGCGGGTTATGCCCGTTTCAAGTCCAGCAAGATAGACGATCTCTTCATTTCCCGAAGCTGGCCAATCTCCAGTCCGCGTGCCAGTTTGTCTGCCGCGGCCAGGGTCACCCGAATCGCGCGTGAAACTGTCTTCCGCCGTCGATGCGTCGCCGCGCTCATCGGGGATTACGCCCGGTATAACGACTTCCGTTTTCACCCGTGCACCGCCGTCAATCGTCGCCCTTCTGTTTCAATGCGTCGGATACCCGGCGCTTGCGAGGATGGTCGTTATTCTCGCCGTGCGCATCGCGTGCTTTCTCCCCCCCATCCTTGGCTGGAAGATATCCGGCTGGTCTTGATCCCGCCGGTCCTTCCCATCGCGGTGATTGGTCCGTGGTCCCCGGCGCGCCGTCGCGTGGTTGCTGATGTTTCATAGAGGTCTCCTTTTTGAGCGTTCGACGCGTCAGCTGACGCCTCTCTTTTGGCAATGAAACCGTCCGCACGCCGCATTGTTCCTTTTGGCTTGGCAGGGCAGGACGTTGGCGGTCGCACGGGCGCGTTCAGGTGAAGATCGGATTTCGACCCCACTTTTCGTTTGGCATGATCGCTAGAGCGAATTCAGGGAATTCGGCGCTCTTCAAAGGCCAGATCTCACTCCACACACCATTCCTCTTCGCCATGACATTCATCGGGCTTTTCGTCTTCGGCGGATTGACTGGCCTGATGCTCGCTATGCTGGCGATCGATGTCCACGTGCACGGCACCTATTTCGTAATCACCCATTTTCACTACATCATGGTTGGTGGAACCATTTCGGCATTCTTTGGTGCGCTGCATTATTGGTGGCCGAAAATTACCGGCCGCATGTGTCCGCTCGCATGGGGTCGTGTGACCGCCATCTTCTTTTTTTATTGGCTTCAATCTCACATTCTTCCCGCAATTCCTACTTGGCTACCTCGGCATGCCGAGACGCAATCATGATTATCCGCCGGAGTTTCAGGTGCTGAATGTCGTTTCGACCGGCGGTGCGGCAGTACTTGGTGTCGCTTATTTCATGCCATTGATCTATTTCATTTATTCTTTCGCTATGGTCGGCCGGCCGGCGGCGACGGGTCTGGAATGGACGATACCGTCGCCGCCGCCGAAGCACAATTTCGATCATGTACCCGTCATCGACAGACCACCCTACGACTACGAGATCGAGATGAGGAAGGATCATGCCTGACACCGAACCCGTTGCCGAACCTTTCACCGATCCCCGGCAGCAGCATCGAGCGGCCATGATGGGCATGTATGTCTTTCTCGGCAGCGAAATCATGCTGTTTGGAGGCCTGTTCTGTGTCGCTGCGGCCATGCGAATGGCCCATTCGGCGGAGATCGTGCACGCCTCGCATGCCTTGCATTTTGGCATTGGCGGGATGAATACCGCGATCTTGCTGACCTCGAGCCTGCTCGTCGCGCTGGGCGTCGAGAGCGCAAAAACAGGCCAGGCTGGATCTTCTGCTCGCCGGTTTGCCGGCGCCTCGATGTCGGGTTTGGCGTTCCTGGCTCCTAAAGCCTATGAGTACCGGCTGGAATTCGCCGAAGGACTGCTACCGGTGCCTGGAATAGAAGCGCGCTATGACACAAGTATCCAGCATCTTTTCATGAATCTTTATCTGTCGGCGACTGCTTTGCATGCCGCCCACTTGACCGTCGGTATCCTGCTTTTGTTGCTGTTGTCATTTCAAACGGCGCGAGGCGCCATTGCACTCCCGCAACGCTCTATAGTCCTTGTCGTCGCCGGGCTATATTGGCATCTCGTCGATGTGGGTCTGGGTCTTTCTCTATCCGGTATTTTATTTGGCAGGTAAATACCCGATGTTACGGCAGATAAATCCGCTGGTATCACTCTGAATCATGCTGCTTGGTCTGCTCGGTATCACCATCTGCGCCAGCCTGCCGTTGAGCGGCGTAGCTGGCCTTGCTGCGAGCTTGTCGATTGCATTGTTGAAGTCGGCGATGATCTATTGGCGCTACATGCATCTGGACGAAGAAGATGCGTTAAACCGCATCGCGGCCCTTGCTGCTTCTGCGTGGCTTCTCGTTTTGCTGCTCTTCCTTGGCATCGATTACTGGACGCGTGCTTTCTCCTAGCGAAGCGCTTATCGCCCGTTGTTTACGGGAACATAAGCGAGCTCCGCTTGTTGGACGCCATCTGCGTCGGGGAATGGCGGCGCGTAACAAGCGGAGATAGATCATGGCAAAGACGGTTGGCGATTTCATCGTGCAGCGCCTCCACGATTGGGGCGTACGGCGTATGTTCGGCTATCCGGGAGACGGCATTAACGGTCTTTTCGGTGCCTTGAACCGTGCAGAGGGAAAAATCGAATTCACCCAGGCCCGTCACGAGGAGATGGCGGCTTTTATGGCATCGGCTTATGCGAAATTTTCCGGTGAACTGGGGGTCTGTATCGCGACCTCAGGTCCGGGCGCCACGCACCTCGTCACAGGCCTTTACGACGCGCGGCTTGATCATCAGCCGGTCTTGGCACTGGTTGGCCAACAGGCCCGGCGTGCCATTGGCGGGCACTATCAACAGGAGGTCGATCTCGCCTCGCTCTTCAAGGATGTCGCCGGCGATTTTGTGCATCAGGCAGCCACGCCTGCGCAGATCCGGCACCTGATCGATCGCGCCGTGCGGATCGCTCTTGCCAACAAGACCGTAACCACCGTCATCCTGCCGAACGATTTGCAGGAAATGCCTTATGAAACACCGCCGCGCAAGCATGGTTCCGTGATGTCGGGCGTTGGCTATACGGCGCCGAGAACTGTGCCGCATGAAATCGATCTGAGGCGTGCCGCCGAGGTGCTGAATGCCGGTGAGCGGGTTGCGATTCTAGTCGGCGCTGGTGCGCTCGGCGCGATACAGGAGGTGATCGCGGTTGCCGATCGCCTCGGCGCCGGTGCCGCCAAGGCGTTGCTCGGCAAGGCGGCGCTGCCCGATGATCTTGGCTGGGTTACGGGCTCGATCGGCCTTCTCGGAACCGAGCCATCATGGGACCTGATGCGCGATTGCGATACGCTATTGGTGATCGGCTCCGGCTTTCCCTATTCGGAATTTCTTCCCGAGGAGGGCGATGCGCGCGGCGTTCAGATCGATATACGACCGGATATGCTTTCCCTGCGCTATCCCATGGAGGTCAATCTGGTCGGCGATGCGCGTGAAACCCTGGAGGCGCTGTTGCCGCTCCTGAAGCAAAAGCAAGATCTTTCCTGGCGCAAGAAGATCGAAGCCGCCGTCGGCAAGTGGTGGAGAACGCTCGAGATACGGGCACATGTGGAGGCCAATCCCGTTAATCCGCAGCGCGTTATCTGGGAACTTTCGCCCCGCCTTCCCGACCGGGCCATCGTCACTAGCGATTCCGGTTCGTGCGCCAACTGGTATGCTCGGGATCTCCGCATGCGGCGCGGCATGATGGCTTCCTTGTCCGGTGGCCTCGCGTCCATGGGGGCGGCCGTTCCCTATGCGATCGCGGCCAAGATCGCTCATCCGGACCGGCCTGTCATTGCACTCGTGGGCGACGGCGCCATGCAGATGAACAACATGGCCGAACTGATTACCGCTGCCAAATATTGGCGAAACTGGCCCGATCCCCGGCTGGTGGTCTGCGTTTTCAACAATGAGGATCTCAACCAGGTGACTTGGGAACAGCGCGTCATGGAAGGGGATCCGAAGTTCGATGCGTCCCAGCGTATTCCGAATGTCCCCTATCATCGCTTTGCCGAGCTCATCGGTCTGCGGGGCGTCTTTGTCGACAAACCGGAAAATCTGGGAGCCGCGTGGGATGAGGCGCTCGCCGCCAAACGTCCCGTCGTCCTCGAGGTCAAGACTGATCCGGAGGTGCCTCCCATGCCGCCGCATCTGACTTTCGAGCAGATGAGCAATCTTACCGCCGCTTTATTAAAGGGGGATCCGGAGGAAAGCGGTGTCGTCAAAGGTACGTTGAAGCAGGCGCTCAGTGCCATTCTCCCTGGCCGCAAATAGCCAAAACAACACCCGCCGAACAAAGAGCTCGGCGGGTGTCGCCTGTCGCCAGACGGAGGCTTTCCGGCAACATGAAAGCCTTACCGTTCAAGCGAGCATGCGTATTGCGGGTTCACGGTCCCAATAGCGTTTGGCTGCAGCGCCCGGAATTGAAACGAGGTCGACGACGCCGGCATCGGGCTGAATTCCCGCCTTGTCGAGAAGCGCTTTGGCAGGAGCGTCGTGGCCGATCGCCTTCAAATGCCCGAACGCGTCCATCACCCATTGCACGGCCGCAGCTTCTTTGGCGAGCGTAGCGGCACCCTCCTTGGAAAGGACAACGGCAACCGCGTCGAAGATCTGCGACGGCGACCCAAGAAGTTGCCCGTCGGCTCTGATCGTATTGCCGTCGGAAAGCTTTGTGTCGCCGATCCTCGGCGCTACAAGGAAGGGTGTTGCTTTGGCCTCGTTCAACAGATCAACGAGATCGGAGACCGCTTTTGCGTCGCTCCCGGCGGCAATCAATATGCCTATTTTTCGCCCCTCGAGGCTCTCTTTCATATTCCTATGAATGGACAGGGCAGGGGATGCGTCGAGGTCGATCGGTTCGCGCGCCGGCGCGTTCTTTTGGGGCGCAACCAGACCGAGGCCGGCGGCAACACGATTGGCGAGCGCGGTGTCGACATTCATAAGATTGCCGACCATACGGGGTGGCACATGCTCCATTTGTACCTTCGACAATTCGAAGACGAACGCCGAAGCGATATGGGCCTGCTCCGAGGGTGTCTGCGATTTCCAGAACAGGCGGGCCTGGCTGTAATGATCGGCAAAAAGCTCTCCGCGAATGCGACGTTTGTCACCCTGCTCCGCCTCGCCAATCTGATGCTCGTAGGTTTGAAAGCCGCTGACGGGACATTCACGCGGACCGCCGGCTTCGCCATCGTCGCCAAGACTGTTGGGCTCATAATTGGCTCGACCCTTCGGCACCGCCATCTGCATCTGCCCGTCACGTTGAAAATTCATGACCGGACATTTCGGTGCATTGATCGGCAGTTGGTGGAAGTTCGCGGTGCCCAGACGGGATTTCTGCGTATCGAGATAGCTGAACAGACGTCCCTGCAGCAATGGATCGTTGGTGAAATCGACACCAGGAACGATATTGGCAGGGCAGAACGCCACCTGTTCCGTTTCAGCGAAGAAATTGTCCGGATTGCGGTCGAGCACCAACCGCCCGACGATCTTGAGCGGCAGTATCTCTTCGGGGATGATTTTCGTGGAATCGAGGACGTCATAGGGAAGGCTTTCGGCAAAGGCATCGTCGAAGAGCTGCAACCCCAGTTCCCATTCCGGAAATTGCCCTGCCGCGATGGCCTCGAAAAGATCGCGACGATGATAGTCGTTATCGGCTGCCTGCAGCTTGAGAGCTTCGTCCCAGACCAGGGATTGGATACCCAGCTTCGGCTTCCAATGAAACTTAACGAAGGTGGATTTGCCGGCTTCGTTGACAAAGCGAAAAGTGTGAATTCCGAAGCCCTGCATCATGCGGAAGGAACGGGGAATAGCGCGGTCGGACATCGCCCACATCAGCATATGCGTCGATTCCGGCATCAGGGACACAAAGTCCCAGAAGGTGTCGTGGGCGGAGGCGGCCTGCGGATAGGCCCTGTCCGCCTCCATTTTGACCGCATGCACGAGGTCCGGAAATTTCATCGCATCCTGGATGAAGAACACCGGGATATTATTGCCGACGAGATCCCAATTACCCTGCTTGGTATAGAATTTCACGGCGAAGCCACGCACGTCCCGCGGCGTGTCGACAGATCCTGCGCCGCCGGCAACCGTGGAAAATCGCACAAAAACGGGCGTCTTCTCGCCCTTGCGCTGGAACAGATCGGCGCGAGTGATATCAGAAAGCGGTTCATAAAGCTCGAAGAAGCCATGGGCGGCCGACCCCCTCGCATGAACGATCCTTTCGGGGATCCGCTCGTGGTCGAAATGGAAGATCTTTTCACGCAGAACGAAGTCTTCCAGCAGCGTCGGTCCTCGCTGGCCTGATTTCAGGCTGTTCTGGTTGTCTGAGACCCGTATGCCTTGATTGGTCGTCAGATGATCGACCGCGTCATGGGACACCTTTGCCGTAATCTGCTGATGCGTCTCGCCGCCTTCACCGCGTGATGTTTCGAAATTCATCTCGCTCGCCATGCTGTTCTCCTTTTGTCGAACTCATGTTCGTATCGGGTTCGCGAGGTCGAACCTTTGCCGCTCGGCATTGTTCCTGGTGAGGGGCGAGGCAACAGATTTCAAAGGTCAATCAAGGCGATGCCGAGGTCCTTTTGATGACGGCGATGCAGATCTGCGGGCGTTTCGACGACGGTTGCTTCCAATGTCGGGTGAACGATGCCGTCGAGGAAATGGCCGCCACGAGTAGATCCGTCCGCAAGGCCGAGAACGGCATGAAGATGCAAACTTGGCTTGCCGTCATCACCGGTGGCGATATCGCCCACCAAGCTCAGCACCTCGCATTGCTCTACGATTGGGATCTTGTGGTAGTTGCGATTTGCGAAATCGAACCAGCCGACGGTCGCCGTTTTGAAGGCTCCGATCGCAGTAATCGAGGCCGCGGTCAAATGCTGGTCCGCGGCGAATGCCCGGAGGGTGGAGAAAGCCTCCTCATTGGTGTCGAGCACGACGATATAGGTCTTCTGCCCGTTCTGGAGCTCGATTTTCTTGAAATTCATGACAGTCGCCTCCGCTTTAATCTTGCGCCGGCTGGCCATTGGAAGCCGAAACCCCGCCATCGACGGCGATATTGGCACCGGTCACGAAGCTTGCATCGTCGCTTGCCAGAAAGGCGATGACGGCGGCGACTTCATGCGCCTCGCAGACACGACCGAGCGCAATGCGCTGCGTGAATTTGGCGACGAGTGCATCGTCCTTGAGCATGTCCGTGGTCATGCCCGTCCGCGTCAGGCTCGGACATACCGAATTGACGCGGATACCTTTCTTGCCGAGATCGAGTGCCAATGCCCGTGTAAGATTGACGACACCACCTTTAGCGGCGTTATAGGGGCTCATTCCCCAGTCGCCCCCTGTCCCCGAAACGGATGCGGTATTGATGATCGCGCCCTTGGTTTTCTCAAGATACGGAATGGCGGCGCGGCATCCGAAAAACACGCCGTCAAGGTCGGTGGCCATGACATTGCGCCAACGCTTGTCGGAAATGTCGCCGGGTTCGCCAGCCTCGTGGACGCCCGCATTATTGACGATCACATCAAGCCGACCGAACCTGTCCACAACGGCCAAAACCATCGCGTCGACTGCGGCCGATTGCGAGACGTCCACCACCTGCGCCATGCTGCGTTCGGCTGGCAGGTCGGCAATGACCTTGCTCAGGGCCTCGGCGTTGCGATCGACAAGACCGACATTGGCACCTTCCTCCGAAAACCGCCGGGCGGTGGCTTCTCCCATTCCCGAGGCTGCGCCGGTCACGATCACGACTTTTTCCTTGAAACGATGCATTGGAGCGTCCCTTTCCAAACGAATTATCGGATTGGCCTTGCGTGCAGAACCGCCAGACGGCGCCAAGGTTCCTGCAGGCCCAGTTGTCATCGATTTTTGCCAATCGATGGGAACCCGGCGCCAACCAGCGGGTTCGGAGATGAAGAAATCCAACGAGCACGAGGCCCTGGAGACAACCATGGTTACCTACCCCAAGCCACCATTCCCACAACAGCAGCAGTCTATGCCTGGTCACACGGCCGCCATGCATCCGGCGCCCGATCACGGAGAAGACAGCTATCGCGGATCGGAGAGACTTGCCGGCAAGAGGGCGATCATCACCGGGGGCGACAGCGGTATTGGCCGCGCGGTCGCGATTGCTTTCGCGCGCGAGGGGGCGGACATTCTGATCGCCTATCTTAACGAGGATGACGACGCGCACGAGACCCGACGCTGGGTCGAGAAGGCAGGCCGCAAAGCGATTCTGGTTTCAGGCGATATCCAAGATCCGAAGCATTGCCGCGATATCATCGACAAGGCCGTGACCGAACTCGGTGGGATTGACATCCTTGTGAACAATGCCGCGCATCAGGCAAGCTTTCACGATATCGGCGACATCAGCGACGAGGAATGGGATCTGACGTTCAAGGTCAATATCCACGCCATGTTTTATCTGACCAAGGCGGCCGTGCCGCATATGAAGCCGGGCAGCGCCATCATCAATACAGCGTCGATCAATTCGGACAATCCGAACCCGACATTACTTGCCTATGCCACAACCAAAGGCGCTATACAAAATTTCACCGCAGGCTTGGCGCAATTGCTCGCGGAAAAGGGCATTCGCGCCAATGCGGTCGCGCCTGGACCTATTTGGACGCCGCTAATCCCTTCGACCTTGGCGCCGGATGCCGTCGAGCATTTCGGAAAGCAAGTGCCGATGAAACGGCCCGGTCAACCGGCGGAGCTGGCAACGACATACGTCATGCTCGCTGACCCGCTCTCCAGCTATGTCTCGGGAACCACGGTCGCCGTCACGGGAGGCAAGCCCTTGCTGTGATAGCTGGATTGTTTGTTGCACAGACAGAGACCCGAACTACCGCCCATTTGTCGGGAACATTATGGATGGGACGCGGGTTAACCTTTGTCCGTTCCGTGATGCCGAGAAGATGACCGCGCTTGGGCGCGGGCGAGACGCTCGCGAGGAGGCCAGATGGACCGTCAGCCGCAAGCAGGTCGCCGCATGATGATCTTTGTTGCGACGATTTTCGTTCTTGCCTGCGTTATCGCCGTCTATTTCACCTTCGAGTTACATCCTGGTGAACCTGCACTTCCAGATGGCACAACGCAATCGTCTCAGACCCAGTGACGCCATCCCGCACTGTCAGGGACAGATAGCTTTGCGGTTTTCCGCGCGCCAAGTTTCGCCACAAGCAGCGATAGGAGGATATGATGAGTAGCAGACCACCACCGGTTCCCGAAGCAAACCGAAGCGATAAGGGCGTCGGCGATCACGCCAGACCGTCCGTATCCGACCCCCGCAAGCCTGACATGTCGGTCGATCCCGAAAAGAAGGGCCAGCAGGGAAATAGCAAGATCAACACCAGCCACCAAGGTCATCAACAGGATCGATAGGGAGGTGCCAATGTCGACTTCGACGAAGACGCCGGCCAGCATCCGCCAAGGCGGTCCGGGCGCATCGCATGAAAATGCCAAGGCGCCATTGAATATTCCAAAGCCGGCCGCCGAGCCCGATCGGCGCGACCGAAGCAAGGTTTCCGGCGGTGGCGGAGAACGCGATCGTCATCATGGTCACGATCCCAAGCGAAAGGGCGGCAAGTAGTGCAGCCTGTAGAAGAATGTCCGCTTTTGTTGAAATCGCAAAGCTCGCCTATGGCGGGCTTCAGCTTGGACGGCTGTGTTCCTCATGATCGAGTTTTGGCCATGAGATTCGTCCCGATGCCACCCTTTCTCGCGTCCGCGACAAAGCAGATCGGTCGAAGTCAGATAGCCTTTCTGCGGAAATAAATATTGGAGACACCGGCATGGTCGATCGAGATCTTCATGTGATGCCTCGTGCTTCATATCGCCCTTTTCACATTGTTCTCGTTCCAATTGCGATGGTTTGCTTCATCGGCGCATTGGCAACGGATTTGGCTTATTGGAAATCCGCCGAAATGATGTGGGCGGATGCATCTGCATGGCTGCTGGCGGTTGGTCTCTTGTTCGGCTTGGTCGCAATCATCGCTGCAGTTGTCGACGCTTTCACCAGGCGCCTTTCCTTAATGCAAGGTCCCATCTGGCTCTATGCGATCTGCAATGCTCTTATCCTCGTTCTATCGTTCCTGAACGCGCTGGTGCATAGCCGGGACGCGTGGACTTCCGTCGTTCCCATGGGGCTTATCCTTTCTACTGCGACAGTCGTCTTCATCCTTATCGCGGGCTGGATATGCTGGGCGCTGATCGACTACGAAAGCACTGGAGTCGAGCCATGATCATCAGGAAAAGCGAGACGATGGCTGCGGTCCTTGTCTTTGGCGCGACCTGCATTCTTTCCGGCTGCAGCCAGAACGAAGAGGATCCCGGTGGACAGATCGGACCAAATCCGGTGCTGCCAGCCCAAACGCAATATCTTTTCCCGCCAATGCACGTCGCCAAGGTCATCGGCTGGCAAAACGGTGAAAAGCCGCAAGTTGCAAAGGGATTGCAGATCAAGGCACTTGCGACGGGATTGAAACACCCCCGCTCGGTCTATGTGCTGCCGAATGGTGACATTCTTGCGGTGGAATCCGTCGCCCCGCCTGAGGCTTCGGTCAAGCGGCCGAAGGACCTGATCATGGGCTGGATCGAGGCAGCGGCGACGTCGGCGGGCGGCAACGAAGGCAGCAACCGCATCACCCTGTTGCGCGATGCCGATGGCGATGGCGTTGCCGAAACGAAGAGCGTGTTTCTCGACCATCTCAATTCTCCTTTTGGCGTTGCTCTCGTCGGCAGCGATCTCTATGTCGCAGAGACGGACAAGATTACGCGCTACCCTTACAAGATGGGGGAGACAAGCATCCCCGAACCGGGAACGAAGCTGACCGATCTACCGGGCGGCCCGATCGATCACCATTGGACAAAGAGCCTTGTGGCCAGTCCGGACGGATCGCTGCTTTACGCCGGTGTCGGATCCAACAGCAACATCACGGAAAACGGCATCCAAGCCGAGATGGACCGAGCCTCCATCTGGGAGATCGACAGGGCTACGGGACGTCATCGCATTTTTGCGGACGGCCTCAGAAACCCGAACGGCCTGTCCTTTCAGCCCGAAACCCATGCCCTGTGGACCGTTGTCAACGAGCGAGACGAACTGGGGTCCAACCTCGTCCCGGATTATATGACCTCGGTGAAGGAGGGCGGTTTCTATGGTTGGCCATACAGCTATTTCGGCAAGAATATCGATCCTCGCGTCATGCCGCAAAGGCCGGACCTGGTTGAGAAAGCAATCGTTCCCGACTACGCACTTAGTTCGCATGTGGCGCCGCTCGGCATGGTCTTCTACATGGGCGCCAATCTGCCCGCGGCCTATCGCGGCGGCGCGTTCGTCGGCGAGCACGGGAGTTGGAACCGCTACCAATTCAATGGATACAAGGTCATCTTCGTTCCCTTCGCGGGCGGGCAGCCAAAAGGCGCTCCGCAAGATGTGGTGACCGGTTTTCTGAACGGCGATGATGAGGCGAGAGGGCGGCCTGTGGGTCTGGCGGTCGACAATGCCGGTGGCCTTCTGATCGCGGACGATGTCGGAAACACCGTTTGGCGCGTTAGTGCCGCAACGCCGTGATCTCTCGCGAAAAGGCAATGGCTGGAAATACGAAGCCACGCACCGTGGGTGTTTTCCTTGTTATATGTGAGGCCGCAGTCGATGCGCTGATAGCGAAAGACGATACAGCTGCTACTTGCTTTTGTCGGTCTCGCTCTTAAGTGAGTCCATAGCGTATCCAATGGAGGTTCCGGTGTTCAAACATCTGGTTTTGCTTACTCTTACGCTGATCCCGTCGGCCGCATTCGCGCAATCGACCGATCTCGAGGCAACCTGCAAAACGGTGGCCAAGAATTTTTTCCTGTCCGATGGGCTCTCGATCGGCGCGATCCAATCCTTTCCCGAGTTGAAGCCCCCGGGTGTGCGCATGGCTTATTCCGCGCGGCAGGGAACGGCTCCGTCGGAGATGAGCGACACGTTCGAATGTGAGTTCGACAAGACGGACAAGCCTCATAACCTTGCCAAGTTCTGCGTATCGAGCACCTGCTACACGGCGAACGACCAGGATGCCGACCGGAAACGACGGTTCGAGGAAATGCGGATTCTTTTGCAGAGAGCCGAAAAGTAAGCAAAATCTTACGGATAAGATGGACGGTAGGCGCGGCGCGCTTCGCCGATGGCGGAGACGCGGCCACTTCATGCCCGTCGAAGGCGATGAATATTTCAACGGCGATCAGCGGACTGTTTCGCCATGCATTTGCCAATGCATGAAGCCGCGCTTTTTATTCCGCAAGCCTCCCCCGGGCGAGGATGAAAGCTCGGCGACAGTTTTTGTCGGTGAAGAAAAAAAATTACAAATTATCCCGGAAATATTCAAACGGCGTTGACTTTGCGCTTATTTGACGCATTATGATGAAAATAAATTACATAAGAAGCGATGAGTGGGTGAACATACGAACGGGAGCTAAATCTGTCGACGAAGCCGATGGCGGCTGTGGTCGACCTTTGATTTCATGAACGGTCATCCCATACGGCGGCTTTGCCAGTCCCGAGCCTCGCTTGAACGAAATGGGCGAGATGATCCGGTGCTGATCGATTTCCGGCTCCGACACTCTGTTTATTCAGGTAACAGATATGCGCATATTCACTGCCTCGTTGGCGACTGAAACAAACACATTTTCTCCCGTTCCGACCGATATGAACGCGTTCAAGGCGGCATTTTATGCTGGACCAGGCGAGCATCCGGACACGCCGACCCTGTGCTCCTCGGTCGTGCCGATCCTGCGCCGCCGTGCCAAAGCGGAGGGGTTCGTCGTCATCGAGGGCACCTCCTGCTGGGCGGAGCCGGCGGGGCTGATCCAGCGGCAGACCTATGAGATGCTTCGCGACCAAATCCTTGCCGAACTGACCGCGGCGATGCCGGTCGATGCCGTCGTTCTCGGCCTCCACGGCGCGATGGCGGCTCAAGGCTACGACGATCCCGAAGGTGACTTGCTGTCGCGGGTTCGCGATATTGTCGGCCCAACGGTGCTAGTCGCTGCGGAGTTCGATCCGCATAGCCATCTGACCGCGCTGCGTGTCGCCAATCTCGATATCATGGCAACCTTTCTTGAGTTTCCGCATGTCGATTTCGAGGAGCGCGGCGAGCACGTCGTCGAATTGACACTTCGCACGCTCCGGGGCGAAATCAAGCCGGTCATCTCATCGTTCGATTGCCGCATGATCACCATCTTTCCCACCAGCCAGGAGCCGATGCGATCGTTTGTCGACCGCCTGAAGGCTATGGAAGGTGAGAACGGCGTGCTTTCCATCTCCGTTATCCATGGCTTCATGGCCGGCGATCTGCCCGATATGGGCACGCGCATCGTCGTTTTGACCGACAATGACAAGGCCAAGGGGGATTCCTTGGCCGCTGCGCTCGGCCGCGAACTCTATGGCTTGCGCAAGCAAGCAGCCATGCCGATGTTCGATACCGAGGCCGGTCTCGATCGGGCGATAGCAATCCGCGTCGCGCATCCGGAGATGCCGGTAACGATCGCCGATATATGGGACAATCCCGGCGGCGGTGTTGCTGGCGATGCCACGCATATTCTGCGGCGGATGATGCAACGCGGCCTGGATGATTTCGCCGTTGCGACGATCTGGGATCCGATCGCGGTGACCTTCTGTCACGCCGCGGGCGAAGGGGCAGTGCTCAACCTGCGCGTTGGCGGCAAGTCGGGTCCGGAAGGCGGCGAGCCACTTGATCTTCGCGTCACCGTACAGCGGCTCTTCCATGCCGGATGGCAGAGTTTCCGCAATAGCCGCGTCACGCTTGGCAGCACGGCCGTGGTTCGTCCGGTCGGGACGAATATCGACATTGTGTTGATCACCAGCCGAACACAGACCTACGAGCCGGATATCTTCTCCAATCAAGGCGTCGATTTTACGGGAAAGGCCTATCTGCTGGTCAAATCGACCAATCATTTCCATGCTGGTTTCGTGCCGGTTTCCTCCGAAATCATCTATGTCGCAGCGCCGACCTCCTATCCCACGGATCCAGCAACGACACCCTATCGCAAGGCGCGCCTCGACTTGTGGCCGCGCATCGCCGATCCGTTGGGATTGGACGCATGAACCGTTAGCAGAGAGGAACCGGCTGCCGGCCTTAAGAGAGACACTCGACCAAATGCCAACGAAAATAGAAGGGGAATAAGATGAAGAAAAGCGCATTTGCTTTGATCACGCTGGCCATGATTGCCGGCACAAGCAGCTTGGCGACCGCCCAGTCCTCGAATGGCGTCCTGACCGTCGCCACGATCGGTGAACTGCCGACGCTCGATGCCATGCAGACGCCGACCGATATCGTGCTGACCGTCGATCAGCATATTTTCGAGACGCTCTACACCTACGATGCCCAGTGGAAATCCGTTCCGTTGCTGGCGGCCGCCATGCCGACGATTTCGGACGATGGCCTTACCTATCGCATCCCGCTGCGCGAAGGCGTGACGTTTCACGATGGCAGCGATTTTGACTCGAAAGACGTTGTCGCCTCGCTGAAACGCTGGATGAATGTCAATTCCAAGGGCAAGCAGGTTGCCGGCATCGTCGATACCCTGGCGGCCGATGGCGATCATACCGTCATCATCAAGCTGAAGTCGCGTTATGCGCCGCTACTGGCAACGTTGTCGCAGTCTTCGATCATCCTTCCCTCGGAAAAGGTCGCCGATACGCTTACCGATTTCATCGGCACCGGCCCCTATATGCTGAAGGAGCGCAAGCCGGACCAGTACACCCAGCTTGTTCGCTTCGATGGCTACAAGTCGCCTCAGGGCGAGCCGAACAACTATGCCGGCAAACGTGAAGCGATCGCCAAGGAAATCCGTTTCGTGCCCGTGCCGGACGCCAATACTCGCGTGGAAGGTCTGATCTCCGGGCAGTTCGATTTTGCCGACTCCCTACCGGTCAGCGCCTATGAGCGCATTGAGAAAAGCGGCAACGCCAAGCCCGTGATCTTCGAAAATACCGGCTGGGTTTCGCTCAACATGAACATGAAGCAAGGTCTGCTGGCCAAGAAGCCGCTGCGGCAGGCGGTGCAGGCCGCACTGAACTCCTCGGACATGATGCTTGCCGCCTTCAACGATCAGCGCTTCTTCAGCGTCGATGGTTCCATCTTCCCGAAAGGGTCGTTCTGGCACACCGAGGCGGGTGTCGTTCGCTATGGCGAAGGCGATCCCGAAACGGCGGCGAAGCTTCTGAAGGATGCCGGATATGACGGCACGCCGCTGCGGCTTCTGACCAGCCGCCAATACGAGTTTCACTATAAGATCGGAGAAGTCGCCAAGGCCTATCTTGAGGCCGCAGGCTTCAAGGTGGATATGCAGGTGGTCGATTGGGCGACGCTGACGACCCGCCGCGCCGATCCGAAGGAATGGGATATCTTCATCACCCATTCCAACTTTCCCGGCGATCCGACGACGATCAACACCATCACCGACAGCTATCCCGGCTGGTACGTGTCCGACCAGAAGGCCAAGGCGGTCTCGGCCTATATGGACGCCACGAGCGACGACGCAAAACAAAAGGCCTGGGAGGGCATCCAGACCGTGATCTACGACGATGCGCCGCTCTACAAGGTCGGCAACTTCAACGCTCTTTCGGGGCTCTCCGCGTCGGTCACCGGCTATACGCCGACCTATTGGCCGCATTTCTGGAACGTCACTCCGAAGAAATAAGGCTTGAAGCACATGGCAAAGATCGCCCAGGCGCTTTTGAGACGTCTCGGAGGCATGGTGATTGTGCTCGCGCTCGTCGTCACGGTCGTCTTCATCATCGTCCGGGTTACCCCGGGCGATCCGGCGGCCGTGATGCTAGGGGCCGACGCCACCCCGCAGGACATTGCGCAGCTGCGCGCCAAGATGGGGCTCGATGCGCCGTTGCTGGTTCAATACGTCCAGTTCGTTCTGGGCCTGTTGAAGGGAGACCTCGGGCAATCGATCTTTCTCAACCAGCCGGTCACGCATGCGCTGGCAGCCCGCGCCGAGCCGACCTTCTTCCTGACGCTGTTCTCCATTCTGATCGCCACGGCGATCGCGCTTCCCGTCGGGATCATCTCGGCGGTCAAGCGCGGAACGCTCTTCGATCAGATCGTCGTTGTTCTGAGCATGGTGGCCGCGAGTGTGCCGAGTTTCTGGCTCGGACTGATGCTGATCCAGATCCTCGCCGTCGGCCAAGGCTGGTTTCCAGCCTCCGGATATGGCGGCCCAGACACTGATTTTCTCGAGCGCCTGCACCATCTGATCCTGCCAGCAATCACGCTCGGTATCGTCAACTCCGCCATGATCACGCGCTTCACGCGGGCTGCAATGCTCGATGTGCTCGGCGATGACTATGTGCGCACAGCCCGTGCCAAGGGTGCGAGCGAACGCCGCGTCATCCTGAAGCACGCGCTGAAGAATGCGCTGATCCCGATCATCACCGTTATCGGCCTCTCCGTTGCGATGCTCGTCGCCGGTGCCGTCGTCACGGAAACCGTCTTCGGATTGCCCGGTGTCGGAAATCTGGTCGTGTCCGCTGTCCTGCGGCGCGATTATCCGGTGATTCAGGGCGCGCTTCTCGTCGTCGCCGCCATCTATGTTCTCATCAATTTCATCGTCGACATGCTCTATATTGTCGTCGATCCGAGGGTCCGCCTATGACGGCCGGTTCTTTCACTTTGCCGCTCGTCGCAAGCCTGCGACGCCTCTTTGGCAATCGCGCCATGCTGCTGGGTGCCATCATTCTGCTTGTCGTCATCCTCGCCGCCATCCTGGCGCCATGGATTGCCCCTTACGCGCCGAATAAGCTGTCGATCATCAACAAGCTGAAAGGGCCATCGGAGGTTCATATCTTCGGTACCGACGAGTTCGGGCGCGACATCTTCTCGCGCGCGATCTTCGCAGGCCGCGTTTCGCTGCTGGTCAGTCTCGGTGTGGTGTGCATTTCGACCGTGCTCGGCGTGTTTCTCGGTGTCATCGCGGGGTATTTCCGCAAATTCGATGCCCCGATCTCGCGCCTGCTCGATGCCATGATGTCGTTTCCTGACATTCTCCTTGCTATCGCCTTGGTCGCGGCGCTCGGGCCATCGCTGGTAACGGTGATCCTGGCGCTTGGTATTACCTACGCACCACGACTGGCCCGCATCGTCCGGGGCTCGACCTTGGTCCTCAGAGAACTGCCCTATATCGAAGCGGCAATCGCCATGGGTCTGCCGACCTCGCAGATCCTGTGTCGCCATGTCCTGCTCAATCTGGCGTCACCCATCCTGGTGCAGGCGACCTTCGTCTTCGCCTCTGCGATGCTGGCCGAGGCAAGCCTTTCATTTCTTGGTGTCGGCGTCTCCTCCGACACTCCGACCTGGGGCACCATGCTCGCGTCAGGCCGGGAATTCATGAACAACGCGCCCTGGCTCATGGTCTTTCCCGGCCTCGCCATCGTCTTTTCGGTCCTGTCGTTGCAATTGCTCGGCGATGGCCTGCGCGATCTGGTCGATCCGCGCCTCGCGAAGGAGAGCTAATCATGACCGACACGACCTCCGCTACTCAACCTGTCCTCGCCATCGAGAACCTGACGACCTCGTTCAGGACAAGCGAGGGCTGGCGCTCCGTCATCCGCAACATCAATCTGCAGGTCAGCGCGGGGGAAACCGTCGCCATCGTCGGTGAATCCGGCTCCGGCAAGAGTGTGACGGCGCTCTCGACAATGCGCCTTCTGCCCGCGGGCAAGGCGCGATGCGAAGGCAGGATCCTGCTTGCGGGCAAGGATCTCATCAAGGTTTCCGAGGTGGAAATGCGCTCGGTTCGCGGCGGCTCGATCGGCATGATCTTTCAGGAACCGATGACATCGCTCAATCCGGTGTTCACCATCGGCAACCAGATCGCGGAGGCACTGGTGTTGCACCAGAGCCTTTCCTGGCAGGCGGCCGAGGCCGAGGCTGTGCGGCTGATGGAACGCGTGCGCATTCCCGCAGCCAAAACCCGGCTCAACGAATATCCGCATAAATTCTCGGGCGGCATGCGCCAGCGCGTAATGATTGCCATGGCGCTTGCCTGTCGGCCTAAGCTCCTGATCGCCGACGAGCCGACGACGGCGCTCGACGTCACGATCCAGGCGGAAATCCTTCACCTCATTCACGAGTTGCAGCGCGAAGAGAACATGGCGGTGCTCTTCATTACGCACGATATGGGCGTGGTTGCCGAAATCGCCGACCGTACGGTCGTTATGTTTCGCGGCGAGATGATCGAGACCGGCCCAACGCGCGAGATTTTCGCAGCGCCAAGGGCCGTGTATACGAAATCCCTGCTGGCCTCCATTCCGCGGCTCGGCACGATGGGCAATGCCGTTGCTCCCCGCCGCTTTCCGGAGGTCGATCCGGCGACCGGCGAGGCGTCGGACGGTCGCGAAATGCGCAGCGTTTCCGGGACGATCGCGCCAATTCTGAAGGTCAGTGATCTTTCGGTCCGATTCGACCTGCCAAATGGCCGCATCCATGCGGTTGAGGGTGTTTCGTTCGATCTGCGTCCCGGCGAGACCCTTTCACTGGTCGGCGAATCCGGTTGCGGTAAATCGACGACTGGCCGCGCGATCATCCGGTTGATCAATCCAACCGCCGGCTCGGTCGTGATCGATGGGAGGGACGTCACGGAAGCGAATACACGCGAATTGCGCGCGATGCGCCGCACGTCGCAGATGATTTTCCAGGACCCGTTCGCATCGCTCAATCCGCGTATCACCATCGGCTCGGCAATCGCGGAGCCGATGCTTGCCCACGGCGTGATCGGCAAGCGCGAAGCGAAGGGGCGGGTCGGCGAATTGCTTGAACAGGTCGGCCTGTCGGCGAAGATGGCCGACCGCCATCCGCACGAATTTTCCGGCGGCCAGCGTCAACGGATCTCGATCGCCCGGGCACTGGCGCTCGAGCCGAAGTTTATCATCGCGGACGAGGCCGTCTCGGCGCTCGACGTTTCGGTCAAGGCGCAGGTTGCCAATCTCCTGCTTGAGCTGCAGGAAGAACGCCAGCTCGCCTATCTCTTCATCAGTCATGACATGGCGGTCGTGGAGCGGGTAAGCCATCGCGTCGCAGTCATGTTTCTTGGAGAAATCGTTGAAATAGGCCCGCGTGCGGCGATCTTCGATAACCCGCAGCATCCTTACACGCGGCGGCTGATCTCGGCCGTGCCGATCCCGGATCCCTCGCACCGTGGTCAGGTGGCGCCGCAGCCTTCCGATGAGATCAAGAGTGCGGTAAGGCCGCTCGATTACGAGCCGCCGAAACGGGCCTACCGGCAGGTTTCTCCGGGGCATTTCGTACAGGAAACATAGTGACCGGCTCGCGAGATGAATTGAAAAAAGCGCTGCTGAAGCAATCGACATCCCGAATGCGGTCCAATTCGGGTGCCCAATCATTCGCATCTCGCCCATCCGATCGCTTCTCCCGGCCATTTTGAAATGGAGAAGCATGAACCCTCCTTCGGCGGGTAGGTGGCGGGCGAATCCAGCAACCCATTCGGGTAGGTACGTCAAAGTTGCGCTTGATGCTAATATTCTAATTGTCGGCCCGGATGCCACCCGCGAGCCGAAGAGTGCAGCGTCCGGCGGCAATCAATATGCCCCTTGCATTGTCGTCGGACGCACACTGACTCGATAGAGCGGTTCGCTCCACAGCACCATCAAAAGGCGTCCAAATGCCCATGCTGATGCTTACTGTAGCCGTCGCTCGTCAAAAATGGACGTAGGAACCGGGTAGGGATCTGCCTAATGTCCCAAGCCGTGAAGGCAGGGTGATCGCGATGTGACGGTGGACCATCGGCAAGCGTCGATCGGAGGAAGGTGGCCTATTGGCCCCTGCGCCATCAGGGCAAATTCTCCTTCGAAGATGCAACCGTTCGCGAAGCTAGACGAGCGATAGCGTTTGGAGAGCGAGTAATGGAGCGTTTTTCCCATGTTATGAGTGGCCATCTGTCGCCGAAGCAGACCGATACACTCCAAAAAGTGTTGGCCAGCATCACCAATCAGCCCTGGTTCGATAACAATGAACGCGCTTGCGACATCTTAGCCGAGCGACTGGCGATTTTGATCAAAATGGGAATAGAAAACGCGGCACATCTTCAAACTATCGGTGTTTCCTGGGCGGTGAATGACTTTATCCGCAACGGCGTAAAAACGGATCGGGCGACTCTGAAGAATACCGCGCTCAGGATCGAGCAGCTTTCGATTCGAAGCTAGCCCAAGCCTTCGCCGGTGGCGGAGGCTTCGACGTGTGCAGAAGGGCGCGCGCGGGGTCCGAAGTGTCTCGTTTGCGTTAGCCCGCTTGGAAGCGGCTTTCTCGCACGAGTTCACGGATAACGGTTTCGAATGGCGTTGTGCCCTTCACGGCCGATCGGCCTTGGTCGCGAAATTCGATCCAACCTTCGTTGAAACCATCCAGCATGCGGATACGCGGGAGCGGATTTCGCGCGCCCTCAGCCCGAAAGATTTCTTCCCAGCTCTCACGCGGCACGATCTCGACACGAACAGGACGTTCGAGCGCTGTGGCGAAGGCGCGGGCCAGATCGTTCGGCGATACGCGAACGGGTCCTTCAAGCTCGACAATCCGGATGCCGCTCCAGTCCTCTGTGAGCAAAGCCGCGGCACATTTTCCGACGTCCGGCGTTGCGACCATCGGAAATGCCTTGTCAGCGGGATGAAGGAAGCTACGCAAAAGGCCTCCATCCCGCGCCGACGGCACATCCCATAATGCGTTTTCGACAAACCAGCCGGGCCGCAGGAAGGTGAGAGGAAGATCGAGATTGCTCAACGCCTGTTCCATCAATGTGCGTTGGCTCAGCAGATTCTCATATGGTGCGTCCGCTCCGATGGTCGACAGGCATACGACTTTGCCAGGACGGCCCTTAGACAGTGCGGCGCCTACAGCTTCGATCACGCGCCTGGCTTCGGGAAAGCCTGGCTCGGGATCGAATTCCGAAGGCGGCAGAATGAAAACGCCATCGGCTCCGCTAAAGGCTGCAGCGAGACTTTTCTCGTCGTCCATCTCCGCCAGGGCGATGTCGCAGCCGCGTTCCAGCCATTCCGCCGCCTTCGCTTCATTTCGAAGGATGGCCCGGACCGGCTGCCGATTGGCGATGAGTTCTCGCGCCAGCGCGCCGCCCACCTTTCCGGTAATTCCCGTAATTGCGTACATGATAGTTCTCCAAGGACCTGCTCTGATTGACAGCGCGCAAGCTCAGACGGGCTCGGCAAGGAGCCGTGCTCGAAGGCGTCATGAGGCCGGCTGCGCTGAATACATCTCGTTTGTAGGCCTAAGAGATCAGTGATTCACGCGCATTAATATCAATGTTAAGATGACTAAAAATCACTATGTGTTGTGGAGTCCCATGACAACGGAGATCCAGTATGTTCGATGCGCGTCTTTTGACCGGTGTTGGCGTCATGGCCGCAGTCAGCGAAGCGGGAAACTTCGCCCGGGCGGCCGAGGTGTTGGGGCTAACCCCGTCGGGTGTCAGCCGGGCGATAGCGCGATTAGAAGCGCGGGTCGGTGTACGGCTGTTTGATCGAAACCCTCGGCAAGTCAGCCTCACCGAGGAAGGGCACCGATTTCATTCGCAGGTCATTCCGCTTCTCACCGGTTTGGAAGAGGCGGCCGCTGAGGTTTCGGGTGCGGCCTCGGCCGTGCGGGGGCGACTGCGCGTTTCGGTCGACCCGTGGTTCGCACGAACCGTTCTTGCCCCCAAGCTGCAGCAATTTCTGGCTCGCCATCCGCAGCTATCGCTCGATCTTTCCACCAGCAACTACCGTGAGGAGATGATGACCGGGATCGATGTGGCAGTGCGCTTTGGCCCTCCGGACATGTCTTCCTTCATCGTTCGCAAGCTCCTGGAAACCCAGGTGGTGACGGTCGCTGCCCCATCCTATCTCAAGCGATATGGTGAACCGCGTTCGCCGCATGATCTTGTGCATCATGAAGCGCTTCTCTTTCGTGATCCCCAAAGCGGCCTGCCATTTCCCTGGGAGTTTCAGCGTCAGGGCGAGCGCATGGAGCTTAAAATCTCAAGCCGTCTCATGCTGGATGACCCGTCCGTCGCGATCTCCGCCTGCGTCGCGGGACAGGGCATCTTTCAGAGCCTGTCGATCGGGCTTGCGCCCTTCCTTGCGCGGGGTGAACTCGTGCCCATCCTTACCGATTGGTCGGACGAGCACTATCCGCTCTATGCCTATCATCCTTCCCGCCATCTGCCGCCCGCTAAGGTGAGGGCATTTCTCGCATTCGTCGAGGAGGTTGCGAAAGCAGCAATGTGAAAGGCCCGCCGCTCTTAGCCTCGACCCGTGGCATCCGGGTCAACGCCGTTAGCCCGAGAATGGCGAGGAGTTCGGACGCTTCAAGAGGTCGCGACGAGCTATTTGCTGTCCCAGATGTAGGTTTGACCGACACTCATTCGTCATGAAGGCGTAACCTCAACCGATCGATCACGGAGAACGCAAATGACCAAGGTCGCTTTCAATATCAGCATGTCGCTCGACGGCTTCATTACCGCAGGAAACCAGACCAGGGAGGAACCACTCGGCAAGAACGGCGAATTTCTTCACGAATGGTTCTTCAACAGCGGTGCAGAGGGCAATGCATATGTGCAGCGCCTCACCAGCAATGTTGGCGCCGTGATCTGCGGGCGCAAATGCTATGACGACTCGATCCCATTCTGGGACGAGAACGGGCCGACGGGGTCGTTAAAGCTGCCGCTTTTCGTCGTCACCCACCGGCCGTTACTCGCTTCGCACAGCACTGGAATCTATCACGCGGCTGCGACAATTCCCGACGCGGTGAAGCAGGCGAAGTCGGCGGCCAAAGGCAAGGATGTGAGCCTCATGGGCGGAGCCGACGTCTTTCGCCAAGCACTGGCCGGCGGGCTTGTCGACGAGATCGAGTTGCATATCGTGCCGGTGCTCTTTGGTGCTGGGACTCGCCTGTTCGACACGCTGCCCAATCAGATCAAGCTTGAGCCCACCAGCATGCTCGACACGCCGCTCGCTCGGCATATCGCCTATCGCATTGTGAAGTAAGCGAACGCAACCAGCCCTGTCTGATTAGTACTGGCCGATGAGATTGCGGCATGCACGGATCGTCAAGGCCATGACGGTGAGGGTTGTGCCGGCGATGCCGCTGCCGGGAAATGCGCTGGCGTCCGTGACAATGACATTGGATGCGTCCCAGAGCTGGTTATAGGGGTTGAGTACGGAATTGCTGGGATTATCCCCCATCCGCGCGCCGCCCGTCTCGTGAATGGCCGCGCCCATGCACATGGTCTTGCGGAACCATGTGCGGAACATGAAGCGGCTAAAAGGATCGGCGTCCGGGAAGGCGCCGCGCCCCATTTCCCTGAGGCCGGTGGGGGAGCCGATGAACTCCAGATCTCCGCCGACGCCGCGCACCATCTCGATCAGCACCTCTTCCTGCTGGCGGAGAAGCGCATGTTCCTCCTCGCCCATGACGCAGCGAATGTGGGGAACGGGAATCCCCCAGGCATCCTTTCGCTGTGGGTTGAGGCTTATGCGGTTATTCGCATAGGGTAGCATGCGACCGAAGCCGAAGAATGCCAGCCGCGCCGGCTCGTCATCGGGCGTCGGTGCCCGGCCGATGCTGCCTTGATAGTCGAAATCGCCGCGCCCGGCATCGCCGGCGCCGAAACGCGGCACGAAGATGCCTCCGGAGGGGTTATAGAATGGGTCGGCGGGCGCGGAATCATCGACCGCCCACCCCTTCGCTTTGGAAAAGGAGCCGAAGGCAAGGCAGGGCAGCTGATCCATGAAATAACGCCCGAGCGCGCCGGAACTGTTGCCGAGGCCTTCGGGATGGCGCGGGGATGCCGAATTCAGAAGCAGCCGCACGCTTTCGATCGGCGACGCCGACAACACGACGAGATTGGCGCGCGCGGTCTCGACCTTGCCGCTGACACGATCGATGAATTCCGCGCCCGTGGCGCGAGCCTCTTGCTCGTCCGTCACGATGCGGCGGACGATGGCGTCGTGGCGGATGGTCAACCGTCCGGTCGCAAGCGCCTCTCTCAAGGGCTTCGGCGTGCGTTCGGCGTCCGGCGCGATATAGCGCCAGGACACGATATGCCGTTGCGGCCAGCGGCCCTCCACCTCGTTCTTGAAGATCTGTTCGGCGGGCGTCAGTTTTGCCGGACGGGCATAGATGCCATCCGGCAGCGTCTCCACGCCGTCGGGGTTGCCGTAGAGGCCGAGACTGGTCTCGACTTCCTCGTAGTAAGGCACGAGATCATCATAGCTGACAGGCCAGTCGACGCCCTTGCCGGTCTTCGACCGGATCTTGAAATCATCGTCGGTCCAGCGCAGCAGTACTCGGCCAAAGCTGTGCAGGCGGCCACCGCTTTGCCGGCCGCGAATCCAGAGGAAGGGCGCATCCTTCGGGGTCGTATAGGGATTTTTACGGTCGTTGACGAAGAAATGACTGAAGCGCTCGGTAAAGAAGGCAGCGCGTGCCTGTATCGGCTGCCCCTTTATGGTTGCGCGGGCGCGCTCCCAGATGTTGATGCTGCTGGCCGGCAGTTTCTTGCGTGCCGGATCGAAATCCTTCTGGCTCACCGCCGGGCCGGCTTCGAGCAAAAGCACGGAAAGCCCCTGGGCGGTTAATTCCTTGGCGGCAAAGGAGCCGGCGGCGCCGGAGCCGATGACCAGCGCGTCATAAACAGTCTGAGACATAGATATTTTCCGTATATTTCAGAGACGGACGCCATCGGCGTCAAAGAGGGAAGCCCTGGCTATATCGATGCCGGGTGCGATTGCCGCGCCGGGCTGGAGTACCGTGTCGCCCATGATGCGATAGGACAGGCTCTGCCCGGCCCAATCGAACCAGACGACGGTGTCGGCGCCCATCGGCTCGACCACCGAGACGATGCCGGCGACGGTTGGCAGGGATGCCGTTCCTCCCTCCGGAGCGACATGTTCCGGCCGGATGCCGAGCGTTGCGGGACCCGCTTTGACGGGCGCGAGAAATGGATAATTGCTGAGATTGACGGTCAGGCTGTCGCTCTCGAAGACCGGGGTACCAGCCTTGATCGCGATCTCGCCCCTGATGAGGTTCATCGCCGGTACGCCGATGAAGCCAGCAACGAAAAGATTGGCGGGCCGGTGATAGATCTCCGCGGGGCTCGCAAGCTGCTGGATCACGCCATCCCTCATGATGGCGATGCGGTCGGCAAGCGTCAGCGCCTCGACCTGATCATGCGTCACATAGATCATCGTATTGCCGAGGCTTTGATGCAGTTTCTTGATCTCGACGCGCAGCTCGTTGCGAAGCTTGGCATCGAGATTGGAGAGCGGTTCGTCGAACAGGAAGACATCCACTTCGCGAACCAGCGCCCGGCCGATCGCGACGCGTTGGCGCTGGCCACCAGACAGTTCCGAGGGACGCCGATCGAGCAGATTTTCAAGGTGCAGGAGGGAGGCGGTGCGAGCCATGCGCGCCTCTATCTCGGCTTTGGGCAGGCCGGCGACGCGCAGGCCGAAGGACAGGTTTCTGCGCACCGTCATGCGCGGGTAAAGCGCATAGGACTGGAAAACCATGCCGATGCCGCGGTCTTTCGGTTCCTCCCAAGTCACGTTCTTTCCGGAGATCCACATCTCGCCGTCGCGAATGTCCTGCAATCCAGCGATGGCATTGAGCAGCGTCGATTTTCCGCAGCCGGATGGGCCGAGAAGCACGAGAAACTCGCGCGGAGCAATGTCGATGGAGAGCTTTTCGATGACGGTGTGGTCACCATAGGCGATCTTGAGGTCTTTGACCGATACGGCAGGCTGCATGGCATTACCCTTTGACGGCGCCGGCTGCGACACCGCGCAGGAACCAGCGGCCGGAGAAGAAATAGATGGCGAGCGGAACGACGGCGGTCAGGATGGTGGCGGCCATGTTCACATTGTAGGCGCGTTCGCCCATGGTGGTATTGACGATGTTGTTGAGCTGGACCGTCATCGGCAGGTTGTCGCGCCCGGCAAAGACGAGGCCGATCAGGAAGTCGTTCCAGATACCGGTGAACTGAAAGATGGAGGCAACCATCACCATCGGCACCGACATCGGCAACATGATCTCGAGAAAGATGCGCCAGAAGCCGGCTCCGTCGACGCGGGCTGCCTTGCAGAGCTCTTCGGGAATGGCGACGAAGTAGTTGCGGAACAGCAGCGTGACCAGCGGCAGGCCGAAGATCACGTGCACGAGGACGACGCCGGCGACCGAATTATAGAGGCTCAGATTGGCGAGCAGCCGTACCAGCGGATAGAGGAATATCTGATAGGGGATCAGGCCGCCGGCCATCAGCAACCCGAACAGAAGGTTCGAGCCCTTCGGCCGCCAGAGCGACAATGCATAACCGTTGATCGCCCCGATGAAGACGGAAATGACGACGGCAGGCACGGTGATCTTGACCGAATTCCAGAAACCGATCCGCACGCCGAGGCATTGCGTGCCCATGCAGGCTCCCGACCAGGCGGTCTTCCACGCATCGAAATCGATAGTGGCGGGCAGGGCGAAGATATGACCCTGGCGGATTTCTTCCATCGACTTCAATGAGGTCACGAGCATGGTGTATAAAGGCAGCAGGAAGAACAATGCCGACAGGATCAGGAAGGCGTAGAGCCCGATCTGGCCGCCGCTAAGCCTGGATGGTTTCGGACCGCGAGGATGGGGTTGAATTGTCATCAATGCGCTCCCCTTCTTCTGGCGCGCATGGCAAGCACATAGCGGAACGGGGCGACGGCCATGACGACGGAAAGGACCAGTACGGTGGCGCCGGCGCTGGCGAGCCCGAGGTTCTGGCGTTCGAACAGATTGTCCATGATGAATTTTGCCGGCACCTCGGTCGAGTAACCGGGGCCGCCGCCAGTTTGCGCCACGATCAGATCGTAGGTCTTGATCACGCCCATCGACAGGAGCATTCCGGATGCTGCCAACGCCGGCCCGAGTTGCGGCAGGATGATCGAAAGATAGATGCGCCAGACCGGAATGCCGTCGATCTGGGCAGCCTTCCATTGCTCCTCGCCGATGCCGCGCATGCCGGAAAGCGCAATGACCATCACGAGACCGGCGCCTTGCCAGACGCCGGCGAAGACTACCGTATAGATCGCCATGTCGCGATTGACGATCCAGTCGAAGACGAAGCCCTGCCAGCCGAATGCCCGCACGGTCGCCTGAATGCCGAATGTCGGGTTCAGCATCCATTGCCAGATGAGGCCCGTGACCACGAAGGACATGGCATAGGGATAGAGGAATATGGTGCGAAACACGCTTTCGAAGCGAACCTTGCGGTCAAGGGCTGCTGCCAGGACGAAGCCGAGAGCGAGGCATCCCGCGACATAGAGAACGCCGAAGATCAGCACATTCTCCAGCGATGCGAGCCAGCGTGAGTTTTTAAACAGCCTGGCATATTGGGCAAAGCCGACATAGTTGGATGACGGAAAGATCGTCGAATCCGTGAAGGACAGCCGGACTGACCAGACCATGGTGCCGATATAGACGAAGATTGCGGCGATCCATGTCGGCAGGAGTGCAAAGGTCGCAGCCAGGGAACGTCTGCGCTTGGCTTGCATGAGCAAACCCTCTCAAAAGAACGGAAGGAGCCGATCGACGATCACATCGTCGATCGGTCCGAAACAAAGGCGCTATTCGAAGATCCCGAAAAACTTCTCGGCACCGGAGGCGCTGTCTTCCGATGGGTTGCTCCAGAACTCGTCGACAAAGTCGTTGAGCGCGCCTGCCTGCTGCGGCGAGAGGATCAGTGCCTGATCCGGAACGATCTTGCCGGCGCTCATCAGCTCCAGGCCCTTCTGTGCGCAAATATCGAGCTTCGACTTGTCGACGTCGGTGCGCATCGGCACGGAGCCCTTCTTGAGCGAGAACTCGACCTGCACGGCGGGATCCATGGCGACTTCGGCCAGCAGCGTCTGTCCTTTCTGCGATGCCGCATCGGCGATCTTCGGGAAGGAGAAGGCGTCGGCCACGTAGACCATGCCGGGGGATTGGGGAGCGAGCATGCAGCCGTAGTCCTTGCCGAGCTCTTTGCCGGCCGCAACGAATTCGCCCTTGGCCCAGTCGCCCATGAACTGGACGCCCGCCTTGCCGGTGATGACCATCGCGGTGGCATCGTTCCAGTTGCGTCCCGGCGCTCCCGCATCGACATAGGCGCGCAGCTTGCCGAGAATATCGAGTGTCTTCTTCACACCTTCGACGGATGCGTCGCCCTTGTCCTTGTCGACATAGATTTTGAGGAAGCCGTCGATGCCGACCTGCGTGAGCAGGATCATGTTGAAGACCTTGGATTCCTGCCAGGACTGGCCGCCCCAGGCCACCGGCTGCACGCCCGCGGCCTTGAGCTTGTCGAGTGCCACGAAGAATTCGTCCCAGCTTTTGGGCTCTTCGCTTACACCGGCCTTGGTGAAGGCCTCCTTGGAATAAAAGACCCAGCTTTCGCCATGGGCATCGGTGGGGGAAAGGTAGACCTGGCCATTATAGGTGATGAGGTCATGGATCGATTTCGGCAGCACGTCCGCCCATTTGCCAGCCTTGGCGATATCGTCGATCGGGTTCATGAGCCCTTGCCCGACGAAATCCGTGTTGGCGAGGCCGATCACCGCCTGCTTGGCGGCCGGCGGATCGCCGGCGACCAGCCGGTTCTGGAAGGCGGCGTCGGCCGCACCGAAGCCGGCAATGGACGAATCCTTCCAGACGCCCCCGCGCTTTTCGAACTCCTGCTTGATGACATTAAGAGCCGCGGCTTCGCTGCCAGACGTCCAGGACGTCATGACTTCGGCCCTTGCCTTGTCCTCGGCGCGGGCGGGAGCGGAGGCAGCCGCGAGTGCTGCCCCCATTATGAGCAATTTCATCGTATTCTTCATTGTTCCACCTCTTCAAGAAGGCCCTCTTTGCGGAGCCATTGGTCTTCGGTTTATGAAATCAGCGATAAATCGGTAGTAATGCCTGCCGCACCAGTGTCAGGCCGTTGGCGATGTCGCCGACCGGATCAGGTGCGGCGTCCAGCTCGAGAATGGCCCAGCCTTGGTAGCCACGGTCGCGCAGCAGCCTGATCCAGCCCGGCCAGTCGACGCGGCCGAGGCCGAAGCCGCAGAAATAGGGGCGATGGCGATCATGAATATGCTCGTCGATCGGCGTATCGGCCGGCATCGGTCCGAGCGCATCCTTCCAATGGGCGATGATGACCCGCTCGTGATGACGGTCGACCACCTGGAGTGGGTCGGAACCGGCAACGATGATATGGGCGGTGTCCGGACACATGTGGACATAGGCGGGATCTGTCAACAGCATCAGAAGATCGACATCGCGCGATGCGGCAAAGATCGAGTGCGCCTCCGTGTGCAGGGCAAGCCGAACACCCTTTGCGTAGAGGACGGCGCCGAGACGGTTGAGAAAGTCGGCAATCTTGCGGGCCTGCTCGAAATCGAAGAACCGAACAGGCTCGGCGCCGAGCGTCTGGCGCAGCGGCGCGCCGACGACCATGATGTCGCTGCCGCAGGCCTTGAGAAACGCGGCGTATTTTTCCGCCTTTTCGATGATGGCCACCTGTGCCGCCGTTTCGGTGAAATCGCCCGCCGCCTCGAGTTCGGCAAAAAAGCCGCTTGCCAGCGTCAGGCCGCGCCTGGAAAGCTCGGCCGCGAAGGCTTCGACCGAACCATAGGTTTTCGTCGCATCCTGCCAGTTGAAGGGAGAGAAGGTCAGTTCGACACCGGTGACGCCGGATGCCTTAACGGCATCGAGGATCTTGTCCCAGAAGGCGCGGGGTTCGCTGCGCGACAGCGCGACGATGCCGTCGTAATCCTCGACGCCCCAGAAGCCGGGATGGAAAAAGGTGACGAGATCCACGCCAAAGCGAAGCCGTTCGGTCGAGCTCATGATGCTGTCCGTTCTCAAACTGGGGACCATCGCCTGCGGAACATCCCGCAGCGAGTAATCCAACATAATTTCAATGCGCTATCATTTGGCAATCGTTTGCCATTAGGTGATAGTAGACAAGTCATTTCCATATGCAAGCGATTTTTGGCAAACGTTTGCTAAGCGAGAGGAATTACCATAGCATCCGCTGCGTCAGGCACCGGGAAGGAAACAAAAAAGTGAAAAATAACAAGGATATGCCCGTTGAGGAGCATTCCGGACCATTAATGGCCGATGTCGCGAGGTTAGCTGGGGTCGCGATCTCGACGGTCAGCCGTGCCCTTGCCAATCCCGGACGTGTGAACGAGAAGACGCGCGCCAAGATTGATGCGGCCGCCAAGCAGCTGGGCTATACGCCGAACGCCATGGCTCGGGGCTTAAGGGTCGGCAAATCCAACACCATCATGATCATCCTTCCAGGATCGCTCTACTACGGTGTCTCCCAGGTCATCCCGCAGGTCCTGCAGAGCATCAACAAAGCCCTGCTGCAGAATGGCTACAATCTGATGATCGCCAATCTCGGCCGCGACCCGGAATCGGAACGGCATATTCTCAATCTCGCCTTCGGCGGCACCATTCGCGGTGCCATCATCCTGTCGTCGAAACTGCCGGAGATCGACGGCCGATCCCTGGCGAACGCCGGCCTGCCGATCGTCTCCATGCTGCTCGACATGAGCAACGCCGGCGTACCGAGCGTCGTGACCAATGATCGCGAGGCGGTGCGGGACGCGGTGGCGGAGCTGATCAGAATGGGTCACAGGCGCTTTTTCTACATTGCCGGTCCGCAGGACAATTATCATGATGTCGAGCGCTATGGCGGCACCCTGGAAGCCCTGCGCGATGCCGGAATTTCGAAACAAGCGCTGTCGCGGTCCGGAGGCAATCTCGATTACCAGAAAGGCTTCGAGATCGGCGTTCAGGCTGCCGCCGATTTCGCGCCGCTGAAGGATCGGCCGACGGCGGTGATCGCCACCAGCGACGATATGGCCATCTCTTTCGTCAGCCGCATACGGCAAACGGGCCTGCGCATTCCCGACGATCTGTCGGTGCTCTCCTTCGACGGCGCGCCGGTCTGCGAATTCTGTTTCCCGCCGCTCTCGACGATCGAACAGCCGTTCGAGGAAATGGGGCAGGCCGCCGTCGCTCGTCTGCTTGATGGCATCGGACAAGCCGAGAAAGTGCGGGACCTGCGCGTCACGATCCGCAGCAGGCTGATCCTGCGGGAGAGCGTGGCCCCGCCGAGGAATTGAAGAAAGATGCGAAATGTGACCCTGATCCGAGCGGTCTGGGGAGGTGACCGCTACCACCCCATATCCCAGAGGGCGGTTTGCCATGGAAGATCACCATTCCGGGGTGCTTTATGCGTCCGCACCCTCACGAGGCAAGGCTTCGCGGCTCGACCATGATGGCTTCGATTCCCGCCGCCTCTTCTTCGAAGAACGAACGCCGTGCTCCGTCTCGACGATAATCGCTCCATTTATGCGCATGACAGAAAAACTGGTTTTCTCCATCGCCGACATCGTAGCCGAGGCTGCCCCGCTTCAAGCAGCCGGGATATTCGCAGTAATGGCTCTCCAAGGCCTGCATTTCGAGGGAGAGCGTCATCTCGGCTGCATCGTCGGTCATCGTCGAATCCTCTTTTGCCTTGTCCTGTCCTGCCGGAGCCAGACATGGAATCAGTTCATGTTCGGAAGCGTCGGCGCGAACGGTAGGTTTCAGATGGTTAACCGACGGTTTCGGACGAGCGCACGATGAGAGGACGGCTTCGGTTCGAGATCACGATGGATAGGCGAATCACACTGAAAAATTGGTTTGCTGGGAACATGCTTGTCCAAGCGGGGATTTCCCTCAGGCGATTGTGCCGTGTGGTCTATTGCAGCGTCGTGCTGTGCGGCTTTGCAGCAAGGGCGGGTAATTGTGCTTCAAGTCCGCGTTGAACCGCCGCGACGACCTGGGGATTGCGAAGTCTGATGGCCTTGCGGATCATCAGCTCCTCGTTGATGATCGCCCGCATGCCCGTGGTGAACCTGTGCAGGCTGAATTGTTCCGCATGCGCGTGTAGCGTTTCGGGGCGAAAGCGGTGCTCCGTGGCCTCGAAATCGAGCACGGCCTCGATCAAGGCGTCTACTGACTGCGTATTGAAAAGAACGCCGCTCACGCCCGGCACGACCGTTTCCAGCGCTCCGCCGCTTCCATAGGCGATGACGGGCCTTCCGCTTGCCATGGCTTCGACCGGAACGATTCCGAAATCTTCCTCGCCGGGAAAGATCAGGGCGCGGCACCGCGCCAGTTTCTCCTTCAGCACCGCAAACGGAGTTCGGCCCAGGAAGGTGATGGAGGGACCGGCAATGCGTTTCAGTTCGTCCATCTGTTTGCCTTCGCCGATGACCACCAGCTTGCGGTTCATCCGGGTGAACGCCTGCACGGCGAGGTCGATCCGCTTATAGGGAACCAACTGGCCGGCGCAGAGATAGAAGTCCTCGGTCGATGCGGCCGGCGCGAAGTCATCGACGTTGACCGGCGGATACAGCACGGTCGCGGGACGGCGGTAGTATTTGCTGATGCGATCGCAGACATGATGCGAGTTGGCGACGAAACGATCGACGCGCAGGCTGGTATTGACGTCCCAGGAGCGCAAGAGCGGCGCGAGCATCGGCAGCATCAGCCGGGATGCAAACCCCGCGTGGGATCGGTAGAAATGATAGTGATCCCAAAGATAGCGCATGGGTGAATGACAATAGCAGACATGCGTGGCCTGCGGCGGTGGAATGATGCCCTTGGCAGGACCCGATTCACTGGAGATGATCAGATCGTACTCCGAGAGATCGAAACTCTCCAGCGCGAACGGCATGAGCGGCAGAAGCGATTGATAGCCTCTGACCGCCCCCGGAATCCGCTGCAGGAACGATGTGACGATCTTGTGTTTGCGGATCTTTTCCGAGACGCGGCTTTCGTCGTAGACGAGGGTGAAGATATCGGCGTCCGGATACATGTCACAGAGCGCCTCGACGACCTTCTCTCCACCCCGCATCGACACAAGCCAGTAATGCACGATCGCTACTCGCATTGCTCTTCCCTCCATGGGTCGAAACAACATTGTCAGACGGCAACTTTTGCGACAGGGCCCACATCGGTTCACCACGGCATCCAAATGGCCGAAGGGGGTAACCAAAAGATTTAGCCGAGGATCGAAGCCTGCACTCAAGGATATATCCGCCCGCCTAAGGGACTGTAGGAACGTCTTCTTCCCTGTCAGAAATGATAAGCCCTGTTGCTCCGGTAGGGGATTTACACGCTATGCGTTCAGCTGCTGATCTCGTTGCATGGCGCGCCTCGGCTGCCCGACGGTGCAAGCGACACGAAAGCAGGATTTCGGCTCATGTTTAGAGTTTCAGCTTTGCCTTACCATTCCACCTCGAGGCCGCCTCGGCGCATGGCGCCATGGCTACTGGCATTGATGCTTTCCGGCGCGGGCGTGTTCCATACCGCCAACGCCGCCGCAGCCAGCGAGATGTACCATGTCGGACCTCAGGCCCGGATCAAGATCGCCATCGTCGAATGGATCGCCGCGACCGGCGAATATAAGGAATGGACGGCGCTGAACGGCGAATATGTCGTGTCGCAAACGGGCTCGATCTCAATTCCGATGATTGGGAAGATGCAGGTTGCTGACAAGACGGTCGACGACATCAGCGCCAGTATCGGCGAAAGGCTGAAGCAGATCACTGGTTTGGCGGTGGCGCCGACAGCTTCGGTCGAGGTCGTCAAATATCCGATGATTTACGTGTCCGGCGCGGTGGAGAAACGAAGCGAGCTGGAATTCAGGCCGGGTCTGACTGTCAGGCAGGCGATCGCCATGGCCGGGGGGCGCGAGCGCCGTTCCAGCCAGACGGGGGACTATTCCGAGGCGCAGCAGATCAGCTATGCGGGGGAAATCAGCCGTATGGAGCTGCAGCTGAAGCAGCTCGGAGCCCGGCGCGCGCGCCTGTTGGCGGAACTCAACGATCAGCCGTCAATCGCATTTCCGCCGGAGATCAAGGCCGCGCCTGAAGGATCGGTGGTTCGACAGATCATGACGAGCGAGCTCGATCTGTTCAATGCCAGGGCCGAGGCGTTGCGCCAGCAACTTGCCGCCGCCTCGGATCTGGAAGTGCTGCTGCGCAATGAAATCAACATTCTCGATGAGAAGATGTCGTCGCAGGACGAGCAGGTGAAGATTGCGCAGGATGAATTGAGCGATATTTCCAAGCTGGTCGACACTAAAATCCTGACGACGTCTCGCAAGACCTCGCTGGAACGGATCGTTGCCGAGATGCAGGCCGGCAAGCTGGATCTCGTCGTTGCATCGATGCAGGCAAAGCAGAAGCTGAACGAGACCGAGCGCGATGCGCTCAATCTGACGGGCCAGCGCAAGACGGAGGCCGGACAACAGCTCCAGGTCGCCGAGACGGAAATCGAGGACACGAAACTCAAGCGAAATACAACGCTTCAGTTGCTGCAGATTTCCGGCGCCTCGCTCTCGCGCAGCCAGAGCATGAAGGCGCTCGATCTCCAGCCGCTCGAGTACTGGATCACCCGAAACGGCAACGAGGCCGACGCCATCAAGGCATCGGAAGCGACCGAACTGCAGCCGGGCGATGTTCTCGATGTGCGCTACAACATTTCCGGAAGCCTGGACGGCACGACGCTGTCGTCGGCCGAGACCGGTCAATCCCAATAACGATAAGTGTGAGCCAAGGGGGCGATAGTTATGGCAGTTCACGAAATCGGCAAAGGCTTGCGCAACGCGCCGTCGGACAACAAGAGCATGGGGGATGGCGAATATATTTCGTTTCGCGACGTCTGGCGTTTCGTGCAGCGCCATTGGTTGATTTTTGCCCTGTTCACCACCGCCGGCCTCGGCATCGGCGTCTTCTACATGGCGACAACCCAGCCAATCTATCTGGCGACCACACGCCTCGTCATGGATCCGGACCAGGGGCGCATCGTCTCGCAGGATGCATTCACCGGCACGGTCATCATCGAAGCCGCCGAGATCGCAAGCCAGGTCGAGATCGTCAAATCGGAGGCGACCGCACGCGCCGTTGTCCAGAAACTCAACCTCACCGAAGATCCGGAAATCATAGGCGGCATATCATGGCAGGCCACTCTGCGGGACAGGATGCGCGCGATCGTCAATTTTTTCAGGCATGGTGACGATGGCGCGAAGACCGAAGCCAGCAGCGACGACGTGATGCGTCGGACCATGGCATCCTTCCTTTCTCGGGTTTCCGTCAATCGCGTTGGCCAGTCCTATATTCTCGAGATCGGGTATAGCTCGGTCGATCCCAAGAAGGCGGCGCGGGCGGCAAATGCTATTGCACAAGCCTATATCAGCACCGGCCTGTCCGAACGCGCTTCCGCCGCGCAGAGCGGCGCCAGATGGCTGGAGACACGCCTGATCGAAGTCGGCAGGCAGGCGCGCGAAGCATCCATGAGCGTGGAGGAATTTCGCGCCAAGAACGGCATCATGGAGATCAGCACGTCCTCATCCCTCGATCAGCAACAGCTGTCCGAGATCAGTAGCCAGGCCGTTGCGGCCCGGGCGCAGACCGCGGCCGAATCGGCCAAGCTCGAGACGCTCAACCAGCTCATGGCCGGCGCCAAGCTTGAGGGAGATGTCGACGAGACGATGAACAATTCTCGCATACAGAAACTGCAGGAGGATCTCGGAGTAGCGACGACTAAACTCAACAACCTGAGAAGCCGGTATGATGCCGACAATCCAGCGATCGTTGCCGCCCAGCAGGAAATCGATCGGGTAAAGGGTGATATGCGCAAGGAGTTCGAACGCATCCAGGCGGTCTATAAGTCAAATCTGGATGTCGCCAAGACTCGCGAGAAGCTTCTGAGCGAAGAGCTGACCTCATTGAAGGACGCCGGAACGGACAAGAATTTGGCGCGGGTGGAGCTGTCCGAAATGGAAAGCCGGGCCACCACCTATCGTCGGATGTATGAGAGCATATTGCAGCAGCTGATCGGTGCGCTGCAGAAGGAATCCTTCCCGCTTGGCAATGTACGCATCGTCACGGCTGCCGCGGTGCCGCTTTCGAAGACCTGGCCGAAATCCTCCTTCGTGCTGCCCTTTACGGCCATGCTTGGTTTGGCGGCCGGTGTCATGGCCGCACTTTTGCGGGATGGTCTGGATCGACGCGTCAGCTCCAGCGAGAAGCTGCGGCGCGAGTTGGGGATCAGCTCGCTCGGCCATGTTCCGGTCTATATGAGCCCGTCGTTCCTGCCCGGAAGCATGGTGACGGCGAATACCACCTGGCGACGAACGATGCTGCCGCTCAGATCCGTGCTCGATACGCCCTATTCGCAATTTTCCGAAGCCCTGCGCGGCGTCAAGCATTCGATCGACTCCGCTTTCCCACCGAATGCGCCGATGGTGGTGGGCATCACCTCGGTCGGCACCGGCGAAGGCAAGACCACGATTGCCACCAATCTCGCGCAACTCTACCAGCATGAGGGCGCATCCGTGGTGCTGGTCGATGCCGACTTCCTCAATGCAAGACTGAGTTGCGTGGTGACCGAGTCCGGCACGGAATTCGGCATGGAGGCGCTGAGCATCAACGACGTGCCGCGCCGCTATGCCGTTGCCCAGGAGGGCGGCCTGCTTGTCGCGAAGGCCGATCATGAGCCCGAGGCGGAGATCGTGCAGGGCCATGGTGGAGTTCCGGTCGTCACCGTCGACGAGACCGAAAAATCCGTCGCAGCCTTTCAGCGCTATGGGCATCTGCCGGCGCTGAAGGCCGAGATCGACCTGCTGCGGCGGCGATACAAGGTCGTCATCGTCGATATGTCGGCTTTCGAGGATTCCGCCGACACCCGCGTCATCTGCACCTATCTCGAAGGTATCGTCGTGGTCGTTGGCCAGACGAACAAGATGACCGTCGAACGATTGTCAGATGCGCTCGCAAGCTTCGGCACGACGACGGTCAATATCCTTGGGATCATCGCCAACCGAAGCTACGAAAAGCGTCGCCGCGAGCCGACACGCCTGTGGCGCCGCAGGCTGGAAGGGCGCCAGGTGCGTGCGTCTGCACGGCGCCTCACGGGTCAGGTGACGAGCCGTCCCTTGAAGGTCGCAGTCGGCATCGCAAGCTCGGGGCGCCGCGATATCCTGTCGTCTATTCTCCCGCATATCGCCAATCAGACGCGCAAGCCGGATCAGATCATTGTCTGCCTATCCTCGCCGGAAGATATCGATCCAAGCTGCCTTCGAAATCTCGATATTCCAGTGCAGGTCCTGATCTCCGAACGTGGCCTCTGCCGTCAGCGCAACAAGATACTCGATAACGTGCAGGATGCCGATGTCGTTCTTTTCCTCGACGACGACTTCCTGATGACCTCGACCTATGTCGAGGAGGCGGAACGGCTGTTTCAGCTTCAGCCCGACGTTGCCATGTGCACCGGCACGGTCTTGGCGGACGGCATCACCGGCCCGGGCATTTCTGTTCGCGATGGCTTACGTTTGGTGGACGGCAGGCGCCGGCGGCGGTCAGAGCCCGCCATGCAAATTCGGCCGATCTACAACGCCTATGGCTGCAACATGGTGATCCGCATGGCGATCGTCAGAGCCGCCGCTCTGCGCTTCGACGAGAACCTGCCCTCCTATGGCTGGCTTGAGGACGTCGATTTCAGCAGGCTCGTTGCCCATTATGGCCAGGTTGTCAGCGCTAAACAGCTGGAAGGCGTTCATCTGGGCACGAAAGGTGGCCGCGCGGGCGGCGTCCGTCTCGGCTATTCGCAGATCGCCAACCCGCTTTATCTGATGCGCAAACGGACGATGAGCGTGCCGCAGGCCGCCGGGCAGATCGGCCGCAATCTTGCTGCCAATCTCATCAAGGTGTGGCGGCCGGAGCCTTGGGTCGATCGTAAGGGGCGGCTGAAAGGCAACGTCATCGCATTTCGTGATCTGCTCAAGGGCAGGCTGGCGCCACAGAATATCGAAGCATTGGAATAGTCCGGTGGTCCGTCCGTTCGGTCTCGATCGCGTCGTCGTTATAAACGATCGCTCCGTCCGGGTGGGCGGAGCGTCAAATCTTGCGATTCTTTCGGCCGATTTGCTGCAGAAAGCAGGGGTTGCGGTGACCTATTTCGCCGGCGATGCCGCCGGCTCCGATCCGCCGGCACCCGAAACCATCAATCTGGCGGCGCAGCCGTTGATGCAGCAGGCGCGTCTCAGCGCATTCGCCAGCGGTCTTTACAGCCGCCAGGCCCATGCTTCGCTGAAGGACCTTATTTCGCGCGTCGACACCGAAGGCACCATCTATCACGTTCATGGTTGGTCGAAGATCCTGTCGCCTTCGATCTTTCGCGCTTTGTGGCCTGTTCGCGAGCGCGTCGTCCTGCATGCCCACGACTATTTTCTCTCCTGTCCGAATGGAGGGTTCGCCAATTATCGCAAAAACCAGGTCTGTCCCCTGAAGCCGATGTCGATCGCATGTCTGACGACAAACTGCGACAAGCGCGGTTATCACGAGAAGATCTGGCGATCCGCGCGCCATCTGGTTAGGGAGCATTATTATCCCGTCCGGCAGGTTGCCGCCAACATCGTGGTCGTTCATCAGCGCATGCGCGAATATTTCGTGCGGGGGCAGGTGCAGACGAGCAACATTGAAACGATCCGCAATCCGGTCGAACCCTTTCTCACGCATCCGACCGATCCATGGAAAAAGCGCGATTTCTTCTTTGTCGGTCGGCTTGAGCCTGAAAAAGGGTTCGAGGACGCGGCGATCGCGGCAAGGCTCGCAGGCGTCAAACTCCATGTCATAGGTGATGGCGCCGGTCGGGCGCGCCTGGAAAGGGACTTTCCGGAGGTCGTCATTCATGGTTGGAAGTCCAAGGACGAGATGCGCACCATCCTCGAAGAGGCGCGCGCGCTTGTCATTTCGTCGCGGGTGCCTGAACCCTTCGGTCTGGCGGCACTCGAGGCGGTGACCAGCGGCATACCCGTGATTCTACCCGACGCTGCACTTCTGGGCGAAGAGCTTGTAACGCTTGGCTGTGGCCTCACTTTTCAGAGCGGCAAGGTTGAGACGCTCGCAAGCGGCATACGCAAGCTTGCCAGCGACGATATGCTACTCCGTTTGATGAGTGTGAATTGCATCCGCCGGTCAGGCGACCTGGCTCACACGCCGGCTTCGTGGCTCGAGGCTCTGCTGACGCTATACGACGGCATGCTGAAGCGCGCAAATGCCGTCAGAATGCGTCCAGGAACGGCTATGGACGCTGACATTCCGGCCGAGGATCGACTGATCGATGAGACGAGCTGATGCTTGTGGTTAGATGCGTGTTCTCCCCCTACGCCAATGGGACTAGCCCAATGCCCGCAGGGTCAATTGTCAATGATGAGGGCAGCTGGCAGCCTCTGGACGAAGCATATTAGTGGTCAGGGGTCCGAGCCATGTTATCGACTATTGACGGCGTTGCCCACGGTGAGAGAACTCGCCGCGACGTGAAGCGGGCGGAGCGGCTGGGCCGCTCCAAACGCATTGCCGACGTTCTTCTTTCCGGAGCGGGGTTACTGTTTCTGGCGCCGGCGCTGCTCGTGATCGCGATCGTACTGCTCCTGGTCGACGGCCGTCCGATCATCTATCGCCACACACGCATCGGCCGCGACGGCCGGCCGTTCGAATGCCTGAAATTCCGCACGATGCGCAAGGATGCCGACCGGCAGCTGGCGGAGCTACTTGCCAGCAACGAGCCTCGAAGGCTGGAATGGCTGTCGACGCAGAAGCTGATGAACGATCCACGCGTGCATTGGTTCGGGAAATATCTACGGATGAGCAGTGCCGACGAACTGCCTCAGTTGCTGAATGTTCAGCGCGGCGACATGAGCATGGTGGGGCCCCGCCCTGTCGTCGCTTCGGAACTCGAGCGCTACGGATCCGATCTTTATTGCTATCTTGGCCTGCGACCCGGCATTACCGGCCTTTGGCAAGTCAATCGCCGCGCCGACACCACCTACGAAGAGCGCGTTCAATTCGACGTGGAGTATTTCCACAGTCGTTCAATGCGTACCGACTTCGCCATTCTCGTCAAAACCGCCGGCGTCGTCCTGCTCGCGCGCAACGAAAAAGAACGTCTCACCAAATGAAGAACGCAGCTACAGCAACCCAAACGGCGAGACAGAAGATCACCAGCATCCACCGAAGGAGGTATTTCTGTCTCGATCTGCCCGACTGTCCTGAGGCGATGCGATCATGGTTATCGTCTTTCATAAGGGGCTCTGCGTGGTGTTTCATGACGTTTGCCGGCAAGCTCCTCTTCTATTGCCGAGAATTTCGGTCCGACCTTGGTATGCAGGGTAGATGTCTTCGTGAAATAAAATCGTATAGTTTCAGATTTTCTCGCTTACAGGCAGCGCTTCATCGCACGGAATCATGTCCTGAATGGGAACACTATACATTTTATCTGGTGCAGAACTGGACGCGTTTGTTCAACTTCCTCCTATATCTCGCGAAAAGTTCTCCCTCAACTGGCATTAAAACGAGTTTCGACCCCTGCCTGCTTCCAGCGATGGTGCGCTGATGGACAGTTTCCCGCTTCGCCGCAAGAACGTCGGCTGGACTGGCCTGCGTCACCGGCTTCGCTCGCGCATGCCGTCGGTGGTTGGCGACGGAGCATCGACCCTCGTTTCGAAAATCGTCGCCCAAGTCGTCCAGCTCCTCATATTCCTTGTCGCTGCCCGCGTGCTGGAATCGGCGGAATTCGGACTCTATGCCTTCAGCTCCGCCATCGTGGTCATGCTGGTTGTGATTGCCGAAGGCGGCTGGGGCGAATTCGTCATGAAGGCCGAGTGTAGCGCGCGGGAACTCGACCAGGTCGGAACGATTTCGATCATTGTCGGCACTCTCGTAACGCTCGTCGGCCTGGCGGCGGCGACCGTTGCGTGGCTCATCTTTCGACGGCCGCACGAAGCGCTGCTTCTTGCTCTGTTCAGCTGCTGGTTCTTGCCGTCGTCGCTTTATGCCGTTTATGACGGGCTGATGGTCGCCCGAGGGCTCCTGCGCCGGCAGGCCGCAATCCGGATGGCGAGCGAGATAGCCGGGCTTTGCTGCACCATGCTGGGATTGTGGCTCGGGTGGAACGTGTTTTCGCTTGTGGCTGGCCGGCTCGTGTCGCAGCTGGTCTGCCTTGGCGCTTCCGCAGTCGTGCTCGCCTGGTTCCCCAGGCTATATCTGACCTGGCCTCTTGCGCGCGAGATTCTCGAATTTTCGCGTCATATCCTGTCGAACCGGCTGATCGTCTTTCTACGCTCCTATTCCGGAACATTGGCGATCGGCAGCTTTCTCGGGCTTGCGGAGGCGGGCTACTTCCGTGTGGCGGAGCGTATCGTCGCGGCGTTTTCCGAGCTCATCGGCGAGCCGGCGCGGATGCTCGCCTGGACGCTGTTTCGCCGGTCGGCAATGGTGATGAGTTCAGACGGAAGGCCTGTTCGTGACGCCGGTGCCGCCGCGACTGTTTTCATGATGGTTCTCATGGCAATTTCCACGCCAATCTATCTCGGTCTCTCGCTGATTTCCTCCAATCTGATCGACATCGTCCTCGGTGACAAATGGGCGCCTGCCGCGGTCCTCGTCGCGATTCTCTCCATGAAGCAGGTTCTGCTGACGCCAGGCTATGTGACCGAGGCTCTGCTGTCCTTGTCCGGCAATATCAGGCGCATGCCCGCGACCTTGCTGCTCAACGCATTGGTTTCCGTCTCGCTGATCCTGCTTCTGGCGCCCTTCGGCGTCACGGCCGCAGCATGGGGCCAATGCGCTGCATCGCTGATCTCCTTTTTGACCTCCGTGCATCTGCAAAAGAACTATGGCGGTCTTGGCTGGGGAAAGGTCTTGCGCAAGAGCGGCTATGTTACGGTCGCGATCGCCCTGATGGCGGCGGCGGTCTACACGCTCGGCTATTTCGCCGAGACGGTCAGCATGCGGCGTGTATTGACCGTGCTGCTGCAGGTGGCCGCTGGCAGCGCGATCTACGCCTGCACGCTGTTTGTTTTGAAAAAGATATTCGGAGGCATGACCTCTATTTTGCCGGTCAGGCGATGATGGCGGCGGCCGGCTGGCACGTACAAGGAGGGGGATGATGGCAACGTCGTTATGGTCCAGTTCATCGTGGTCGAACCATGCGCGCATGGTTTTCAAGGGAGCTAAGCAAACCGCCGTGCTGGGACTTTCGCCTCTGCGGCTCGCCAGAGGACGGCTGAATTACCTTTCTCCCTTTCCGCGACGATTTACCGGCGCCTATGGCTCTTATGACGCGGCCATGGCCGCCGCCCGCAGGCGGACATTAGCCGGTTACGATCACCAGGAGATCGCAACCGTTGCCTTCGCCAAAATGTGCCAAGTGACGCCTTGGGATTATCCGGTGCTGTTCTGGATTCGCAGCCTGCTGCCCGAGGTCGACGGTCTCGTCGATGCGGGCGGTCATATGGGAACGAAATATCGCGCCTTTCGCCCGCTGCTGCCGCTGGAGGGTTCGTTTCGCTGGCTCGTCTATGATCTACCCGCCATCGTTCATGCCGGACAGGATCTTGCTCAGAAGGAAGGCCTGACCGGTCTCGGCTTTGTCGAGAGGATAGAGGATGCAGGCGAGATGCCACTGTTCCTCGGGTCGGGGCTCATGCAATATCTCGATATGCCGCTCTCCGGCCTCCTGATGAAGATGCCTTCACGGCCGCACCATCTGGTCCTCAATAAAGTTGCGCTTCGCAAGGGCAGCACCGTCGTTACACTTGAACGGATCGGCAGGTCATACGTCCCCTACCACATGCGCAACGAGGCTGAATTCATCGCTGATATCACGAAGCTTGGATATAGGCAGGTCGATCGCTGGTCCATTCCCTCCTTGTCGCATGCTATCGACACGCATCCCGAGCTGGGACTGAGCGAAAGCGCCGGTTTTTATTTTCGGCTCGGGTAGCCTTGGAGGAGGGATAGATCCAGCTCGCTGACACGCGGCTTGCGCGATTGTGCGGCCGCGTGCCGTTGCTTGAGATGGTCGGCGAGCCGGATCGACAAGGCGAGCAGCATCAATGTCGGATTGGCGTGGCCGGGCGTCGGAAATACGGAGCTGCCGGCAATGAACAAGCCGTCCGTGCCATGAACCATGGAATTGGTGTCGACGACGCTCGTTCGCGGATCGGTTCCCATGCGGGTCGTGCAAGAAGGATGAGCCATATCCATGAACGCCGCGCCGGCATTCTCGTCGGCAATGATCCAATCCGGCAGCCGTGGTTTTGGCAGGCCGACGCGGGCGAACTCATTCGAGATCGTCAGTGCAAGCTGTTTGACGCTGTTTGTCTCGCGCGTGCCAATCTTCCAGTCGATGCGTGCCAGAGGCTGGCCGAACTGATCGCACTGGTCCGCGAGCGTGATGCGGCTTTCGGAATTGAGCTGCTGTTCTACCATGACGTCGAATCGCAGTTCGGTCGAGCGATGCGGAAGTCCGCGCTTACGGATGAGGCGATTATAAAGTCCCGAAGCAATCATATCGGTCGATTTCGCCACCGCCAGCAGATCGTCCTTGAACGTCTTGATTGCTCCCTTCGTCAAGCGCTTGAGCGCTGCCCAGGGATCGTCGTCCGCATGAACTTGAACGGGATAGGCGGCACAATTGGTGAGGCCCTCGCGCGCCTGCATTTCCGGGCTTAGAGATAGTCCCCTCAGATAGAAATGCGTCCGTCCGCCGTGGCTAAGGCCGTAGAAATTGAAACGCCGCGCGACAGCGTCAATATCGCGCCCGGTGAGGCGGCAGAGCGATGTACGGGGATGATCGCAGAGATAGCGCCCCACGACGTCGTGTCGGTTGCCTATGCCTGCGGGCTGCGCGGAATTCGATGCCAGAAGGAGGCGTGCGTTCTCGACGCCGCCGCCGCAAAGAATGACGGTATCCGCGCGCACGCTGGCGCTGCGGCCGGTCGGACTTTTGAGATCCAGCGAGGTCACTCTCCGGCCCGGGCTGTCGAGATTGATCTGGACCACCGTGGCATGCATCAGAAAATCTATATTCGTTGCCCTGATATCGCGGGCAAGGCGATTAAATCGCGTCGGCTCGGCGCGCGGATGGCGCATGTGACTGAACTGCCAGAAGAAGGGCCGCAGCAGCTGCGTGTCCAGACCGAGATCATCGGGGCGTGAATGCAACAGGGCAAAGAGGCTTTCGTCATAATGATTGGGTCCGAGATTGAGCAGCTCGCCGGCGCGGTCGAGGGCGGGCAGCAGTTCGCGACGCTCGATCGGCCAGCCGGACAGCGGCAGCCAGGGCCGGCTGGCGAAGTCGATTTCATCGAAGGCGGCACATTTGCCGATCCATGTATGGCTGCTGCCGCCAAGCATGCGATTTCGCAGCTCAAATGCCGGAATGTCGTTCAGCCACGCCAGGTTGCCGTTATAGCCTCGCCCTTCGGGCGTGCCCTTCGGCGAACCGAAAGGCTGCCCAATATTTTCGACACGGTTCAACGCCTGAACCGCGGCCTCGTAATCGTGGCCGCCGCTTTCAACGACGAGAACCCGTATCTGTGTATCGGCAAGTTCTCGCGCGATCGCAATTCCGGCCGGTCCTCCGCCGATAATGGCGATATCTGCATATATTTCAATGCCATGCGGCACAGAGCTCAAGTCACGGCTCATCATGGTCGTTTTCCATCCGCTTTTCCCGTTTTTACCACCGTCGCGAGCGCTCGGATAATTGTTCGATTGGTATAGACGGGGACGACATCTACCGATTTCGGATAGGTGCTTTGATCGTTTGCGATGTTCTTTTCCGTCGGAAAGCCATGCTGAAAACGGGGCGATCACACGCTAGGCTCTTCTACAAATGCCGTGTTTCCTGGGGAGCGAAAACGATGGCCAAGGTTGGGTTACGGGAATGGCTGGCGCTCGCGCCGGTGTTTGCTTCTGGAAAACTGGCGCGATACAGCGACGAGACCGGCGGCCCGCTGGGGCGTTTCGAGGCCGATTTCTGCGCCAAGTTCGGCGTGCGGCATGGGCTCACGACAAGCAGCGGAACCGGGGCCTTGATTTCGGCGCTGGTGGCCGCTGGCGTCGGACCAGGCGATGAAGTGCTGGTGCCGGCCTATACCTGGATCGCAACCGCCGCGGCGCCCCTGGCAGCCGGCGCCGTGCCCGTTCTCGTCGATGTCGACCATACGCTCACCATGGATCCGCACGATATCCTGCGCAAGATCACGCCGCAGACAAGGGCAATCATTCCTGTCCATATGTCGAACATGGTCTGCGACATGGACAGTATCATGCGCATAGCCCGCGAGAATAATCTCGTGGTGATTGAAGATGCCTGCCAGGCCGTCGGGTTGCGCTACAAGACCAAGCGGGTCGGCACCATCGGTGATTTAGGAGCGTTCAGCTTCAATCAATTCAAGAACATAAATTGCGGGGAGGGCGGCGCGGTCGTGACCAACGATGCGCGGCTGTTCGCGCGCGCCCGCATGTATCACGACATCGGCTCCATGTTTCGCGGTCATCTCGACAATGCCAACGAGCCGCCCATGCTGGGCGTCAATTTCAAGGCGAGCCAGATCCAAGGCGCGATGTTGAATGTGCAGTTGAAGAAGCTCGATCCGATGATCGCACGCATGCGCGAGCGTTACGATGTGATCAGCGAAATCTTTGCCAAGAACGCGCGGCTGATGGTGGGACCACATAACGATATCGGCAATGCGGCGGGGCTTCACGTCATCTTCGAGACCTCGGAAGAGGCTAAGAGATTTGCCGAGGAAAACAAGCGCGGCGTCTATCGGCTTTTCGATTCCAGCCGCCACGTCTATACCAACTGGCAACCGATACTGCAGCAGCGCACCGGCCATCCGGCGATGAATCCGTTTCACTGGACGGAGCGGAAAATCGAGTACACGCCGGACCTCTGCGCACAAACGCTGGATATTCTGAAGCGCAGCTGTCGCATCAGTCTCGGCGAGAACTATCCCGTGGCGCTGGTTGCGCACATGGCCCGGCGAATGTCGCGACAGGCCAAGTCCATACCCACCAATCTCTTCTATGCAACGATCTAGCATGGAGAATATCGGCCCTGATGTCATCGATGTCTGGAGCTGGAGCCTGGACGTGCCGCTGCCCGATCTCGGTTCGTCGACAACATTGCTGTCCTTCGACGAACGCGCTCGGGCAGATCGCTTCATTCATGAGCGCCACAGGCTTCGCTTTGTTGCCGCAAGAAGCGGGATGCGGCTGATACTGGGGCGCTATCTCGACCTTCCGCCGCAAGCGATCCGCTTCAATTACGGCGACCACGGAAAGCCGTCCGTGTCGGCCTGCGGCACCCTCCCAATTCACTTCAATCTCAGCCACAGCGCCGATCTGGCCGTCCTTGCCGTTTCCGATCGTTACGAGCTTGGCGTCGACATCGAGGAAATCCGGTTTTTGAAGGAGGACGTCGCAAAGCGGTTCTTCTCGCGCAAGGAATATGAGACGCTTCGGTCTTTGCCGGCGGAGTATTATCTGGATGGTTTCTATCGCTGCTGGACGCGCAAGGAGGCCTTCATCAAGGCGCATGGCGCCGGGCTGTCGTTGCCGCTGGATAGCTTCGACGTCACCGTCGACGGTTCGGCCGAACCGCGATTGGAACGACTGGAAGGAGAGCCGGACGCGCCGGAAAACTGGATCGTTCTGGAGCTTGCGACGCCGGTCAACTTCGCCGGCGCGATTGTTGCCTCGACTGGAGGACGCCGGCTTCGCTTGCGCTATCGCAACGAGGGCGCAGGTCAGATGGTCAGCCTGGCATCGACAATATAGCGGCCGCCAGTCGCATCGAAATGATGGCAACCGTGCAGTCCGGCCTTGAAGCCGGGCGTTATAGTGCGGATGCGGCGCTCGCGATAGTCATCGAGCGTGAGTGTCTCGATCTCCATGATATTGAGCCCGTAACCATAGATGCCGTGTGCATTGTGCTGCGAGGGCCGCAGGAGCCTGCCGTCATGTTCGAAAATGCGTCCGGCGCCGCGAGCCTCGGTGCTGCCGATGACGACGGGATTTCGCTTGTGCGGCTTGATGCCCGTGAGTGCCGGCCCATCGACCTCGAACAGATAGAGCTCGCTGCAGTGATCTTCGTAGGCATGAAAATCCGACAGGTTGGTGAACAGCCACCATTTGCCGCCGTGACGGCTGAGAATGCTGTCGGCCGGCGATTGGCCCTCGAAGGCCGTGGCATGCAGCTCCCATTTCAACGGAAACTGGCAGCATCGCCAGATCTCGAGGCGCCGCGCCTGATGCGTTTCCGGTATCATGAAGATCTGATCGCCGTCGCGGAATATGAACGGATAGGAAAGATGATAGGGGCGCTCCAGCGCGATCCCGACCGGTGTGAGCGCGTCGCCGTCGAAGCGGCCGACCGCGATATGGGCCTTGCGATCGCCGCGGGCATAGGCCTCGTAGAACAGGTAGCATTTGCCCTCGTACTGGAAGAGAAACGGATCGGCCTTGATGCTGTTGTCGGAAGGAGGGATCTCGACCGCCTCGCTCGGATCGAAGTCATCGATCTGCCCGTGCCCGGTATAGAGGGTCCATATGGCGGAATCGGCATGGAGCCTTGCCTTGATCGACCTGAACGCCTTGGCCGAGACTGAGCCCGCGACGATGCAACCGTAACGAAGAAGATCGCCGGACGATGGCGCATGTGCGTCAGCTGACTCGATGAGGGCGGGCGGGTCGAACTGTCTTGTGTCGGCGAGCCGTGCCAATTCGCGCATCAGAAGCGTCACGCTTCGCTCCCGCACGAAGGCGCTCAATCTCGCCGCACTGGGTTTGATGTTGAATTCCGCCCTTGCAATCTCCCGCTTGTCGGCCTTGCCACCGCATCTTGCATAGAGCGCGATGCTTGCAGTCGGAGCGCGTGCCAGGACCTCGGCATATCCGAACCAGTCCGCTTCGGCGGATCGCTGGTCGGAGAAATTGAAAGCCCATTCTCCGAAAGGCAAGGCGGCGATCGCATCGTCCGCCATGCCTTTCGGGGTCGTGCGGATGACAAGGTCAAGCTTCAGACGGCGCAGCATTGCTGCGGTGATGGTGACGGCAGCGCACGTCTTGTCGCTGTCGGCATCGTAGCAATCGATAAAATGGCGATGGCTATGGAAATATTTAGGCGAGTAGGCCGGTTGGCGCGCAAGGGTGCCCGCCTCCAGCCGTGCGCCCCAGGATAACAGCTTCGACGTCGCGCCATCTTCGAACGGATCGGGATGGGGAAAGACCGCCGCGAGCTCCAGAGAGGGTTCTGCGAGGATTCGATCCAGGATCATCAGCTCCCAATTTTCGAGCGCACGCCCGCGTGCGACAAGGATGCCGATCCTCAATGGCTTGGTCTCGTTCATCACTGCTTCCTCTTATGGCCGGGTTCTTTCCGAGCCATTGGACGGAATTTAATCCTCGGCGAGTTTTCCAGAGAGTGTCGACGCCAGGTCGCGGATACCGTTGCTGGTGAGCGAATCCTCATGCCAGCCATCGATATCGACCACCATGCAGTCATCCCCGATCGCATCGCCCCATCCAAACCGCAATTTATGCGCCCGAGAATGGGTTGCGCTGCTTCGCAGCAGGACGACGCTGCGATCTTTTGTCTGCCGCGGCTTGTAGCGACGCGCTGCCGCTACGAGCAACTTGGTGACCGCCTCGTTCGCTTCCTCTTCGGGTGAATACTGGCCAGCCTTGATGCCGAATATCCTCAGAAGTGACAGCGAGATTTCGAATTCCTTGAGATAGTCGATTAGCCGGATACGGCCGGAGAACAGTTTTCGGGTGAAATAGGCAAGCCGCTTGCGCCGCCGCTCACGGTTCCAACGTGCCTGCTCCCGTTTCGGCAGGGATGTGAAATAGCCCGGAGCCCATGCATCGATGATTGCCGTGGTGCCGACATCGATGCCTCGTTCCTGCAATTGCCGCCCGACCTCCAGCGCCAGGATTCCATTGACGCAGAGCCCGACAATGGCAACACGGCCGACAGCCTTGTCGATCTGCATGGCGTCTATCGCGCGACCGGCTATATCCTCGATGCTCAGGCGATCAAGGCCGTTTGCCAGATCCGCATGGAACATGTTGACATTGTGCACCGAGACGCTGTCCGGCAGCTCGTTGGCGAGGCGATAATAAAGGAACGGATGATTGAGTGTATAAACCGTACCGGTCCCCGTGCCGTGCTTGCAGGTGATCAGTTCCCACGGGTTTACCGACTTTTCCTGTGTTGTCGGCGCCGTATCGACATGGAAGATCGCCGCTGCAAAGCCTGCAAACGTCGGCTGCTTGAATAGAAGCTGCAATGTCGGTGCTGCTTCGAATCTTGCGCGTACTTCCGATAGGAGCCGTAACGCGAGGAGCGAGTGGCCGCCAAGTGCGAAGAAATCATCATCCGGACGTATTTGCGGAACCTGTAGGACTTCTTTCCAAAGCTCAGCAAGCGTTTCCATTCGCGTATCCGCCGGCGTTTTGCCTGTGACGGCGCCATCCATCGGCGCAGCCTTGGCGGAAGCTGCCAGGTGTCGTTCCGGCGCAGCGAGCGAAGAAAGCGGCGCCTCAGGGCGGTCGAGAGCAATTTCATAAGCGTTCCTCCATAGTTGCAGGAGGCTTTCGATCGTGCTGGCTTCGAAAAGGTCGGCATTGTATTCGATCGACATGCGCCAGCCTGTCGGTCGGCCGATCATGATGAAGCTCAGATCGTAGATGACACCTGGGGACTGCGAGGGCGAGCTGATCAACTCGAAGCCGCCATAGCGCCGATCTTCGAGAAACGCCTTTTGCAGGTTGAAGTTGACGGAAATCAGCGGATTGCGTGCCGGATCGCGCACGGGATTGACGAGTTCCACGAGTTTGTTGAACGGCATGCGCTGATGGTTCAGCGCTCCTTCGATTGTCGCGCTGACGGAGCGTATGTGCTCGGCAAAGCTGGTATCGGAACCGAAATCGAAACGCAGGACCAGATTGTTGATGAAGACGCCGATCAGGTCTTCCAGCTCACTTTGTTCACGACCGGCGATCTGCGAGCCGAACAGGACGGTCGGGGCCTGCGTCAGGCGGTGGAGGGCAGCACTTAGAACCGCCGCCCCGAAGCTGTATTGCGAGACGCAATGCGCGCGCGCCGCTGCATCCATGCGATCGGTGAAAGCGGGCGGTTGGGCGATGGAAAGGATGTCGCCGCGATTGGTCTTGACCTGACCGCGCGGCCGGTCGGCGGCGACCTCGAAATAGGGAGCGCCCTGCATGGTCTCCCGCCAGAAGGCCTTCTCCGTCTCGAAGCCATAGCTTTGCAGGTATTCCTCCTGCCAGAGGGCATAATCGCCATATTGCAACGGCAGCTCGGGCAGGGCCGGTTGGCGTCCTGCGTCGATCGCGGCCGCTATCTCGCCGACCTCCCGCCCGAGAACGCGGATGGACCAGCCGTCGAAGCAGCTCTGATGCGCGGTGATCAGCAAAAAGCCGCGGTCGTTTTCAGCCATCAGCAAGGTGACGCGAAACAGGCCTGGTGCACCCAGATCGAAGGGCGCCTGCGCAGTCTCCTCGCCGATCGACAGGATTCTTGCCTGGCGCTGCTCCGGGGCCATGCCGCGAAGATCGATCACCGACATCTTGAAATTGACGTCGCTGACGGCCTGCTGGAATGGCCGCCCACTTTTCTCGATGAAGCGGGTTCTCAGTATTTCGTGGCGCTGGATGACTTTTCGAAAGGCGGCCTCGAGAGTCGCGACCTTGAATGCGCCCCGGATTTCCCAGCGGACCGCGACATTGAGCGCCGGATTGCCGGGATTGAGCTGATCGAGAATCCAGCATCGCAATTGCGTCTGCGTACAGGGAAATTCGCCGATGATCTGCGGTTCGGCAAGGAGACCGCTTGGACTATTGTCGACTGTACTCATAGAGATGCCCCCAGGCCGCGGCGTGCGCCGTTACGAAAATCTCGCAGTGATGGAATGTGGAGCTGAACGGACTCGGACGGAGCTTCCGCCTGGCCGTCGGCAAAGGCAGCCAGTGCGGCAATCGTCGGGTGACGCAGCAGATGTTTTGCTTCCAGCGGCAAGCCGTTGTCACGCATGCGGGCGGCGATGCGAAAGATGGCAAGCGAGTCGGCGCCGAGCGCGTAGAGATTGTCATCGATGCCGATATCGCTAAGGCTCAGAACATCCTGCCAGATCGCCAGCAGCCGCTGTTCCATTTCGGTTTTTGGCTGGGCCTTGGTTGGCGCGGCTCCCCGCTGCGGTACGCCGCGCTGCTGCAGGGCTTTGCGGTCGAGCTTGCCGTTGGCGGTGTGCGGCAGCTCGCTTTCCAGCACCCAGAAGCTCGGAACCATATGTCCGGGCAAATTGGCTTTGGCATGCGCCGCGACATCGGCCGTCAATGCGTCATTGCCGCCTGTTTCAGGCACGATATAGCAAACCAGCGAGCGATCGCCCTTGGCGTTTTCGGTAACGACGGTGGCACATTGGCGCACACCCGCCGCCTTGGAGATGACGGCCTCTATGTCGCCGAGCTCGATGCGGAAGCCGCGCAGCTTGACCTGCTGGTCACGCCGCCCGAGCAACTGCAGCGAACCATCGGCCAGCCGCCGCCCAACGTCGCCGGTCCTGTAAAGCCGCATCGGCCTGCCAATGGCAAAGCAATGCGGAACGAAGGCCTTCTCTGTAAGATCGAGGCGATCGAAATAACCTTCCGCCAGGCCGTCGCCACCGATATGCAGCTCACCGATAACGCCGACTGGCGCAATAGTCTCGCTTTGGTCGAGAATGAAGAGCTGGGTATTGGCGATGGGATGACCGATGGTGATCGGCTGATCGGCATCCGTGATGCGTTGCAGAGACGACCAGATCGTCGTTTCCGTCGGGCCGTACATATTCCAGAGTTCGCCGCCGATACCAAGCAGGGAGCGCGCCAGCTCCTTGGGCAGGGGTTCGCCGCCGCAGAGCATTTTCAGCGTCCGCCGCTCCGTCAGGCCGGCTTCGACCAGCATCTGCCAAAGCGTCGGCGTCGCCTGCAGCACCGTGGCATCATGTTCGTCGATGAGCTTGACCAGCGCAAAGCCGTCCTGGACCTGACTGCGACTGGCGATGACGAGCTTTCCGCCCGATATCAGCGGCAGGTAAAGTTCCAGACCGGCGATATCGAAGGAGATGGTCGTGACTGCGACCAGCGTGTCATCCGCACCGAAGCCGGGTTCCTTTGCCATAGAGAGAAGGAAGTTTGTCAGGGCTCGATGCGAAACCTCGACCCCCTTCGGCATGCCGGTCGAGCCGGAGGTGAAGATGATATAGGCGGATGCGGTCGTATCGACAGGCAGGGTCTTTAGCGGATGGCCGGTCATCGAGCCGATCGCCTTGGCATCCTGGTCGAGCCGGATCACGGGAATATCCTTGGATGCAAGCCGGGCCGTGTCGTCGCCGTCGCAAATCAGGCCGCCGATACGGGCGATATCCAGCGTCTGCAGCAGGCGCGGTTCCGGGTGAGCGGGATCCATGGGGACATAGGTATGTCCTGCCTTCATGACCGCGAGCAGGGCGACGATCATGTTCAGCGAGCGCTCGACCAATATTGCAATCCGCTGGCCGGGATCGGGAAGCGCCATCTGGAGGTAGAGAGCAAGCTGGTTAGAGCGCGTTTCCAACTCGCCATAGGTAATTGCCTGGCCATCATGTTGCGCAGCGACGGCATTCGGCTGTTCGGCTGCCCGTTTGGAAAAGAGCGAGAAGACAAACTGATCGTGGTCATAAGGCACAGCCGTCCGATTGAGGTCGTCGACCAGCCAGGATTTCTCCTCCGCCGAGAGCAGCGACAGTTCGCCGATCTTGTGGTCCATGTCCTTGGCCAAAGTAGCGGCCAGTGTCGCGAAGTGACCGATCCATCGTTCCACGGTTGGACGCTCGAAGACATCGGCATTGTAGTCGACATCGATGCGGATGTGGTCGGCTGCCTCGATCATGTTGAAGAACAGGTCGAAGTTGGAAAAGGCCTTCGCGTTCGGCTCCATCGTCGGCTTGAGATCGCCGAAGGACGATCCGCCGGCCATGCGTTCGAGATTGAACTGTATTTCGGTGAGCGGCAGGCGGCGCGGATCGCGCTTGGTATCCAGTTTGCGCACCAGCGTGCCGTAGGTGTAATCCTGATGTTCAAAGGCCTGGAAGACGAGTTGCTGCGTTGCCTTCAGGTGATCCGCGAACGGCTCCGCCTGCGATACCGCCTGACGCAGCGGCAGCAGGTTGACGCAATGCCCAACAAGGATCTGGCCGTCGAGCAGGCTTTGACCGGCCGATGGAATGGCGACGACGATGTCATCTTGACCCGACAATCGCGATATCATCACCTGGAGTGTCGCCAGCAGCGTCGAGAACAGGGTGGCGCCGGATTTGGCACCCTTCTTCTTCAGCGCCTTATAGACATCGACATCGATATAGCCGGTGCAGCTACCGCCCGCGAAGCTGCGATATTCCGGACGCGGCCGATCGAGCGGCAGGTCAGGGAGGTCCGGAACCGTCTTGAACTGGTCGAGCCAGAACTGTTCGGTCGCCTGGGATTTCTCCGGCCTGGGGGAAAGATCCGTCGAATAGGTGGCGAAGGAAAGGGCCGGCTGGAATTCCGGATCATTGCCCGTCCTGTAGGCTTCGTAGGCGGCCGTGAGCTCTTCGACGAAGGTATTGATCGACCAGCCGTCGCAGATGATGTGATGGGCCGTGAAGACCAGCACGTGCTTGTCATGTGCCAGCTTGACGATGCTTGCGCGAACCAGGGGGCCGTTGATGAGATCGAAGGGCGTATGAGCGTCATCGTCTATGAGAATGGCAAGGCCTTGGTCATCGATATCTTCAAGGATCGGCAGGTCGAGCTTGAAATCCGGAATGAACCGGAAATGTTCGCCGCCGCGGTCAAAGCGAATATGAAACGCGTCATGGCGCGCGATGACCGTGTCGAAAGCCTTCCGGATGGCCGGCTCGTCCAGGATTCCTTCCAGCGTCAGCGAAAAGGACTCGTTGAATGAGCAGGAGGCTTCGTCACCCGCCTGAGCTGCGAGCCATATTTCCGTCTGCGCCTCCGTCAGCGGCGCGGATTCCGGCTTCGCGACGGATGCCCGCGTCGGCTTTGCCGATACAGATGGCTCTTCCCTCGCCGTAAATATTCCGACGCCCTGCATTGCGTCGAGACTGTCGCGGAATGCTTTCGCGATCGTGCGGAAGTCGTCTTCGCTGTGGGCTGTCGTCAGGAAGCAGGGATAACCATCCTGTATGTGGACGCCATTCAGCCGCATCTGGGCATAGAATAGCGCGCCGAGCGGATCCTGGCTGGAGAAGTCGGTCGCAAACCAGCTCTTGTAGCCGTGTACGACGTCGGCAATGCCGCGTCGGGCAAGATCGGCCCTGATTTCCGCGACCAGCGCTTCCGTTCGCTCGGCGACACGGTTGTAGAGAGCAGATCCCTCTCCCTTGATGTGGTGCAGCACGGCGCTGGCGGCTGCGAGCGTTAGGGGATGACGCACGAAGGTACCGGCGAAGAATGTCGGCGCTGTCATGGGCACGGAGCTGTCGCCGTAATCCCAATAGCCGCCATCGAGCGCATCCATGAAGCGCGGGCTGCCGACAAGCACACCGATCGGCATTCCGCCGCCGACGACCTTGCCATAGGTTGCCATATCGCCCTTGATGCCCCAGATCGCCTGCATGCCACCGGGATCGACGCGGAATCCGGTGACGACCTCATCGAAGACCAGGGCAAATTCGGATTTGGTGGCGATGTCGCGGAGTTCCACGACGAATTCGCGCGGCTGCAATTCCGGATGACGGCTCTGGATCGGCTCGATGATGACAGCCGCTATATCGGCGGCGTTGGTGCGGATGAAGTCGAGGCTTTCCGGAGCGCCGTAGCGCAGCACGGTCATATTCGACACAGAGGCCATCGGAATGCCGGAGGCGACGGGCAGGGCGATCGGCTTGTCGGCGCGATTGCGGCCCTTGACCAGAACTTCGTCGAACTGGCCGTGATAATCATTGGCAAAGACCACGACCCGATCACGGCCGGTGACGGCGCGCGCAAGCCGCATCGCAGCCATGACTGCTTCCGAACCAGTGTTGCAGAATGTGACCCGCTCATGGCCGGTGACTTCGGCAATCATCTTTGCGACATCGCCGGCAAGCGGCGTCTGCGGCCCGATGGCAAACCCCCGGTCGGCCTGAGCCTTGACGGCATCGATGACGAAATCCGGCGCATGGCCGAAGGCCGTCTGCCCGAAGCCGTTGACCAGGTCGACATACTGATTGCCGTCGATATCCCAGATATAAGCACCCTTGGAATGATCGCAAACGATCGGGAACACCATCTCCTTCCAATCCGCCCGGAAGCCCGAGGCGGAACGGGGATCGGCCAGGTGTCCCCGGTGACCCTGGGTGAAGCTCTTCGATTTGGCATTCTTGGTTTCATAGGCCTTGGTTAGGCTGGTGATGAAATCTTGCTTGGCCGCGGTAATCTCCGGCGCCAGGCTCTTGGCATTTGGGCGATAGAGTTTGATGCGCTCGGTGCCGAAATCGCTTTCCGCGGCGGTGGGAGCAAGGGGCGCACTCGTTGCCGGTTGTGCCATAGGCGCAGCCGCTGTCACTGGCACCGCGCTCGGCGTCGAGGACACCTGGGCGCCACCCTGCATGGCCTGCAGCATCAGCAGCTGTTGAGAGAACAGGGTCTGCGCCATCTGAATCTGGGATTGCAGCACGGTGGCGAGATCCGATGCCGCTGCCGGCATTGCTGCCGGCTGTGTGGCGGCAGGCATGATTGGCGCTGACGCGCTTGGTACTGACAGGGCCGGCATCGGCGCGGCGGCGGGGGATGGCGCGGGTTCAGCCGCTTTCATCGCCTCGGGTGGCATTTGCTGATCGAGGTAGAGGGCCAGATCGGCAACGGAAGGGATATCGCTCAGCAATTCCCGGAAGGAGATTTTGACCTTGAAGTCCTTTTCGATGCGTTGCGCGAACTGGCCGACGAAGAGAGAATCGAAGCCGAGTTCCAGAAATGTCGCCGCCCGTTCGTCGGGACCTAGCGTTTCACCCGACATATCGCTCAATAGCGTCAGGAGAGCCGTTTCCAACTGCGGCAGGCGGCTGGAGATGGAAATTGATGCTGCAACATTCATCGCTCGTTTCTCCTCGGTGAGGTTGACGTCAGAGACAGAGGGCTCGCTTTCGGGAGCGCTCTCCTGGTTGGCAAGGGCGCCCCGACTCAATGCCCGACGCGCGGACGAAGGCGCATCGATCCAATGGCGCTGGCGCTGGAACGGATAGGTGGGCAGGGACAGGTGCTTGCGCGCGGCCGGTGGGAGAGCCGGCCAGCTGAGCCGGCAGCCCGCCATCCACAGCTTGCCGTGCGCTTCCGCGAGCGTTTCGGCGGCGGCGGAGGCCCGGTCATGCTCGGGCAGGGATTGCACGACGGCGGCAAGACTATCACGGGCAATCGTCTGTGCGGCAAACACCGAAAGCGTCCGCCCCGGCCCGACTTCGAGAAGAAGTGGCTTGCGATCACGGCAAAGCGTGACGAGACCATCGGCAAAGCGGACGGAATCGCGGCAATGCATGGCCCAATAATTGGGAGAGGTCATTAGCTCGGCGGTTTGCCAGTCGCCTGTGACGCCGGAGATGAAGGGGAGCGTCGCGGTGCCATAGGTCACCTTTTCCGTCTCCTGGCGCAGCGCAAGGGCCGCATCCTTCATCATGACCGAGTGGAAGGCGTGCGATGTGTGCAAGCGACTGAAGGCGATCTCGGCGGCTTCAAGCGCCGTGCATACCTTGTCGATGTCGCCGAACGGGCCGGAGATGACGCAAAGCTTCGGAGCGTTGATCGCTGCGATCTCAACATCGCCTTGCAGATAGGAAGCCGTCGTGGTGGCGTCGGCGCGAACCGAGACCATCGCGCCCTGCGGCTGATGCTGCATCAGCCGTCCGCGATTGGCCACGAGACGTAGTCCGTCTTCGAAGGAAATGACGTTGGCGAGCGTAGCGGCAACAAACTCGCCAACGCTATGACCGATCATGGCATACGGTTTGACACCGCGGCTCAGCCACAATCGAGCAAGCGCATATTCGACAAGATAGAGGCAGGGCTGAGCGATCCGGGTTTCGCGCTGTTCCTCGGTGATCGCCTGCGTTACGGGGCCGGTGTGGCAGATGTAGTCGCGCAGGTCGAGCCCCAGCGTCATTTTCAGAAGCTCGGAGCCGCGATCGATCCAGCGAGCGAATTCCGGCTCGGAGCTATAGAGGCCGGCGCCCATGCCGACATATTGCGCACCCTGACCGGGAAACATGAATGCGACCGGCGGCCGATCTGCGGCAACAAGGGATTGATAATTTTCTGTCGTCAGCTTGATGATCGCTTCCTCGACACTTCCGGCGGCGACCGCCAGCCGGTGGCCGAATTCGCGCCGGCCCGTTTGCAGGGTGCAGGCAAGTTGCGCGATTGAAAGCTTCGGGTTGTCGGCGAGATGATTACTCAAATTGGTGCGCATCTGGGTAAGGGCCAGCTTGTTGCGCGCCGAAAGGGGGAGGATGTAATGCCCTTCTACCTCATTGGGCGTAGTCGACGGGCGAGGCGCCTCCTCCAAAACGACATGGACATTCGTGCCGCCGACCCCGAAGGCGCTCACACCGGCTCTACGGGGCACCTTTCCTTGTGGCCAGTCGATCATTGCGGTTGGGATGTAAAAAGGACTTCCTTCGAGATCGATGCGCGGATTGGGCTGATGATAATTCGGCATCGGTGGGATTTTTGCGCAATGAAGCGCCAGCGCCGTCTTGATGAGCCCGGTTACGCCGGCTGCGGCGTCCGTATGGCCGATGGTGCCCTTGACCGATCCGAGCGCACAGCCGGCGGGTCCCGGCGCGCCGTCCGCGAAGGCCCTGGTCAAGCCATTGAACTCAATGGGATCGCCGAGCGGCGTCGCGGTGCCGTGGCATTCGATATAGCCGATCGTTGAGGGTTCCACGCCTGCATTGGCGATCGCTGTGGCTATCGCCTCGGCTTGCCCCTCCACGCTCGGAGCCGTGAAGCCGATCTTGTCGCTGCCGTCATTGTTGATGCCGTAGCCGCGAATGAGCGCGTAGATGTGATCGCCATCCTGAAGCGCATCTTCGTAGCGCTTCAGGAGAACGACCCCGGCTCCGCTGGCAAAGACCGTTCCGGCGGCGTCGGCGTCGAAAGGCCGGCAGGTGCCGTCCGGCGAGGCCATGCCACCATCCTGATAGATGTAGCCCCTTTTTTGCGGAATGGTGACCGAGATGCCGCCCGCAAGAGCCATGTCACAGCCATAGGTAAGCAGATTCTGACATGCCTGCGAAACGGCGAGAAGCGAGGTCGAACATGCGGACTGTAGCGTGAAGGCGGGTCCGCGCAGATTGAATTTATAGGCGACGCGGGTCGCGAGCGTATCATTGAGCGCGCCGACGAGCTCATGAAACGAGCCGATCTGGTAGTTCGACGTGAACTCTTCCGCTTTGGCGCGATCGTGCAAAACATTGTTGATCAGATAGGTCGGCATCGAGGAGCCGGCGAAGACGCCGATCGGGCCGGCATAGCGCTGCGGATCATATCCCCCATCCTCGAGCGCTTCCCAACATATTTCCAAAAAGATGCGATGCTGCGGATCGGTGACGGCAGCCTCGCGTGGAAACATGCCGAAGAATTCAGCGTCGAACATATCGGCATTGTCGAGATGAGGCCTTGCGGCGACATAGTTCGGCTGTGCCCGCTCTTCGTCGGTGAACGCGTCTTCGATTTCATCCGGTGAGAAGCGCGAAAAGGCGTTCTTTCCTTCAAGCACGAGCTTCCAGAGTTCATCGACGGAGGGGGCGCCCGGGAAACGACCGGACATGCCGATAATGGCGATGTGCCCCGAAATTTGCTCGTTCAGATCCTCGCTCTCTTCGAAATCACGCTGTTCGCCCTTTTCCTGGTGACTTCGTTTCATAAGGAGCTCCTGCGGATATGAGAGATTGCCTTCTTCTGCAGGGCCGCACGCTGGGCCGCGGCGGCGATCCGCGTCGGCCCAGGCGTCCCTCCATCCAGATAGAGTGCCAATTCCCGGATTGTCGGATGGCGCAGCAACGCAACCACGTCGATTGGACGGCCGAGCCCTTCCTCGAGACCGGCGTGAATTTCCATCAGCTGCAGGGAGGTGCCGCCAAGGTCGAAGAAGTTTCGGTCGAGATCGACGCCGGCAAGGCTCAATGCGTCCTGCCACAGCGCCGTCAGCAGCTCTTCCGTCCGGCTCCTTGTATCCATGGGCTTTGCCTGCATTTCGACGGGCGGCGGCAAGAGTTTGGAGCGGTCGACCTTGCCGGCGGCCGTGAGCGGGAGGCTGTCGACGATGACGGCCGTGCTCGGGATCATATAGGCCGGAAGTGCCATGCGTAGCGTCGCCATGACATCCTGCGCGAGGTCGGCGCCTGCGCCCACATGGCTTTCCTTGGGGCATAGATAGGCAACGATGCGTTTCAGGGTCTCGCCCTGGACGTGGCAAAGGACGACGCCGTCGGCAAGGCGCGGGTCACGCCTAAGCGCGGCTTCGATCTCATCGAGCTCTATGCGCTTGCCATTGATCTTGACCTGCCTGTCGCGCCGTCCCTTGAAGGTAACGGTGCCATCAGGCTTCATACAGGCCACGTCGCCGGTCAGATAGAAACGCGTCGCGCCTTCCTTCGTGGTAATAGTCACGAATTTCTGCCCTGTCAGTTCCGGGCGCTTGAAATAGCCGATGGCCAGGCCATCGCCCGATATTGCCAGTTCGCCTTCGATCCCGGGCGGAACGACGCGCAGCTCCTCGTCCAGTATGGCGACACCCGTATGCGCGATCGCCTTGCCGATCGGCAGCTCTCCGCCTGAAAAACTAGGCAGGACCTTGAAAGCGGTGGCAAACACCGTCGTCTCGGTCGGGCCGTAGACATTGGTGAGCTTGCAGCCGGGATGGTGATCGAGAAAGCGCCGGGCGTGAACGGTCGAGGCGACATCGCCACCGAAAAGGATATGGCGAAGCTTCGGCAGGGATATGCGGGCATGATCGGCAAAGAGATTGAACAGCCCTGTCGTGAGGAAAGAGATGCTGACATCTCTCGCTCGCATGAAGTCGGTCAGGCGCGAAATGGAAAAATCGGCATCGGGCATGATTGCCAGTGTGCAACCATTGAGAAGCGCCCCCCATATTTCGAAGGTCGACGCGTCGAAGGAAATGGTGGCCGTGTGAAGAACGACGTCGTCCCGGCGAAAATCGATATAATTCTGGTCGAGAACCACCCGCGCAATGCTGCGATGGCAGATCATCGTTCCCTTGGGGCGCCCGGTCGAGCCGGACGTGTACATGACATAGGCAAGATCGGCGCCGGTGATCGTCGTTGCTGGCAGAGGAACCTGCGGTTGGCTTGCCATCTCGGCGATAATGGCATTTGCCTCGATGACCTTGGCATTCATGCTTGGCACATTGCAGAGTTTATCGCCAAAAGCCGAATCGACGAAAATAACCTTCGGCAAACATTCGCCGACAACGAAATCGAGATGGTCGACCGGAAGGGCAGGATCAAGCGGCAGATAGGCGCCGCCGGCCTTGAGTATGGCTATCTTGCAGATGATGGCATTGGCGCTCCGCGGCAGGAAGAGACCGATAATATCGGCCCTGTGGACGCCGATCCTGACCAGATGCAACGCAAGCGCGTCGGATATGCGGTCGAGGTCACCGTAGCTGAGCCTAGTATCGCCAAAGGCAAGCGCGGTTGCCTCGGGCGTCGCCCGAGCCTGAATGCGCAGCATTTCGTGAAGGCAAATGTTGCGATCGTAGTGCAGGCCTGCTGCGCCACCTGTTTCTGCTTGAGCCTCGCGATCAATCATCATCACCCTCCGGGTCATCCTGCGACTGACGATGGCACGACATGCGATGCCTGATCGTCTACCGCAGAATTTCACGCTGCGGCAAAAGCACCAGTTGATCATTGGGATGATCGTCTTCACCACCGAAAGTCGTAAGTCCTGAAGGTGCGTAGCCAATTCGTCGGAAACATCCGATGCGGCGACAAAGACTCGGCCAAAAGCATTACGCATGGCGGCAATGACTAGGCACCAAGCGCCATGCATGGGTTCTCAATCACGCGGATCGAGACGATAGTGATTTGGGATTGATGATGAGACAGCTACCTGAACTGGTAGGCTCTGACATAATCTACAAACATGAAGGATGGATCGGCTGCGGCCATCTTCGTTATGCCTTCAACGATACCGAGATCGACGAGCATATACATTGGCTGGCGATGTTCCGGTAAAGCTTTGGTTTTCCAAACGAGCTTTCTATCAAAATACATCCGTATGAAATCGGAATCGATCTTCACGCCGTAGGTGTGCAAGTCACCGGGACTTGCAGCATCGAATGCATCAATGCGGGCATAAGCGGAATCGTGACGTCCATCCCGGTGCCAGACATGCACCGTCGAGGAATAGGCTCCCGGCTTATCACCGTAATATTCGATAACGTCTATCTCGGCTGTCGATTTTGAGCGATCCTTGCCAATCAGCCAGAAGGCTGGCCAGACACCAGGGCCATCGGGTAGGCGTGCCCGCATTTCGAAATAGCCATATTGCTGGGAGAAGCCATCCCCATTTCGATCGACGGAGGCAATCAGGCCCGAGCGCCATGCGCCTTTGTCATCACGTGCCGCGGTAATGCGCAGCATGCCATCCTGTATTGCAAAGGGAAAATCGTTACCCGGATTGGAGAAGCGGGCACCTCCGAAATCACCATTCCACGGAGTGTGGGAAATCCAGCGGGTGCCAGGTCCCCAGGCAGAGATACTGAGAGCATCGAAAGGATCTTCGAATGTCAGTGTCATGCTGCTGATATCGAGCGTATCCCCCGTATCGCCAGCGTGGGCAACATCGATATCCACGATCGTCGTGAGTGCGGCGGCAATAGACGCGAGAAGAAACCCGCGACGGTTGTGCATGCATCGAGCACGACGTGTGTGTGAGAAGCGATCCATGTGCATAAGGATGAACGGTACAACCCATGGCGTATAGAACGTATTTCGGCCAGCATGTCCCCCAAAAGGCTTAGGCACGGCGGAGATACAGCTGCACGTCCACGTGGTAGCTTTTCCAATAAAGGGAAGAACAATGGGCTGAATTCTATGAATTTCATGGGACTTATAACATTAGTTGTCGGTATTGTAACACTGATCGCACCAGTTCGACTGTCATTCATCATTATGATCGTATCGACGGTCTTTGGCGCTGCTGCTGCCTTCAGCGTACCGGGCCTTGGCGGGGCATCGGTGCTGGTGCCAAGCCTCTTTCTATTATTCTTCGCCGTCCGGTTGTTCGCAGCATATGGCGAGACGCCTTTCCTCGCCGCGCTGGCACCCTGGCGTCCGGGCTTCTTCCTTCTGCTTCTGACGGCATTCGGCATCTTTACCGCGATCTTCTTCCCACGGCTGTTTCAGGGCATGGTGCAGACAATGACGGTGGAGCGGTCAATCGGCGCGCGTAGCCTTATCGCGCTGGTGCCGCTGCGTTTTTCTTCGAACAACATTACCCAATCGGTCTACGCCGCCGGCGGGCTCGTCTGTTTCATCGCCACCTTTGCCGTCTTTCGTGGCAATGGCGTTCCGAAAATTTTCATCAGCGGCGTTTTGATGGTGGCGGGCGTCAACCTCGGTTTCGCGCTTGCCGATATCATTACGCATTTCACGCATACGGATTTCCTCCTCGACTTCGTGCGGACGGCCAATTACGCGCTGTTGACCAACGCCGAGAAAGGCGGGCTGAAACGCATTTCCGGGACCTTCCCCGAAGCTTCGGCATTCGCCGATTTCACGCTCGTCCTCTTTGCGATCGTCACAAGCCTGTGGCTCGGCGGCATACGCTCCAGCGTGACCGGCATTGTGGCGGGTTTGCTTCTTATGGCCCTAATCCTGTCGACATCGGCAACCGCCCTTGTCGGGCTCGCCATCATCCTGCCGATTCTCAGCCTGCAGTCATTCCTGGCCTCTCGGCGCGACCCGGGCGCCGGCCGGCCTGTTCTGATTGTATCCATTCTCGCGTGCATGCCGCTTGTCATCTTCTTCGTTCTGATTGTCATGCCGGATCTTGCCCATAATTTGCAGGATTTTCTTGACGAAATGCTGTTCTCGAAGGCCGGCAGCCAGTCCGGGCGTGAGCGCTTCATGTGGAATTCCATGGCCTATGAGGCGTTCGTGGATACTCTTGGATTTGGCGCGGGCCTGGGGAGTGCCCGTGCATCGAGCTTCGTCCTCGTCCTATTGTCCAATATCGGCATCTTCGGTGCATTGCTATTTGCGCTCTTTGTCGGCCGAGTGCTGATGGCCGGTACGCAACCGGGGCATCCGTTATCGCGCGAGGCCGTCGCGGTTGTGCGCGCGGGCAAGGCCGGTTTGATCACCGTCCTCGTTTCCGCGGTTATCTCAGGCACGGTCTACGATCTCGGACTGATGTTTTACATTCTAGCGGGGAGCGTTTCAGCGCTCACCGCCGGCGTGCGCGAAGTCAAGGCCGAATATAGCCCACACTTGAGCGCTGCCGGAGGTTTGAGATGAAGATTGTCGTCTTCAACGTCAAATACAGCGAGAATCTCGGCGACGGGTTGCTGGCGGAATGCGTCGAAACCGCCTTGATGAAAGGCGCGGATGGGATCGAAGTGGAAACGATCGATCTTGCCGGCCGCCGGGCCTATGCCACGGGCAGCGGCGGGCGCAGGCGCTTGGCGCTCGGATTGCTCCGTCGGCTGCCCTTTTTCGTCCGGCGCCGGCTCGTCCGCCTGGTGCTGGAGCGCAGGCTGAACAAGCTGCGCCGCCTCTGGGACGACAAGATTGCACTTGCGGACGCCGTCATTATCGGCGGCGGCAATTTGTTTCAGGACGATGACCTCAATTTTCCGTTGAAAATCGGCGAGGTGCTCGATTGCGTCTCGCGGCACGATCGCCCCTTGGCGGTTTATGCCGTCGGCGTCAGCAAGCAATGGTCGGAGCCCGCCTATGATCTCTTCGCGCGACTAAGGCGGACAAGGCTTGTTCATCTCTCCGTGCGGGACGGCTTTGCTAAGGACAATTGGCAGGAGCATTTTCCAGAAGGACCGAGCGCGAAAATCGTGCGGGATCCGGGACTATTGGTCCATGCGACGCCAATCGCGGAAAAGCCTGCGTCATCCTCCAAGCGCCAGTTGACCGTTGGCCTATGTGTGACCGATCCCGTCATCCTGGACAGGCATGGCAAGGATCATGCGTCCCACATTCCATTTTCCGGCATTGGTGCATACAGGGATTTGATCGGAGTGCTCCTGGATGACGGCCAACGCGTCGTCTTGTTTTGCAATGGCGCGAGGGAGGACCAGTTGTTTGCCGAACGCATCCGGACTTCGGTCAACAAGCATCGCGTCGTTGCGGGCGGCATGCTCGATATCGCCAGTCGCCCGCGGGTTCCGGCCGATCTCATTCAGACAATTCAGTCGATGGATGTGATCCTCGCTCACAGGCTGCATGCCTGTATCGCGGCCTACGCGCTCAAAATCCCGCATGTAGGCTTGGCCTGGGACAGCAAGGTCGAAGGTTTCTTCAACTCAGTCGGCCGCGAGGCTTATTTCATAAAAGATTCACTGTCGCCCGCCGTGCATGTCGCCCTGCTGCTGAAAGCCGCTGAAAAAGAAGGGATAGAGGCGCTTCGGCACCGTGTGACAATTGCGGAAGCTCACGCGGGGATCTCGAATATGCGCCGCCATTTGGTCGGCTGCGACGTATGCGCCATATCGGGAATACAGTCGGTGCGCTCGCGCAATACTGAATGACCGAAATATATTCAACGCGCGGATGAGTGCAGTACCGCTACCAGTACGTTAAAACCGGGTTAGTGTATATATGATGACGATATATGTTAGGAGAATGACAAATATTGAGTTGCATTCAAGACATAAAAGAATTTATATGATATAGAATACTTGGGAAGCGAGAAATTTATATTGTGGGATAGTCGTTTGAGCATTCGAGGTATGCTTTCGACCGAGGGGACCGCCGCATGACAGCGCAGATTTCGATCGAGCATATCCAAAGCATGGGTGGCACGGCACGGACCTTTGCTGCCGGCAGCGTGATCTGCGACTACGAGAGCATAGCGCCGCGTCTTCTCTTTCTCTTGGATGGGTGGGCAGCGTCCAGCAAGATGCTGCCGAACGGTACGCGCTTCGTGACCGAATTCCTTCTGCGCGGCGATATGATCTCAACGTCGTTGACGGTGCTTTCACGAGAGACCGTGCAAGCCATCACCAATGTATCCGTGATGGCCTTCCCAGATTTCACCTCCCTTCCCAAGATCGATGCGCCGGCATTGTTTTATCGAATTGCGATCGCCGAATTGGTGAGACGCCAAGCTCGCATGTCGGAGAGCCTTGCCAACATAGGACGGCGCGACGCGTTAGAGAGAACTGGTTACCTGTTGCTCGAGCTCGGGACGCGGATCGGGACCTCGCAAGACGTCCCCAATTTGGAATGCTTCGATTGCCCATTGACGCAATCGGACATCGGGGACGCCGTCGGTTTGTCGACCGTTCACATCAATCGCGTGCTCAGGGATATGCGCGAAGCCGGCCTCCTGTCATTCCGCAACGGTGTCGTTGCATTTCTTGACCGGCCGCGGCTCATGGATCTCGTCGACTTCGACGAATCCTATTTTGGCGCAACTATGATTTGAAGAATAAAACGAATCAAATTCTGACTAGAGGCTAAAAAGATTCCTTTTAGTCAATATTTAAAATCTTTGTTAACATATGTTAATGCGCGTAAAAACAAAATAAGCAATTACTGTAGTAAGAAGATCCTAAAAAAAGGGGGACGATATGAGAAAGAAAGAAAAGATTCAATTTAGACAAAGTTCTTGCTGTCCGTATGGAGCCAATACTGAGCTAGTTACAAGAAATACGAAGGCCACTTTAAAAGTTGGGGATGCCGGCCATGAATGGACAAATGCTCACAAGTGAAAAATTCACCACCGATGCGGGCGCACGCCTTATTTCGGTTCGAACGTCCGAGACCTTGCGGCCGTTCATTGCGTCCGGCACGCCCGGCGTCGACGAGTGGGAAGATTACATTCTTCTCGTCGATTCCCGCGCTCTGGATCGCGAATGCCTGTCGAAGAGCCTAAGCGAGTATGACGACGCCATGCATGTCGTCACCGTCGGATCGCTCGACGAATGGCAAACGCGCAATATGCAAGTACTGCCGTCCGCAATTCTTTTCATGATCGGCGGACGCAAAGTCTCTGACCCCGACATCAGCGCGAAGATCTGTGCCTTGGTGGAGAGATTCCAGGCAAGCCCCGTGATCGTCGGCGCAGATGGCGACGAGCTTGCGCAGCTCCTACACGCGCTGGAATGCGGAGCTCGCGGCTATATCCCGACCAGTGTCGGGATACGCGTTGCCGCGGAGGCCGTTGCTCTTGCTCGCGCAGGCGGCGTCTTCGTACCGGCGAGCAGCCTTCTTGCCGCCAAAGAAGCGATTACGCCTGTGGCCAGCCGAAATGACTGCCTCGACAGCCTCTTCACGCCACGTGAAGTTGTCGTCGCTGAAGCGCTGAGGCGAGGAAAGGCGAACAAGATCATCGCCTACGAGATGGATCTTTGCGAGAGCACAGTCAAAGTTCACATTCGCAACATCATGAAGAAGCTAAACGCGACGAACCGAACGGAAGTCGCCTATAAGATCCGCGAACTCGTCCGCTAACGTCTGCGCTGTCGGTCACCGATTGCGGGAACGATGTTAATGAGCCCGCATGAGATTTCGCGGCTACCCGTCCCGACATCGGGGCAGGGCAGGGTTCGGGACTATCGGTGGGGCGAGCATCCGCTGGCCGATTGCTGGAGAGCGACGGCGCCCCGGTGGGGCGCCAAAAGTTTATGCCGCAAATCCCTAAATATTCGCCAGACTAAAACCATTCCGTCAGTATCCCGCGATCCGGCCAGCCGGCGTGCAAACTGGCCGTCTCGCGGTTAGTCCTAATTAGTCGTTGGCGAAAATGTGCGCCTATATCTTCTAAAGCGCCGGTACGTCTCAGGACCGCAAAGGTTCGGGGAAGGACATAGCCCGATGAATCCTGGCGTCGGTTGACGAGTGACCCTGAACTTTGAGAGCTCGATCAGCGCTGGGCTACGCGCAGGGAGGCGATTTCCGCCGGCTTGTCGTCGATTATCGCGCTTACCGTCAGCAGTCCCGGGCGGCGCAGTCTCAATGGTGAAAAGACAAGGCTGGCGCCGACCACGACGTGCATGGGGCCGTCGCTTGTTTCGAACCCATCCGTCAGGTCGCGCTGCTCGTCGAGCTGTGCTGACTCCAAGCGTTCCTCGAGAAGAGGCTGCTGGTCTCCTGGGGCAACGCAACGCAGCACGATCGAGCGGTAAGGTTCCGCCGCCAAGGTGACCAAATTCACATGCACGCAAAACTTGGCCAGCGAAATGGGAAATTCCGGCAGCATCAGCACGCCGCTATAGACGCCGATGAAACTCAGCTTCTCGCCAACTTCGGTGCGAATGTCATCGCAAAAGATGCAATATCCGTAGCGCATGTGTTTCAATCGTCCCTATCAGCAGTGGCGCGGGCAATAATGGTGCGGATTGCTCGCGAAGAGCTCCAGGAGAAGGCCTCGCCGAAGCTAATGAAATGAACGGCTGCCCGCGTCTCGATCCGCATATCGGCCGGTATCTCGGCGCGTGTTTCGGGTTGAGCAAGGCAACCGTTTTGCGTCAAACCCGCCGGATCGCGCAGTTCAACGTGAATCTCCTTGTCGAGCGCCCAGGCCAGGTCCGCGATCGAACGAAGCGGAAGCTCTCTCTGCCCGCAAAAGTAGCGGTTCAACTCCTGTCGGCTGACACCCACCTGCTCTGCGAGCTGCTGCTGCGTAAAGCCCGTTTGGGATCGCCTTTCGACGGCGGCGGCAATGAGATCGCTGCGAACGTTTGCGATGAAGCGGCTGGCCGCACGCGCACGCGCGCCTATCTCAAACCGAAATGACATCTTCCGGGTTTACTCCCTCAACGCACAACGCATCACCCACACCAAGCTCGCGGCGCAGTCGGCGCACCTCCAGCCGATAGCCACGGTAAAGATCATGATCTTTCACATGGTCGGCCCAGTCCCCGAAAACCGCCACAAAGCAATCACGCATGGCAAACCAGCCGAATATGCGCAGATCGACGGTCTTCAACTCCCAAACTGCATTTCGTTCGATCCGGATTGCCCGGAATTGTCTGCAATGAATAAGAGGCTTCCCGGAGACGAACGTATAAAAGAGAAAATCCAGCTGTTCGATCGGGGTGAGGACAGCGCCTAGCGACGATGGTTCGTTCTTGGCGACGCGCTCACTCAACCACTCCGCAAAGCTTGGGGTCGCGAAAAGCAGCCGCTTAGGCAGCTGCCCTCCACCAAGCTGAATCTCAACTTTAACGATTGCTTCGGATGCTACGAGACTGTCAAACGTAGTCATGCCTGTCAACTAATCCATTATAATGTGGCAAGCCTTTCGCCGGGCCTCCTTGAGGGTATCATGAATTGCCGCACATTTGGATTGTATTTATTTGCCTTTCCGATGGCGTAGTTCGTTATAGTCAAAGAAGAGTATAGCGGATACGTCATGTCGATACATGTTTCATCCGTTACTCATTTTGAGGTATGGCATTTATATTTGATGCGATCCGATGTTGTCGTCCTAATACGAACGGTTCTCTTGTTCGGCTCTCCGCTGGCGGCTTATTAACAAGCTTGAGGGCGGCGAATGACCGCTTGCCCCGTCTTGGATAACAGGGAGGATCATATGAGGACGATTGCAGCTCTCTCTATTTTGCTGGCAAGTACGTCTTTGACTCTTGCCGGCCCCGCTGGCCCGCATGGCGGAAGCCCACCGACACCGGCGGAAAATGAATCATTTATCGGCCAGGTGGGCGCCTTCAACGGCGCTTTCGTCAGCCAGAATAGCGGCAACAACCAAGCGCTGACATTGCAGAACGGCTTCGGCAATTTCGCGGTCACCAACCAGGATACGGCCAAGTCCAATACGTCCGCTATCCTGCAGTTTGGTTCCGGCAATTTCGCGGTTGCCGACCAGAAGGGCAAGACCAACGACCAGAGCACCCTCCAGGTCGGCACCCTGAATTTTGCCTCCACCCTGCAGCGTGATGGGGCGGAAAACAACTCGACGATCAGCCAGTTCGGCTTCGGCAATTCCGCCTTCGCGGATCAGTCCAAGGGGGACAACTCCCAGGATACGCTGCAGGTCGGCGGCCTGAATTTCGCCTCGACGACCCAGACCGACGGCAAGCCCGGCTCCAATAAGTCCGATATCATGCAGTTCGGCTGGGGCAACGGCGCGATCGTCGGGCAGGACGGCGGCAACAACGATCAGACAACGTTGCAGGTCGGTACGGGGAACTTCGCCGCAACTTCCCAGTGGGGCGTTATCGGAAGCAACGGCAACTCCTCTTCGACAACGCAGTTCGGTTGGGGCAACATATCCTTTGCCGATCAAGCGGGGGGCAATAACTCACAGGACACGTTCCAGGCCGGCGGGCGTAACTTCGCCGTCACGGGTCAGTCCTCGTTCTTCGGCGTGAACAAGTCGGCGACAGCGCAGTTCGGTGTCGGCAACACTGCCTTGACCTCTCAGATCGCCAACCCGCTGGGCTCCAACGATTCGCTGATCGTGCAGGCCGGCTATCGCAATACGGCGATGGCATCTCAGACCGGCGTGCAGACCGTGTTCCCCTACGGCGGTTCCAACCTTCAGGGAACTGTTCAGATCGGCACGGGTAACTATGCCGTTACCTCTCAGGCCAGCGCGAGTGCACTGACGAACACGTCGGTCACGGCGCAGTTCGGCTATCGAAACATGGCCGTTACGGTCCAGCACTGAGTGAGCCCACGGAGGAGGCGAGAGCAAATGTCCGCCTCCTCCTTCAAATCGCCTGAGCCAGTCCTATGCGCGGGGATAGATTGCGGGCGATCAGCGTTCAACTTGCCGCTGAAGCTTTTCTTCCTTTCGATCCTGCTGTTCTCATGCGCCGTCCCGGCCTCATCGCAGGCTGGTGTCAAGTGCTTGATAAAAACGGACAGGAAGGAGCAGTTTCTTGTGGTGCAGGCCATCGTTCGATCCGAGGAAGCGGTGTCCGGGGGGTACAGGCTGGTGCTCGTCAAGCATAGCGCCGCTGGCACGAGCCAGAGCATTCAAAAGGGCAGTTTTGCTTTGCGGCCCGGTTCGGATGGCCTTCTTGCCACGACGATGGTCGACGCGGCGGACCAGACGGAACTGACTGCAAGGCTATTGATCGAAACCGATCGAGGTACATCACAATGCGGATTACCAGAATGAAATGCCTGAACGGTTCAAAACTCGCGCTCGGCGCTGCGGTCGCGTTGACTGCTTTGACGGCCGCGGAATGCCGGGCCGAAACCGCATATGTGGTCCAGATTCCGACCAATGTGACGACGACCGTGCCGTTTAGCGGCGTGACGCCCCAGCAGCCGCCGCAGCAATATCATCACGCATCGAATTATGCTTCGGCCGGCGTCGTGGGTTTGCCCGAGGCTCCGGTTGCGGCGCACGGCAACAATCTGGCGCAGACGCTGGAAATGGGCACGCGCAACAGCGTGTATCATTTTCAGTCCGGAGCGAACAATACTTCGACTGCGGGAATTATCGGGAACTACGGCAATATAAATGTGCTCCAGGCCGGGAATAACCTCAAATCAAACGTCGTATTGCTGAATGGAGCAGGTTTGAGCGTCAGCGTTCTTCAGCCTGCCGGTTCTACGCCGGTCAATGTCCTGATCGCGCGTTTGCCGGGTGGTGGTTTGCTTATCAAGCGTTGAGCGGGCGCGGCGCCGTTCGGAAACAAGGGAGGGGAATGGTAATGATGGTACGTGTGATAATAGCCGCGGTCGGTTTGACTGCCCTTATGGCAGTGCCGGCTCTGGCGGGACAATTGGTCTACCAGCCGACCAACCCGACATTTGGCGGCAACCCGTTGAATGGCTCATTCCTGCTGTCGACGGCGCAGACACAAGGCGCCGGCGTCAAGTCCGGTCAGCAACAGACGCCGGATCTCTCTGGTCTCAACGATGCGCTGGGCAACCTCGGAAACGTAAATCAGGGTACGGGCTCGACCGGAACGTCTCCTATCATCGTGATTGGAAACGGCCAGGTGCCGGCCAATCCTTGAGCCAAATTGATTGCGTAAAAATTCCATTCTGTTGGGAGCGATTTATTCGAGCGGCGATGTCACGTATCGGTTTTCCGGTTGCAGCCATTTTGTGCGGATTAGGTTTGGGCGGTTGCGCTGCTGCAGGCAGCAGTCTTGATCCGATGAGTACTCCGGCGACCCTGATGCCCTCGACGAAGACGGGTGTGGCGCTGGAAAGCCTGCCGCGGCCCAGGCAAAAACTTGATGTAGCCGTTTACTCGTTTCCCGATCTTACCGGGCAAAACAAACCCAACGAGAACTTCGCCGAGTATTCCCGTGCTCTGACGCAGGGCGGCGCGCAATTGTTGACCGACGTTCTGACCAGGGCGGGCAACGGCAATTGGTTCAGCGTCGTCGAGCGCACCGACCTTCAGTCGCTTCTGCAGGAGAGGCAGATCATCCAGAATACGCGGGCCGCCGTCTATGGCGCAAAGGCCGGCGGCATACCGCCGCTCCGCTTTGCCGGCGTCCTGCTCGACGGCGGCGTCATAGGCTATGATTCCAATGAAACCACCGGCGGCGTGGGCGCCAACTACCTTGGGATCGGCGGCAACACGCAATATCGCAAGGATATCGTGACGGTATCGCTGCGGGCGGTGAGTGTCAGCACGGGTCGCGTTCTTGCATCCGTGAGCACGACCAAGACCATCTATTCGGTTCAGGTGCAGGGCTCGGCGTTCCGCTTTGTCGGCGTCGATCAGCTGCTCCAGATCGAAGGCGGCGTTACGCGAAATGCGCCGACGACCTTGGGGGTCCAGGAAGGGATACAGCTCGCAGTCTATTCGCTGATCTTCGAAGGCGTGAAGAACGGCCTTTGGGAATTCGAGGATGCCGCCGCTGGAGCCGCATTCATGCGGTATCTGGAGCAGCATCAAAGAGCCATGATATACAAGCTCGACGCGAACGGTCGCCCGATCGCGCCGGCTATCGGTCCTCCAGTGGTCGGCGCTGCACAACCGGCTGTCGAGGCGGAATCAAGACCGGTCATGATCAAGGACAAGCCGACGAATTCGTGATTGCCGCCGGCGCCGCGTCATTTTTTCCGGCAGAATTCGGATTGTGCGTTGTCGGGTCCGCAGGTGGCGGTTCCGCTTTGGCCTGGCTTGGCTGCGGCCTTGGCGGCGGTTCCTTTCTCAAGATTGCCGCTCTTCCTAATGGGAACACGCCCGTTGACCTGCGGAATACGGGTCTCTGAAAATCCGGGGCGCCGAATGATGGACTGGTCCTTGGCAAAGGCATGCGTCGGACCCAGCGCGCCCGCAACCAGCATGATAGTTGTGGCCGCAATGACTTTATTGGAGTTTATCATTTCGATGCTGCTCCTGGATCATGGCTGTGAACAGAGATCGAGCTGTCGGTCTCTGACACGCCGCACACGAAATTTCAACGGGATGCGCGCTTTTCGGTTCCGCGCTCACCGAGAGTTCCCTGGCCGGCATCGCTCTGGCCGCAGCCTTAGGGCTTCCGCCTGGCGCCTTTACGCCTGGCAGCCATCGCAATGCCGTCAATGCCCCACGGTGCCCGATCCCACCGTCGGCAGACGATTGTCTGCAGGCCCGGGCGCGGTGCGCTCCGTAACGCCGCTGCCGACGCTGGGAAAGATGCTGTTTGCCAAAAGAGCTGACGGCCGTGCGCGCGTTTGCTGTCTTGGCCTATGCGAAAGCTTACCGCTGTCGGCTGGCGTTCGAGGCGCGGGCACGACGGAAGTCTCCGGCAGCTGCTCAACGAAAGCAGGGTTCGTTTCCAGAGGAGGTGCCTGCTGCAGATAGCTCTCACCAAACACAGCGCTTTCACTCAGTGCCAGCAACACGACCAGAGCGTGGTTTGCAATGATCATTTGTGCCATCTGAATTAATCCCTTGGAGGTATATTGAAATACAAAAATTCAAATTTCCCGCACTTCGGCGGGGAAATTGAATTTATATAACAATTTTACTTTATTGAACTGCGATCTGCCCGCGATGTATTCGACATTATTGTTCATTTATTGTAGGATTGCAAATTAAATTATGGAGGAGTGCATGCGTCCATCTTGGCAGTCAGCTATGTGCTGTATCGCTTTTTTGCTTTTACAGGCCGTAGCGCCTTCGGCGTTCGGCGGCGACACCGCGACGACACCGCAATCCGATCCTCCCAAGGGGACGGCCGAACCCGACAAGAGCAGTCCGGCGCCTGTCATGCCAGCCCCGTCGACAGGCTCGCCGGCGGCCGCGCCCGCGGGCTCACAGGTCACCGAACAGAAGTTCGACGCATGGACGTTGCAATGCAGCACCGACAAAACGATGAAACCTCCTTGCCAAATCATGTACCGGTTGACATCGCCGGATCAAAAGCAAGTCTTCCTGGTGATCAGCATGGCGCGCTCCGCTGAAAACAAGGTCGGCATGCAGATGGCTCTTCCACTCGGTTTCTCCATCCAGGCCGGCGTCAAGATCGGCTTTGGCGGCAAATATTCGACGATGGCAAAGGTATCTCGCTGCACCAACCAGGGCTGCCTCGTGGAGGGCCTGTGCCCGCCTGGAATGCTCGATGCTCTGTTGAAGGAAAAATCGGGAAAAGTTTCAATCCGCATGATACAGGGAAATATGGCGGAGCTTCCCATATCTCTTAGCGGCTTCAGCGCGGCGTACCGGGCGATGGAAGCCAATAACGGGGGATGAGCGGGCATGGCTTCGTCCAATCCGTCTAACTGGTCTCTTCGACGGTGATGCGCTGCCCGGCCTCGTCAAACAGATGGACGGCGTCGTGGACCGGCGCAATCCGCAGCACGTCGCCGGGCGCGGCCCTGGTCCGCTCGCGGAAAACGCAAGTGATCGTTTGCGCGCCCAGCCGCGCAATGACCATGGTCTCGGATCCTGTCGGTTCGACGACGACGGTCTCTACCTCGATGCCATTGGGGTCGAGCCTGATGTCTTCCGGGCGAAGGCCGTAGGTGACGGCGCCGGATGGGCGCCGCTCGCTCGGCAGGACAAGCCCATCCGCAGTGCGGAAACCTTCGCCCGTCATGCCGCCCCTGATGAAATTCATCGAGGGAGAGCCGATGAAGCCCGCGACGAAGAGGTTGTTCGGCCGGTCATAGAGATCGAGCGGTGATCCCGACTGCTCGATCAGGCCATCCTTCATGACGACGATCTTGTCGGCCATCGTCATCGCTTCGATCTGATCGTGGGTGACATAGATGGTGGTGGTTTGCAGCCGCTGATGCATCTCCTTGATTTCGGATCGCATCTGGACGCGGAGCTTGGCATCGAGATTGGAGAGAGGTTCGTCGAAGAGGAAGACGGCCGGATCGCGAACGATCGCCCGGCCCATCGCAACGCGCTGCCTCTGCCCGCCCGAGAGCTGTTTCGGATACCGCTCGAGAAGATTTTCAAGCCCGAGGATCTTCGCGGCGTTGCCGACACGCTGGTCGATTTCCGCCTTCGGCATCCGCTTCAGCCGCAAGGAAAAGCCCATATTCCTCGCGACCGTCATATGGGGATAGAGGGCATAGTTCTGGAACACCATCGCAATGTCGCGATCCTTCGGCGCGAGATCGTTGACGATATGCTTGCCGATCTGGATATCGCCTGAGGTGATGCCTTCCAGGCCGGCGATCATTCTGAGCAGCGTGGATTTACCGCAGCCGGAGGGGCCGACGAGCACGACGAACTCACCGTCGCGAATATCGACCGACACACCCTTTATGGCTTTGAACGCGCCATAGTCCTTGCGCGCATTGTTCACTCTCACATGGGCCATTTCGTCCTCCCCGGCTGCTGTCAAAGCGTGTCCAAGACATTTTTGAGGTAGGCAAGGCCGAGGCGTTCGCCCTCCTTCCTTTGGGCGAGATCCTTGCCCGGCCATCCGTAGGCAGCATCCTCATGCTCGATCGAGAGAGTGCCGTCAAAACCGTTGGCACGGACCTGGCGCAGGAACCGGGGCCAATCAAGAAGGCCATGCCCCGGAAGCTTATACTGCCACCAGCCCTTGCCGTGATAGCCAATGGCCTGCTGAACAGCCGCATCGATTGCGGTATCCTTGGCATGAAGGATGGCGATACGATCCTTCACCGCGTCCATCGCGGCGTAGGGATCGACGCCGATGCGGAGGAGGTGGGAGGGATCGAATTCGAGACCGAACCGCCGGTCCGGGATTCGCCTGAAGAGCTCCTGCCAGCCATTCGGCGTCGTCCCGATGAAATTATCCTTAGGTCCCGGCCAGTTCTCGATTGCGAAAATGAGCCCGCTTGACGTCGTCTTGGCGATCAGCCGATTGGCGAAGTCGGCGAAATCATCATAGTTGGCCGTTTCGTCCGCCTCGTCATTGCGGCCGGGAAAAATCACGAAGATCGGTACGCCAGCGTCTCCGATCGCCTCGGCAAATTCCTCGGTGATAGCCCTGAGTTCGCCGCGTTTATCGCGATCGGCATCGAGCTGATTGCCGAAATAGGCAATGGAGGAAACGAAGAGATCGTGGCTGCGGGCAAGCGCGACGGCGGCCTGCACCTTGTCCGGGGTTTTGATATGGCCGCGGACATCGATCTCGATCGCATCGAAGCCGGCGGAAGCCGCAAACTCGACGACCTCCTCGAAAGGCCTGTCGTTGAACGTCGAGGTATAAAAGCCGATCCTCATCAAAACCTCCCTGTGGCCTTGGCGGCCGCGTCAGTTGTTCAGGCGATCCATGAATTTGAGCGGTGAACGCGTACGTTGAACCTGGTCGGCCGATGCGAGCATGAGGGCCGCCGACATGGGCATCGCCGCCGCGCCGATCGCGCAGGCGTCCTCGCCGAGCGAAGCGCGATGGAGCGTGGGAAGAGCAGTGTCCCCGGTATCGAGATGCTCGTGGACATAACGCAGCAGCTCATCGACCATGCGAATGGGCAAGCGGCCACCGAGGATGATGGCGTCGGGATCGACGATCATGCCGATGTGCTTCACCGCGACGGCGAGATGCGCGCTCATGGTCTTCAGCCATTGGGATACCAGCTTCCTGCCGCGGGTGTCTAACGTAAGGAGGTCCTGGGGCACGCTCGCCTCGATGCCGTGCTCTCCCAGAAACTTGTAAAGGAAGAAGAGCGAGAATATCTCGCCGAGGAGTTCGACCTTCTGCGCCTTCTTGTGCCTTGGGTCGGCGATCGGAAGCCAGCCGATTTCGCCGCTGAGACCCATGGCGCCGCGGTGTCCGTTGCCGTCGAGCACAAGCCCGCCGCCGGGGCAGGCATTGACCGCAATGTAGAAGAAGCTGCGGCTTTCGGCGCCGAGCCCATAATCGAGCTCGGCAAGCGCGGCGGCATTGGTTTCGTTTTCGATGAAGACCGGATGCGGCGTGAGGTTTTCCAGTGCTGTCCGCACGTCGAATTCCATCCACTCCCCGTAGTCGTCGGGCTTGCCCATGAAGGCGATCTCGCCGAGCCAGTCCGGCATGGCAAGGCCGATACCGGCCAGATGCGCGTCGTCGATCAGACGGCTTCGCTGGAAGTGCGATATCGCGTCGGCCGTCAGCTGCATGAATTCGGCTGGCAGGATGTAGCGTTTCTCATGATGCACGCGGGCGCGAACGTTGCCGACTGCATCGACGGCAAGGATTGTCAGATGGTCGCGATCGATGTTGATGCCGATGGCGAAGAATGCATCCGGATTGATCTCAAGCTCGATCGCCGGCTGTCCTCTGAGGCCGTGGCGCCGGCGAGCCTCGATGATCAGGCCCTCATCGAGCAGGCGGTCGACGATCCGGGCGATCGCCGGCTTGGTAAAGCCGGTCTGCCGAGCGATCTCGGCGCGCGAGATCGGCGCTTGCCGATGAATGCAGCGCAGAACGACGGCTCTGTTGTACTCGCCTGCGTCCTCGACATTGGCGCCCGTCAGGTCGGGAGAGAGTTTGACGCCGGTCGTTGGGTTCATGGTCGGGATCCTCTGTCAGCCATGGGCATGCAACCGCCTTAGCCCTTCACCGAGCCGCTGGTCATGGAACCAAGGATCAACCGCTGGAGAGACAGGAACGCCACGATCGCCGGTACGACGGAGATGAGGCAGGCGGCCGCCAGCAGCTGGATGGACGAGTCGGTTTGCATCCCCCGGAAGTTAAAGATTCCGACGCCGATCGGCATCAAATTGTTTTGCGTCAACAGCAGAAATGGCACGAGGAACTGCGACCAGCCGGCTATCACGGTGATGATGAAGACGGAAGCTATGCCGGGCGCCGATAAGGGAAGGACGATCCGCCAGAAGACGGAAAACCGGTTGCATCCGTCGATCATTGCCGCTTCGTCGAGGCTGCGCGGAATGCCGTCTACCGTGCTCTTTAAGAGCCATGTCGCAAGCGGCACGCCAAGAGCAATATAGACCATCGTCACGGCGAAATGCGTATCGAGCAGGCCAAGACGGTTCATGTAGCGATAGAGCGGCACCATGATCACCAGCGGTGAAATCATCTGGAACAGCAAAAGGCCCATCATGGACAGGCCCTTGCCCCTGAACTGAAAGCGCGAGAAGGCGTAGGCAGCCGGCAGTGCGACAATCAGAACGCCGAAGCCGCTCAGCGTTGCGAGCTTCAGGCCATTCCAGAGATAGAGCGGGAAGTAGCTGTTGTTGAGGACGGTAACGAAATTGTCGACTGTCGGATTGTGCGGGATATAGCGTGCCACGCCGCGATAGATCTCCCGCCGGTCACGCAGTGCCAGCGACAGGAGGTAGGTGAGGGGACCGGCGAAGAATGCGAACATCGCCAGCATGAAGAGGTAGCTCAGGAAATCGCCGAAACGTGTGCCGGTACGCCTGCTCATCTCTCTTCCTCCTTCGGCAGGAACGATGCATAAACAAGCGCCAGTCCGAGGCTTATGATCAGCATCAGCACGGACAGCACGCTTCCGCCTGACAAATCGTAGTTGCGGAAGACGATGTTGAAGACATAGAGCGATATGACTTCGGTCGCGCGCCCGGGTCCGCCGCCCGTCAGCGTTATGATCGCGTCGAAAGTATTCAAAGTCATGATCGTGATCAGGATCATGTTGACGAGCATAGCTGCGCGCAACTGCGGAATGGTGATGAAGAAGAATTGCTGCGAACCCGTCGCGCCATCGACTTCGGCCGCTTCGTAGAGCGAGGGGTCGATCGCCTTGAGAGCGGCGTACATGACGACCATGGAGAAGGCCGTCCCGCGCCAGATGTTCGAAATCAGGGCCGACCAGGGGGCGATCGCCGGATCCGAAAGCCAGGCGACGACGGGCAGGTGCATGAGCCGCAAAATACTGTTGAGCGCACCATAGGGGGCTTCCGAAAACAGCATCTGCCAGATGATGCCGCCGGCAATCCCGGGGACGACCCAGGCAACGAGCGCCGTGGTTCGCAAAATCGTCGTGCCGAACAGGCCGCGCTTTTCTCCGCGGACAACGACGACGGCAACAGCAAGGCCGAGAATCTGCTGGCCGATGACGCTGCCGCCGACGAAGACGAGGGTCGCCCACAGGATATCGGGAAGCTGCGGCGAGCTCAGCATGTTGGCAATCGAGCCGAGCGTATAGTCCTGAGTGTTGCCGATGAGCGTGGCATTGGTAAACGACAGGCGGAACACGTCGATCATCGGATAGAGATAGAAGATGCCGATGACGATGATCACGGGCAACATCCAGGGCAAGGGTGCCCCGGCGAAACGGCGCATGAACGATCTGCTTTGCGGCCGGTCGGCAGCCTCGATGGCGATAGGGGTCATTGAGCTTCTCTGTCCGGGTTGACGCTACCGGTGGCGCCCTTTGCAGGCGTCGCCGCGATCCCAATCGTTAGAGACGCTTGTAAGCCTCCATCGTCGCGCTGAACGCGGCGTCGAGAGCTTGTTCGGGCTGCTTGGTACCCGACAGGACGTCACCCATCATGATCTGGATTTGGTTGGAGATTTCCGGATAGATCGGGGCGCCCGGACGGGCCTGGCCGTTGGCAAGCGCCTCGGCAAAGGTCTTGTTGGCGTCGGTCGAGAAGACCTGATACTTGTCGAACAGCGATTTGCGCGTCGGCAATTGCTGCTGCAGCGCGTTGGCCGGCCCCATATAGACATCGCGGGCAAGGTTGGCGCACATCTCGATCTTGTCCTTGTCCTTGCTGAACGAAGCGACCGTCCAGCCGCCGGTGCCGGTGGAGCGCTGATCGGCCGTGGGGCCGGGAATCGGCGAGAAAGTCCAGTTGGCGAATTCATCCTCGTCCAGCGTGGCTTTCAGCTGAGCGAGCTGCCAGTTGCCGCCAATGAAGAGCGCCGTGGTTCCGGCGGCCGCGGCCGCGTTCAGGTCGTCATAGTTGGCAATCGTGGTAACCCGCTTGGGCGCCGCACCGGAATCGACGAGATCCCTGTAATAGGTCAGGGCCTTGAGGAACTTCTGCTTGTTTTCGCCCTCGCCGAAGACCGGCTTGCCGCTATCGTCGACGAGCTTGCCGCCGAGCGCCCAATAATTCGCGAGCCAGTCGAACGTTGAGCCCTCATAGCGGCCGGCATTGAAGAGGATGCCTTCCATACCCTCCTTGACGGATGCGATGCCGGCCTTCTTCAGGTCGTCCCAAGTCTGCGGCGCATCCGGGACGATGGACTTGTTGCGATAGAGCACGCGAAGATCCGTATCCCACCACCAGGCGCGGATCGTCTGGTCCTTGTCGCTGATGCCGCTGCGGATGAAGGGGAACAGGTCGGCGATCTCGTCCTTCGAGAAATAGGGGGTGAAGTCGGCCAGCACATGGTTGACCATGAACTGAGAGAGAACGAAAGAGTCGACCGCGGCGCAGTCCGGAGCGTTGCCGGCCTTTGCCTGCTCGAGCATCTTTGCCTGTTCGGTACCGATATCGGTCGACATGAACTGCATCTGCAGCTTCCAGTCGGGATGTTTCTTGATGAAATCGATGAAGAGCGCCTGATAGCCCTTGGCGATCGCCGGATCGGCATTGTTGGGACTATCGTTCGTAAGCCTGACGGTGAGGGTTTTCGGCGCATCGGCGAGGCCGATCCGATCCTTTGTCGCGATTTCCTGGGCAAATGCGGCAGGCATTGAAAACAACATTGTACTCAGCGCTAGCGCGCTGACGAACGCTCTCTTCATGATGGGTCTCCTCCCCATTTTGAACGGATACAGCCTGGTGGCCGGTTGACCTCTCCTCATTTCCATGCTGCATTAATTAGATTAAGTTACTTTGATTTGATGTCAAGCCGCAGCTTTGGAGGATCAAGATGCCGGCGACATTCAACAGCAGCTAGCGGCGTGCGGCCGCGTTTCCTGATGACGGAATGATCGAGCCACCGCGGGCATCCGTGGTGGGCGGTTTACTTTTGGCTGGCGAGAGCCGGCTGACCCTGACATCTATGGAGGATCGGATGCGCCTACTCATTCTCGGCACGGGCGGAATGGCCAATAAGCATGCTGCAAGTTTCAAGGCGATCGAGGGCGTCAGCGTCGTGGGCGGCGTCGACGTCGTTGCCGAGCGGCTTACCGCCTTTTGTTCGGAACATGGCATTCCCAATCATTTCAGCTCGCTTGAGGAAGCCCTTGCCTGGGGCGAGTTCGATGCCGTCGCCAATGTGACGCCTGACAGCGTCCACCACTCGACGACGCTTCAGGCGATCACGGCCGGCAAGCACGTCTTCTGTGAAAAGCCGCTTGCGACCGATGCGATCAAGGCGATGGAAATGACCGACGCGATCGAGAAAGCGGGCAAGGTCGGCATGGTGAATTTCACCTATCGCAACTCGCCTGCCCTGCAGAAAGGCCGGCAGATGGTGCTCGCCGGCGAGATAGGCGAGGTGAGGCATATTGAAGCGTCTCACCTGCAGAGCTGGCTCGTCGGACGGCATTGGGGAGACTGGAAGACCGAAAGCAAATGGCTGTGGCGCCTGAGCAAGAAACATGGTTCGAACGGCGCACTCGGCGACATCGGCATCCATATCGTCGATTTCGCCTCCTATGGTTCTGGCCTCGACGTTGCCCATGTCTTTGCGCGGCTGAAGACTTTCGACAAGGCGCCGGGTCATAGGATCGGCGACTATGACCTCGACGCGAATGACAGCTTTACCATGAACGTCGATTTCACGACGGGAGCAATCGGCACCATCCAGGCGACGCGCACCGCTGCCGGCCAGATGGATCAACTTCGTCTCAGGGTCTATGGCGAGACAGGTTCGATCGAGATGATCTATGATACCGGACCGTCGACGTTGCGCGCCTGCCTTGGCGAAGACGTTCATACCGCGACATGGCGCGACGTTCCGTTCAACGAAGTGGAGACGAACTATCAGCGCTTCGTCCAGGCGGTCAGGATGGGCAAGACGCAGGAACCTTCATTTCGTCGTGCCGCGAATATTCAGAAGGTTCTGGACAAGGCGATCGCCTCGGACATCAGCCATGCCGATGAGGCTCTTGCCTGAGCCGGCATCATTGAGTCAGGCGGAAACCGGCGGCAACAGGGTGTTGAGGAAAGGCAGAAGTGCTGCCCCCAGCGCCACGCCGCCGCCGCTGAAGCTTGCGGGCTTCATCGGCGAAATCCATGGCGTCAGGAAGGGCCGCTTCGACGTGTCGCGCCGCTCGACTGAAAGCTGATGGATCAGCGCCTCGATGACGCCTCTCGGCAGGTCGCCGCCGATCATGATGACGCTCGGCGCGATGAAGCCGGCAATTGCGATGATCGGATCGAGCAGGTGGCTTGCCGCCTCGCGGATCCATTGCGCCAGCAGCGGAGAAGACAGCTCCTGGCCCTCCAAAAGGCGGGCGAATTCGTCATCGCCGATGAGGGTGCGCAGGGCGCCGAAGCCGACAACGGTGCTCAACGGGACATTGTCGGGACCAGTGTGCATGTCGCCGATATTGCCGGCGCGTCCGTGGACGCCTGAATAGGGAATGCCGCGAACAAGGAAGCCGGCCTGGACATCCTCGTCGATGATGATCATGGCCAGCCCGCCTCCGGGCGCAGGTGTGCCGATCGTGCGCTCGGCAAGCAGGCCTGTCGTGCACTCGTTCTCGACACGGCTAGACGGAAGTTTTGACGCCGCATCAAGCTCGCCCGCCTCTTCCGCGGTCCAGTCATTCGAGCCGATTCCTACGCCGATGATCGGCAGGCCGGGATGGCGGCCGAGCATGGCTTCGATGGCCGAAAGGATGGAGTCCACCCTTCTTGTTCGAACGAGGGTGAAATAAACGCGGTCGTGAACCTGGCCGCTGAGATCGACGAGGACGGCTTCGCCCCGGCTTTGACGAACCCGGACGCCGATCGAGAAGGCTCCCTCGGGCCGCAGGGCAAATTCGGTCGCGGTCGCGCCACTGCCCACACCGTTGCGGCGGTGCGAGGTCACCAATCCTTCCTCGCCAAGGCGGCGGAGAATGTTGGTGATCCCCGGCCCGGTCAGCCCGGAGTGTCGGCCGAGTTCCATGCGGGTCAAAGGGCCATGACGGCGGATTGCCTCTAAAATGACGCGGATATTTCTGTCGGCGATTTCTCCTGACCGCAGACCAAGCGTTTTACCCCGCGTAACGTCCGCTTCTTCCGGCTGACGCCGCCGCGGCCCGGATCGAAGATACCGCATAACCGACTTCCCTGAGCACCCTCATGCGTGTGTATCACGGCAAATGTCGATGCCCCTAACTATTTTCCAACTGGCTCTTGCAAGTCATTGATTTCATTTCGGTCGCAATCGTACTGCGTCGGGTGCAAATGTAATGGCGGGAGCCATTTTCGGACGACTTATTGGCGATTGACATATTGGTTCTCCCCATTGTGGCTGTGGCATCGTCAAGTTGGCTTAGCCGCATACTGCTTATATGGGAATTTACTCAGTTTGAGGCTGGCGCCATTCTTCCTGCCGATAGCGACTTGAAGGAGGATGTCACTATGGCTGTTGATAGTGAGCTTTTCGAAACGTCGGCGGGAAAACATATGGTTTCCCCAGGCGTGATGCCTTTAAACCATCCGTCTGCCGCCACCACGAGACGCAAATCCGAAAACGTGCTGCGTTTAAAGGCTGATGGCAGATCAACCGATGATATCGCAAGAGAGGCCGGTGTCAGCCGGGCGACGGTAACCAGAATCTTGCGCTATGTTGAAAGAGCGGCCGCTAGCTAGCTGAGGTCTGACCCAGCGAAAGGTGGCTGAAGGTCTACAGGACGCCTGCAACCGTCGGCGCAGGGCTCGCCGGGTCTTTGCACAAAGGGATGTGGATACGCGTTAAGATCGAGGGAAGCGAACGGCATCGATATGACCAAGACTCGGTCCGCGGCTATAAAGCGCGCTCCATCATCTCCGGCCCGGCTCGTTTCGGGAAAAGAAAAGTTGCCGTCCGATGGAGATCATGAGCTCGACTTATTGCGATTGCCGCGTTCACGTGCCTCATTCAATTTTCTGGTTCGGCGGAGCCGCGCGATGCGCGTCTACTTTGCCAAAAGGCAGCCTCTTCCTCATCGGTCATGTAATCCTCCGTCTCTGGCGATGGAGGATCTTGTTCTTCGGGGTAGCCCGCTTCCAGAAATTCCTCCGCTTCTAGGTAGGCCAGGGCTTCCGGTCGAACCTGAACCTCCAGCACATGCACCGCGACCTTGCCGGAATATTCATTGATTGGTTCGGCGTAAGAATAGCTTGCCCAAGGGAAGAGTTGGACCATCAATTCGTGAAGATCATGTGCGCGAATGCGATAATCGACCTGTATCTCTGGCTCGTCTTTGTCCAGAAAGACGCGCAAATTGCGGAACATGGGGGAAGAATCGCCCCATTCGTCCCAAATGAATAGCGCGCCATGATCGCTAATCCTTTCCATCAAGGCACGATCGACCGCCAACGCGGAGCGCAGCAACATCTGCGGGTTCGCCTGGATGGCCTCCTCGAAACTCAATCTGGCGGACGCGTCCATGACGTTGGATGCTGGAACGGTCAGCAACCATCGCTCTTCATTTCTGTCGTTGCCGGATACAGCCGAAGCCCACTGCCACGCGATATCGCCGTTATCCGGATTGAAAAGGATCACGCAAATCGACAGGGAATGCGACGTCCAGTAATCCAAATCGCGCTTCTGAATTTGATGCATGTAATCGCCGCGATCGTCCCTTGCCGGCGGAGCCGGCCTGATCTGCATTGCTAGAAAACGACCGGTTGACCATCCGTTGTCGAGGATCTCGGCGCGAGCATCAATGCCGCTCTCTTGCGGGTATGATAGCCGGCGGAAAGGCCAGTTAAAGTCTCGGACAAACACCTTCTCGACAGCGTCGATAGCGGCGCAAACGGCAGGGTCTGCATGAGAAGCGCTGAGGCCTATGATATGCCGGCGGCTTCGCGACAGCTTTCCGCGACCGGCTGCTGCGAAGAAGCGGCACACCGCCATCACCGCAGCAACGATTATAAGAATTACTGCCTGCAGACGTCCAGTCATCGAACCTTGCCGTCATACTAGAGTATTTTCGTCTGTCTTCGGATCGCGAAAGCCCTCAATCGTCTTGTCTTTACACATTCCGGACGGAAAACCGCCGCGCACTTTTCCTGGAATATCTCTAGCCGGTGTCCTCGCTTACGTGATCAAGCAGTGCGAGCAATCCTTTGAGGATGTCCGTTGGCGAGGGAGGGCAACCGGAAATGTGCAAGTCGACGGGCACGATCTTCGAAACCCCGCCGGCCACGGCATAGCTTCCGGCAAAGCAACCGCCATCGCGCGCGCAGTCGCCCAGCGCAACGACCCATTTCGGTTCCGGCGTGGCATTATATGTCCGTTCGAGGGCTTCAGCCATGTTCTTTGTCACAGGACCGGTGACCATGAGCACATCAGCATGACGAGGCGAGGCCACGAAACGAATGCCAAACCGTTCGATATCATAGAAGGCATTGCTCAGAGCGTTCATTTCGAGTTCGCAACCATTGCAGGAGCCGGCGTCGACGGCGCGGATCGCCAGACTGCGACCGAGCCTGTGGCGCGCTTTCCTGTCGAGCGCGGCCGCGAGTTCTTGAGCCGCTGCATCGGCACGGACCGGTGCAGGTTCCGTCAAAGGCGGCCGGATCAGGCTTTCGAACAGGAGCTTGCGCATGGTCTCTTAGCCTTTACAGATCGTGCCCCGAGTATGAGCAGTTGAATGACTTGTTGCAGAGCGGAAAGTCAGCGACGATATTATCCTTGATCGCGGCCTCCAGCAGTGGCCATTGAAACCAGGAGGGATCGCGCAGATGGCAGCGTTCGATCCTGCCTTCCGGTGTAAGGCGTAGCCATGCCAGGATGTCACCGCGGAACCCTTCGACAAGAGCCACGCCCTCCCGAAAATCATTGGCAGGCGTCACATCCGAAAGAACCGGCCCGCCCGGGAGTTGATCGAGAATCTGTTCGATGAGCGACAGGCTCTGTTCGACTTCGCGAATGCGGATCCATATCCGGGCGTTTACGTCACCATCGCTAAGTGATGGTATATCGAAAGTCAGTTCGTCATAGGGCGGATAGGCAAGGTTGCGTCTGGTGTCGAACCTACGGCCGGCTGCTCGCCCGATATATCCGCCCGCGCCATATTGGCGTGCAAGCCCATCGTGCAATGTGCCCGCACCGACTGTCCGGTCTTGAAGCGAGGCTGTATTGTCGTAGAGTTCCACCAGAGCTGGGAATTTCCGGCTGAGTTCGGCATGCAGGGCCTGCAAACCAGCCTTTCCGTTGCCGTCCAGGTCGGCGGCAACGCCGCCTGGCAGGATGCGGTCGCGCATCAGCCGGTGACTGAAGGCAGCGTCGGCGGCACGCAGCACCTGCTCGCGCAACATGCCGCAATGAGCAAGCATCAGTGCAAAGGCGGCGTCATTGCAGATCGCGCCTATATCTCCGAGGTGGTTGGCGATCCGCTCAAGTTCGGCCATCAGCGCTCGTAGCCAAACGGCACGCAGCGGCACCTCGAGCCCGAGAGCTGCTTCGGCTGCTCGCGAAAAGGCATAGGCATAGGCGACGCTGCTGTCGCCGGATGTCCGCCCGGCAAGCTGTATCCCACGAGGCAGATCGGCCCCGGCCATCAGCGACTCGATCCCCTTGTGGGTATAGCCGAGCCGTTCCTCGAGGCGCACGACGGTTTCACCATTGGCCATGAAGCGGAAATGCCCGGGCTCGATGATGCCGGCATGCACCGGCCCCACCGGAATTTGGTGCAAGTTCTCTCCATCGGCATGCAGAAAGGCGTATGAGAATGCCGGGGCGGGCACGCCGCGTTTTCCCAATGGGAACTGCAGATCCCAGCGGCCATGGTCGATCCATGGCCTATTATCCGGAAGTCCTTCCGGTTCCAATCCCGTAAGGTCGCGGAGCGTTCGTTCCAGACGTAGTGCCGGTGGATGGTATTGCGCGATGGACGGATAGCCATTGCGCAGTTCCTGCAGGCTGAGGATAGCGCTCTTGCCGGCCTGCTCGTCGAGCAGCGACATATGCACGGCGTTGCGCTCGCCCCAAAGGCCAAGCATCGTCAACTGTCCTTCCGATAACCTCGATGCAGCCGATATCCACGTGGAAGAATCGGTAACGGTGCGCGGCCATGGCCCATGATGCGAAACCGGGCGGCCATTTCCTATGAGATCATCCAGCATCGACATATTCCTGCCCCCCGCATCATCGAAGAAGATTGGCGATATGCTGAAACCAAGCAACCATCGGCGATGGCAGGTAGATTCCGGCCCCAAGAACCAGCGCCAGGTGCAGAAACATCGGCAAGTAGGATGTCTCGGCAGGAGCAATGCTGCCGCGCGGTTGGCCGAAGATAGCTCCCGTCAAGCGCAGCAATAGTGCCCCGAAAGCGACCAACAGCCCAAAGACAAGCGGAATGGCGAGCAGCGGCTGCCTCGCGAAAGTCGAGCTGATGATGAGGAACTCGCTCATGAAGATACCGGCCGGTGGCAGACCGGCAATGGCGATGACCCCGGTCAACAAGCCCCAGCCGAGTCCCGGATGCGTCTCGGTAAGGCCCCGAATGGCCGAAAGCCTCTGTGTCCCCTTGATCTGGGCGATGTGGCCGACGGCAAAGAAAATCGCCGACTTGGTCAGCGAATGCATGACCATATGCAACAGGCCGGCGAAATTGGCGAGCGAGCCGCCGAGACCGAAGGCAAATACGATGATGCCCATATGTTCGATCGAGGAATAGGCGAACAGACGTTTGATGTCGCGACGGCGATAGAGCATGAAAGCGGCGAAGATCAGCGAGACGAGCCCCATCGTCATCATCAGCGGCCCAGGGCTAATTGCTTCCGGGCTGGCTGCGAGCAATATCTTGAAACGCAAAACGGCATAGAGCGCAACGTTAAGCAGAAGGCCCGAAAGCACCGCCGAGATCGGTGTCGGCCCCTCGGCATGCGCGTCCGGCAGCCAGGCATGGAGTGGCGCAAGTCCGACCTTCGTGCCGTAGCCGAGCAACAGGAAGATGAAGGCGAGGTTGAGAAGAGCCGGATCAAAGCCGGCGGCATGTTCTACCAGCGTCGTCCAGACCATCGCGTCGTAGCCGGTGCCAACAACGGCCTGAGCGGCCAGGTAAACGAGGATGGTACCGAACAGCGCGAAGGCGATGCCGACGCTTCCGAGGATGAAATACTTCCAGGCCGCTTCCAGTGCCTCATGGGTGCGGTAGATGCCGACCATCAGCACCGTGGTCAGCGTCGCAAGTTCCACCGCCACCCACATCAAACCGATATTGTTCGACACGAAGGCGAGATTCATGCCAAACATCATGATCTGATACATCGCGTGGTAGAATCGCAAGTTTGCGGGGGTCAGACGGCCGATCTCAAGCTCATGGGCGATGTAGCCGGCACTGAAGACGCTGGTGGTGAAGCCGACGAAGGCATTCAGGACGATAAAGATGATATTGAGATCGTCTACGAGCAGATAGCGGCCAGGTGGTGGTCGAGTGCTGAAAAAGAGCAAAAGCGCCGCAAGCAATGTCAAAAGGCTCGCGAAAATGTTTAGCCGCGCCGTCGTGCGGTAGCCGGGCAGCAGTGCCAGAAGGGCTGCAGCGGAGATTGGAACGACGAGGACGGCCGTTACCGCGTCGAAGCCGAGGAGGGTGGAAGGGGCGTTCATTTCCGCCGTCTCCCCTTGAAGTCGTCGAGCGCCCGGACGTCGACCGTGTCGAAGCGCTCGCGGATGCGGAACAGGAAGACGCCGATGACGATGAAGGCGATCAAGATCGAGAAGGCGACGCTGATCTCCACTACCAGCGGCATGCCCTTGGCGCCGGTCGCCGCCAGCACCAATCCGTTTTCGAGGGACATGAAGCCGACGACCTGGCTGACGGCATTGCGGCGCGTGACCATGATCAGCAGCCCCAGCAGCAGAACAGACAGGGCGAAGGCAAGATCTTCGCGTGCGATCGGATCGGCCGATGGCGTCACCCGCAGCATGACGACGGTGGCCAGAGCCACCAGTCCCAGGCCAACGAGCATGGTGGGGCCGACCCCGACGACAGTCTCTATCTCGCGATGGATGCCGAGCTGGCGGATCATGCGATGCAGCACCACAGGAATGATGATCGCCTTGAAAATGAGAGCGATCGCCGCCGTCACAAAGAGATGCGGCGCATCCTGGATGAGGGCTTGCCAAGCAACCGACAGCGTCAGCACCAGCGAATGCAGCGCAAAGACGTTCAGCAGAGCATAAAGACGGTCCTGATAGAGCATCATCATGCTGATGAGCACCAGGCCGCCGGCAAGCATGTGGGCGATGTCGAAGATCGACCCGCTCATCAGAGCCCCCTCGACACGAAACGCAACAGTGCGGCGAGCAGACCGAGCATCAGCGCTGCACCGAGGAATTCCGGCACGCGGAATACGCGCATCTTGGCGGTTGCGGTTTCAAACAGCGCAAGCAGGGCGCCACCCGCCGCCAGCTTGGCGAGATATGCAAACAGTCCGATCAGGTAGGCAAGCGGGCCGACCCCGAAGGCGACGAGCTTCCAAGGAGCGAAAAGGCACGCGATCAACGAAATATAGAGCAACAGCTTGAGCGATGCCGCGAGCTCGATCATGGCCAGGTGCCGCCCGGAATATTCGAGCACCATGGCTTCGTGCACCATGGTCAATTCCAGATGGGTCGCCGGGTTGTCGACGGGGATACGGGCGTTTTCGGCAATCGCGACCATGACGAGGGCAATGAGGGCAATCGCCAGCGAGACGCGCAATCCCACTTGCGGCGACGTCATGAAGGCAGCGATGGCGGAAAGTTGGGTCGAGCCGGCCACCAGGGCAAGCGTGAAGATGATGAGCAGCATAGACGGCTCGGCCAGCGTCGCAATCATCATCTCGCGACTCGAGCCGATGCCGCCGAAGCTCGTGCCCACATCCATGCCGGCAAGGGCCAGGAAGAAGCGTGCACTGCCAAGCAACGCTATGATGGCGATCAGGTCCGCGGTCCAGCTAAAGAGGAGGCCGGTGGCGAAGGTCGGAATGATGGCGGCAGCCACCCATGTCGCAGCGAAGATCAGGTAAGGTGCTGCTCTGAATAGCCAGGATGCGTTTTCCGCAACCACTGCCTCCTTGCGCAGAAGCCGGATAAGGTCGCGATAGGGCTGGATCAGGGAAGGCCCGCGACGGCGCAACAGCCGTGCCTTGAACATGCGCACAACACCCGTCAGCAGTGGCGCCAGCAGCACGACGAGGGACATCTGGAAGGCTTGGGCGAAAAGGGCTGAGACTATGACCATAGCGCCAGTACCAGAAGCAGCAGGACGAGCGTAAGGAAAACCAGGCTCAGATAGCGCCGAATTGTCAGAAACTGCAGATAGTTGAATTTTTCCGCGGCAAAGCCAATGGCGCCGACGATTGGTAGATACAGTCCTTCCCAGATATGATCATGCATTTCCAGGGAGAACCGCGCCGGCCGGAGATCGCCGGGCGGTGGTATGATGACCCGGTCGCGCGCGCTAAAGATCAGCGCGCCGAAGACGCGCCTGATGGGCTGGGCGAAACTGCTGGCGGTATATTGCGTGGCCGGGCTGCTCAGCGGAAAGCCGCAATCCCAGGCCGGCGCGCGGCGGATGCGTCGAGAGCCGAGGCGGTGGACGAGATAGACCGTGAACGACGCCGAAAAGAGGATGAAGAGGAAAACGAGCAAGCCGTTATAAGAGCTGCGGGCTTCGGCGATCGGCACGATCGACAGCCATGGAATATCCGTTTGCACCGGCATCCGCTCGTGGATCAAAGAGAGCGACAGCGGTGCGAGTGCATCGATGACGACTCCCGGCAGGACACCGGCAGCAAGGCAGAGGAAAGCCAGAACCGACATAGCGGCAAGCGAGGCACGATCGACCTCCGTTGCCCGTTCGACCAGCCCGCTACGCGGACGGCCAAGAAACGTCACACCGAAAACCTTGACGAAACAAGCCGCGGCAAGGGCGGCGGCAAATGCGAGCAGGCCGCCTACGGCCGGCACGAGGAGCTTCAATCCCCATTGCGGCAGGGCTGGGCTCTGCAAGACGGCCTGAAAAGTCAGCCATTCGGAAACGAAACCATTGAAGGGAGGAAGGGCCGAGATCGCAATACAGCCTACGAGAAAGAACGCGGCCGTTACCGGCATACGATGGATGAGCCCACCGAGTTTTTCCATGTCCCGTTCCCCGGTTGCCGTCAGTACTGCGCCGGCGCCAAAGAAAAGCAGGCTCTTGAAGAAAGAATGGTTCAGGACATGGAACAGGGCGGCGGTCAGCGCCAAGGCGGCCGGCAAACCCATGCCATTCGCCTTGAACGCAAGCGCCAGACCGAGGCTGACGAAGATGACGCCAATATTTTCAATGGTGCTATACGCGAGCAGGCGCTTGAGATCACTCTCCATCAGCGCGTGCAGGATGCCCAGAACCGCGGTGATGCCGCCGATCGCCAGGACGACCATGCCGAACCACCAGGCCGGCGCGCCGAGCAGATCGAAGATCACGCGGATGAAGCCGTACACCGCGACTTTGGTCATGACACCGCTCATCAGGGCCGACACATGACTGGGAGCGGCTGGATGCGCTCGCGGCAGCCAGACATGTAGAGGCACCAATCCGGCTTTGGATCCAGCACCGAGCAGCAGCAAAATGAGCACCAAGCCTGATGTCAGCGGCGCATGTTCGGCCGCCCTCATCGTGGCGAAACTGTAATTGCCATCCGGTCCTGCAAGCAAGCCGAAAGCGAGCAGAAGAGTGAGCGTGCCGAAGCTAGCCATGACGATATAAAGATAGCTGGCTTTCCGGTTGCTGATATCGCGGTGATGGGCGATCACAAGCGCCCAGGAGGCGAGCGACATGAACTCCCAGGACATTAGGAAGGTGAAGGCGTCGTCCGCGAGGATCACGAGGTTCATGCCTGCGACGAAAGCGGGGAAGAACGGCAGTACTCGCTGCGGCGCATGTTCGTGACGGCCGTAGCCGAGGGCATAGAGGCTCGAAACCATGCCGCCGAAATTAATGACTGTCAGAAAGAAGGCGGACAGTGCGTCCAGACGAAAGTGACTGCCGAGCCACGGCAGGCCGATGGGAAGCACGAGCGTGGATAGGGCGTCGGGAGAAGCCATCGTGGCGAGCGCGTCGATCGCTACGCCAAAGGCGATTGCCGATAGACCGAAGCTTAGACCATAGGTGACCTTCGTTGCTTGTTTCGACCGGACGATGAGGACCGCAAAGGGGGCGGTTGTAAGCAGAAACACCGAGCATAAAAGGAGCGTGGGCAGAGAGGTCATGAGCGAGGTCCCGCTCCTCGCCCGGGCAATCCAGGGGAACCGCTCTCCGACCGCTTGGCCTTCAGCCTGACGCCGCGCCCTCCATCCTGGCTGACGGCCCCTTCGTTGATCACCTCTATGCCGGCCTCGTTCAAGGCCGCCAGCAGTCGCATCAGGGAATCGACATTGCCGCGCACGACGTCGGAGCTTGCTTCCATTCGTTGGATTGTCGGAACGGATACCCCTGCCAATTCCGCGAGTTGGCGCTGGTCTATACCAAGAAGGGCTCTGGCGGCACGCATCTGTGCGGCGGTGATCATGGCGGAACCATCACTTTTGCTCTACAAGCTCCGATGTTAGCAGTTTAGCGCATGCTTACTGATGTATCAAATCACGTTTGTGATGCGGCATCGCCACACAAAGCCATAAGGTCACTTGTGACAGCCCATAAGAAAACCGTCCTCAATGAGAAGAAAAGCTCTAAGGCGAGGCTCGGTCGGGACGTCGCAGCCAAAAACTCTCGTAACTTATTTCTTGGCCGCTTGACGGAAAAACAAAGTTACTTAATCTAAAATTCGGCTATGCAATCCGCTTGGAGGAGACGGGGGCGTGGTGCTGCGACCTCTTCGCGCTGATATGTTCTCCCCCGCCGTCAATCGCCGATTTTCCGATAGGACCCGCCATGTCTCTCACCATTGCCCAACGTCTCGATCGTCTCAAAGTCCGGATAACCGAGCTCGCCCATTGGCGCGACAAACAGAGCCGCGACATCGATGGCTGGACTTTTGATGGCGAGCCGATCGCGCATGGCCAGGACTGGCCGCACCGCAAGGGAACCGTCCATTTCGCCGCGGCGGCAACGACCCCGCATGACTGGCCGCTTGAGCAGACCCGTCTGCAGCTCGATCTTGGCGGCGAGAGTCTGCTGACCTTGCGCTACGCCGACGGCCGGACCGAGATCTTCGGACTGGATCCCTATCACCAGGAGTTTCCGATCAAGGGTCGGGACTTCTCGATCGCGACCGAGAGCGTCGCGCGCTTTCCTTTCGGAGAGCCGAACCGGGCTCCGAAGTTGAATAAGGCGCGCCTGATCTGGTTGGACGAGCCGGTCCATCGGCTGCATATTCTGATGCGGCAGATCGGCGAAGCTGTCGATGTGCTTGACGGTCATGACGTCGTGCCGCATCTCATCGATGCGGCGGAACGAGCGCTGCGCAGCCTCGATTGGCCTTCGGACACGGCCACCTATGTCGCGCGCATATCAGGCGCGGAAATGCAGCAGAAGATCTGGCAACTGCCGGAACTTCAGGACAATCCCGCCGGTCTCAGCGAGACGCAGAGCGCTTCGGCCCTGGCCGCGCATGACCGCCTGCTTGAACGACTGAAGGAACTTCAGAAGCGCTTTCCGCAAAACGGCGAATTGCTGCTGAGCGGTCATGCCCATATCGATCTCGCCTGGCTTTGGCCCTATGGCGAGACGCGACGGAAGATGCGCCGCACCTTCAATACAGCGCTTTCGCTGATGGAGCGCTCCGACGACTTCCGCTTCAATCAATCGACCGCCCATTATTACGCGCAGATGGAAGAGGATGATCCGGAGCTTCTCGAACGGATCAAGAAGAAGGTGGCCGAGGGCAAGTGGGAAACCGTCGGCGGCATGTGGGTCGAGCCTGACACCAATATGCCGACGGGTGAAAGCCTCGCCCGTCAGGTACTCTATGGGCAGCGCTATTTCGAAAAGCATTTCGGTCTGCGCCATACCGTCTGCTGGCTGCCGGATTGCTTCGGCTTTTCGGGTGCCCTGCCGCAGATCCTGCGGCTCGGGGGCATGAGCAGCTTTTTTACGATCAAGGTGAACTGGAGCGAGACCAATCACATCCCGTCCGACCTCTTCTGGTGGAAGGGGCTCGACGGCAGCAAGGTGCTGACCCATACGTTCGACAATCCCATGCAAGGCTATAATGGTTTCGTGCAGCCGGATTGCTTCGTGCCGACATGGAAGAATTTCCGCGGCAAGACTGAGCACGACACGTCGCTGCTGGCCGTCGGCTATGGCGACGGCGGCGGCGGTGTCACGCCGGAAATGGTCGAGCGCGAAGTGCAGCTGCGCGACTTCCCGGCAATCCCTAGGGCACGTTGGGGCACTGTAAAAGGCTACTATGAGAAAGCCCATCGCACGGCGGCGGAAAAGGACCTGCCGGTCTGGGAGGGAGAAATCTATCTCGAACTGCACCGCGCGACCCTGACGACGCAAAGCGGCGTCAAGCGCAAGCATCGCCAGGCCGAACGCGCGCTGATCACGGCCGAAACACTGGCGTCACTCGCCCACGTGCTCGGCGCTGCAAAACCGCAAAGCCTCGAGGCGGATTGGCGCACCGTCCTGAAGAACGAATTTCATGACATCCTGCCGGGATCAAGCATTCGCGAGGTCTACGTCGATGCCGAAGGGGAACTTGACGGCGTGATCGGTAATGCGAAGGCGGAGCAGGCCAAGGCGCTCAAGGAACTATCGGCCCATCTTCCGACAGGCGGCGTTAGCGACGCACTGATTGTCGTCAATCCGTCTCTTTCACCGCGGCCGCTCACCGCCGCGCTGTCCGACGGAACGGTCCTGTCATCTGCCGATCTTGTCGCGCCCCTTTCCGTCGCGGTCTTCGATCGTAAGGGTGTTAGGCCCGCCGGCATGCTGAAGGCCGATGCCCATCATATCGAGAACGAGCATCTATCGGTCCTCATCGGCAAGGATGGTGCCGTGTCGAGCCTTGTCCACAAGGCGACGGGACGGGAGGCGATCGAAGAGGCTGCCAACCAGCTCTGGGTGTATCCCGCCGACAAGCCGCGCAACTGGGACGCCTGGGACGTCGACGCGGACTATGCCGAAAAAGGCATCCGCCTCGATCAGCCCGAAAGCGTCGCTCTGGTCGAGGAAGGGCCGCATCGCGCCACCATCCGTGTCGTCTATCGATATCGCAACTCGACCGTCACCCAGCTTTATGTTTTGACGGCCAATGCCCGCCGGCTCGATATCGAGACGACGATCGATTGGCATGACCGGCGCACCCTGCTCAGGACACTGAATCCGGTTGCCGTGCATTCGCGCACAGCGACGTTCGAATGTGCCTTCGGCATCGTCGAGCGGCAGACGCATACGAACACCCCCTGGGAGCAGGCGATGTTCGAGGCAGCGGCCCATCGCTTCGTCGATCTCAGCGAACCCGGCTTTGGCGTCGCCTTGCTCAACAACGCCAAATACGGACACAGCGCCCGCGGCAATGTCATCGGCATGAGCCTGGTGCGGTCACCGATCTATCCCGATCCGCTTGCCGACGAAGGCCAGCAGAGCTTCACCTATGCGCTGATGCCGCATGAAGGCGCCTGGCATGAAGGCGGCGTTCTATCGGAGGCGATCGATCTCAACCAGCCGCTCGTCACCATGGAGGCAAGCGGGCTTTCGCAGGGCACGCTCTCGCCTCTCGGTGTCGAGGGCATACCGGTCGCCTTCTCCGGATTGAAATCGGCCGAGGAGGGCGAGGGCCTTATCCTGCGGCTTTACGAGCCTGCCGGCCGTCGTGGCCGCCTGTCGCTGAACCTGGCGTCGGGATGGAAAGCGTCGGGGCCGCTGAATATCCTCGAGGAGCCGATCGAACGCGAGGGACCCGCCGACATCATGCCGTTCGAGATTCGGACGTGGAGGCTGCAGAGAAGCTGATAGCGGAAATCGGCCCCGATGGACGAGCCGACGTGAAAGCCGTTCTCCATTTTACTTTTACGTAAGTGTCGCTAAAGTCCCGGCAAATAGCTATTCGCTGGGAGGTCGAATGGGCAGTTACGCGGATGTCGTCGTCGTTGGGGGAGGCCTGTCGGGTCTTGTCGCCGCCTTGGAGCTGATTGAGCGCGGAAAGCGGGTGATCCTCGTCGACCAAGAGCCGCGGGCAAGCCTCGGCGGCCAAGCCTTCTGGTCTCTCGGCGGGCTATTCATGATCGATACGCCGGAACAACGGCGCATGCGAATTCGCGATAGTATCGACCTTGCCCGTCAGGATTGGCTGGGCTCAGCCGCCTTCGACCGTGCTGAGGATTTTTGGCCGCGCGCCTGGGCGGATGCCTATCTCGATTTTGCCGCCGGCGAGATGCGTGGCTGGCTATATGGGCTCGGCATGCGCTGGTTCCCCGTCGTCGGCTGGGCCGAGCGCGGCGGAAGCCTTGCTCACGGCCACGGCAACTCCGTGCCGCGCTTTCACGTCACCTGGGGCACGGGTCCGGGCGTGATCGATCCATTCTTGAAGCGGGTGCTAGCCGCCGAGAAGCAGGGGAGGATCGAGCTGATGTTCCGCCGACGCGTGACGCGGTTGATCGCCGACGGCAACGGCATCACCGGCGTGGAAGGCGAGATCCTGGCGGAGGACAATATTCCGCGCGGTCAGCAATCGAACCGCGATGTCGTCGGGGATTTTCGCATTCAGGGCGCCGTGATCGTGGCGAGCGGCGGCATTGGCGGCAATCCGGAACTGGTTCGCCGCGCCTGGCCCGCCGATCGCCTCGGTCCACCCCCTGAACGGATGCTGAGCGGGGTGCCTCACCATGTCGACGGCTTGATGATCGGCCATGCCGAAGCGGCAGGCGCACGGCTCATCAACGGCGATAGGATGTGGCATTACACCGAGGGTATCCGCAACTGGGACCCCATCTGGCCGAACCATGGCATTCGCATCCTGCCCGGGCCGTCCTCGCTTTGGTTCGACGCCAACGGCAACCGCATGCCTGCCCCCTGTCTGCCGGGTTTCGATAGCCTCGCGACGCTAGAGCATATCTGCAAACTCGGGCATAGTTACAGCTGGTTCGTAACCACGCAGAAGATCATCAAGAAAGAGTTCGCGCTCTCGGGGTCCGAACAGAATCCCGACCTCACGGGCCGCGACGTCGGCCTGCTCCTGCGCAGCCGGCTTGGCCGTTCGGCTCCTCCGCCGGTGGAAGCCTTCAAGGAGAAGGGTGAGGATTTCATCGTCGCCGAAACGCTGGAAGAGCTGGTCGCCGGCATGAACCGTATCGGGGATTATCCGGTCGATCTTGTCCATCTGCGCAGCCAGATCGAAGCCCGGGACCGCGAATTGGACAATCCCTTCGCCAAGGACGCGCAGATCGTCGCGCTGAGGCAGGCGCGTGGTTATCTCGGCGATCGGTTCATGCGCACGGCACCACCTCATCGGATACTGGATCCCAAGGCGGGTCCCCTGATCGCCGTGCGCCTCAACATCCTGACCCGCAAATCTCTGGGCGGGCTTGAAACCGATCTGAACAGTCAGGCGCTTGGGCTGAGCGGCGAGCTCATACCGGGATTGTTCGCCTGCGGCGAGGCGGCAGGCTTCGGCGGCGGCGGATATCACGGTTACAATGCGCTGGAGGGCACGTTCCTGGGAGGCTGCATTTTTTCCGGGCGCAATGCCGGGAGGGCAGCATGAGAACTGGTGTATTTGACGCCGTTGTTTCCGGTAAAGGCTGAGCCTGCCCGAGGCCATCGACATCGGCGGCAGCCTTTGTCACCGGCACGCATGTCGACGGGGTGTCCGACGACACTGCGAGGGCATGCAGTCTCGTCGGACGCTGTAGTGATCGGTTCGGGGGTGGCGTCCGAGCCGACAATGGAAACAATAGCGGCCACGACGATTTAGTGTACCTACCCGAATGGACGGCTGGCCAGCGCCTCAGCGAGACAGGTCTACACCGGGCGGTCTCCCGAATAGCTTCCGATATTCCCGATTGAACTGCGACTGATTTTCGTAGCCGACCGCAAATGCGATGGATCCGATCTTGTCGACGCCCAGCTGCAACCGTCGTCGTGCTTCGTGCAGCCGTAGCCGTGTCCGGAATTGCAAGGGGCTCATCGTAGTGGCGGCTTTGAAGGCACGATAATAGGAGGTCTGGCTCATGCCGGCGATATCCGCCAAAGTCGCGATATCGACCGGCTGATCGAAGTTGGCTTTAATCCAGGCGGTCGTACGGGCGATGCGCGACAGGCGAGAGCCGCCTATTCCGCTTTCGACGACCATGTCGCCGAGACTGCCCTGGACAAGCTTGTAGAAAAGCTCGCGTCGAACAAGTGGCGCAAGCGTCTCGATGTCCGTGGGCCGATCCAGCAGCCGCACCAGTCGCTCGAGGGGTTCCAGAATGTCCAGGGTAAGCCCGGCAATCGCAGCGCCCTTCGTTTTTGCGACCGATCTCAGTTCCTTTTTATCTGCAACCAGCTCGGCAATGATTGCCGGATCGAGATCAAGCGTTATCGCATAATGCGGCTGACCAGGGCTTGCCTCGACAATGCGCGCTGTCACCGGAAGATCGAGGACGACGACCAGGTAGTCGCTTAGGCCGATTTCGATGCGCTGCCGATCCAGGATGAGCTCCTTTCGACCCTGCAGGACGACGCAAAGGCGCGGATCGTAAAGGCTGCGGACCGGTTCGGTCGGTGCATCGCTGCGAAAGAGCGTCAAACCGGGAACGAGCGTTTTTTGCTTGGGCGCCGTGCAGTGAAAGTGCATCAGCTCGATCAAGCTTCGTCGTGTGGTTTTCATCGCCTTCCCCATCTTCTCGCTTTGTCGCGGTCAAGATAGGCCAGGATGGTAGGATTGTGCAAAACTTCGAAAGGATCGGCCTAAGCTGACGCCATTGGCGAGCGTATCTCTTCCGCATGCGAGATCATCATGATCGCAGCATTTGGAAGGATAAGAGAATGACGGATCATCGATCGATATGGCTCATCACTGGAGCCTCATCAGGACTTGGACGCGCGATTGCCGAGGTGGCGCTGGAGGCAGGCGATATCGCGATTGCCACGGCACGCGACCCGGAGACGATCCGCGAACTCGTTGAAAGATTTCCGGATCGCGTCGTCGCCGCGAGGCTTGACGTAACCGATCGTGCAACCATCGAGCAGGTGATCGGCGAGGCCGAGCGGCGTTTCGGCCGGATCGATGTGCTCGTCAACGCCGCCGGCTACGGCTATCTCGCGGCGATTGAGGAGGGAGAAGATGTCGCGATACGCGCCCAATTCGAAACCAACGTCTTCGGTCTGCTTGATGTCACCAAGGCCGTGCTTCCGGGCATGCGTGCAAGACGGCGCGGCTGCATCGTCAATCTTTCCTCGCTCGGAGGATTGGTCGCATTCGCGGCAACCGGATATTATCACGCAACGAAATTTGCCGTCGAAGCGCTTTCGGAATCGCTATCTTATGAAGTCGGGCCGCTCGGCATCAAGGTTTTGATCGTCGAACCGGGGGCCTTTCGTACCGATTGGGCTGGACGGTCCATGATCGAATCCCCCGTCATCATTGATGGCTATGCCGAGACGGCGGGGAAGAGGCGGAGCGCTACGCGTGCGGTTTCCGGTTTACAGCCGGGAGATCCGAGGAAGGCAGCACAAGCGATCCTGAACGCCGTCAAAACCGAGCAAACGCCGCTTCGGCTTCTGCTTGGGACATCCGCGCTGAAGGTCGCCAAGGCACGGTTAGAGACGTTGAAGGCTGAATTCGAAGCCTTGGCCGAGGTGACGACGAGCGTTGATTTCGAGAGCTGATAGTTTGCGCAACCGGCTATTTAAGGTAGTGGCGTGTTAACGCTCTATTCACCCTGCGATTACTAAGGTCCCCTGACGAATGAGAAGGAAGCCCAATGAAAAAGATCTTTATTATCGCCATGGCCACGGTAACGCTTGCAGCGCCTTTCGCCAACGCACAGGAATGGCCCCGTCATCATCGGGATCGTCCCGGCGAGGTTCATCGCAACATGCCGCCGCGCGGTCCGGGACGTCCCGGATGGGGACCATATCGCGGCAGGGACCGCGCAGGCTATTATCATGGCTATAGAGGCTACCGCGATCGCCGACCCGGCTATCGTCGTCACAATGATGGCCTCTGGTATCCGGCAGCAGCCTTTGCGCTCGGCGCCATTATCGGCGGCGCTCTGAACAACTAAGCCCACGCTCCCAATGAGAGCACTTTAAGGAACGAGCTTCGTCGTTCACGAATAGAGCCGGGCGGCAGACGTTCATGCTTGCAAGTCGGCCGCCCGCCAATCGGGACAGTGCTACGCTGGAAACGGCGTGAGCTTCGCCCGATGCAATCCTGCCACCACCTTTTGTGAGAAGGTTGGGATGGCAGGTTTATCATTTCCGTGACCAGGGCGCTCATTGATCGGCGTAGCGCGCTATGAGAGCAAAAGGCCGCGGGGACATACCCTGTCGCGGTCGAGCGCGCGCATCTCCAGCAAATTGTCAGATTTGACATGTCGTTTACGTATAGCCCGACTTCCTCTACGGGCGGGCGCGCGCCGGATTGCGATATGCGCTCAGCAATTATCATGGTCGGTATAGACCGCCGAATGCGTTGCGGGAGTTGCCGTTCGAAAGAGATTTGCCATTGCCTTCGAAAAGAACACGTATAATTGTAATGAAACAATATACAGATTGACATGATCCATTACCTCTTTCACGCTGATGTCATGAACATCCAGCGCGAGAGGAATGAAAATCGTAATGGTATCGGTCACATCGATAGCAAGGTGCGAGTGTGCGCCATGACGATGATGGTCACGCTGCGAGATATCGAGGCAGGGCAGCGCCGCATTGCCGGATATGTGCAGCGCACGGCGCTGCGGCCCTCACATGCGCTGTCTCAGCGTATGGGCGTGCCCGTCTATCTCAAGCTGGAAAACCATCAGCAGACCGGCAGTTTCAAGCTGCGTGGGGCCACGAACGCGCTTCTCTGCCTTGACGAGGAGGCCCGTTCGCGCGGACTGGTGACGGCGTCGACCGGTAATCACGGCCGAGCAGTCGCTCATGCCGCCAAAACGATGGGCGCACGCGCGACCATCTGCCTGTCTGCGCTTGTTCCCGTCAATAAGGTCGGCGCGATCCGAAGCCTCGGGGCAGATGTTCGCATCGTCGGGCATTCGCAGGATGATGCCATGCGGGAGGTCGAGCGCCTGGTCCGTGAAGAAGGCATGTGTTTCGTGCCTCCCTTCGATGACGCCGCCGTCATTGCCGGCCAGGGCACGCTCGGGCTGGAAGTCGCCGACGATCTGCCGGAGGCGACACTTGTTCTCGTGCCACTATCGGGTGGTGGTCTGGCTTCGGGCACTGCCGCGGCAATCAAGGGTCGTCTGCCGGCCGCCAAAGTCGTCGGCGTGTCGATGGAGCGCGGCGCGGCAATGGCGGCAAGTCTCACAGCCGGTCGGCCGATCGATGTGCGGGAGGTCGAGACCCTGGCGGATTCGCTTGGCGGCGGCATCGGCCTCGACAACCGCCTGACCTTCGCGATGTGCCGCGCGCTTCTGGATGATGTGATCCTGCTCAGCGAAGACGAAATTGCCGAGGGCATTCGCCATGCGGCCAGGATCGAAGGCGAGACCGTCGAGGGTGCCGGTGCAGTCGGGATAGCGGCCTTGCTTGCCGGCAAGATCAGGCCCGATGGCCCGACCGCGATTGTCGTTTCCGGGGGCAATATCGATCCGGTGGTCCATCGGGCGATCGTCGATGATCTCAAGGTGGAGGTGGCGCCATGACGCGTGTGCTGATCCTGACGGAAACCGACCTTCGCAAGATCGTCCAGCTCGACGGAGATGTCGTCGATTGCGTCGAGCAGGCCTTTGCCGCACTGGCGACAAGGGCCGTGGAAATGCCGCCCATCATGCGGCTGGATATCCCCGCCCATCGTGGCGAGGTCGATGTGAAGACCGCTTATGTTCCCGATCTCGACAGTTTCGCAATCAAGGTCAGTCCCGGTTTCTTCAACAATCCGTCGCTTGGACTGCCGAGTACCAATGGGTTGATGATGCTCTTGTCGGCGCGCACCGGCCTGGTCGAGGCGCTTCTGCTCGATAACGGTTATCTGACCGATGTGCGCACGGCCGCTGCGGGCGCCGTGGCCGCGCGGCATCTTTCCCGTCCGGATGCCCGGATAGCCGCAATTCTCGGCGCGGGCATGCAGGCTCGCCTGCAATTGCGCGCGCTTACACTCGTCCGGCCGATCGAGGCGGCCCGAATTTGGGCGCGCGATCCGGTAAAGGCCGAGAAGCTCGCAAGGGAGCTGACGGTGGAGCTCGGTTTCTCCGTTTCGGCGGAAGCGGATGCCGAAGAAGCCTGCCGTGGCGCCGACATCATCGTTACCACCACACCCTCGGATAAGCCGATCCTTGATGCCGCCTGGCTGCAGCCCGGCCAGCATATCACCGCCATGGGCTCGGATGCCGAACATAAGAACGAGATCGATCCGGCAGCTATTGCAAAGGCCATGCCCTACGTCGCCGACAGCTTAAAGCAGACGCGGCGGCTGGGCGAGCTCCATCATGCGATCGCCGCAGGGCTTGCAAGTGAGATGGCTGATTTTCCCGAACTTGGCGCCATCGTCTCAGGCCAGGTGGCCGGTCGACGGTCGCGCGAGGCGATCACCCTTTGCGATCTGACCGGGACGGGCGTGCAGGATACCGCCATTGCCACGCTTGCCCATCGCCGTGCTGTCTCAGCCGGTACGGGGCAGGCGATCGAAACGACAAAAGCATCAGGAGACCCCGCGTGAGCGAACCGACCCTCAATTTCACCCGCGCCGAATATGCCGAGCGGCTCGCCAAGACGCGCCGCGCCATGGAAAAGGCCGGTGTCGACCTCGTCATCGTGACGGATCCGTCCAACATGCACTGGCTCACCGGCTATGACGGCTGGTCCTTTTACGTCCATCAATGCGTGCTGGTACCCGGTTCCGGCGACCCGATCTGGTACGGGCGCGGCCAGGATGCCAATGGCGCCAAGCGCACGACCTATCTCGCCCACGACAATATCATCGGCTATCCCGATCACTATGTACAATCCAACGAGCGCCATCCGATGGATTTGCTCTCGAAGATTATTGAGGAGCGCGGCTGGGCCAATGCCTCGATCGCCGTCGAGATGGACAATTACTGGTTCACCGCCGCAGCCTACGCCTCGCTCGTCAAGCATCTGCCGAATGCCCGCTTCAAGGATGCCCAGGGGCTCGTGAATTGGCAGCGCGCCGTCAAAAGCCCGACCGAGCTTGATTATATGCGCAAGGCCGGCCGTATCGTCGAAGCCATGCACCAGCGGATCGTCGAGAAAGTCGAGCCGGGAATCCGCAAGTCCGATCTCGTTGCCGAAATCTACGATGCCGGCATTCGCGGCGTCGACGGCTTCGGTGGGGATTATGCGGCAATCGTGCCGCTGCTGCCGTCGGGAGCCGATGCCTCCGCCCCGCATCTGACCTGGGACGACAAGCCGATGAAAAGCGGCGAGGGCACCTTCTTCGAGATCGCCGGCTGCTATCGCCGCTATCATTGCCCGCTGTCGCGCACCGTGTTCCTCGGCAAGCCGACCCAGGCGTTTCTGGATGCGGAGAAGGCGACGCTCGAAGGCATGGAGGCCGGCCTTGCCGCCGCCAAGCCGGGTAACGCCTGCGAGGACATTGCCAACGCCTTTTTTGCCGTCCTGAAGAAATACGGGATCGTTAAGGACAACCGCACGGGCTATCCGATCGGCCTGTCCTATCCGCCGGATTGGGGTGAGCGCACCATGAGCCTGCGCCCTGGCGATCGCACCGAACTCCTGCCCGGCATGACCTTTCACTTCATGACCGGCCTCTGGCTCGAAGACATGGGTATGGAGATCACGGAAAGCATCGTCATCACCGAGAGCGGCGTCGAATGCCTCTCTAACGTGCCACGCCGGCTTGTCGTGAAGTGATTGCCTGAGATGAACAGCATGAGCATTTCCAAACGACCATCGCCGATCACCCCGACCGTCGACTTCGGCCGCGACGGTATCCAGCACGGCCACCTGCGTCTTCCCTGGTCGCGCGACGATTCCGCATGGGGTTCGATCATGATCCCGATCTGCGTCATCAGGAACGGTGAGGGGCCGACGGCGCTTTTGACCGGCGCCAATCATGGCGATGAATATGAGGGGCCTGTCGCGCTTTTCGATCTGGCTCGGACGCTGAAGGCCGAGGAGATCGAGGGGAGGATCATCATCGTTCCGGCGATGAATTATCCTGCCTTCCAGGCAGCCACCCGCACCTCTCCGATCGACAAGGGTAATCTCAATCGGAGTTTTCCCGGTCGGCCTGATGGCAGCGTGACGGAGAAGATCGCCGATTACTTTACCCGCCATCTACTGCCGCTGGCCGACATCGTGCTCGATTTCCATTCGGGCGGCCGTACCCTCGATTTCCTGCCCTATGCCGCAGCGCATGCTCTGCCCGATAAGGGCCAGGAGAAAGCCTGCTTCGATGACGTCGCCGCGTTTTCCGCACCCTATTCCATGCGGATGATCGAGATCGATGCCGTCGGCATGTACGACACCACGGCCGAGGAGATGGGCAAGGTCTTCGTGACCACCGAGCTTTCGGGCGGTGGAACCATATCGGCGCGTACGGCTTCCATTGCCAAGCGCGGTGTCCTGAATGTCCTGAAGCACGCGGGAATCGTTGCAGGCAAGCCGGAGATCGAAGCGACGCAATGGCTCGACATGCCGTCCTCCGACTGTTTCGTCTTCGCCGAGGCCGACGGGCTTTTCGAGCCGCTCAAGGATTTGGGCGACACGGTTTTGCGGGGAGAGATCATCGCCCGCATCCATCCAATCGGCCGTACTGGATCCGTACCATTAGACTATCGGGCGGCGCTGGACGGTGTTCTTGCCGCACGTCATTTCCCCGGCCTCATCAAGACCGGGGATTGCCTCGCCGTCGTTGCAACCTTGACGGAAGGCCCCTGAATTACCGTGCCGCGACAGCGCGGCGCGGATCACCACCCCGTTAACGGCAAAGATCCGGAAAACCGGACAGCCGATGACGGACTTCAACCACAGAGGAGTGAACGATGAGATCGAATTTTTACCGCAGCCTCGCCGCCATGGGCCTGACCATCGGCCTGGCCGCATCCGCCCATGCCGCCAGCCTCGAGCAGATCAAGAAGGATGGCTATATCCGCGGCGCCAGCGCCAATGAGGTTCCCTACAGCTATATGGACGAGAGCGGCGCCGCCAGGGGCATCGGTCCCGATGTCGCCGCCGCGGTCCTGAAGTCGATGGGTGTCAAGGAAGTCGACTGGACCGTGACGCCGTTCGGATCGCTGATCCCCGGCCTGAAAGCCAAGCGCTTCGACTTCGTTGCCGCCGAGCAGAACATTTTGCCGGAACGCTGCAAGCAGGTGCAGTTCACCACGCCGAACTCCAGCTATGGCGAGGGGCTGTTGGTGCCGAAGGGCAATCCGAAGAAGCTGCATTCCTATGAGGACATCAAGAAGGATCCGTCTCTGAAGGTCGCGATCGTATCGGGTGCCGATCAGCTCGATTTCTTCCATGGGCTGGGCATTCCGGAATCCCAGATCGTCATGATCCAGGCGAATGCGGATGCGCTTTCCACGATCCAGACCGGCCGTGCCGACGCCTATGCGGCAACCGAGCTGACCGTCGCCAAGCTCGTTCAGGGTGGCACGAATGTCGAGCATGCGGAGCCGTTCACCGATCCGGTCATCAGCGGAAAATCCGTCAGAAGCTATGGCGGCTTCGATTTCCGGCCCGAGGACAAGGATCTTTACAAGGCCTTCAATACCGCCCTCGAAGCCTTCAAGAAGACCGACGACTACAAGAAGATCTTGATGTCTTATGGTCTTAGCGCCGAAAGTGTCGAGGCCGCACGCACGAAGAGCACCGAAGATCTGTGCGCGGGCAAGTGAGCCTATTGATAATCGTGAGCGATCTGGCGGCGGTCTGCGGACAATCGCCAGGTCGCTCGGCCCCTCCCATCCTGAAACGGAGGTGACCCGGACATGAGTTGGACACATTATCTGCCCGCATTACTGAAGGGCGCCGAGGTGACGGCGCTCATCGCCATCGCCTCCATGTTTCTCGGCGCGATCTTCGCCTTTGCGGCCGGCCTTGCACGCTTTGCCGGAGGGCGGTTGCTCTCCGGAATCGCGATCGTTTATATCGAGATATTTCGCGGCACGTCGCTTCTGGTGCAGCTTTTCTGGCTCTATTATGCGCTGCCGCTGATCGGGATCTCCTTCGATCCCATCACCACGGGCATTGCCGGTCTGGCACTCAATATCGGCGCCTATGGCGCGGAAGTGGTGCGTGGCGCGCTGCAAGCGGTTCCCGATACGCAGCACGAGGCGGCGCGGGCGTTGAATTTCAAGCAGGGTCAGACGCTCTTCCATATCGTCCTGCCGCAGGCCGTGGTCGAAATGATGCCGGCTTTCGGCAATCTTGCCGTGCAGAACCTGAAGGATACGGCATTGGTGTCGCTGATCTCGATCAGCGATCTGACGTTCCAGGCACAGCAATTGCGCAACATCACGCTCGACAGCGTGACGATCTATTCGCTGACGCTGATTGGATATTTCATCATGGCGCTCATTCTGGTTGCCTTCATGCGCTGGCTGGAAACGATCCTTCGCCGCGGCGTCGCTTTCCCGGGGAGGGCGCCGGCATGATGTATGGTTTTACCTGGGACACGTCGACCACGCTGTCCTTCGCATTGTCGATCCTGCCGATCCTCGGCATCGGCTTGATCGTCACGCTGGAGGCGGCAGCCGCGGGTTTTGCGATCGCCCTTGTTCTCGGCCTGGTCTTCGCTTTGCTGCGGCGCAGCCGCTTCGCGGCGATCTCCTGGCCGACGGCTTTCGTCATCGAGTTCCTGCGCGATACGCCGCTGCTCGTCCAGCTCTTCTTCCTCTACTACGTCCTGCCGATCTACGGCATCGTACTGCCGGCCTTCCTGACCGGCGCGCTGGCGCTCGGGCTGCAATATTCGGCCTATACGTCGGAGGTCTATCGCGGCGGTCTGGATGCGGTGCCGCTTGGGCAATGGGAGGCTGCGACGGCACTCAATCTCGCGCGCGGCCGCACCTATTGGGATATCATCATCCCACAGGCCATTCCCCGTATCATTCCGGCCATGGGCAACTATCTCGTCTCCATGCTCAAGGAGACGCCGGTCCTGTCCGTCGTCACGGTGGTCGACATGCTCAACCTCGCCAATCTCATCGGAGATCGGACGTTCGAGTATCTGGTGCCGCTTTCCCTCGTCGGTCTGATCTTCCTCATCCTCACGCTCGTCTGCTCGGCAGCCATCCATTGGCTCGAAAAGGCGTTGCCGAAAAACGGAATTGCTCTGAGATGACGCAACCACTGATCCGCTTTCAAGATGTGACCAAACGCTACGGCCACCTGACCGTGCTCGACAATTTCTGCTTCGATGTCGCGCCCGGCGAGAAGGTGACATTGATCGGCCCTTCCGGTTCCGGAAAATCAACCGTCCTGCGCATCCTGATGACGCTTGAACCTTTCCAGGACGGAACCCTGCACCTGGCCGGCATGTCCTATCATCAGGAAAACGGCCGCGGGCGCTTCCTCGCCAGCGAGGCTCATCTGCGCCAGATCCGCACCCATGTCGGCATGGTCTTCCAGAGCTTCAATCTGTTTCCGCATATGACCGTGCTGCGCAATGTCGTCGAGGCGCCGATGCGCGTGCTCGGGCTTGGGCGGGCGGAAGCCGAGTGCCGCGCTGTCGACCTTTTGCGCATGGTCGGCCTTTCGGAGAAGAAGGATCAGTATCCGAGCCAGCTTTCCGGCGGCCAGCAGCAGCGCGTAGCAATCGCCCGCGCGCTCGCCATGCGTCCAAGGGTGTTGTTGTTCGATGAGCCGACATCGGCACTCGATCCGCAGCTCGTCGGCGAAGTCCTCGGCGTCATTCGCGATCTCGCCCATGAACACGATCTGACCATGCTGCTGGTCACGCATGAAATGCGCTTTGCCCGCGAAGTGTCCGACCGCGTCTGTTTCTTCGACAAGGGCCGCATCTGCGAACAGGGCAAGCCGGAAGAGATCTTCAGCGCGCCGAAGGAAGAGCGCACGAAGGAGTTTCTGCGCTCGATCCTTTGACGGGATTGAGCTGCGGCAAGGCTAAACGATCGAGCCGACGTCGAAGACAGGCGGCAACTGTTCGAAGGTGCCGCGAACGGTTTCGAGTGCCGAGCGAAGGGCGGAATGCGACAGGCGGCCGCCCAGGCAGATGCGAATGCCGCCAACCGGCCGCTCTCCACCGGCGACAAACGGATCGGACGGCGTGACCGCGACACCCTTGCGGGCAAGTGCGCGCACAAGGCCTTCCTCCGTCCAGCGCTCGGGAACCGACAGCCATGCACAAAGCGACAGGGGATGACTGCCGGCAACGAACGAGGCCATCACGTCGGAGACGATCGCCTGCCGGGCCTCCGCTTCGCTTCGCTGGACGGCAAGCAGGGCTTGCGCCGTCCCATCCAGAACCCAGCGCGACGCCATTTCGGCAACGACATTGGTGGCGCTCCAGCCGGTAACGCGCAGGATCGAGGCGGCGCGGATCGAATAGTGGGCCGGCACCACCAGATAGCCGATACGCAATCCCGTCATCACGGACTTCGTGAAGCTGGTCACGAAGAAGCCGAGTTCCGGGATGAGATCCGGCATGGAGGGAAGGGGTTCCCGCAGCATCGGTTTGTAAACCTCGTCCTCGATGACGAAGATGCCATGCCGGCGGGCTATATCGGCGATTGCGCGCCGGCGCTCGGCCCCCATGACGTGGCTGGTGGGATTGCCGAGCGAGGAAACGATGACAAGCGCCGTCACGTCGCCGATGGCGCAGGCCGCCTCGAAAGCGTCGGGCAGGATACCCTCGCGATCGGTCGGAAGACCACGCAGCGTGAAACCCAGAACATTGGCAAGGCCGATGATGCCGTGATCGGTCAGGCTTTCCGTCAGGACCACTTCGCCGGGCCGAACGACCGAGGCGACGGCAAGGAACAGTCCGTGCGCCGCGCCGTTCGTGATCAGGATCCGGTCCGGATCGGTCTTGACCGACAGGCCTGAGAGCCAGACCTGCGCTGCTGCGCGATGGGCATCGAGGCCAGCGATCGGCCTGCAGGGCCGCATGAAGCTGCTATTGTCGCTTTCGGCCAGCGCCTGCATGAGTTCACGAGCCGATCGTTCATGCGCCTCCGTATAGACGGCCCGGATGATGGAGAGATCGGCGCTGCCGCTCGGATCGCGATCGAGCATGAAGCTGTCGGCGCGTTCGGTGACGCGGCTGCGCACGAAGGTACCGCGTCCGACTTCCCCGCGCAGATAGCCGCGACGCTCCGCTTCCTTGTAGCTCAGGCTCACAGTCTGGACCGAAATGCCAAGCGCATGGGCGAGATCGCGATGCGTCGGCATCTGCGCGTGCACCGGCAGGATGCCGTCATCGATGTCGGCGATGATCTTGTCGGTAAGCAGCTTGTGCTTGGTCACGCCCTTGCGATGCTGGAGGACGGGTTTCCAGGCGCCATTGTCCTGGTCTTTTGAATCATGACGATACATGGATTGATCCGGTGCAATTCTCAGGATCCATGTATACCATCCATTGCCGGATGGCGATGACCGAATGAGATCTGGCGGCCCATTGTCAACAACGGGCCGCCAAATCGTCTCGCAAAACAGAGCCATTCTTCCGGCCGGCCGGATCAGCGGTTCGAAAGCACGCTTTCGATGGCGCCGGCGGCCGCCTTGACGACGGTATCGGCTTCCTCACGGGTCAGGCACAGCGGCGGGGCAAAGCCGAGGATGTCTCCCTGCGGCATGGCACGACCTATGACACCGCGCTCAAGCAGCGCTGCCGCCACCTGCGGGCCGATCTTCTTCGCCGGGTCAAAGAACTTGCGATCATCCTTGTCCTCGACGAATTCGACGGCCGCCATCAGCCCGTCGCCACGGACCTCGCCGACATGCCTGTGATCGCCGACTGCCTTCGTGAGCTCCGAGCGGAAGTAGGCACCGGTGGAGCCAGAATTTTCGACGATGCCGAGTTCATCGACCAGTTCGAGATTGGCGATGCCGGCAGCCGCGCAGATCGGGTGGGCAGAATAGGTCCAGCCGTGGCCGATGGCGCCAAGCTGGTCGGATCCCTGAACGAGAACCTGCCACATCTTGTCGGAAACGATGCTGCCGGAAAGCGGCGCGTAGGCAGACGTCAGACCCTTGGCGATGGTGATCAGGTCCGGCTTCATGCCGTAATGATCGGAGCCGAACATCGTGCCGAGACGGCCGAAGCCGGTGACGACTTCGTCAGCCACGAGCAGCACATCGTATTTGTCGAGAACGGCCTGGATCTTCTGCCAGTAGGTCTTCGGCGGCGGAACGATGCCGCCGGTGCCGAGGATCGGTTCGCCGATGAAGGCTGCGACCGTTTCCGGACCTTCGGCGAGGATCATGTCCTCCAGTCTGTCGGCACAATGCTGCGCGAACTGCTCCTCATTCATCGACCGGTCGGCGCGGCGGAAGAAATAAGGTGCTTCGGTATGAAGAATGGGCGCGCGCGGCAGGTCGAAGGCGTTGTGGAAGAGCTCCAGGCCGGTGAGGCTCCCCGTCATGACGCCGGAGCCATGATAGCCGCGCCAGCGGGAGATGATCTTCTTCTTTTCCGGGCGGCCAAGGATGTTGTTGTAGTACCAGATGAGCTTGATGTTGGTCTCGTTGGCGTCGGAGCCGGAAAGGCCGAAATAGACGCGGCTCATGCCGTCCGGCGCGCGGTCGATGATCATCTTGGATAGCGTGATCGAGGCTTCCGTGCCATGGCCGACATAGGCGTGGTAATAGGCGAGGTTGTTTGCCTGTTCGGCGATCGCATCGGCGATTTTCTGCCGGCCATAACCGACATTGACGCAGTAAAGACCGGCAAAGGCGTCGAGGCTTGTCTTGCCGTTGGTGTCGGTGATGTAAACGCCTTCGGCGCCGGCGATGACGCGGGTCGGAGTTTCGCCGCGCGCATGCATTCCCATATGGGTCGACGGATGGAAGAAATGGTCCCTGTCCCAGGCGTTCAGTTCGTTGCGCTTGTCCAGCATAGTGTGGTTCCTTCTTTTTCTATTCGGGGCGTCAGGCTGTCGTGTCGACGCAGAGATATTTGAGCTCGGTAAAGGCCTCGATGCCGTGGCGGGAGCCTTCGCGGCCGAGGCCCGACTGCTTCCAGCCGCCAAAGGGGATCGAGCTGCCGGTGATCTTCACGCGGTTGACGGCGATCATGCCGTATTCGAGAGCTCGACCAAGCCGCATATGCCGGGCGCCGCTCGTCGTCACGACATAGGCGACAAGGCCATACTCGGTATCGTTGGCGCGGGCGACGACCTCGTCTTCGGTATCGAAGGGCGTCACCGCCGCGACTGGTCCGAATGTTTCCTCATGCATGATCAGGGCATCCGGCGCGGGATCGACAAGCAAGGTCGGCTGGAAGAACAGCGGGCCGGCGGAGTGGCGTTTCCCGCCGGTGGCAAGTCTCGCGCCGCCATTCAGGGCATCGGCGACGTGTTCCTCGACTTTCGCAATGGCGCGCTCGTGCATGAGAGGTCCGATGTCGACGCCATCGGCCAATCCGTTCCCAACCTTCAGGGCAGCGATGCGCTTGCTGAAAGCCGCGACAAAAGCGTCCATGATCGGGCGTTGAACGAAGATGCGGTTGGCGGCGAGGCAATCCTGGCCGGAAGTTGCGAACTTCGCATTGATGGCGATATCGACGGCACGATTAAGATCGGCATCGTCGAAGATGATCAGGGGCGCATGACCGCCAAGCTCCATGACAAGCCGCTTCATGCTTGCGGCGCATTGACCGGCGATCAGCTTGCCGATGCCGGTCGACCCGGTGAAGCTCAACGCCCTGACCCGCGGATCGTCGCAGAAGGCGCCGACGACGGTTGCGGCATCGCCGGTCAGCACGTTGAAGACGCCGGCGGGAAGACCGGCGCGTTCGCCGAGTTCCGCGAGCGCAAGCGCCGACAATGGCGTTTCCGATGATGGGTGGGCAACGACGGTGCAGCCGGCCGAGAGCGCTGCGGCTGCTTTGCGCGTGATCATCGCGGCGGGGAAATTCCAGGGCGTGACGATGCCGACGACACCCAGGGCTTCCCTGCGGACAAACATTTCGGTGTCGGGCAGATGGCTGGTCACGCTTTCGACGTTGATGCGCTTTGCTTCCTCGGCATACCACTCGATAAAGCCTGCGGCATAATCGATCTCGCCGTGGGATTCGGCCAAGGGCTTGCCCTGTTCCAGCGTCATGATCAGCGCCAGATCCTCGCGCGCCTCGATCATCAATTCGTACCACCTGCGCAGGATCGATGATCGTTGCTGCGGCAGGAGTGAACGCCAGGCCGCAAAGGCATCCGTTGCCGCGTCGATGGCCTCGAAGGCTTCTCTCTGGTCGAGGCTGGTGACCCAGGCAAGTGTTGCGGCGGATGCGGGATCGGTGACCTGGAAGCTGCGACCGGCCTTGCCGGCGACCCAACGGCCCGCCACATAGGAGAGGTCTCGCAGCAGATGGCGGTCGTTCAGCCGCGAAAGGGCTTCATGATAGGTGGTGCGGGCGTGGAGCGCAGGCATGGTCGGGTCTCTCGTTCCAGATGCCATAATGCTCTCACGGAACGCCGCGAGAGATTGTCCATTGGTAGCGGGCGGAAGAGAGAAAGCAGCTAAAGAGGATGGCGTCGGTAGAGAGTCTCTCTATTCGTCGCCAGACGCATCCGGAGAGAGCAGGTCGGTGACGGGCAGTGCCGTCTCCTCCTTCACGGTCTTGGTCACGATGTAGGTGAAATAGCGCTCGATGCCGAGATCGCGATCGAGGAGATCGTCGATCAGACGCTGGTAGGCGTCGATATTGGCGGCCATGATTTTCAGAATGTAGTCGACGCCGCCGCCGACGGCCCAGCAGGCTACGATTTCCGGGATGGCTGCGATTGCTCGCTCGAAGCGCTCGAAGTCGGCCTGTCGATGGTTGGCAAGTGTCAGCTCAACCATGACATTGGCGATCGGCGCGAGCCGGCGCAGCGAAAGGCGTGCATGATAGCCTGTGATGATGCCTGCCTTTTCCAGCTTGCGAAGGCGCAGCCAGCATGGCGTCGGCGACAAGCCGACCTTCTCGGCGAGCGAAAGTTTGGTGATGCGGCCATCGCGTTGAATGGCGTCCAGTATCCGCAGGTCGATTGTGTCCAGTTTCATCTAAAGCTGCTTGTCTGTCATCCGAGGTTCCAAGAGCAATGGCATTCGAAACCGGGACTGACAAGCGCGCCCAGAGCCGGATGATTTTAGGTCTGTTCGACTTAAAATCTGAATCCGCTCTAAAATCAAAGAAGTAGAGCGTGATGTCGTCCGAAAACCGCCTACACTTTTCGGCATCGCGCTCTAAGCGGAATTGAGTGATCAGTCACGCCGGCGGCAGATCCGGCATGGGAGTATTTCTGGCGTGAAGCCGCTGTTGCTGGCGCCACAGCAGCGGCAGCTTCATCGCGGCATCATTCGGGCGCCACGATCAGCGTGTCGTCGATTTCGACAGCTTCTTTTGGAAGGGCGCGCTGACGAGCCAGGCGTAGAAGCGTGGCTAGCAGCAGAATGGCCATCAGCCCGAGCTCGACGGCGATGGCCGTCACCCCCGCAGCGAGATAGAAGCTCTTATATTGCAGGACCTGTGCGAAGACGGCACCCAGGATCGCCGGCCCGAGGCCCAGCGAAACCTGCTGCATGGTGGCGAGCATGGCGCTGCCTGCGCCGGCATGTTCATGTGGCACATCGGCGAGCCCGAGGCGGTAGAAGCAGTTGACGATCAGCGCCTGACCGAACCCGATCAGGATGGTCGACGGGATGAGGTTGATGACGCCTGGTCGCGGCCAGACCATTTCCAGCGTCACGATGAGCAGGACGAGCCCGGTCATCTGGATGAGGCAGCCCGTCACCAGCATGGCTTCGCGGCGCATGCCGGCAAGCCGGGGCGTGACGAAAGCGGCCGAGACGAAATAGGAGCCGCCGAGCGCGATCAGCGCATTGCCCGATTGCAGCGGCGTCAGACCGGCGCCCGCCTGCAGCGTCAGGGCGAAGACGAACATGAAGCCGCTCCAGCAGGTGAAGAAGATGATGGCGATCAGCCCGCCGAAGCGCATGCTGGAGATGCGGGTCAGCGATGGTGGCAGGATCGGGAAGGCGCCGCGTGCCTCCTTGGCCCGCTCGATGCGCCAGAGAAGCGCCGTCAGCGGCAGGATCGGCACGAAGCCCAGCAGGCAGAGCCAGTTCCAATGCAGGGACGGGCCAAGCGCCGTCGGCAGCAGCACGGATAGCGTCAGCAATGCCAGCGTGACCATGCCGGACCAGTCCACCGGGACTCTGTCTTGGCCGCGTGTCTCGGGAACATGGCGCCAGATGCTGCAAAGGATCAGGACGCAGATCGGCAGATTGATGAGGAAGATGCTGCGCCAGCCGGAGCCGGCGATATTGGCGGAGATGAGAAAGCCGCCGAGGACTTGGCCGACAATGAAGGCAATTCCGCCGATTGCGCTGTAGAGGGAAACCGCGCGGGCATGGTCGCGTCCGGTGAGCGTGACATGGATCGTCGCCAGCACCTGCGGCACCATCAGCGCTGCCGCAATTCCCTGCAGCGCACGGGCGACGATGAGGAAGGCGACGGATGTCGCGACGCCGCAGAGCAGCGAGGCAAGGCAGAACATCAGCACGGCCAGGCCGAACATGCGTCGGCGGCCGAAATTGTCGCCGAGGCGCGCGCCCATGGCCAGGCAGACGGCGAACGCCACGCCATAGGCGGCAACGAAGAGTTCAAGTTCGGTCTCGCCGGCGTGCAGCGAGGCAGAGATGGCGGCAAGGCCGACGTTGATGATGGAAAAATCGAGCTGCAGCAGCAATTGGCCGGCGAGCAGGATCATCAGGCCGACTTGGCCGAGCCGGATTGGTGCGGATGACATGAAGACCTCAAAGGATTTGGAAAACTGAGTCCACAGTCTTCTATACCTATGTTAAACCGGTACAAGACATCTGTTTAGACTGGTATAAAAAGTATCAGGCTGGAGAATGGACATGCACGGTACGCTCGACATAACCTCCAATCACATGCTGTCGCGTGCGCAGGAACTGGGCGAGATGCTGCGACGCCGGCGCGAAACGCTCGATCCCAAGCGATTGGGCATTGGCCGCGCAGGACGGGTTCGTACACCTGGATTGCGGCGCGAGGAAGTGGCGGCACGGGCCGATATCGGCATTACCTGGTACACGAAGCTTGAGCAGGGCCGGCCGATCCGCGTGTCGCCGCGCGTGCTCCTCTCTGTCGCACAGGCACTGGAATTCAATGAGATCGAGACGGAGCATCTGTTCAGGTTGGCGAACCTGCCCGTACCGCCCCGGCTCGAACCTCCCCGGGTCTGCGAGCCGCTGACCGCGGCAAGCCAGCACATTCTCGATCAACTCTGTCCTTATCCCGCGCTCATCCAGACGAAGCGCTACAATATCCGCGGCTTCAACGAAGCCTATCGCCGTCTCGTCGGGGTGGACCTGAATGCGCTCCCACCCGAAGATCGAAACTGCATCTACCTATCCCTCGTCAATCCTGCCTGGCGTGCAAGCCAGGCCGACCCCGACGAGATGCTGGCCAACATGGCCGCCCTGTTTCGTGCCTCTATGGCGGAACATCTCGACGATCCTGTCTGGGAGCGGCAGCTGGAGCGCTATATGAGCGCCTCGGATCAGTTCCGCATCGTCTGGGACCGCTACCAGCTCAAAGGCATCGAGAACGTTGTCAAGCGCTTCCGTCTTGCCGACGGTACGATCCTTGCGCTGCAATCCAACAATTGGTGGGCAAGCCCCAGCAATGACGACCGCATGATCGTCTACACGCCCGTCGATGAGATCGGAGCCGAAAGGCTGAAAACCATGATGAAACGCAAGCGTACCTGCTGAGGGATTTGGCGTTAATGCCCTACCGTCGAACGGGCCGCGATTGCCAGAACCTCGCGTCGTTCATGGTCCGATCACCATATAATCATTGGCCCTATAGCCGGATGATTTTAGGTCGAATCGACCTGAAATCTGAATCCGCTCTAGAATCAAAGAAGTAGAGCGTGATGCCGTCCAAAAACCGCCTACACTTTTCGGCATCACGCTCTAACTCGATGGCATTTCCGCCATAGCAACACCAGGCGTAACTGTGACGCGTCGACGTACGAAGACATGGCGCTCCGCTCGCTGGGAACCTTTTGCGGCCGGGTGCTGTTCATCTGACGATTTCAGGAACGATATGGTTATCCTTTGCCGCGCTCATCGCCTTTTGACCAGCAAGCTCGCGCACTCATCTCGCTCGCGCTCCTCAACTTCTTCATGGCCGATGTTCAGGCAGGCATCGGCCCCTTTCTTGGTGTCTTCCTGATCGCGCATGGCTGGCAAAGCGGATCGATCGGTTCGGTCATGACGATCGGCGGCTTTGCCGGCATGCTGATGATGGCGCCGGCCGGGGCCTTCATCGATGAGACGACGCACAAGCGCGCGTGCGTTATCGTGCTTGGCATCTGCACCGTGCTGGCCTCCATGATCATATTGTTGTCACAGGTCTTCTGGGTTGTGGCGCTGTCCCAGATTGCGACTGCCGTTGCGGGCGCCGCGATCGGCCCGGCTCTCAGCGGGATTACCCTCGGTATCGCGCGGCAAGCCGGCTTCAATCGGCAGACTGGTTACAATCAAGCTTTCAACCATGCCGGCAATTTGGTCGGCGCCGCTTTGTCAGGATGGCTCGGCTGGATGTTCGGACTAACGGCGGTATTCTGGCTTTCCGCCGTATTCGGCGTGCTCACCATCGGTTCCGTTCTGATGATTCCGCCCGCCGCGATCGACGATAACGAGGCGCGGGGCGCCGTTCTTCGCGTGATCGACCTGCAAGGGGAAACGGGAACTGTAGCGCAGCGCAAACCGAGCGGTTTCGAGGTGCTTGCGGGGTCAAAGCCGCTGCTGATTCTGGCCGGTGCTCTCGCATTATTCCATCTCGGTAACGGGGCGATGCTGCCGCTCTACGGGCTTGCCGTGGTCTCCGCCAAGCGGGGCGATCCGGCGGCTTTTGTTGCCCTGACCGTCGTAGTGGCACAGGGCACCATGATCATCACCTCGTTGATCGCGATGCATATGGCGGAAAAGAGGGGGCAGTGGCTCGTGCTGCTGGTCTCCTTCATGTCTTTGCCGGTCCGCGGTTTTGTCGCGGCCCACCTGATTACCGCCTGGGGCGTATATCCGGTCCAAATCCTCGATGGCGTCGGCGCGGGCCTGCAGAGTGTCGCCGTGCCGGCGCTGGTCGCACGCGTCCTGAACGGAACCGGCCGCATTAATGCCGGCCAGGGGATTGTGATGACCGTACAAGGTGTCGGCGCTTCCTTGAGTCCAGCCATAGGCGGTTGGCTCGCGCAGGAAATTGGTTATAGCGCGATGTTCGTGATTTTGGGAAGCTTCGCGCTGGGGTCGATTGCGCTCTGGGCCGGTTTTCATGGAATCCTGCGCGCCGCTGCCGCGGCGCCTAAACCCATCCAGGTCGCATCATCCAGATTACAAGAGGGAATGTCCTGAACCTATTACGGTTGCCTGCCAGTCAAGGGAGAGATCGCGGTTTACCGCGATCTCTCCCTTATACAAACCCTTTGTTTCCGCGCTACTGAGCCGCCGTCTTCGGCGCTCCCGCCTGCAGGATCGCCTCATCGGCGAGGATTGCGGCAGCCTCGTTCTGCAGCACGTCCTTTGCATTCTTGCGGGCTTTCTCGATGGCGATATCGGCGCTCAGGCTGCGTTCGTTGGCCTGCAGGCCGTCGTCCTCGCCGGTATCCACGCCATCGTTGATCTGGTCGCGCGACTTGAGGCGATTTGCCTGAGCGGCCATTTCGTTGCGACGTTCGGTTTCGTTGAGGGAAATGACCTGTTTGTCGCGCTGTGCTTTCAGCACGGCGATGTCTTCGACAAAGCGCTGGAAATCCTTATCGTTCTGCACGCGCGCTTCATGGCGGCTTTGCAGTTGCGGCAGCAATACCTTTACGTTGCCGGCCGGCGCATATTTGGCCGGCTTGACCTGCGTCCACGGCAGGGCATTGTCATAGCTCGATTCACCAAAGCTCTTTGGATCCGAAAGACCCGGCAGGCTGATGTCGGGCGTCACGCCGCGCAGCTGCGTCGTGCCGCCATCGACCCGGAAAAACTGGGCCACAGTCAATTTCAGTTCGCCGAATTTCGGCTTGGCGTTATGGGCAACCTGGTCGAGATTAACAACGGTCTGCACCGTGCCCTTGCCAAAGCTCGGTTCGCCGACGATCACGCCTCGGCCATAATCCTGTATCGCCGCGGCAAAAATCTCGGAAGCCGACGCCGAGCCGCGATTGATCAGCACACCGACCGGACCAGTCCAGGCGGGGGTGGAAAGATCGTCGTTTTCCACTTCCACCTGGCCGTCCGCATTGCGCTGCTGAACCACCGGACCTTTGCCGACAAACAGACCCGTCAAATCGATCGCTTCGGCGAGCGAGCCGCCGCCATTGTTTCTAAGGTCAATGAGAACGCCTTCGACCTTGTCCTGCTTCAGCTCATCGAGAAGCTTGGCGACGTCGCGGCTCGCGCTTCGGTAATCCTTGTCGCCCTTTCGCCGCGCTTCGAAGTCTTCATAGAATGCCGGCAGGGTGATGACACCGATCTTGCGGCTGGCATCGCCATCCTTGACCGACAGGATGGTCTTCTTGGCAGCCTGCTTGTCGAGGCTGATCTTGTCACGCAGCAGGCTGATGACGTGATGCTTGCCATCAGGGCCGGCATCCGCCGGCAGGATATCTAGGCGCACGACGGAACCCTTCGCGCCGCGTATCATCTGCACGATTTCGTCGAGGCGGGTCCCCACCACTTCCTTGATCGCGCCGTTCTCGCCTTGGCCGACACCGATAATACGATCGCCGACGGCGAGCTTGCCGGACAACTGCGCCGGGCCGCCCGCCACGAGCTCGCGGATCGTCGTGTAATCATCTCTTTCCTGTAGCACCGCGCCTATCCCGACCAGCGAGAGCTTCATGGAAATATCGAATTCAGCCGAAGCGGTCGCGCCGAAATAGTCGGTGTGCGGATCGACCGACGTCGTATAGGCATCCATGAACGACTGGAACACGTCGTCGCTCTTGTACTTGTAGGCACGCTCGAGCGAATTTTCGTAGCGTTTGTCGAGCGTGTCGCGAATGGCGGCATCATCCTTGCCGGCCAATTTCAGGCGCAGCCAGTCGTTCTTGACACGTTTGCGCCACAGGTCGTTGCTTTCCGCTTCGGATTGCGGCCAAGGCTGTTTGTCGCGCACCAGGGGATAATCTTCCTGCACGCTGAAATCAAACTTCTGCTTGAGCAGGCTGCGCGCATAGCTCATGCGGTCGACCACCCGCTGCTCATACACGTTGAAAATGGAAAACGGGATATTCAGGTCTTCCTGGTTGATGGCGTCGTCGATCTTGGTGCTGCCGGCCATGAACTTGTCGATATCTGCCTGCGAGAAGATGATCCGGTCCGGGTCCAAGGATTTGATGAACCGGTTCATGACCTTAGCCGACAGAGCATCATCCAGCGGAACCGGCCTGTAATGGAAACGGGTGAGGAATTCCGCGCTCAAATGAGCGGCCTGCGCCTGTTGCGGCAGTGGCGTCAAAATTGGCGGCGAACCTGCTTCCAGAGCATATGCCGACGGAGCAATTGCCAGGAAAAGGCAGAGTAAACCATATTTCATACGCATCAAATCTTGGCCCGATTCTGGATCGTTGAGTGTTCGGTATATGATCTAGGTGGAACAATTATGGTTTTTTGGCAACCAAACGATGCTCTCCTTGCGGAAAGATTTTTCCAAACACCGCCGGGAGACCCAGTCGCCGACATCTTCGGAAAGCAGTTTATGTGCGGTTCCAACCCGGTCTGCGTGAGCGTCGGCAAGCTCTGCGGAGCAGGTTCTGAACGAACCCAGACAGGGCGTGACGTCGTCAGACCTCCATGACGTCTTCGAAGGCCTCCGGAAAATTTTCGCGCGCCAGCTTTTCGTTGATGACAAGCATCGCCTCATAGGACATCGGATCGAAATCCTTGTCAGCCGCCACGACCTCACGTCCAAAGAGCAGGTTCAGACGGGCCGCGTCGAGGTTACCGCGCTCGAATGGTTCTGCTCCGAATTGGTGCCAGAGCGCGTGCAGGAAGGCCGCATCGACACGGTGTTCCTGCGATCCCGGCCGCGCGCGGCGAGGAAGCTGCTTGATCGGCGTCACGCCCCTGGGGTTCGCGCGGCGAATGGTGAATTGGATGCCTGTTCCTGGCATGCCGGATGGAAAGCCGCGGTGCTTTGTCATATCGGAAAGCTTGGCCATGGCTATCGTTCCTGCTCGCTACGAGGTTCTGTCTGGCCCCTTCCAACGCCGGGGCAATTCGATGGAGAGGGTTATGCGGGCGCACTTTGTCGTGATTTCCGCCGCTCCGTCAATCCCGAGACCGGGCTTTCAAAGGGTTTAGTCCGGTTGTCGTGCTGGGACTGATCCACCTCGCTCATGCGCCACATCGGGGTAGATGATTCCCGAGGCTGAATGATAAATGGCTTGAAAGCAGGCGCGCTTTCAAGCAAGTCGATTGATGGATATGGCGGTCAATGGGCTTCCGCGGCGATCAGCGGAACCTCTGCGCCGTTGGCATCATAGAGCCTGCCGTTCAGAAAGTAATCGCCGTCATGGAGAATGGCGATATCCTGAAAGCGGATCAGACGCTCCGTTCCCGCGACGAAAACCGACTGCTGGTCCGAGTTGCCGGCCTTCAGATGGTTGAACAGAAGGTTGAGCGTGATTGCCATCAATGCTGCTGAGCTTATGCCGGAGTGGAAAATGGTGATGACCCACGCGGGAAAATGCTCATAGAAGCCAGGAGATGCGATCGGGATCATCCCGAATCCGATCGAAGTCGCCATGATGATGAGGTTCATGTTGTTGTCGTAGTCGACCTTGGCGAGGGTCCGGATCCCGCTCGCGGCCACCGTTCCGAACAGAACGAGGCCTGCTCCTCCAAGCACGGAACTCGGGACGGCCGCCACGATGCGGCCGACGACCGGGAGCAGTCCGAGAGCGACGAGAAAGAGCCCACCGGTTGCCACGACATATCGGCTCTTGACCCCGGTCACCGCGACAAGGCCGACGTTCTGGGCAAAGGCGCTCTGCGTGAAGGAACCGACGACAGGGGCAAGGATGCTGGAGAGCATATCGGCACGCAGGCCGTTGCCGAGCCGGCGGGCATCGACCTTGGTGCCGACGATTTCGCCGACGGCAAGAATATCGGCGGAAGTCTCAACGAGCGTCACCATGACAACGATGAACATCGAGACGATCGCCGCCGTATCGAAGACCGGATAACCGAAGTGGAAGATCTGCGGCAGGGCGAGGAAGGGACCAGTCATGACCCGCGAGAAGTCGGCAATGCCCATGGCATAAGCGATGCCGGTGCCGATGACGATCGCGAGTAGGATGGAGAGCCTCGATATGGCCGCACTCCCCAGCTTGCTGAGCAGCAAGACGATCGCGAGTGTCACGGCCGCGAGCTGGATATTGGCCTGGCTGCCGAAATCCGGTGCATTCCTGTTGCCGCCCATGGCCCAGCCTGCCGCAACCGGCATGAGCGTGAGCCCGATGGTCGTAATGACAATGCCGGTGACCAGCGGTGGAAAGAAGCGCGTGATGCGCGAAAATACCGGCGTGATGGCGAGGCCGATGAATGAGGCCGCGATAACGGCGCCAAGAACAGACTGAATGCCGCCATGTCCGGTAATGGCAATCATCGTCGCGACGCCGGAAAAGGACACGCCTTGCACAAGAGGCAGGCGGCTGCCGAAGAACGGTATCCCGATCGTCTGCAGGATGGTGGCCAGGCCGCCCGCAAACAGAGAGGCCGTCACGAGCAGGCCGATGTCGGTTGGCGAGAGGCCGGATGCCTGACCGAGTATCAATGGAACGGCAACGATGCCGCCATACATCGTCAGAACATGCTGAAGGCCGTAGGCGAGGTTTGCGCCAAGGCTGAGTTTTTCGTCCTCGGGGGACAGGGATGCTGTATTTTCCTCTGCGGTTGCTGCCAAGGTAATCTCCTCCATACCTTTGCGTTTCTCATTTCCTCCAAATGAGAAGGGTAAGTTACGGTGACTGGCTCCGCGTGACTTTATAGAAAAATGCGAAACACCTTACCGGTGGGTGAGGGGCCGCGTGGCTCGGCGGGTTTCGGAGCCGTGTCGGTAGCGCATGCTGCGCCTATGCCGGATGCCACCGAATGTTCAGCTCCGGTGGCTTCCGTCGTCACAAGCCTTTATTGGGGATCGGACAATTCTTCGGTTTCGACGTAGCCATAGACTTCTGGCAATATAAACTTGGCCGCGAGAAATCCTATCAGCGACAGGATCGCCACCGAGAAGGTCGCGCCAGCCTTGCCGAACTGCTCGCTGAGGATGGGAAACACGAAGGCGCCGAAGAAAGAAGCTCCCTTGACGAAGACGTAGCCGAAACCCGACGCCGTCGCCTTGAAACGGCTTGGGGCGACCATGGACGATATGGTCATACCGTTGGACGCGTCCCAATAATGGCCCCACATAAGAATGCAGGCGCCGACGACGATGATGATCTTCCAGTCATACTGGATGCCGAGGCCGCCCAGGATGAGGCCGAAAAATGCAAGGCCGAAACCCCACATGGCAACGCCGCGATGGCCGATCTTGGGAAGCATGAGAGGCGCCACATAGCCGGAAATCGTCGCAAGGCAGAAGATCAGCGCCGTCACCATGTTCGTGCCGGTGATATTGCCGTCGCTCGATACGCCGACACCGCTCAGCACCAGGATAACAGGCAGGTAGAAGCCCCAGGCGGTAAATTCCGCGCCCTGGCATGCGTTGGAAATCCATGAGAAGATCGTCGCCCGCTTCTTGATCGGATCTGCCCAGATAACCTTGAGGAAATCGCCGAGCTTAGGCTTGGGGAGTTTCACATCCTCGTTCGGAAGCATGTCGAGCGGATCGTCGAACAGTCGCTTGGAAACCTCCTTGGCTTTTCTGAAATGGCCGCGCTGCAAGAGGGAAAGCGGCGTCTCCGGCAGATCGAGGCGCCAGAACAGCAGGATCGCCGCGGGAACGGCGCCGAGTGCGAGAGCGACGCGCCATAACAGCGAATGGTCCATGCCGATGACATACATCACCGTGATGATGATAATGGCGAATACCTCGCCGAGCCCGAACATGAACTGCCAGCGGCTGCCCATCTGTTCGCGCTTGCCCTTGGACATCGATTCCATGATGTAGGCATAGCCATTGGAGATGTCGCTGCCGAGCGGAATACCGATCAGGAAGCGTATGAGGATCAGCTCCCATATGTCGCGCACGAAAGCCTGCGCGATCGCCAGGATGATGAACAGGATCATCGTGCCGATGAAGACCTTTTTCCGTCCGAAATAGTCGGCAAAAATCCCCCCGAGCAGCGCACCGATCAAGGCGCCGCCTTGGACGGCGGCGGTGGCAAGACCGAGCTGTGCCGCCGTCGGATTGAAATCCGTCTTGATGAAGATCAGCACAAACGCGATGGCATAGAGGTCCCAGGCCTCGATGAGGATAGTTGCGATCATCATCCAGCCGCCATGCGTGCTGGATATCGTATTGGGCTTGTTTAACAGGACTCTCGTCGCTTCATCCGACAATTTCCGTATGGTTGCCGGATCATGAGTATCAATTGCTGCCATTCACTCCTCCTCCATATTGTCGATCATTGCGCCTTGATTGCTTATGTCGCGAAGCTGAGCTGCACCTTCATTTGCGTGGTCCGGTCGCGGACGATATCGAACGCCTCGCGGATGTGTTCCATCGGTATCGTCGAGGTGATGATCGGCCGCACATCGATGCGTCGCTCCGCTATCATCCGGGCGGCCAGGGCATATTCGCTATGGAAGCGATGCGTGCCGATCAGCCGGATCTCCTTTCCGACCAGGGCATTGAACGGAATATGCGAGCCGTTGCTGACACCGACCGCAACGATGGTGCCGCGCGGCTTCACGATAGGAAACAGATTGCCTAGCGCGACGCCGGATCCGGTGCATTCGAAACCGACATCGAAGTATCCCTTGTCTTCGGAATAGCTGGCGAGGCGATCGCCGTCGCCGCCATTGATGGTCAGGGCGGCTCCCATTTTCTCCGCCGCCTTCAACGGAGCCTCCGCCAGGTCGACCGCAACGACTTCGCGCGCGCCTGCCATGCGTGCCGCGCCGATCAGTAGGGCGCCGATCGGACCTGCTCCCATAACCACCACGCTCTTGCCAAGCAGGCTGCCGGCATTGTTGATGGCATGAAGACCGACCGAGAGTGGCTCCGCGCAGGCAGCCTCGTCCAGGCTTGCCTCACCGACGGGCTCGCATTGAAAATCCTCGATGACAATGAGATCACGAAAGCCGCCATCGCAATGCGGCTTGCGCATCGCGCTTCCGAAGAATTGCATTTCCAGGCAATGCTGCTGTTGTCCGATCTGACAGAAGTGGCAGTGGCCGCAGGGCCGGCTCGGGCAAAGTGCCACCCGATCCCCCGGTTTCACGTTCCCAACGCTTGCGCCGACGGCCTCAACGGTGCCGGCGACCTCGTGACCAAGAATGATCGGTTCGGTGACGCGGATGGTGCCTATCCCGCCATCCCAGAAATAATGGATATCCGATCCGCAGATCCCCCCGGCTCCAACACGCACCAGGACTTGTCTGTCGCCGACCGTACCGATCTCGCGCTCCTCGATGCGTATGTCGCCTTGAGCGTGAAGCACGCAAGCTCTCGTCTTCATGAGCTTCCTCCTGTGTGTCTTGGATGGCCATCACCGCTCGGACACGGCTCTGAGCAGCCAATCAGCGCCGCTGCCTTGGCTGCGCCGATTGCCAAACGGCTAGGTCGACGGCGTGAAAAAATCGGGATATTGCGCCTCGACCGACGGCAGATCCTCCAGGATGAGCTGCAGGTGCTGTCTCATTTCGCGCTCGGCCTCGTCCGGGGCGGAGCGTTCGATGCTGTCGACAATGGCGGTATGCTGTCGCACGAGTTTCTGCTGCGGAAAGCTTCTCAATGTAAGGTGACGCACGCGGTCCATCTGCAGCTTCACGTCTTCGATGACCTTCCAGCCATAGGACCGGCCTGCGGCGTCGGCCAGGGTCCAATGAAACTGCTCGTCCAATTTCATGAAGTCGTCCGGCCTGTCGATCGGGATTGCCGCCTGATCTTCCAGCTGCAGGCGAAGATGTCTGATCAGGCGAGCGTCGCCTTTGGTCGCAAGCTCGCGTACGATATGGGTTTCGATCGCTTCGCGCACGAAACGCGCGTCGATCACCTGAGCGATGCTGATCTTTCGAACAAAGGTACCGCGCTGCGGCCTGACTTCGAGCAGGCCGTCCTCGGCAAGCTTGATAAAGGCCTCGCGCACCGGCTGGCGGCTCGTGGCAAATCGCCCTGCAATATCCACTTCCGACATCGCGGTGCCGGGACTGAACTCGCCCCGCACGATCAGCCGGCGAAGCGCTTTGTATATTTGCGGCCCCACGGGGGCCGTCGCTTCCAACGACCATACGGTTGATCGGGTCTCGTCCGTGCGTTGCGCCGCTATTCGGGTTGGGGGTTCAATCGTCGCCATGGCTATTCATTTATAGTGGACTACCATACTAGTCAATCACAATCCCGCGTGCTAATGCAATCACACATGCAGATCATGCCGTCTCGGAAAGGAGTGATATCGTGAAGCAGACTTGGCGATGGTTCGGGCCGCGGGATCAGGTTTCGATCGACGATATGCTGCAGGCTGGCGTGCAGGGGGTTGTCAGCGCATTGCATCACGTCCCGACCGGAGCTGTGTGGTCCGCACCCGAGATTGCCAAGCGTAAGGCCGAAATTGGCCGGATGACGGATGGCAGCCCCTCCGATCTGGCCTGGGATGTGGTCGAAAGCCTGCCTGTTTCGGAAGATATCAAGAAGCAGAAGGGCGAGTGGCGCGAGCATATCGCAAGCTACAAGCTCAGCCTTGTCCATCTTCGCGACGCCGGCATCGAAACGATTTGCTACAATTTCATGCCGGTTCTGGATTGGACGAGAACCCATCTGAGATGGCGCCTGCCCAACGGCTCGACCTGCATGCGGTTCGATCTGGTCGATTTTGCCGCCTTCGATCTTTTTATTCTCGCCCGCGCCGCCGCCGCACAGGAGCTGCCCGACTGGCTCGTGGAGCAGGCGCGCGAGAGGCATGCTGGCATGAGTGAGGAGGAACGGCAGGGGCTGGCAAACAATATCGTCTGCGGCCTGCCGGGTGCTGCCGAAAACTTCACGCTGGCGGACGTGCGTGCCCATCTGGAGGACTATGATGATGTCTCGGCGGACCGGCTGCGGGCTCATCAGATAGATTTTCTGTCCGAAGTCGTTCCCGTGGCGGAACGGCTTGGCATGCGGCTCTGTTGCCATCCGGATGATCCACCGTTCGCGCTTCTCGGCCTGCCGCGCATCATGTCGACGGAGGCGGATTATGCGGCGCTGATGAAAGCTGTCGACAGTCCGGTAAACGGCATCACGCTGTGTACCGGATCTTTGGGCGCCCGGCCGGACAATGACCTGCCCGGCATGATGGAACGGCTCGGCGATCGCGTACATTTCCTGCACCTGCGCAACGTCAAGCGCGAATCCAGCGGTGTCTACGGCTCCTTCTACGAAGCCGAGCACCTTGGAGGCGGCACCGACATGGTGGCGATGATTGCCGCCATCCTGCGCGAGGAGCGTCGGCGCGCCACCAGTGGGCGCGCTGACTGGCAGATCCCGATGCGGCCGGATCACGGGCAGGATATTCTCGATGACCTCAAGCGCGAAGGTCAGCCCGGCTATCCCGCAATCGGTCGGCTCAAGGGGCTTGCCGAACTGCGCGGCATCGAGACAGCTTTATCCCATCCCTCGGCAGGACTGCGGGCATGACCGATCGAAAACGCCTGTCTTCGCTCGCCGATATAGCCGGCTCCGCGTCAAGGCCCGGCTATGAGCCAAGCCGTCATGGTTGCGGCATCGTGCATTTGGGCGTCGGTGCGTTCCATCGTGCGCATCAGGCCGATTATACGGATGCGGCGCTTGCCGCTCGCGGCGGTGATTGGCGTATCGTCGGCGTGAGCCTTCGCGGCCATGACGTTGCCGACGCCCTCAATCCGCAAAACGGCCTCTACACGCTGATCGAACGCGATGCTGCCAGGGCACGTGCAAGGGTCATCGGCAGCATCGAACGCGTCATCGCCGCGAGCCGTGAGCCTGCCGCGCTGATGCAGGCGCTTGTGGATCCGGCGACGCGTATCGTGTCGATGACCGTGACGGAGAAGGCCTACGGCATCGATCGCGCCAGGATGACGGCCGATCTCAACCATTCCGCCGTTGCGGCAGATCTGGCAAAACCTGCGCAGCCGACTGGCGTACTCGGCGTTCTGACGGAGGCGCTGAAGCGACGGCGCGCATCCGGCACGGCGCCTTTCACCGTGCTGTGCTGCGATAATCTGCCTGACAACGGAGCTTTCGTCCGGGCTGGTGTTATTGATTTTACCCGCAGATTCGACCCGGCGCTTGCCGACTGGATCGCAACGGATGTCGCCTTTCCGTCAAGCATGGTCGATCGCATCACACCTGCGGCAACCCAGCGGACGCTCGACGATGCCCAGCAAATAACCGGTTGTGTGGACCATGCCGCGATCGAAACCGAGCCTTTTCGGCAATGGGTGATCGAGGATCGCTTTCCAAGCGGACGCCCGGCCTGGGAGACAGGCGGCGCATTGTTTGTCGATGACGTGCGTCCCTATGAGACGATGAAGCTGCGCATGCTCAACGGATCGCATTCGATGCTGGCTTACGCGGGGTTCCTGACTGGCCGGCGCTATGTCCGCGATACGGTCGGCCCGGCCGGTTTCCGACCGTTGATCATGCGGCATCTGAGCGCTGCGGCTTCGACGCTTCGGCCGTTACCCGGCATAGAACTCGATGTTTATGCGGCGGATATTCTTGCCCGCTTCGCCAATCCGGCCATTGCCCACGAGACCCGCCAGATTGCAATGGATGGTACTGAGAAGTTGCCGCAGCGCCTGCTGACACCGGCCGCCGAACTCTTGGCCGAAGACGCGGATATAGGGCCCTTCGCTTTCGCCGTTGCAGCCTGGATGCGCTATTGTCTCGGGCGCCTGGACGACGGCACGGTCTATGCCCTCAACGACCCGCGCGAGACCGATATCGCCAAGGCTGTTTCGAGCAGCCGCTCGCCGTCGGACTTGGCCAAGGCGTTGCATGCCCTTCCAGGCCTATTTCCTGACCGCCTTCGCTCTGATCCCCAATGGCTGGATGCCGTGTCGTCCCGGCTTGGCAAGATGATGAGGGATGGGATGCAGGCGGCGGTTGCTTCCGAACTGGTGCATTAGCATGCGACTGATGCCGTCTTAGATGACGAGCACAGTCTCAAAAATATCCGCTGTGGACGAATCACACACCTCCCTTGTCGAGGGCCCGTTGAGCTCTAGTTTGCGAATCTCTAATGATTTGTGAGGGTTAGTGATTGTGAGTTACGACTGGAGCGGCGTCAGGACGCGGCGCATCAAGGCGATCAAGATGGCGGTTTCGGCGGTAATTGCCGCAGCAATTCTCGGCACGCCGACAATGCTTTGGCTGCATGGTTCGTTCTGACAATCAAGGCGCTTGAGCCGTCCACCGACGACGTCGAGTGGACTCACGTTTAGCGCCTTTTGGACAATGGCGTTGGGATGTATAGCCCCATTGCTGGCAAAGAGAGCGATCGCTTTGCATCGCAGAACGCCGATGCGTCAGGATTGCCGCTCGGCCTGCGCTCGGTCGAATTCAAGATTCTTCGATACATGATCCACAAAGCGGGCTGATAGTGGGCTCGTATGTCTGCGATGCCAGCAAATCCCAACCGGCCATCTTGATTCTGGTCCTGAAAGAGACTGCTTATGGCTTGACCCAGCCAATGCCTGCACGCCACGCCAGGGCAGAAATGCCGCGCCCAGGCCGGCAGAAACAATGGCATGCACGGTCAGTATATCATCCGCATATTGGACGATACGGGGCTCGAAGCCGACGAGCGAACACCAGCGCTTGATCTGGTCATCCAGTCCTGGCCCGCGCGATGGCGAAAGTGCCACAAAGCCGAGCTCATTCAGTTCCGTCAACCAACCCTGGGCCGGCATCGTCACTCCACTTGGAAGCACCAGTGCCAGATGCTCTTCGAGTACGGGCATGAACGCCAGGCCACTATCTTCCTCCGGCGCCCGGCAGAAACCGATATCAAGCCGGCCGTCGAGCAGGCGCTGATGCTGGTCCCGTGAAGACAGGTCGTTGAGTGTGATGCTGCAATCCGGTGTCACGGCACGAAAGCTGGCGATCAATTGCGGTGCGGCGACCAGCGTCGATATTCCAAATCCGATATCGAGGTATCCGGTAAGGCCGGTAATGGCGCGATGCATCTTCCGGTCGACATCGTCGTTCAAGCGAAGAAGCGGGCGTGCTTCGCGTTGCAACAGCTCTCCGAGTGGCGTCAGCTTCGCGCCATGACGACCACGTTCGAACAACGCTCCACCCATCGCCGCTTCGAGAGCCTGTATCTGCTTGGTCAGGGTCGATTGGGTGACGAACAGTTTTGCCGAAGCCTTGCCGTAATGGCCGGTGTCGATCAATTGAACGAAGGATCGGAGGAGTTTTATTTCCATTCTATCTAAGAATAATTTTAATCGATAAAGTCATTTTACGAAAGAGAAGGCGCGTGGTCAAATTGCTTCGAGACAAAAGGAGCAATCGACATGGCGCTCAAGATTTCATCCGTGCAGTTTCAGCATCGGGCCAATGACAAGGCCTACAATCTCTCGCGCATAGTGCATTTCACGGAAGAAGCCGTTCAGGCGGGCAACCAGCTCGTCGTATTTCCCGAAATGTGCATCTGCGGATATTGGCACGTTCCCAAGCTCGATGGTCCCGCGCTGCAGGCGCTGGCGGAGCCGCTCTCAGGCCCCTCGCTCAGTCGGGTGGCCGCTCTGGCACGGGAGAAGGGCATCGCGATCGGCGCGGGTTTCTTGGAAGCGGGCGAGAATGAGAAGCTCTACAACAGCTATGCGGTCTGCATGCCGGACGGAAAGATCCACTGCCATCGCAAACTGCATGCCTGGGAGCATCGCCTCATTTCCAGCGGCGATGCCTTCACGGTCTTCGATACGCCTTGGGGAATTCGCGCCGGCATCCTGATCTGCTGGGACAATAATCTGATCGAGAATGCTCGAGTAACGGCGTTGCTTGGCGCCGAATTGTTGATCGCGCCGCACCAGGCAGGCGGCGGCCAATCGGTAAGCCCGCACGGGCTGAAGCGAATACCCGTCGAAAAATGGATCAATCGTCACCAAGATCCAGAGGCGATGGAAGCCGAGTTTCGCGGTCCGAATGGCCGGGAGTGGTTCATGCGCTGGCTTCCCTCGCGCGCGCACGACAACGGGATGTTCATCGTCTTCAGCAACGGCGTCGGCCAGGATGAAGACGAAGTGCGAACCGGCAACGCCATGATCCTCGACCCCTATGGACGGATTCTGGTTGAAACCTGGGCGGCTGCCGATGCAAGGGTGAGCGCTGAAATCGATCTGGCTCTGCTCGACAAATGCACAGGCCAGCGCTGGATAAGGGGCCGCCGCCCGGAACTCTACGGCGTCTTGACCCAACCCAATGCCAATGGTCTTTCAGCCATGGACGCGCGTTACTCGGAAGCGTCTACCCGCGGCATCGAGCAGCCGGGGCCGAACAAATAGGGTCTAGTGCAAGATGTCAGGGCATTTCACCCGAGTCGTCATGGCATGGCCGTTTCTTCAAGATCGCCATAGACAAGATAGCGAAGCGGCCCTGAGGTCACGGCGTCGAAGGGAAAGCATGTCGCGAGCACGAGGTGAACGCCTCGCGCGTCGGGGTCGATCCCGGCCTCATCCCAGCGTGCGACGGCCATATGCGTCACGCGGAAGGTGAAAATCCGGCCGTCGCGGCGTGTGATCCTGATCTGGTCATTTTCCTTGATATTTCGCAGGAAGGTGAAGTGCGTGTCCCGATGGGCCGCGTAAACCGCCATTCCATTCTCGCCGGCCTCCCGCGTGTTGTCGAGATGACCGGGGCCGAAGGCCAGCGCCTGACCGCTTGCGCCATTAAGGGCGATGGCGGAAACGCCGAGACGTGGAACCTCGATGCGCGCCACGGGCCAGGTGTCGGCCCAGCGCCAGGGCTTGACCGGCAAGCCGGACGTCACGCTTTCGGCAAAGGCACGCTCCAGCAGAACCTGCGCCAAAGCTGCTTTCGCGTAGATCCATCCCCCCTGAGCGGCGAGGAAAAGGCCTGTGGCTATCAAAACGCCGGCGGCGAGGGACAGAAGGGAGCGCGCAGGCGCGCTCCCGATTGATTGGATCCGAGCGACGGCGATCATGCCTTGCTCCTTCTCGATACGAAGACCAGCAGCGACGTTCCGAACAGCAGGGCAAGCAATCCCTGCAGGATGAGGAGTGTTGCGGGTGTTGCCGTCTGCGGCAGGGGCGGGCTTGTGGAAGATGGTGCCGAAATTTCCTGAGCATCTGCGGCTGTTTCGACGCCTTGCGACTTGTTGCCCGTCTGATGGTGCTTGGTGTCTGCCTTTGCTTCCCGCGCCGCATCGACGCCGAGGAGCTTGTCGTAGTCCCAGCCGGCCGGCAGCTGCAGCGGAATGGCGGCTGCTGTCAGCGGTGCGTTTGCTGGGCGCAGGCGCTTGGTGTCGACCGCGACGAGGCTCGTCAGGCGCGTTACCAGATGATGCTCCAGCGCCAGCTGCAGGATGCGCTTGTCTGCTTCCGTCTGCGTGATCTTGCCGAGCGTGAGATTGACCTCGGCGTCATCGATCTGGCGGCGTGCCCAGATCTTGGAGATGCCCTTGGCATCGCTTGCCTGATCGAGCGGCAGGGAGATTGTCCAGGGCCGATCGCCGACCATGCCGCTGACGGTCAGGGTGCCGGCAGCTTTCCCCATGCGCTCCGCCAGGACCAGCGGCTCGCCATGATAGATGTCGGGCAGAAGGTTGGGTGAGATGTTGACGTTCTTTTCCGAGAAGGCCGCCGCGACGTCGGTAACGGCGGGATTCTCCAGCTTGTCGAAGAGGGTACGCATGCGTTCGTTCACCTCTGCCACCGACCCGATATGGGTGAAGCTGCCGCGGCCGAGTTCGGCGGCGCGGCTCATCAGATAAGTGTTCGGCGCGGAGCCGATACCGACCATGAAGATGCGCGAGCGTCCACGCGATTGGGCGATGGCATCGAGAAGCTGCTGCTCGTTGTTGACTTCGCCGTCGGTCAGGAACACGACCTGACGCAATCCATTGGCCTGATGGCTGTCATTAAGTGCTGCATGGAGCGGCGGCAGCATTTCGGTGCCTCCAGCAGCCTCCAGGCCGGTGACGAAGCGGCGGGCCGAGGCGATATTGTCGGATGTCGCTGTGAGTGAATCCGGGAAGAATTTGGTCATCGTGTCATCGAAGCGAATGACGTTGAAGCGGTCGTTCGGCTCGAGCCGGGACAGGGCATAATCGAGGCTTGCCCGTGCCTGCTCGATCGACGTGCCGCCCATGGAGCCGGAGTTGTCGATAACGAAGACTACTTCGCGGCCGGTCTTTTGCGGTGTCGACAATGCCGGCGGCGTCACATAGGCAAGCACATAATCATCCTTGCCGACATGCTCGCGGAACAGACCGACGCTCGGCACATTGCTTGCGACAGCGTTCCATTCCAGCACGAAGTCACGGTCAGCCGTCGCCTCGCCGTCGAGAACGATCCGCCGTGCACCGTCGCTTACCTTATCGATCTTGACCGTGTGATAGAGGCTTTTGACATCGTCGAGCGGAAAGCCGGCATTGAGATTGACCTTCAGCGTCACGGTATTGATGCGGTTGCTGTCGGGTGCCAACAGAGGTGCGGAGACGGGCTTGTCGCCGGTCTTGCGCGATGGGCTTTGCTTGGTCTGTCCCCAGCCGGCTTTCAGATCGGCTTGCTGTGTGATGGCTTCTGCATTTTGCGGCGTGTAGCGGGGAGCGACGACCAGCGGAACCCGTAGGGAAAAGCGGCCATCGGCTAGGTGTACGGCCTGCTGGTATTCGATCTGAACGACGATCTTTTCATGCGGGCCTATGTTGGCAACCGCATTGGTGAAGACATTCGGTCGCTGCTGCTCGACCAGGGTCGCCTTCTTCCCTTCTCTGCGCGCCTTCTCGTAGATGGCACGTGCGGCCTGCTTCTCCTTGATGTCGGCGACAATGACCCGGTTGCCGACGATCATCTTCAGCGAATAGACGGCGCTATCCTCCGGAAGAGGGAATACGTAGAGGGCTTCGACCCATTTGTCCGTCGAGTTTTCGAAGGCCTGGGTCAGGACCGCGCGCGCCGTCGGTCCGTTGACGTCGATATCGACATCGGTCGCAAGGCGCGGCGCCTCGATATATTTGCCTTCTTCCTTAGTCTGCAGAAGAAGGCTGCCCGCACCCATGTCGTTCGGCGTGACGAAGGCCGCCGGCTGCGCGTGCGATTCCAAGGGATGAAGCAGTGCGAAAATGACGGCAAGCACCGGCAGCAGGATGGCATTGCTGAACCACAATAGCAGGCCGATTCTCGTGAGGACTGCTTGCCGATTTCGGCTGCGGGAAAGGCTTGGCGAGGCTGACATGACAGGCTCCTTGTTCGCTGTGGAATGACTGAAGCCATTGTGAACAAAGGCTATTTTCTCGCCAGCGTAAGCTTTGCCCTGTTTCGTCCGCATCTTGCCGCAAACGGTCTTGCCGGTGGCGGTCATGTGTGGAATTGTGAAGAAAATTACGCAATCAGGAAACGAGTGAATGGTCCAGGGCGACCCGTATCTATCCGATCATCAGAACAGTGCCGTGGCGGAGCGAGTGAGGGAGGAAATCGCCCGGAGGCGAATTTCCAGGCAGCGACTTGCCAACGATGCGCGCATCAGTCTTTCGACATTGGAGAAGGCTCTTTCCGGACACCGCCCTTTCACGCTTGCGACCCTCATCCGCCTGGAGCAGGCGATGGGAGTCGTCCTGCGCGATGCGGGCGGTGCACAATCGCCTCCGATCAACGACAAGCCCGGTCATGCTCCCGAGGAACTCGGCGCCTATTCCCGCGCGTCGGTCTCATGGCTCGAGGGCACTTACCTGACGCTTCGCCCGTCCTTCGGCGATCCGAATGCGATTTTTGCCTATTGCACCGAGATCGCCTGGGATGGGGAGCGCGCCTGCCTGAGCTTCAGGGAGCGCGAGCGCAGCGACGCCTCGTTTTCGCAGCAGGGCTCGGTATCCGTTCCGCATCTGTCGGGGCATATCTACCTCGTGACGAATTCGTCCGGGCAATACCGCATGGCGATATTGTCCAGGCCGAGCATCACCGGCGAGATGTTCGGCCTACTAACGACCTTGCGCGCCGGCCAGGGCTCGCATCTGACGCCCGTCTCGACGCCATTGGCCCTGCTGCCAATCGCGGCCTTTGCAAAACCATCGTTGGGGCGCGTTTCGGCCGAAGATCAGAATCACGAGGCTTATTCCGCGGTAATGCGCCGAATTACCGGCGAGAGCTACGCCGGCTTCGTGGGCTGAGACACGCTGCCGGCATAGCCGTCATCGGGCATCGTGAAAGATGATGCCGACAGTGTGACGCATGCCCGAGCGGACCCGGCTGACCCCGTGGCGGAGATTGACACGGTAACTTCCCCTGGTTCCCTGTACGGGGCGATTATGAACCGCGAAGGCGACAGCATCGCCTTGGCGAAGGGGCACGACCTCCACGCGGCTTTGCATGCGCGGCCGCTGCTCGGTCAAAACGAACTCGCCTCCGGTAAAGTCTTGGCCCGGTTCGGAAAGCAGGATCGCCACCTGGATGGGAAAGGCAAGCTCACCGTAGAGATCCTGGTGCAGGCAATTGAAGTCTCCGGGAACATATTGCAGCAACAGCGGTGTCGGGCGTGTCTGGCCGGCCTCATGGCATTGCGTCAGGAAGGACGCATGCTCATCCGGATAGCGTTCATCCATGCCCATGCGTTCATTCCATCCGTTGGCGATGCCGGCCAGATGAGGATAGAGCGCGGTGCGCAACCCGCTCAGAAGTCCGGGTAGCGGATAGTTGAAGTAGCGGTATTCGCCTTTCCCGAAACCGTGACGGGCCATGATGACATGGCTGCGGAAGTGGCGCTCCTGCGGGTACAGCCTGGAGATCGCATGGCACTCCTCGGGCGTGAGCAGCTGTGGGAGGATGGCGCAGCCGAAGCTGTCGAGCTCCCCGGTGAGGGCTTTCCAATCATAGGCGTCGACGCGCGCCTCGACAGGGTTTTCCGTGGAGGCCTGGGCAGGAATGGATGTCGATGTGTTCATGTCGCGTCCTCGGTGTAGGCGGCTTGGGAGCTTTGATACTCCCGGCGCCGCGAGAACTCGAATCCTAGCGTCCAAACCTGAACGACGGCCACCCGATTTCCACTCAGCCGCTCACATGAATGAGACGCTAGCGTGCGATCGCTCGGCTCGTGGCGACGCGCTGGCGCTGGCCGGCAGACAGGTTGCGAGGATAGCGGTCGAGTAGGTCGGTTATCGCTCCAGTGCACCCTTTCCGGCGAGAATATGGTTGCGGAACTTCGCTATCCGCGCGGCTCGCGTTTCGGACTTCTTCACGGAGCCGAGGTTGATCACGTAGCTTTTCTTTCGCCCTGGCGTCAGATCGTGGAAAGCCTCCGCCAGCTCGGGATCGGAATCAAGCGCCTCGATCAGTTCGTCCGGCAGTTCGATTTCGCCCACCTCTTTCGCAGGCTTGATACCAGCTTCCGCATATCCCATCGCCTCCTCCAGATAGGCTCGGATGACGGGCTCCATCTTCGCCACGGCGGCATTGCTCACGAAGCGGATCATATCCGGATGCCGGGTATTCTGCCCTTGCTTTTCGAGCATCCCTTGAGGGTCTTTCATCAGTGCCGCGTTAAAGAAAGTGAGGCGAAAATCGCCGCGAAATGCGCCGATGATGACGATGTTTCGTCCCTCATGCATGTAACATGGATGAGCCCATTTCACCGTCTCGGCGAGCCCCGCCTCCAGACAGATCCGACGCAATTCGTTCAGACCGTCAATCCATTGCCTGGTCGAACAGTCCGGCGTCGCAAAGCGCTCGCAGCGTCCGCATCCCTTGCTGAAGAAGTCCTCGCTATTGGTAATCATGTCCTCATCCAATTCCTAATTCTGCTACTCGGCGCGTCGGCACATCGTTAAACAGGATACCATGTCCGACGAACGCAGGCGGTGGGGCGGTGTAAGCATGATGACATCCTCGGCTTGCCGACAATGGTCTCAACTCACGTTCGCCAGCACCTGTTCAAGCCTTTTAAGAAACTGCCGCCATCCCGCTTTGGCGCCTCCATAGGCCTGTTTCTGATACGGTCGGAAGCCGAGTTGTTCCACGCGCAGATGGGTTCCTCTCACCGTCGGCGCCAGCGTGAAGATCACGACACTCTCCAGATCGAAAGCCGGATCGTCATGTGCGAAATTCCATCTGTAGGACAGCCTGCTGTTCGGCTCGATAAGGAGCGCCATTTCCGTTCAAAACTGCGAACACCGGGCCAAAATTTTTTGCCGCCAGTCATAGCCTGGTGGATGGCTGCCTTGCTCCCGATGATTTTGACCTGCTTGTCTCCGACCTGGACCTGATCGACGACGGCCTGGATGTAGGCCTTGCGGAAGGGGATGTCGCCGGAGGTTATGTTCTCCCGCATCATCCTGCCGAACTCTTCGACGACGGCGGGCGGGATGTCTGAGGCAGGCACGGCATGCGTCCTTGCGCGATCGAGGGAGGCCTGAATACGCTCGCGGTCGATCTTCAGTCCGGCGATGCGTTCCCGCAGGATGTCATCCATCTCGGCGATCCCGTCCTCGATCATGGTGTAGATGCGCTTGAGGCGTGTTTCGACCTCCGTCAGTTCCGTCTGCAGACGAATGATCCGGCCATCGACCTCGGCAGCTTTGGCTGCGCGTCCGGCAGAGATGGCGGCAAGAATTTCGGTAAGACGGGTTGAGGTGAGCAGGCGATCCGACAGATGGCGTGACATCCCAGATGTAGATGCGCTCATCGGCACCGTCAGGGCCGGCGGCAGCGGTTTCGATCCACACGTGCGGATGCGGCACGGGGCAGGTCATCGCCTCTTCCCATTCCCATTCCTCCACCGTCGGATAATGGACGATGAAATCGTCGTCGATGCGGATTTGCGAATCCTGCCACACGAACTCGAAAATGTCCGGATCGGCGATGCCGCGCAGAATGCCGGGAAGCATCTGCTGAAGCCGCCGCTCGTCTTCCATCGGCAGAGGCACCGTCCAGTATTCCAGGCGGTTGGCCCGGTGCAGTTGAAGAATCCGGTTTCTGACGCGCAACGTTCCCTCCATCGGCCGGGCACATTGTTGGTGCCCCAGCATCCGGATAGGGCCCTCTCGTGGAAAGCCCGTTACGAAAGCGTCTAAAATTCGATGCATGTGCCGTTTCGTCACCGCTGACGCCAATGTCGGCAACGCGCCTGATAGGCAGCTACCTCGGTCGGCAGCATCGCCGCTGCTTCGATTCGTTTCCAAAAGATTCAAAATGTTGCAATCACACCTATGCACCTGCGATGCGGCCTTCAGTTTGCCGACTTTAGAACCAGCCGCGTGACGGGAAATCGTCTTGCTGTTGCAACGCATGCGGTGTTGTTGAATACATCTTGTTGATTTCGGTGATTGAGTCGGGGACTTGTTAAGCAGCTTCCCGATAACGAAAAAATACATGTGGGGCACCAGCGGAGTTTGCTGGAACCGAAGTAAGAATTGCGAGGATGACGTGGCTGATCAGGCACAGAAGGACAGGTTCGTGGCGGCGTTGACAGAGCTTGGCGGCGCCGCCGGCAACGGGCGTCTTCGCGAAGCTTTGCAGTGGGACGAAGCCGCGTACAACGCCGTGAAAGATGAACTCATCTCCGATAGGGTTGTAACCGCCGGGCGCGGGCGCGGCGGCTCGGTGTCGCTTGGTGGCGCTGCCGAAGCGCCGTCCGAAGAAGCGGCGCCGGTCATCGTGCGTGCCAAGCCTGCCCGTGCCAACGGCAATGGCGGCGATCTGGGCTTCGAGGCAGAACTCTTCAAGGCCGCCGACAAGCTGCGCGGCAACATGGAGCCTTCGGACTACAAGCATGTTGCACTCGGACTGATCTTCCTGAAACACATTTCCGACAGCTTCGAGGCCAAGCGTGCCGAGCTTCTGGCAGAGTATCCCGAGGGCGCGGAGGACCGCGACGAATACGCAGCCGACAACGTGTTCTGGGTGCCGCCTACAGCGCGCTGGTCCCATCTTCAGGCGAACGCGAAACAACCCTCGATCGGCAAGATGATCGACGAGGCGATGATCGCGATCGAGAAGGACAACGAAAACCTCAAGGGCGTGCTGCCGAAGGACTATGCGCGGCCTGCGCTCAACGCGGTGATGGTAGGCGAACTTATCGACCTCATCTCCGGTATCGCGCTTGGCCAGGAAAAGGGCGAGGCGCGTGACGTGCTCGGCCGCGTCTATGAATATTTCCTCGGACAGTTCGCCGGATCGGAAGGCAAGCGCGGAGGCGAGTTCTACACGCCGCGCTCGGTCGTGCGGGTGATGGTCGAGATGATCGAACCCTACAGGGGCCGCGTCTATGACCCATGCTGCGGCTCCGGTGGCATGTTCGTGCAGTCGGAGAGGTTCGTTGAACTCCACGGCGGGCGCATCGGTGATATTGCCGTCTATGGGCAGGAGTCGAACTACACGACGTGGCGGCTTTGCAAGATGAACCTCGCCGTGCGCGGGATCGACGCCGACATCAAATGGAACAGCGAAGGCAGCTTCCACAAGGACGAGCTGCGCGATCTGAAGTCCGATTTCATCCTTGCCAATCCGCCCTTCAACATTTCCGATTGGGGCGGCGACCGCCTGCGTGAAGATGTGCGTTGGAAATACGGCATTCCGCCGGCCGGTAACGCTAACTTCGCCTGGGTGCAGCATATCGTGCATCATCTCGCGCCCTCGGGTGTAGCGGGCGTGGTGCTGGCAAATGGCTCGATGTCGTCCACACAGAACAACGAGGGTGCGATTCGCCAAGCGCTGATTGAAGGCGTGAACGGTGCGCCCGGCGTGGTCGATTGCATGGTCGCGTTGCCCGGCCAGCTTTTCTATTCGACCCAGATTCCGGTCTGCCTCTGGTTCCTCGCCAGGGATCGATCGAATGGCTTGGTCAAGAGTGAAAAGTTGCGCGACAGGCGCAATGAAATTCTGTTCATCGACGCTCGCAAACTTGGCTACATGGTGGACCGCACGCGCAAGGAATTCTCCGACACCGACATTGAGAAGGTCACCAGCGCCTATCACGCATGGCGCGGCGAGGAAGAGGCCGGCACCTATCAGGACGTGCCGGGTTTCTGCAAATCCGCTACGCTGGAGGAAATCAAGGCCCACGGCTACGTGCTGACACCGGGGCGTTATGTCGGCGCTGCGGACGTTGAAGACGACGATGTCTCATTTGCAGAACGCTTCAGCGCTTTGCAGGCGAAGCTCGAAGAACAAAACATCACTTCTTCTGAGCTTTTTAAGACTATCCAGCTGTCCTTAAAAAGGATTTCCTGATGGCGGAGCCATGCGAGAAGAAAATTCCGCTTTCGAGGACCACAAAGTTTGTTGTAGATAATCGCGGCCGAACCGCTCCAACTTCCTCAAGTGGCATCGCTTTGATCGCAACTAATTGCATCTCAAACGACGACTTATATCCGACCTATAAGAATGTGCGTTACGTCTCCGGCGAAACATACCGCGAGTGGTTTCGATCTCATCCCGAGCCAGGCGATATTATCCTCACTTTAAAAGGAAGTCAGAACGGGGCAGTTTGCCTTGTTCCAGCTCAAGTCGACTTCGCGATCGCACAAGACATGGTCGCGCTACGTCCGGATGATAAGACAATTGACCCTCTATTCTTATTCGCGGCTCTGCGTTCTCGTGCTGTCCAAGAACAGATCAGAAATTTAGATGTCAGCGGGGTAATCCCTCACCTGAAGAAAGGGGACTTTGATAAGCTTTTTCTTCCCTATCCTGATCGGTATCTGCAGGAGTTTATTGGGCATATCTATTTCTCATTATGCAACAAGATCGAACTGAACCGGCGGATGAACGAGACGCTAGAAGCGATGGCGCGGGCGATTTTCAAGGACTGGTTCGTCGATTTCGGCCCGACCCGCGCCAAGATGGAATGCCGCGCGCCCTATCTTGAGCCGGATATCTGGTCTCTTTTCCCCGACCGCCTCGACGACGAAGGCAAGCCGGAGGGGTGGAACGCGAAGCCACTTGACCAGGTAGCTGACTTTCTCAACGGGCTTGCCCTTCAAAAATTCCCAGCGAATGGGAGTGAGTCCCTGCCGGTGATAAAGATCGCTCAGCTCCGCGCGAGCGGCGTGGCGTCAGCAGATCGTGCATCGACCGAGATTCCGCCAGATTATGTAGTCGAAGATGGCGATGTTCTCTTCTCTTGGTCTGGAAGTCTGCTCCATCGGGTTTGGACTGCCGGGCGCGGCGCACTGAACCAGCATCTTTTCAAGGTGACGTCTAAGAGTTTCCCGAAGTGGTTCTACTTCCACTGGATCGCCGAGCACATGCCATCCTTTCAAGCCATCGCGGCGTCAAAAGCAACGACGATGGGCCATATTCAGCGGCATCATCTCACTCAAGCCACGACGTTCGTTGCCACTCCGGACGCGATGGGAGCCGCAGATGAACTGATCTCGCCTCTTTTTGAGCGGCAGATCGCGAATGACTTGGAATCTCGCACCCTCGCCGCTATCCGCGACTTCCTCCTGCCAAAGCTCATGTCGGGCGAGATTCATGTCAGAGACGCCGAGAAGCTCGTCGGGGAGGCAACATGAGCGCCGACTGGTATCCCGGCATCAAAGCGTTCTGCGCGCATTGGCGACATGCACCGATGCTGCAACAGACCTTCGAGACTCTGGAACGAGAGTTTGCCGACGAAAACGATGCCTGCATCGACGCAGCCAAAGGTTTTGTTGAATCAGCATGCCGGGTTCTAATCGAGGAACTGGACGATCCGCTGAGCCCGCAGAAGCCGGAAGCTGCCGATACACCGCTAAGTCACCTCGTCGGTCTGGCAACGCGACTACTAGAGCTTGGAACCGTTAGGCATCGGGCCTTCGCCGACCTCATCAAACAGCACAATAAGCTCACTGATACACTAAGGGTGTTGCGTAACGAAGCAGGCACGGTCAGTCATGGCAAGGACGGCTTCATAGCGAAGCTCTCAGCTCATCACCGACGGTCCGCTATGCTAGCGGCTGATGCCATCGTCACTTTCCTGCACGAAGCCTACCTTGAGCGTGAACCAGATCCGATTAGGACGTTGGAGCCATACGAGCGCTTTCAGGTCTCAAACGACCTGATCGATGAGTACGCCGCTATCCGCAGTGAAAGCGAAGAGGACGGGCTGCTGAATGTGATGATCATTCTCCCCGGCGGTGACGAAGTGCCGCTCGCAATCGAAACCTCTCGACTGCTTTTCGGTGTAGACCGTGAAGCTTACAAACTCGTGCTCAATGCATGCCGCGAAGCCAAGGCCGCTGTGCCTCAAGACGCGGGGGGCGAATAATGGCATACCTGTCAGAAGCCGCCGTCGAGCGGGTTGTGCTCGATCAACTTGCAGTCCTTGGCTACGCGATTGCGACCGACGCCGAAATCGGCCCCGATGGAAAGGTGTCAGAGCGGGAAGCCTATGCCGACGTGGTGCTGGTCAAGCGCCTGATTGTCGCGATTGAGAAACTCAATCCGACGATCCCGGCGGAAGCGTGTGGCGATGCGCTACGAAAGGTGCTGGCTACCGAAAAGCCCTCGCTTGTCGAGGAGAATCGTCGCCTGCACAAACTGATCGTCGAGGGGGTCGATGTCGAATTCTATAGCGAAGATGGCACGATCCGGGGCGACAAGGTTCGCTTGATTGATTTCGACGATCTTGCCGCGAATGATTGGCTGGCGACGGGCCAGTTCACAGTGATTGAGGGCAGCATTAATCGCCGCCCGGACATCGTCGTCTTCGTCAACGGACTACCGCTCGGCGTCATCGAGCTTAAAGCGCCCGGCGGCGAGAACGCCACGCTCGCAGGCGCATACAACCAGCTTCAGACCTACAAGACGCAAATCCCGTCGCTCTTCCGGACGAATGCCATCCTTGTTACCTCGGATGGCATCACTGCGCGTGTCGGCTCGCTAACCGCTGATCAAGAGCGCTTCATGCCGTGGCGCACCACGGACGGTAAAGTCATTGCTGCAAAAGGCCAACCAGAACTCAATACTCTGATTGAAGGCGTTTTCGATCGCCGCCGCCTGCTTGACTTGCTGCACGATTTCACGGTGTTCGGCGAGACGGGATCGGGCCTTACTAAGATTATCGCCGGCTATCATCAATTCCATGCGGTTCGGCACGCCGTTGACAAGACCGTTGAGGCGTCGGCTCCGCAGGGGGACCGAAAGGTCGGGGTGATCTGGCACACGCAGGGCTCGGGTAAGAGCCTCTTGATGGCGTTCTATGCCGGGCAGCTTGTTCGGCGTCCTGAGCTTGAGAACCCGACAATAGTAGTCATCACCGACCGCAATGATCTGGACGACCAACTTTTCAGCACGTTTTCCATGTGCCGCGATCTGATCCGACAAACGCCTATTCAGGCCGACAGCCGGGATGATCTGCAATCGGCGCTCAACCGTGCCTCGGGCGGCGTGATCTTCACGACTATTCAGAAGTTCTCACCGGCAACAGGCGAAGCGACCTATCCGATGTTGTCAGATCGCCGGAATATCGTCGTGATCGCGGACGAAGCGCACCGAAGCCAATATGGCTTTCGCGCACGGATCGAACAGAAGACGGGCGAGATCGCCTATGGCTTCGCGAAGTATCTGCGCGATGCGCTTCCGAACGCGTCGTTCATCGGGTTCACCGGAACGCCGATCGAAAAGGACGACGTAAACACGCCTGCAGTGTTCGGCGAATACATCGACGTTTATGACATCAGCCGGGCGGTAGAAGATGGCGCCACGGTGCCAATTTACTATGAGAGCCGCCTGGCGCGCATCGAATTGCCCGATGACGAAAAGCCAAAGATCGACCTCGAAATCGAGGAACTGACCGAAGATGAAGCAGTAACAGAACAGGAAAAGATCAAACGCAAATGGGCGACAGTCGAGGCGCTCGTCGGTTCCGAGAAGCGGCTTGCCATGGTGGCTGCAGACCTAGTGCGGCACTTTGAGGATCGTGTTACCGCCATGGATGGCAAAGCGATGGTGGTTTGCATGAGCCGCCGCATCTGTGTTGCGCTGTATAACCAGATCATTGCACTTCGGCCGGATTGGCACAGCGACGACGACGCAGCGGGCGCGATCAAGGTTGTTATGACCGGTTCTGCTGCCGATCCCCAGGGCTGGCAACCACACATTGGCACCAAGGCCCGGCGTGATCTTTTGGCGAAGCGCGCGAAAGACCCGAAAGATGCGCTGAAGCTCGTGATCGTCCGCGACATGTGGCTGACCGGGTTCGATGCACCGTCGATGCACACGATGTATATTGACAAACCGATGAAGGGCCACGGGTTGATGCAGGCGATTGCCCGTGTGAACCGTGTTTTCCGCGACAAGCCGGCTGGCCTCGTTGTCGATTACATCGGCATCGCCCAGAACCTCAAGAACGCCCTTGGCCAGTATTCGGGGTCCGACCAGCGCCAGGCTGGGATCGACGAAGCCGAAGCAGTCGCCGTACTGCTTGAGAAATACGAGGTCGTAAAGGCGATGTATCACGGCTTCGACTATGCGCGGGGTCTGGCCGGTACGCCGCATGAGCGCCTAGTGGTGCTTGCAGAAGCGATCGAGTGGATACTGACACGCCAGCACGAGGCCGCAGCTAAGGAAAACACCGAGGAAGCCAAGCGGCGCGAAAACCGTCGCTATCAGGATGCCGTGCTTGCCCTTTCTAAGGCATTCGCTTTAGCTTCGGCAAGTGATGAGGCCCGAGAAATCCGTGATGAGGTCGGCTTCTTCCAGACCGTCCGCATCGCGCTCGTGAAATCTGCAGACGGCGGCGGAACGAGCGCGGCCGATCGAGATTTTGCCATTCAGCAAATTTTGGATCGCGCGGTCGTTTCAACGGAAATCGTCGACATACTCGGTGCCGCTGGCATTACGACCCCTGATATTTCCATCTTGTCCGGCGAGTTCCTTGCCGAAGTGCAGCAGCTAGAGAAAAAGAACCTTGCGCTTGAGGCTCTGCGTAAGCTGCTGAACGATGAAATCCGCTCTCGTAGCAAGACGAATGTCGTGGAGACCAAACGGTTTTCGGAACGCTTGGAAGCCGCGATTGCAAGATATCATACGAACGCGATCAGCACTGTCGAGGTGCTGCAGGAGCTTATCGACCTCGCCAAGGAAGTTCGAGCAGCCCGTCGGCGGGGCGAGGACCAAGGTCTGTCGCAAGATGAGATCGCCTTCTATGACGCGTTGGCCGAAAGCGAAAGTGCACTCCAACTGATGGGCAACGACTCGCTCAAGGTGATCGCGCACGAACTCCTCGTTAGCCTCAAAGGAAGCGTTACGGTGGACTGGTCTCACCGCGAAAGCGCGCGGGCTCGTATGCGGGTCCTGGTGAAGCGAATCTTGCGCAAGCACGGCTATCCGCCCGATCTTCAGGACGCGGCTGTGCAAACCGTTTTGAGACAAGCCGAAGCACTTTCTGCAGCGTGGTCAGTTTAGCCGCGATCATAGAGAACGAGGGCCGCCATCGGTGTGGTCGGTGCATTTTCATGATGGAGGACAGGAATGCCGGACCATGCTCGGATTAGAGCCCGGATCGCTACGTGCGACGATCCCGAAAAGTTGCGTCGTTGGATCATCAACGCCCGGAATAAAAACGAAACCGATATCAGTGAGGCAGCCTTCCGGCGGCTCATCGCCATCATGCCACAGGAACAGCCAGGCACTGTCGAGTACGACTTTTGGCAGACGATTCACGCCTTCGAGCAAATTCTAACTGAGGAGCGAGGGAAGACCACACGGCTGGCGCGGACCAGACAGAAGGTTGCCCGTGTAGGTGTCATCGAGACATTGAAAGACTGGGCGCTCAGTGACCACCGAACAGATGGGTTCGAGATGCTTCTTGAGCGATCCATGCCGGAGCTCACCGGCGAAGCGATTATCCTACGCCATAGGGAATCATTTGAGGAGATTGTAGTCGCGGCGGCTCGAACGCGACTTGAATCGGCCGGTATCGACGTCACTGCACTACCGAACAAACCGTGACACACGGCAAAAGCACACGCTACCTCAATAAAGTTAGGCCGCAAATACTTGAACTGTACTCGTCTGTATTGACAGTCGACCCGTCTCGGCTGTCTATATCACAGGTAGAAGTGGAGCACACTAATCGCGCCGGGGCGGCATGGCAAAGAGCAGGTCTTTTTCGATTTACCTTCTCAAGGAAGGGTATGATGCAACAAACGCGCTGCGAGGGGACCACGCGCTCGATGCCGGGATCGGCGCACATGGCCTGCCCGAGGGCGCGACGCTGTTCGTCCTGGACAGCGATCCGCGTCCGCCATGGTGGAGGTCATATTTCGGCGTCGAGAAAAACCTGACACAGGTGACGAAGGGTGCCCTAGTATTCCTGCCGGTCGCAGACCGCTGTTTCGCGCTTTCTTTCGGTCATGTCGCCCATAATTTGATCGATTCCGGCTACGAGTATGATTTCGGGCTCCGGGTCACGCTGAACAGCCTTGACCCACACAAGCTCAAAAGCACTGATACGCTCGATCCCGGCGCCGCCAGACGCCAGCGCACACAGCTCCCCATCGAATCCGAACTGACGCTTTTCGATTTCGACCGCGACAGCTCGATACTGCGTAGCTTGACCGGGAAAGTCCGCGACGAGCACAAGGAATTGTTCCGACATGCCACGGGCGGCAGCAATCTGCGCATCAGCACGGATATTGGGGCCGACGGCTTGGCCGCTCTGTGTGAGACGCTGCTCGGCCTGTACGAGAGCGATAACTACAAGGATGCATTTCCCGAAATACAAAACATCGTGCCGGTGCGCGATCCCGCCCAAATAGAGGCTTTGAACGGCCGGCTTCTTGAGGCGTTTTGGGCACGCAATCCCGATTTGAACATCACGGTCCCCGAGATAATCAATTACAGCGACAATATGTATGCCGCCTTCGCCGGCGCCGGACGTAGTCTCGTTTACGACGATGTCTATATCGGACGATATTACGAGTATCTGGATGAGCACGGGAGCGACATGAATACCATGGGTGTTGAGGATTTGCGCCGTCATGCGCTGGTCCTGACCGATGAGGACGGCAACGGCCGGGACCGTTATAGCATTTTCAAGAGTCTCGTCTTCGACACCACGCTGGAGGACGCACAAGGCGAAACGTTCCACCTTTGCGAAGGCAACTGGTATCGCATTGATAATGCCTATATCACTCGCCTTAGCGCTTACCTCGACCCGCTTTGCGAAGACAGCGACCTTCCGCCTTACGTTCAACTGAGCGAGGGCGCTTACAATGAAGCTGTTGCGGCGGCGGATGCGGCCATCGCCTGTCTCGACAAGAAGAATATAAGCCCGGACGGGCAAACCTCGGTTGAACCGTGCGACCTGCTGGCGATCCGCGACGGTGTTGCCAGCTTTTACCACGTGAAGGTCTCGACCCTTTCCGCCCAATTGAGCCATCTATTCAATCAAGGGGTGAACGCGATCGAGTTGATGCGCCTGGAGGCAGCGGCGGTCGATAAGTTGGAAGCGCTCATCCGGGACGCTCTCGCCGGCGGCGATGCGGACGGGATGGTCGCGCTCGTTCGCGATCGGAAGTACCGCATTGTGTTCGGGATCGTGACCCGGAAAGACCCCGCCGGGCGGTCGCTGAACCTGCCATTGTTTTCCCGCATCAGCCTCATGCGCGGAATGAAGGCGCTCCAGCTTATGGATGTGCCGGGGCACGTGATGTTCATCGCGGACCAGGTCGTGGCTGCGGAGGGCCGCAAGAAGAAAAGGAAGAAAATGGACGAGCCCGCCGAGGCCGAGCTACCCGCCGCGGAAGCTGCTGAATAGCATGGGCTCGCAGGCGCTGACCGATCAACAATTGCTCGATGCCCTGCGCGCCGGGGTGGAGCGCTCCAGCAACCTGATCGCGTGGATCACCGATTTTCACGGCGGGCCTGTTACGACCGAGTATATCCTCACGGCGGATATCGCCCGGGAACTGATCGACCGACACTACGAAGTCGCAGTCGAGTTCGCCAACCGGAAACTGGTCAACGGCCTGACGGCAAGGAAAGGCGTCAAGGCGCGCAAATTGCTGGGCTCGCGCCGTACGGATGTCGTCGTACTTAACAACGGACTGAGTCCCGCCGCCCTTATTGAAGTCAAAATCGGGGTCCGGTCCCTGGGGAAGATTAAGGGAGACCTGGCGAAACTGGCCGGCACGATTGCGCTCCTGAAATCACCCTATGCCGCCCGTGTCGTCGCTGCTGTCGTTTATCAGGTTCATGTAACGGGCACCGACAAGATGGAATGGCGCGACCAGCTCCTGCCGGCCATCCAGAAGATTGAGACGCGTATTGAGAGAGAGCTCGAAAGGTACCGCTTTACGGCTTCCGGCTACTCGTTTGCGATCCATCCGCTGCAATCGTCTACCGAGGGAATCACCGAGCGCGCGATCGAGGATGACGGTCATGAAAAGACGCTCGGCGCGCACGGCCATGCGACACGATTTTACGCCGTCATCATTCGCAGCACGAGGGTCCCGCCGCCACCGCCGCGCACTGTCGCTGAACTGAAGGCGCAGTTAGATGAATAAATGCCCACAGCATTACAGCGACTGCGAACCTGTTCCGAGTTCAGCGCACGTACTAGGCGCTCACGCATTCTCTCTTCCGCCCGACTGCTATTTGAGGTCAAAGTAAAAACATCTTTGATGCCGAACCGATTTTCGCGGTCACCTCCGCTAACCACCCTTCTTGGCCAGCAGCTACTCTTAGCAACCCGATGCAGCGGGCCTAGACGACTCGAAAAACTCTTGTGGAGTGCCTTTGTACGCCATAAAGCTAGACCGTCGCCCCCAAGCACGACAATATACACGACCCGAAGTTATCGTGTCAGTCGCCGGGCAAGATAGACTCGTAGGGATAAATAAGATTCAGATTGCCAGAGCGCAGGTCGCTGGGTTTCGGACGAAAACCTTCCAGCTTTCTTGCGTTTATTTTATATACTGAGTCAGCGGGGCGCACCAAACTATCTTGGATGACGATCGCCTCACAGGCTTCGTACAATAATGGCACAATGATCTTATCTCCAGGACGTATCGGCTTTCCTCGCAAGCCGTTGATATCCTCAACCCTCAAGTAAATGTGGGGATCAAGCCGGTATCCTTTCGCAATCCTCCAGATGCTTTCCCCGGATTTAACCTCATGAACCCGCGGCTTCGGTATCGCCAAGTCTTTGATATAGGCAATCTCTCCAACACGAATGGCATACGCCGTGGGGCCAAAGTAGGGAGCTAAGGTCGTTCGTTGCACGAGCACAAAAGTAGGTGCCGCCGGGTTTCCGGGCGAAAATCCAGACATAATAGGATCTGTGGTCAGCACCCATGATGGAGACCCAAGCAAGTCTAGTGACTTGCTATAGGCCGCTATTGAGCTGTTGCTTGCGTTGACGGCCTTAAACGCCGCTTGATTCCCAATCTCATAGAGATGTGTGGCAGCAGCTCCTAGATTGTCGACTAGAGCCGCGTGAACCATGCTACGCAGCAAGGCGGCTACAGGCGTACCCATCGGCGAGACCGCACCAATGAAGTCAAAGAATGGGTTTGTGTCGTAGTGTTCATTTGATATTGCAGGGTTTCCATCCATCTGCACTTGGAGGTCACTGTCTAGCACAAATGATAATCTGATATCTGCAGATCCAGAACCAATATAGTTCTTGTAGTGAACTCCCAAGAACCATCCGCAATCGTTCGCACTGACGTCCACATGGAAGGAAACCGTTATATGATGGCCGTCAGGAATCTCAACTTTGATATCGGATGTTTTTAGCTCGCTTTCACAACTGCTGTGGTCCAACGAATGAATCTTCGCACTTATTGGCGACGATCCAATTTCCGGCATCGAAAATGCGATGTTTCGGGTGATCGTTACTTCTGGTGACCCATCCTGCCCATCCCCGCCCCTTTCTGGCACAAAATCATAGAAGAACTTCTCTATCCGCGAAAGCTCCTCAGCGTTTTGTATGTTCGGATCGCATAACTTGACATTGTCGATCGCGGTGCTGGTGCTAAATGGCCGGTCTACATTGAGATCTGGATCACTCTGCACGTATGCCAATTCCGAAGCTGCACAGAGAAGTATTACCACGAGCGCTCTCATTGGAATCACCTCTTAAAAGCACCAGCGATGCAGCCGCGAGCTGTGGCCACGACAAGCTGCTTGTCCGAGACTGCGGAGAGGCCGTATACATCGCCCGCAAAATGCCTATTTATGTTGTCTGCCCCGGCTCCAACGAAATCCAGCTTTGGTGCAACGCCTGCGTCCGGAAATAATGTGATCGGCTTACCGACCACCAGAGCATCAAACGCCTTGTTCCATGCGGTCGGATAACCTTTGACCTCTGGGGTCATTGACAGCCGTGTTTTAAAGTCAACCGATGGATAAACGCTCTTTGTAAGCATAGCGCACCCAAGCCCGCGGTTCGTCAAACTGTCGCCTTCACGCTGGACATTACTTCTGACGCAGATGTCGTCTGTTTTCTTAGGGTCCCCACCGTATTTGGTGATGACATCGTCCTTCGAAATCAGCAGTAAGCGCTCATTTCGCTGCGCGTTGACGGGGTGGATTGTGACGACCGCCCTGGGTCAGGTGGCAGTGGATTTGGCAAAGTTAAACGGAAGTAGATCGTCTATATCCGCGCCGTCGGGACGCTGCGG